>CAVXEZ010000025.1:0-20809 GCA_963760975.1 uncultured Chloroflexia bacterium | reverse complement strand
CTTTGGGTAAGTTGACGCGGCTTCGGCAATCTCCCTATAATAGGGATCACCAATTGAGGGCAAAAGGATAAGTGTATGGATAAGCGCATGGTCGATTTTATCCGCGCGCTGCGCGCCGCCGGAGTCCGCATCTCTCTGGCGGAAAGCATCGACGCGATGAACGGGGTCGAACAGATCGGCGTCGGCGACCGCGAGCAGTTCCGCGCTGCCATGAAAACCACCCTCGTCAAAGAATCCAGAGATCACGACAAATTCGAATACTTCTTCCCGCTGTTCTTCAGCTCCAACCGCCCGCCGATGCAGGACATCATGGGCAATATGTCGCCGGAGCAGCAGCAGATGCTCCAGCAGGCGCTCGAAGCGCTGATGGGCGACATGCAGGCGTTGCGCGACCTGCTCCGCCAACTGCTGGAGGGGCAGCCGTTCAGCGACGAGCAAATGGATCAGGCGGGGCAGCAGGCGGGGCTGGATCAAGCCTCGGATATGTACCAGCGTCCCTGGTTCGAGCGGCGAATGCAGCGCCAGATGGACATGCAGCAGCTTCAGCAGGCAATCGAGCAGTTGCTCGAAATGCTTCAGCAGATGGGCATGGACGGCAAATCGCTGCAAGAACTGCGCGAGATGCTCGAACAGAACGCCGAAGGTCTCTCGGAGCAAATCTCGCAGTACGTCGGCGCGTCGCTGGCGCAGCAGATGGCGGAGCGCGAGCCGGAGCCGAAGCCCGACCTGCAAGACGTCCCTTTCACGCGCCTGAGCGACTCCGAAGTCGATCAAATCCGCGACGAAATCCGGCGGCTGGCGGCGAAGCTGCGCAGCCGCGCCGCCCTGCGCCAGAAGAAAGCCAAGACCGGCACGCTCGACACGCGCCGCATGATGCGTGCCAACATGAAATACGACAGCGTGCCGCTGGAACTTAAGTTCAAGTCGCATCACGTCAAGCCGTCGCTGGTGCTGATCTGCGACGTGAGCACGTCGATGCGCTACTGCGCCGAATTCCTGCTCACGCTGATCTACGAATTGCAGGATCAGGTCGCCAAGACTGACAGCTTCATCTTCATCAGTGACATCACCGAGATCAGCATGGTCTTCAAGGAACTGGAGCCGATGGCAGCCGTCGAGAAGGTGCTGACCGAGAACCGCCCCGGCTACTACAACACCGACCTCGGCAACAGCCTGAACACCTTCAAGCAGGATTTCATGAGTTGCGTCACCAGCAAGGCGACCGTCATCATCCTGGGCGACGGGCGCAACAACTACAACGACCCGCGCATCGACATCGCGCAGGACTTGCAGCGCCGCAGCCGCCGCCTGCTCTGGTTCAACCCGGAGCCGCCGTCGCAGTGGGGCACGGGCGACAGCGATATGATGCTCTATGCGCCGGTCGCCGACGGTGTCTACCGCGTCAGCAACCTGCGCGAGCTTGCCGCCGCCGTCGATAAGATTCTGGTCGATGGGTAAGCAGCGGGCTTTCCTGAGCATCCGTTAAATGGAGTGGTTCGCTTATTGACAAGCGTGACCGCATTCCGTACACTTGACATATATCTAATGCGGATGAGAAAAATCATCGTGCAAACCTGCCTGTGTTGTTGCTGTCTGGAAGGGGGCGTTTAGCGAACTTCGGACGGCATAAAGCGTAACTGAACCATCGAGCCGATAGTGACGAAGGCGCGAGCGCCCCGGTCGAATGACCGGAGATGACCCGCGTCTTTTTTGTTGCTGTCGGCTTTTTCTTTTCGGTAAACGGTGAATGATGAGAGCGCAAACCGAATGACACTTACCCTCGATTATCAACCGGCAGTCCGCGCCACCAGCGACCTGGAGGATTTGATCGGCAACACGCCGCTGCTGAGCTTCCGGCGCATCACGGCGCACCTGCCGGAAAACGTGCGCGTCTTCGCCAAAGCCGAGTGGACGAACCCCGGCGGCAGCGTCAAAGACCGCGCGGCGGCGAACATCATCCGGCAAGCAGAACGCAGCGGCGCGCTTCGCCCCGGCAAAACGATCCTCGACAGCACCAGCGGCAATACCGGCATCGCCTACGCCATGATCGGCGCGGCGAAGGGCTACCACGTCAAGCTGTTCGTGCCCGCCAACGTCAGCCCGGAGCGCTTCGCCATCCTGCGCGCATACGGCGCGGAACTCGAACTGACCGATCCACTCGAAGGCTCGGACGGCGCGATCCGTGCGGTGCGCGAACTGGTCGCCGCCGACCCGGAGACTTATTTCTACGCCGACCAGTACAACAACCCGGCGAACTGGCAGGCGCACTACGACGCGACCGGCGTGGAAATCTGGCAGCAAACGGACGGCAGAGTCACCCATTTCGTCGCCGGTCTGGGCACGAGCGGCACGCTGATGGGGACGGGTCGCCGACTGAAGGATTACAACCCCGACGTGCAGATTGTCGCCTTGCAGCCCGATTCGCCGTTTCACGGCTTGGAGGGCTTGAAGCACATGCCGACGGCGATCAAGCCGGGGATTTACGACGAATTCTTCCCGGATCGCCAGATCGGGGTCAGCACCGAAGCGACCTACGAGGTGGCGCACCGGCTGGCGCGCGAAGAAGGCTATCTGGTCGGCATCAGCGCGGCAGCGGCGATGGTCGGCGCGCTGCAAGTCGCGCAGGAATTGGCGGAGGCGGGGCATCCCGGCGTGGTGGTGACGCTGTTCCCCGACAACGCCTACAAGTACCTGAGCGAGAGCTTCTGGCGAGGGTAATGTCTAGTGATGGATCGCTACCGCAAGAGTCTCAGACCTTCGCGCTGATGGTTACATGCATCCATGCCATCTTTTAGGATTACAATGCTATACTCTGAATACGAGATGAGGCAGCCTGATCGACCCAAAGCGAAAGCGGAATGACGAGCAATTCCAAGCTACCGAAACACGCGGTTATCAGTATCCGGTTTGCGATCTGCTTCAGAAATTCGAGAATATGTCCGAGCTTGTCGTTGATAGCAACCAATATGAACGACCAACGAAAAATGTATCAAGTTACGAGCGTGAGCAGCAGAATCAGTGTTATAAGTAGCGAAGGTTTACGTTCGTGCCGTGAACCGGTCTGCATCATTCGACACAACGCGAATGAATTATGATAGGCTGAATTGGCAATGATCGGATGAGTGTCATGAAGGTTATTTCGTCGAAAGGACGTACTCTGCGCCGCTATGACTCTGAGCAATTTCATCGAGCTTCGCCAGCTATTCTGCGCCGTCGGATCATTGGCATCGTCTGAAGTAATGATCACGTTTGCTTGATACCGCGGTCTCCTGAAAGAATTCTTGTGCCGTTGAAGTTTGGCTTTCGACATTGCGGTCAGTCACCTGATGCTCACGTCTTGCGACATAAGATTTGCATATATCAAGTATCCGTAATTTGTCATCTTGGAGATAACAAGTCTAGTCATGAAAGTTGCAGTTATTTAAGTTTAGGCTAAGACTTAGAATTGAGTAGTGAAGAATTGCTCGAAAACACCATGTTATTATTAATCCCACCTACGTCTACGCCCCTCTCCTTCAGCCACGCGATGATGCGGTCGGCGGCAGCCTGCCACGTCGCTTCCAGCATCAGGTCGTGCGCCGTGTCCGGCAGGATCGTCACCTCGGAGTTGTAGAGCGCGCCCAGCGCTTCCAGCTCCGGCGGCGGGAAGATGCGGTCGCTCGCGCCGCCGACGATCAGCATCGGCACGCCGCGCGCGCGAATCCGCTTGATGTCGGCGAGCGCGAACAGCAGATAATCGAGATACGCCCGGAACGAATCCTCCTGAATCCGCGCGAAGTGCTGTTCGACTTCCTCGCGCGGCATCCCGCTGGAAAAGAAGACCTCGTGCGCCCGCTCCACCGTGCCGATCAGCGCGTAGGGCGAAAACGTCACGCTGGAGCGCAGAAACGCGCCGGGCATGGCGTTCATGATGCGCCGCGTGAACTTCCAGCCGCCTTTCGCCGGAGCGGGCGCAGCCAGCACGACGGCGGGGGCGTCGTAATCTTCCAGATATTTCTGCACGATGAAACCACCCAGCGAATGCCCGACGATCACGGGCGGCTGCGGCAGCGACTTGACCACCTGCACGAGATCGGTGACGTAATCTTCAATCGGCACCCAGCGCACGCGGCTGCTCCCCTCGCTCAAGCCGTGACCGCGCAGGCTCATGGCATGAGCAGAAAAGCCCTGCTTGGCGAAGTATGGCAGGAAGTGGTCTTCCCAGCACCAGGCGCCGTGCCACGCGCCGTGCAGGAACAGGATCGGCGTGCGTCGCGTGGGCGATTCCGGGACGTGGGAGACGACTTCCAGGCGCATCAGCCACCCCCTCCACCAGATGCTTCGGTCGCAGCCGGTTCTTCGGTCACCGCGCTAAGCTGGTCGGCATGGTCGTTGATGTAGGCGTTGAGGCGGTCGGCGCTCCACACCGCAGCGATGGTCGGCGTGATGCCGTCGCTGATCATCAGGCGCACGACCTGACGCACTTCGTTCGGGGGCAGGCTGGCGACCACGCCCGGATCGAGCGCGCCGAGCAGGTTGACCTCCTCCGGCGTCGGCACGTCCGGCGTATAGTTCAGGACGCCGTCCGGCACGTCGCGCAGCACTTGCAGCGCCGCCGCGTCCTGATCTTCAATCGGCTGATTGCCGCCCCAGTCGCCATTGGTGTTCAGGTTCTGGTCGAGCGGCACGCGCGCCGCGAAGCCCGCCGGGATCACCTGCCCTTCGCTTCCGACGTGCGCCGCCCCGTCGATTACGCCGCACGACATGGTGCTGTTAGGCGTCGAGCGGAAGATGGCGGTCGATCCAAGCTGGATGTTCGCGCCGTTGACGCGCATATTGACGGTGATGTCCTTCGGTCCCTGAATGATCAGCGAGGACTGCGGCGCGTCGCTGCATTTGGTGTCCCCGATCCCGGTGGTGAAGTAGACCGCCTGCATCGGCTTCTGGTCGCTGCCCTGCTCGACGGCGGTTTGCAGATGCACGTCGCCCAGCAGCAGGAACGTCACCGCCTGACCGGGCAGCGCGTCGGGCAAATCCGCCTGCGCTTTGATCACGGCGATGCCCCACTGCGCGGTCTGCACGTCCATCGGCGAAGTCGTGATGCTCTGCAAGGATGCCAGCTCAACCCGGTCGTTGGGGTGGGCGAACGCTTCCGGCGTGAGCGCGTCCCCGAAGGTCGCATCGACGTGGTTGAAGCCGTAGCACGCGCTGTTGCGCGACAGGTTGCCGCAGTTGCTGCTCAGCGCCTGAAGCGCCTGATTGACGAACGTGGAACAGGTCTCCTGCGCCGTGACGCCCTCTGCAATGACGATGCTCAACATCAGAAACGCCGCCAAAACGACCAATCGACGCATAGTAACCCCTGTCTCATTGTTGTGAAGATTATTAATTTCATTATCTCTATTTGCCACCGCTATGCAAGCAAGTGATAATCAAACGCTCACTTGAAAGGATGCAATCGATGCCGATTGAGGCGATCATCTTTGACATGGACGGCGTGATCGTAAACAGCGAGGAATACTGGTGGCAGGCGCGCGTGGAGTTCGCCCAGAAGCGCGGCAAAGTCTGGTCGTTCGACGATCAGCGCGCGGCGATGGGGCGCAGCACGGTCGAATGGGCGCGCATCATGCAGGAGCGCTTGCAGCTTGACCTCTCGCTCGATGCCATCATGAGCGAGGTCATCGCCAGCGTGAACGCGCGTCTGGAAGCGCATCTGCCGGTGCTGCCGGGCGCGGTCGAGGCGGTGCGGGCGTCGGCGGGGGCGTACCCGGTCGCGCTCGCGTCCGGCTCGCCCACGTCGGTGATTCAGGAGGTGATGCGCCTCACCGGGCTGGATCAGGTCTTTCGCCTCGTGGTCTACGGCGACGACATGCAGCGCGGCAAGCCCGACCCCGAAATCTACCTGACCACCGCGCAAAGGCTCGGCGTCGATCCGTCGCGCTGCCTGGGCATCGAGGACTCCGGCAATGGGCTGCGCGCGCTCAAAGCGGCGGGGATGGTCGCCATCGCCGTACCGAGTCCCGGCTTTCCGCTCAGCGACGATCTGCTGGCGCTGGCGGATAAAGTCCTGGGGTCGCTGACCGAGTTCTCGGTCGAACTGGTAGGGGAAATCGCGTAAATAAAAAGAGGACTGAGTTTCGCCCAGTCCTCGGTCCTGCGGTTCTCAATCCTGAAGCTCAAAACGGCGCTTCGGGCATGATCAGCGCGAGGATGATGTACAAGATCAAGCCAGGACCGCCGAGCAGCGCCAGCGCCACGAACAGAACGCGCACAATCGTCGGATCGACGCCGAAGTATTCCGCCAAGCCGCCGCAGACGCCCGCCAGTTGGCGGTCGGTGCGCGAGCGATACAGTCTTTTCGTCATGAGTGAACTCCCTCTCAAAGTCACGTACATCTTTATATACGTGAAAACCGCCGAGAAGGTTACATGATCGTGGCCTTATCTTGTGGACAGAAAAAGATAGATGGGATAGGTTCAAAGAATCTGTCCGTCCAGTGATGGACGACATTAACGTCTATACATTCGTGGCACGTTTCCCCGAAGTCATCTTGACCATATTCGATAAGTTCAGTTTGTGTGATCGTAAGCTGCTTGATCAGCTAGCTAAGTTGACGGAGCTTTGTCAGCAAATTGAAACCGTAGTAGGCGAGCTTGATGCCGCCTTTGAAGGCGGTCAGAAAGATGCATCCTATAACAAAGTTGAAGGAGCCATTTACCCGAACGACGCAGGAGACCCTGAAGCCTCCATAAAACTCACCAACGAATTCCGAACACTCATAGAATGTGGCAAGAGTGGAGAGAACTAGTTAGTTGATAGCAAATTCCGTCGCTAAGATAGCGACGGAGGGGCATTCAACTGAACGCCCCTCCACGCCGACCATCACTTCAACTCTGCCGACTTCGAGTCGATGATCCCCGTCGCCATCTGGACGAAAGCGTCCACAGGCATCGCGCCGAGGTCTTCGTCCGTGCGCAGGCGCACGCTGACGTTGCCCGCCGCCGCGTCACGGTCGCCGACGATCAGCAGATAGGGAATCTGCCGCTCGCGGTTGACGGCGATCTTCGCACCCATCCGCGACTTGCTGCCATCCACCTCGACGCGCATCCCGGCGGCGCGCAGCGTGTTGGCGATGCCCGTCGCGTACTCGACGTTGCGATCCGTGATCGGGATCAGCACCGCCTGCACCGGAGCCAGCCACGCCGGGAACGCGCCGTTGAAGTGCTCGATCAGGATGCCGATGAAGCGCTCCATGCTGCCGAAAGGCGCGCGGTGGATCATCACCGGGCGCTGGCGCGAGCCGTCTTCCGCCGTGTATTCCAGCTCGAAGCGCTCCGGCAGGTTGTAATCGACCTGCACCGTGCCCAACTGCCACTCGCGCTTGAGCACGTCGCGCACGATGAAGTCGAGCTTCGGTCCGTAGAAGGCGGCTTCGCCCTCCTCGACTTTGTAAGATAGACCGAGATCGTCGCACGCCTCGATGATCGCCGCCGTCGCCTTCTCCCAGGCTTCGTCCGCCCCCACGTACTTCTCGCTCTGCGGGTCGCGCACGCCGACGCGCGCGCGGAAGTCCGCGAAGCCGACCGTGCCGAAGACGTACTGGATCAGCCGGACGACGTTCTTGAACTCGTCGACCAACTGCTCCGGCGTGACGAAGATGTGCGCGTCGTCAACCGTGAAGCCGCGCACGCGCGTCAGTCCGTGCAGTTCGCCCGACTGCTCGTAGCGATAGACCGTCCCGAACTCCGCCAGCCGCACCGGCAGGTCGCGGTACGAGTGCATGTCGCTCTTGTAGATCATGATGTGGTGCGGGCAGTTCATCGGCTTGAGCAGAAATTCTTCTTCGTCCACCACAATTGGCGCGTACTGGCTTTCCTTATAATACGGATAGTGCCCGGACGTGCGGTACAGGTTGAGGTTGCCGATGTGCGGCGTCACCACCGGTAGATAGCCGTTGTCCAACTGCGTCTGGCGCAGCCAGCGCTCCAGCGTGTCGCGCAGCGTCGCACCGAGCGGCTTCCACAGCGGCAGCCCCTTGCCGACCAGCGAACTGAACGTGAACAAGCCCAGCTTCTCGCCGACCACGCGGTGGTCGCGCCGCCTGGCTTCTTCGAGCAGATTCAGGTAATCCTGAAGCTGTTCGGGCGTCTCCCACGCCGTCCCGTAGATGCGCGTCAACTGCGGGCGATGCTCGTCGCCGCGCCAGTACGCTCCGGCGGGCTTCTTGTACGTGATGCTGATCGCGTCGGGGTTGATCTCGCGCGTATTGGCGACGTGCGGACCCCGGCACAAATCCGTGAACGTGTCCTGCGTGTAGAACGTGATCTTGTCGGCAGGCGCGGCGATCTCGTTGCCGTTTTCGTCCACACGCCCCGATACCAGATCGCGGATCAGCTCCTGCTTGAACGGCTGATCCTTGAAATACGCCAGCGCTTCCTCCGGCGTGACTTCGCGTACCGCGAAATCGACGTTTTTGCGGATGATCTCCTTCATGCGGTTCTCGATCCACTGCAAATCCTCGTCCGTCAGCGGGCGCGGCAGATCGAAGTCATAGTAGAAGCCGTCTTCAATCGGCGGACCGATGGCGATCTTGGCTTCCGGGAAACGCTCTAACACCGCCTCCGCCATGATGTGCGAGGCGGAATGCCGGATGCGATACAACTGGCTCTCCTGATAGTTGCCATTTGCAGACATGAGTCCTCTGCTCCAGATTGGGATATAACGGCGATATTATAGCAGGCTATCACGCGAAACCGGACGTTCAATATGAAACACGGGTATCTGTAGGGACAGGCGCTTGCTTCGCAAGCCTAGAAACCTGCCCCTACCATCGACAGGAATCGCGCACGACCCGGCAGAAAATCCGCCGGGGCATGATCAATTGTGTTGCAGTGGGGGAAAGTTTTCTCGTCGCCGTCAGGCGACAGTATCGCCCTCGACCACGAGGACTTCATTCAAGACGACCGCCGCGATTTCTTCGGTGGCGCGCTTGCCCTTCTGGGAGGGTTCAGACGGGCGGTCAACATCGTCCGTGACCTGCGTGAACAGGTTCTCGAAGATGTCGAACGCCAGCAGATTGTCAATCGTGTCTTCAATCGTCTCGCGCATCAGGTTGGCGACGATGATGTGCGGCGTCTCCAGCGCGGCGTAGCGCACCGGCGTCGTATCGGGGAGCTGCGTGCTGACTTCGTAGCTTAAATCCATCTGGCGCTCAAGGAACGGAAGCGTCACGAATACCGCCGTGTAGTAGGCGCCGTTTTCCATCTTCACGATCACGTCGCAAGAGTCACCTTCAACGCTGTCCTGCATTTCGATCCAGACATGCTCTGGAATAGAGACTACGCTCATCATAGTATTTGATCTCTTTTTTCTAACGTCGCCAGTTTGCTGCTATCGGGGTGACGGCACAACGTATCGTTTTGCAGCTTATGCCAAAACAGGTAGGTTTGTCAAGCATCCTGAATGTACTATCGACGCAAAAGTGAAATTTTTTACAAATCCCTTAAGCGTCGCCTTCAGGGCAGCGGCAGGAGCACCTGAAAGCGCGTGTCGCCGGGGCGTGAGGTGGCGTGAATCATGCCGTGATGCCGCTCGACGACGATGCGCCGGGCGATGCTCAAGCCCAAGCCCGTCCCCTGCCCGACCGGCTTGGTGGTGAAGAACGGCTCGAACAGGCGCGATTGCAGCTCCGCCGGGATGCCGGG
The DNA here is from genome assembly GCA_963760975.1 of uncultured Chloroflexia bacterium. GTDB lineage: Bacteria > Chloroflexota > Anaerolineae > Aggregatilineales > Phototrophicaceae > Flexifilum. Next base: position 11,126 of record CAVXEZ010000025.1, on the reverse strand, counting down.
TCCATCGTCCGCGACCTCGACCAGCAGATATTCGCTCTCGCGCGAGGTGCGCACGCAGATTTTGCCGCGCCCGGCGAGGGCGTCGGCGGCATTCTCGAACAGGATCGTCCACACCTGATTCAGTTCGCTGCCGTAGGCGGTGATGCGCGGCAGTTCGTGCTCGTACACCCGCGCGATCTCGATGTTCTCCAGCCGGTGCTGAAGCACGGTCAGCGTGCTTTCCAGCCCGTCATGCACGTCGATCTCCTGCTGCGGCGCCTGATCCATATAAGTATAGGACTTGACCGCGTTGATCAGGTTGGAGATGCGTGTCGCGCTCTGCTGGAGGGTTTGCCCCAGCCCGACAATCGTCAGCGCGCTTTCAAGCCAGCCCAGCGCATCGCCCAGCAGCGCTTCGCCGACCTGCTCGCGGATGCCATCCAGCCCGTCAGAGCCGAGTCCTGCCGACGCCAGGATCGGCGCGATTTCCCAGCTTTCCTCCACGCCAGCGGCATCGCACCAGTTGATGATCGAGTCTTCGAGGTCGCTCTGCGCCAGCGGGTCGAGCCGGTTCGCGCTGGCGGCGCGCTCGATCAACCGGCTTTGCAGGTCGGTCAGAAAAGCAAGCTGCTCAGCGTTCAGCTTCGCCTGATAGAGTTGAAACGTCCGCGCTTGCAGCGCCGCCAGCGCCTGCGGAAGCTGGATCGCCGCGCGCAGGTTCGCCGACGCCGGGTTGTTCAGTTCGTGCGCCAGCCCCGCCGCCATCTTGCCCAGCGCCGAGAGCTTCTCGTACTGCTGCACCTGCGACTCGGTGTCGCGCAGGCGCTCGACCATCGTCATCATGACCAACTGCACCAGCGGGGAATCGCGCAGCCCGCGAAACAGCCCCGCGTCGTACTTCAGGCAGACGGTCGGCATGGTCGCGCGCGCCGCCGCCGAATGCGGCAGTCCGGTCAGCAGCGACGTTTCGCCGACGAACGACCCCGCCTGCACCGCCGCCACCACCACCGAGCGCCCGTCGATGCGATTGCTCTGCTCGTCCACAGCGGAACGGTGCGCCAGCGTCACGGTCCGCCCGCCGATGCGCTTGATGATCTCCAGTTCGCCTTCCAGAATCACGAACAAGCCCTGCGGCGGGTCGTCCTCGTAAAACAGCACCTGCCCCGGCTGCAAGCGCACTTCTTCGCCCTGCGAGGTCAGCGCGGCAAGCTGCTCGTCGGAAAAGCTGGCGAAGATGGGCATCTGTCGTATTTCGTGAAAGACCATTGCGCAGCCCCGGCAAATCCCTGACGAATTATTCGATTGTACGACGAAACCCGCCTGCCGTCGAAAATCCCCGTACCGATTCACCCACTCGAAGGAGCGTCAAGGAATCGGGGGAGCGGTGGGCGGGAGTCGGGACGGAGCGAGCAAATTGGGCGATGATAGGAACAGCGCAGCGCCCCCGGCGGGCTGGATGATCGAGACGACCATGAGGCGCGATCAATGCCCTTACGCGCCGTGCAGTAAGGCGCATTTCGACGCATCCTGTAAGCGCTCTGATGAGAGGTTTTTTCGCTCAGATTGACCGTTTTTGACGCCTTGAGGGCATTTGACAGCTTATGTCAATACTCGTATACTTCCGTTCATATTTCTTCAGCGCACTCGGGGGGAGCACCATCCGCCTTCAGGAGGACACTCTATGATGCAGGGCAGCGACAGCTTCCGGTTGATCGTTCGTCGAGGTCCCCAGCCCAACCAAAGCTATGAACTCAACAAAGACATCGTGACGTTGGGACGCGACATCACAAACGATATTGTGATCAACGACCCGGAAGTCAGTCGTCACCACCTGCGGATGACGCGCGGTGCAGGTGGCTTCACGATAGAAGACTTAGGCTCGACCAACGGGACGTTCGTCAACGGGCAGCGGCTGACCGGCGCGCGCCCGCTGCGCCCCGGCGACATGGTCGGGCTGGGCGAGACGGTCACGCTGGCGTATGAAATGACGGCGGGCGCGGGCGCAGGTGGCGAGCAGCCCGGCGTCCAGCAGGGCGGGACGGTGGTCAGCTCCTCGCAGGAGCGCGGCGCGCAGCAGTACCCGGCGCAGCAGGCGCCACAGCAGTACAACTACCCACCCCAGCAGCAACAGCCCCCGTCCTATCAACAGCAGCCTGCCCAGCAGTCGCCCTATGGGCAGCCGCAGGGGCAGTACAGCCCGGTATCGTCTGCGCCGCCCGTGCCCGGTGGCTACGAAGGCGAATACGATCCCTATGCTGTCCGCGAGGAGGAGCCGCGCAACACCACCCGCTGGATATTGATCGGCTGCGTGGGGCTGGCATTATTCTGCTGCTGCGCGACGGTGCTCGGTCTGGTGTTTATCGATCAGGCGTGCCTGTGGGATCGCATCCCGGTGCTTTACGACGTGCTGCGCGCGCTCGGCTACACCGCCGTGTGCAGCTAATCCTGTCTGACAAATCAAATTGTCCTGTAGGGGCAGACCCATGTGTCTGCCCACATACCACTCGTAGTTACTGGGGCGAACACATAGGTTCGCCCCTTCGTTTTTCTCCGGAAGATTGTCTGTCAATCCCCCGCGACGGGTTCGACCGCCGCCGTGCGCTTCAAAAACTGCGCCGGGACGAGCGCGACCAGACAGATAACTGCCCCCAACAGCCCGATCTCCGTCAACACCTGCACGGTCAGCCGCGCGTACACGTCCAGCGCCGCCATCGGGTCGCCCGCCGCCTGACCGAGCTGAGCAGCCGCCAGCAGCGCCAGCCGCTGCGAGGCGAACGCCGTTAGCGCCGAGACGCTGATCGTCATCCCCAGCAGCCGCATGATGATCACCAGCGCGGACGCCACGCCCAGCTTGTCCTGATCCGCCGCATTGATGACCGACGCGCTGATCGGCGAGAAGGTCAGCCCCAAGCCGACGCCGACCAGCGCCATCTCGACGGCGATCACGCCGTCCGCCACGTCGAGCGTCCACGTCTGCCAGACCGCCCCGAAGCCGACCAGCGCCAGCGTCAGACCGAGCGCCGTCGTCCAGCGGTAGCCGATGCGCTCGCTCAGCCAGCCGCCGGGGACAGCCGCAATCGCCATCGGCACGGTCAGCGCCGAGAGCAGGATGCCGACTTGCAGCGCCGCCTGCGAAAGCTGGCTGGCGTCGGGCAGGCGGATGTTGACCAGAATCGGCACGCTGACCAGTCCGATCATCAGGCAGAAGCCGACGAACAGGTTAGTCGCCAGCCCGGCGGAGAGGTTGCGCCTGCGGAAGAGGTGCAGGTCGAACAGCGGGTCGCGCACGCGCAGCTCCGCGACGATGAACAGCACGAACGCCAGCGCGGCGACCGCCAGCACGGGCACGGCATAAGGCGGCAGCCCGCCGATGTCTGAGAAATCCGTCGTGTTCGAGCTGATCTCGATGTTCGCGCCCAAGCCGAGCACCAGGCAGGTCAGCGCGACGATGATCAGGATCGTCCCGACGAAGTCGAAGCGTCCCTTACCGCGCGCCTGCGGCACGTCGCGCAGCGTCCACCACGTCAGCGCCAGCGCGATCAGCGACACGGGAATGTTGATCCAGAACAGGGCGCGCCAGTCCGGCGCTGCCCAGTTCAAGCCGAGCGACTGGAAGAAGCTGACGAACTGCGCGCTGTATTCGCTGAACAGCCGCACCATGATCCCGCCGTAGAGATGCCCCAGCACCCAGCCAAGCGTATCGACCGCGCCGATCACGCCGAGCGGCTGCGCGCGCCGCGCCGCCGGGAACAGGTCGCCGACCAGCGCCAGACTGATCGGGACGAGCGCGCCCGCGCCCAGCGCTTGAATCACGCGCCCGATGATGACCGTGATCAGCGCCACGCTGCCCGGATCGGGACGGACGCCTTGCAGCCGGAACATGATGCTGAAAATCATCCCGGCGACTCCCTGCTGCGCTTTGGGATCGACTTCCGCGACGACCACCGAGCCAATCATGAAGATGATCAGGCAGGCGATGTAGGTGCGCCGCCGCCCGATCAGGTCGCTGACGCGCCCCATGAAGGTCATGCTGATGGTATAGGCGAGCAGATAGCCCGTCACCACCCAGGCGGCATCGTCGATCACGCTCTGCACGGGCAGCTCCAGCTTGACGATGATCTCCGGCAGGAACGCGGAGACAATCGTCAGGTCGAGCGACCCGATGAAGACTGGCACGCAGATCAGCGCCAGTATCAGCCAGGGTCGTCTCATGGAGCGCTGGCTTCCGTCGCGTCGGGCTTGACGGTGTCAATCGGCAGCAGCAGATTGGAATTGGCGGGCGCGGTCGCCGCCGGGGCGTCGCTCAGCGCTTCCGGCGTGGACAGGTCGGCTTTCGCGTCGATGTCGTAGACATCAATCGTCCAGACGACCGGCGCGGCTTGCTCGCCCGGTTGGGGCGTGACCGCATACGGGCTGTCGTACTCGGTGATGACGAAGCGCGCCGGGTAGCGCGTGGTCTGGTCGATGTACACGTCCACGCCCACCGTGCCGACCGGCTCGATCAGGTTGCCGAGCAGCGCCGCGACGTCCGGTCCGTTGGCGGTCGCCGACAGGTGATAGACCTGCTCGCCGCTTTCCAACTGTTCCGCACCCACGTACTTCAAGCCGATCAGCGCCTTCATCGCCGCCTGAAAGCCGGTGTTCTCGGCGATCAGCGTTTCGGGGTTGAAATCGGGCGCGAACGGCTGGTTGAGCCACTTGTTGAGCGTCCAGACCGCCCGATACCATTGATCGGTGCCGTGCGAAAACACGTTGACCTGCACCAGCAGCCCGGCGGCAAGCACATTGATGGTCGCCTGCATCAAGCCCGGCGCGACGTACTGCGCGACGGCGCGGCGGAAGAAGACCGTCGCGTAATCGGTATAGAGCATGTAATCCGGTCCCGATTCGTCCACTGAGATGCGGAAGGTTTTCGCCTCCCGAATGTTCGCGGCAGCTTCCGTGATCAATTTCACGGGGTCCGGTGGAGCTTCCGTTGGAGATGGCGAAGCCGACGAACAGCCCACCAGCAGCGCGATCAGCGCGATAGTCAACACACGCAGCACGAAAATATCCTTTCGTGATGAGATTGCTGTCGAAGTATAACTCATAGGATTATACGCGGAAGAGGGCACGGAGTTGCGCAAAGACCGGAAGATACCCCGCCCAAATAGGAGTTTTCAGCAAACGCGCTTTCAGCGGACGCGCCTCCACGTCCCGCTGTCGCCGCCGGAAAAGCGATAGACCGCTCCGTCCGGCGCGTCGATGTAGAACGGGTTGCTCCCGCTGACGGCGTTCTCCCACTGAATCGAGCGCGGCGCGCTGACGACGTTGCCGGTCGCCCAGCCCAGCGCGCTGTTCCAGCTTCCAATCGGCGCGAGCGTGTTATAGTACACCCAGTTGAACATCTCCTGCGGCATGAAGCGTCCATCCGGCGCGGGGCTGGTATTGAGCGTCGCGCCATCCCAGCCGCTGACCGCGCTGACGTACAGTGAGCCGTCATCTTGCAGCCCGTAGATTCGGTTCAGCCCGCTGCCGCTCACGTAGAGCATGACGCCGCGCTCGAACGACTGGTATCTGCCGTCGGAAGTCACGACGCGGGCGGGGCAGCCGGAATTCGGCGGCACGTACTGACTGCCGAAGAACCAGGTGTACTGGCAGACGACGTTGACCGGGATCGTCTGGTTGATTTCGACATTGTTGCGGCTGGCGACCAGCCGGAAATAGATCACCTTGCCCAGATTGCCGGGCACAACGATATTGAACTGCCCGGTGGGCAAAACCTGAAGCCGTTGCAGCATCCCGCTCTGCCCGTTCAGTTCCTCCAGGCGCACGTTGTCGGCGTTGGTCACCCACACGATCCGAATCGACGTGTAGGGAATCACACTGGTGCTGCTCACGCCGAACGACACAATCTGCGGCGGGACGGGCGTCAGCGTCGGCGAGGGCGTGAAGGTGGGCGTCAGCGTGGGCGTATTGCTCGGCGTGAGCGTGAACGTCGCTGACGGCGTGAAAGTATACGTCGGTGTCGGCGTGAACGTAGCTGTGGGCGTATAAGTCGGCGTCGGCGTGAAGGTGAAGGTGGGTGTCAGGGTATTGGTCAGCGATGCCGTGAACGTCTGTGAAGGCGTCAGGCTGGGTATCGTCGTCGCGGTAGCGGTCGGTGTCGGCGTCAGGGTATACGTAGGGGTGTAAGTCGGCGTCGGCGTGTACGATGGGGTTGGACTTGGCGTGATCGACGGCGTCGTCGAGGGCGTTGCGCTGGGCAGGATGGCAAGCGTGGGGACAGCTTGCGGTACAGGCGGTTTCGTGCAGGCGCTCGCCATCACGAGCATAATCAGGAACAGAATGCAGGACGCTTTTGCTTTCGACGACATTGTTCTCACTCCTTGCGGAGCTGCCCAATGGTTCGCTTCCTTGTCCTTATAACTATACTTTGGACTTGCGCCGCGTGCCAAGCCGCCCCGCTGGCGGCGAGCGACGCCTCGCCTGCGCCGCCCTCCTCGCCCCCAACGCTGCCGCGTCCGGCGACGCTCACGCCCCGCCGCATCGCTCCGGCGACCGCCGTGCCGAGCGCCACCCTCGCACCGTCCGTTGAGCCGACGATAATCCCTTCACCGGATACACCGACGGATACGCCAATCACCGACGGTATGGTGATCGGTTACTCGGTCGAGGGGCGCGCGCTGACGCTGCGGCGTTTCGGGTCGGGCGAGCGCGTGTTGATGCTGATGGGCGGGATACACGGCGGCTGGGAAGCCAACACCGTCGAACTGATGCAGAGGATGATCGACCACTTCACACAAACCCCGCAGGATGTCCCGCCGGGCACGTCGCTGATCATCGTTCCGCTGGTCAATCCCGACGGCTACGCTTACGGGGAAATCCCGCGCGGGCGCTTCAACGGCGACGGCGTTGACCTCAACCGCAACTGGTCGTGTGCCTGGTCGAGCGAGGCTTTCTGGCGGGACGAGCGCGTCAGCCCCGGCGTGCGCGCCATGTCCGAGCCGGAGACGCAGGCGCTGGCGGCGCTGCTGCTGCGAATCCGCCCCGCCGCCCTGCTGTCGTATCACAGCGCCGCCAACGGCGTCTTCGCGGGCGAATGCGACGGCGATCACGGCTCGGCGGCGATGGCGGCGGTCTTCGGGGAAGCGGCGGGCTACCCGCACGACGCGCCCTTCTCCGCCTATCCGGTCACGGGGACAGCCGTCAGTTGGGCGGACGGTCAGGGCATCCCCGCCGCCGACGTGGAACTGGCGTCGCACGACGACCCGGAATACGCCCGCAACCTGCGCGGCGTGCTGGCGCTGCTGGAATGGCTGACGGAAACCAATTGAGCCGATGCGAGACAGCGGCATTCTCACCTAAAGACGGCCGGGAACATGTTTATCACCATCCAAACAGCACAATTTGGTCAATTGAGAACATAAAGTGGCTGCCGTCCATCGACACGTTAGGCTCCGAAGGGTTGATAAGATGAACCAGCGAGAAGCAGAAGCATTTGTCGCCAATATGGAAAACGTGCAGCGCGAGGAGAATTTCGGCTACACCTTTTTCTTCGTCGGCGACGACCATCGTCTGCCGTTTGTGTCCCTTGCGGATTCCGACAACGATTATGACAACGTATCCAATCTGAACCGCGAAGGCGTCTTCCGCATCAATATCGGCGTCAGCCGGGAGACCTTTGAATCGCTGTTTGCCGATGCGAACGCCGAAAACGTCGACTACAAAGCGCTGAATGTGTTCATGCCGCATCCCGACTATGCCAGGCAGCATTTCGTCTGCATCCTGAACCCGTCCGGTGAAAAAGAAGCGCTCGCGAAAAAGCTCATGGTTGAGGCACATGACCTCGCCGCATCGCGCCTCCAGCGCAGGACAGATACCTGAGTTGTTGAACATAGGGTTTTGCCTGAGAATAAGGAAGTCATCAGCAGCCCGTTCGAACATTTCGACTCGGCACTCGGTACGATAAACATGCGCTACGTCACGCTATCCGAAATGATCCACATCAACGGCGTCGTGCTCAACAAGCCGGACATCGCCAGCGGCAAGCAGCAAATCCGCGACATCCAACTGCTGGAAGCGGCGGTGCAGCGCCCGGCTGCCAGCGCCTTCGGAGAAGACGCCTACCCGACCCTGCGCGAGAAGGCGGCGGCGCTGCTGCACTCGCTCGCGCGCAACCATCCCTTCACCGACGGTAACAAGCGCACCGCCACCGTCGGCGTGGTTTTCATGTTCCGCGTCAACGGGCAGGCGGTGACGTGGGCGCAGGACGACGCGCTCTCGGTCATCCTGCGCGTCGCCGAGGGCGCGATGGGCGTCGATCAGGCGGCGGTGTGGTTTCCGCTGGAGGCGTGCCCTTATGACCTGCCGCCGGACGCCAAGACCGACATGCACTTGATCGCCCAGATCGTCGAGGAGCAGAAAGGGCTGCTGGATGAGCTTGAGCGACGATAAGCCGATCCGCTACCTCACCACCTCCGACCTCTACAACCTCAACGACACCGTGACCGGGGGGCATACCTACGTGCGCGACATTCACCTGCTGGAGTCCGCCGCCGCCCGCCCGACGCTGGTGCTGTTCGGCGAAGTCCAGTTTCCGACGCTGGTCGACAAGGCGGCGGCGCTGCTCCACTCGCTCGCTTACCATCACCTGTTCGCCGATGGCAACAAGCGCACCGCCGCGCTCGCCGTCAGCCTGTTTCTGCACGTCAACGGCTATCGCCTGACCTGGGACGACGCGGCGCAGCAGGCGTTTCTGCTCGAAATCGCACAGGGGAAGTACGACGTACCGCAGATCGCCCAGCGCCTGGCGCAGTACGTCACCACCGAATAGCGCACCCAAACCGTTCTCACCTCTATCCTGATCACCATAAAAATGGCATAATCGGCGCGACCACAGCACAAACGAGAGAAGCACATGTACGTCGAAATCGAGTTCAATTTGATTTACCAGGTCGAGAAAATCGCCAAGCGGACGGGGCGCAGCGTCATGGAGGTCGTCAACGAAGCCGTCGCCCAGTACGTCGAGCGCGAAGCCGCCGAGGACGAATCCACCGCCGCGCCGGACGATGCACCCTGATCGGCTCGCAGCCTACCGGGACGCCCCGCTCGCCGACCTGCTGGCGATCCTCCTGCGCCAGTTCAGGCGTCCGCTCGCCGGACGCGGCATCGACCTGACCGACGCCGAAATCGAGACGCTCGCGCAGCGTATCGCGGAGCGCGCCGACCCCGGCGAACAAGCGGCTGCCATCCGCGCCGCGCTGGTCGATCTGATCGCCGAGAGCGAGACGGTGCTTGCCCGCTGGACTCTCACCTTTCGGCAGTCGCTCGACGCCGAGATGACCGACATCTCCGGCTGGCACAGCACCGCCGAGTTCCTCGAAATCGCCAACGAAAAAGCCAACGCCGAGCTGCGCATCTCGACCGGGGCGGCGCTGCTGGCGGCGCTCGGCGACCCGCGCTGCGCCCCTGACCTGCTCTGGCTGGTCGAGCGCGGCGAAGACGACCTCGACGCCGTGATCGCCCGGCGCGTGCTGCTCTTCGCCAGCGGCATCGACGCCAACGATCCCCAATGGCTGGACAAATTGCAGGCGTGGATCGAAAAAACCTCAACGCAAGGACGCAAAGACTAAAGGCAAGACGCAAAGGTTTCCTTCGCCACTGTTTTGCGCTATAATTCGACACAAATGTTCTATAACAGTAATCGACGATGATCGTCTGGGGGCGAAGCGTGCTGCGCCCCTGCGATGGACATCTTTCCAAACGACCGCTGAAAGCTGAAGGCTCTTTTTCATGGCAAAGACACGCAGCACCTACGTATGCCAGAACTGCGGGCGGCAGACGCCGCGCTATTTCGGGCGCTGTCCCTCGTGCGGCGAATTCAACACGATGGTCGAAGAAATCCACGAGGTGAGCAAGGGCAAAAGCGGCAACGGGCGCCAGCGCGTCGTCCTGCCGCAGAGCCAGCCGCAGCGCCTGGGCGAGATCAGCGGCGAAGCGGGACAGCGCCTGCCCGTGCCGATTGCCGAGTTCAACCGCGTGCTCGGCGGCGGCATCGTGCCGGGCAGCATCACGCTGATCGGCGGCGACCCGGGCATCGGCAAATCGACGCTGCTGCTCCAGACCTGCGCGGCGCTGGCGCAGCAGGTCGGGCGCGTGCTCTACGTCAGCGGCGAAGAAAGCGTCCAGCAGATCAAGCTGCGCGCCGACCGCATGGGCTTGGACGCCAGCGAGCTGTTCCTGCTGACCGAGACCAACCTCGCCGACATCTTCGAGCAGGTCAACCGTATCGACCCAATCATCCTGATCATCGACTCGATCCAGACGATCTACACCGAGGAGAGCGAATCGTCGCCGGGCAGCGTCAGCCAGGTGCGCGAGTGCGCCTCGCGCCTGCAAATGCTCGCCAAGACGACCGGCGTCAGCGTCTTCCTGATCGGGCACGTCACCAAAGATGGCAGCATCGCCGGACCGCGCGTGCTGGAGCACATCGTCGACACGGTGCTCTACCTGGAAGGCGACCCGTTTCAGGCGTTCCGGCTCCTTCGGAGTGTGAAGAACCGCTTCGGCGCGACCAGCGAGGTCGGCGTGTTCGAGATGTCCGGCTTGGGCATGATCGAAGTGCCCAATCCGTCCGAAGCCTTCCTCGCCGAGCGGATGCTCAACGCGCCCGGCACGACGATTGCCGTGTCGATGGAAGGCACGCGCCCGCTGCTGGTCGAAATTCAGGCGCTGACCAGCCCCAGCACCTTCGGCAACCCGCGCCGCACGCCCAACGGCGTGGACATCAGCCGCCTGCTGATGGTCAGCGCCGTGCTGACCAAGCGTCTCGGTCTGAAGCTGCACGAGCAGGACATCTTCGTCAACGTGATCGGCGGGCTGAAGATCGACGAGCCGGCGTCCGACATGGCGATGGCGCTGGCGCTGGCGTCCAGCTACTACGAGAAGCCGACGCCGTCGGACATGGTGATGATCGGCGAGATTGGCTTGAGCGGCGAGCTGCGGGCGGTGTCGCAGCTTCCGGCGCGGCTCTACGAAGCGTCGAAGATGGGCTTCACGCGCGCGCTGATCCCCAAGCTGCGCCGCAAGCTGCCCGACCTGCCGCGCGACCTCAAGCTGGTCGAGGTGCGCCACATCGGGGAAGCGATGGTCATCGCCGTGCCGAA
>CAVXEZ010000024.1:0-39123 GCA_963760975.1 uncultured Chloroflexia bacterium | reverse complement strand
GCGCGTGGATGACCGCGCCGAAGCCTTCTACGCGGCGCTCGGCTTCTCCAGCGGCGACATCATGCACCTCAAGCTGCGCTGATCGCCGTATCATACGAAGCTGCCCGTTTACGGTTTATAGTAGGTGGGTGCCGGTAAATTACGGAGGAATCCATGCGTCACTTTCGTTTGCTCAGTCCTGCGTTCCTGTTGATCCTGCTGCTCCCGTTCGCGGGCGCTACCGCTTCGGTGACGAGCGCTGCCACCTGCGATGCCCCTCACGTCGCCATCGGTGCGATTCAGGGCAGCGGCGAGCGCTTCGCGCTGGATGGCACGCAGACCATCGAGGGGATCGTGACGGCGGATTTTGAGGACGATGGGAACGACAGCACCCGCGACCTGCTCGGTTTCTACGTGCAGGATGAGGGCGATGGCGATCCGGCGACCTCCGACGGCATTTTCGTCCTGACGGGCAAGAAAGAGCGCTACGTCGCGGTCGGCGACCGCGTGCAGGTCACGGGCGTCGTCGGCGAATCCGCGCCGCGCGGTCCGTCCGAAACCCGCCTGAAAACCGACGCCTCAGGCATCGTCGTGTGCAGCACGGATAATCCGCTGCCTGCGGCTACCGAGGTCACGCTGCCGTTCGCCAGCGCCGAGGCGCGCGAGCAGTACGAGGGAATGTTCATCACTTTTCCGCAGCCGCTGACGGTCACGGAATTATATCTGTTGGAGCGGCACGGCGAGCTGATGCTTTCCGGCGGCGGGCGTCTGCCGCAGCCGACCGACGTGGCGCTGCCGGGCGCGCCCGCGCAGGCGGTGCAGGCAGCCAACGACCTCGACCAGATCATACTCGACGACGCTTCCCTGACCGAAGACCCCGACCCGATCCTGTTTCCGCCGCCGGAACTGACGGCGGAAAACACGGTGCGCGGCGGCTATCTCGTCACCGGCGTGACCGGCGTGCTGACCCAATCGATGGGGCGGGCGACGAACAACGGCGCCACGACCATCGCTTACCGCGTTCGCGTGACCACGCCGCCGACCTTCGACAGCACGCCCAATCCGCGCCCGACGCAGCCGCCGGACGTGGGCGCGGCGTCTCTCAAAGTCGCCAGCGCCAACCTGCTCAATTATTTCAACACATTCCCGAACCCGCCGGGCTGCTTTCAGGGCGGCTATCTGTCGGCGGCGTACTGCCGGGGCGCGAACGACCCGATGGAATTCGACCGCCAGCGCGCCAAGACGATCCGCGAGATCGCCGCGCTGGACGCCGACATCTTCGGACTGAGCGAGGTCGAGAACGACGAGGGCGACGATCAGGCGATTGCCGATCTGGTGGCGGGCGTCAACGACCTCGTCGGGGCAGGGACGTATCAGTTCGTCGATACCGGGCGCGTCGGCACGGACGCCATCCGCAACGCCTTCATCTACAAGCCCGCAGCGGTCACGCCCGTCGGCGGGTTCGCCGCGCTGGACGGCGTTTTTCCGTTCGACACCAACACGCGCCCGCCGCTGGCGCAGTTGTGGCGCGAGAACGCGAGCGGCGAGCAGTTCTACGTCGTCGTCAATCACCTGAAGTCGAAATCGACTTCGGGCTGCCCGGTGAGCGGGGATAATGCCGATATTGGCGACGGGCAGGGCTGCTGGAACGAGGATCGCGTGCTGGCGGCGCGCGAGACGGCTGAGTGGATCGCCAGCGATCCGTATTTTGCCGACGATCCCGACGTGCTGCTGCTCGGCGACTTCAACTCGTATGCGAAGGAAGACCCGATTACGACGCTGCTCGGCGAGGGCTACACCAACCTCATCGATCAGTTCATCGGCGCGGACGCCTACAGCTACGTTTTCGATGGGCAGTGGGGCTATCTGGACTACGCGCTGGCGAACGAGGCGCTGCTGCCGCAGATCACCGGTGTGGGGGAATTTCACATCGACGCCGACGAGCCGCCCGCGCTCGACTACAACGTCGACTACAAGAGCGAGAACCTGATCAAGCTGCTCTACAACGCCGACTTCTACCGCGCCGCCGACCACGATCCGACGCTGGTCGGGCTGCACCTGAGCAGCGGGGAGTAGGGGCGACCCAGGCGAAACGAAGTTTCGCACAGGTCGCCCAATTCTGATGGGCGAGGCAACGCCTCGCCCCTACGGGCTTACGACCCGGAATTCCACGTATCGATCAGGAGTTGCTCGAAAGTGGCTCCGTCCGGCTTGGTGGCGACCATGATATGCGGTCCGTTGCCGACCGGCTTGGTGCGCCCGAACTCGGGTCCTGGGGTATCAACCACGTCGACCATCCGGTCGGTCAGCGTCACCAGGCTCGGATCGCCCAGCACCGCTCCCGCCAGCGGATCCCAGAAGTAGTAGCTGCCCGCATTGATCGAGTTGGTGCTGGCGGAGAGCGCCTTGTAGACGAACTGCGTTTCGGGCGAATTCTGGCTGGATTCCAGCGTCTGCATGAAGTCCGGCGTGACCGGCACGTCGTTGGTGGCGTCCAGCGGCACGAGCGTGATCGGCGCGCCGGACTCGAACACCAGCCGCGCCGCCAGCGGATCGAGGTAGATATTCCACTCGGCGGTCTTGTTGTCGTCGCTGACGCCGGAACCGGGCGCATCCACCGCGCCGCCCATGATGTAGATCATCTCGATGTTGTCCACCAGCGATGGCGTGGCTTCGAATGCTTTCCCGATGTTGGTCATCGGACCAATTTCCAGCACCGTCACCTTCTCCGGCGAATTCTGAACCGTCGAAGTGAACAGATCGACCGCGTTCATGTCAGACGGAGAACCACCCTGTGGCAAGCCGAGTGCGTCGATGCCTTCGACGGTCGTGCGCCAGTCGTTCGGCACCGGGCTGTCGCCCAGCAGCGGCTTATCCGTCCAGCAGCTTACCGGCACGTCGCCGTAATTCGTCAGCGCGACCAAGCCCAGCGCGGCGCGCACGCCCGCATCGCAGAACGCCCAGCCCGTCCCGGTCACGGTGATCGCCTTGACCGAAACGTCCGGGTCGTTGAGCAGAAACAGCGTCGCCATGAAGTCGTCGGTGGTCATGTCACTGTCGATGACGACTGGGCGCGGGTTGGCGGCGTGGACGGCTGCGAAGCCGCCGATGACGCCAAAAACGAGAACGAGGAGCATAAATTTCTTGAGCATCATCAAATCCTTCTTTGAGCTATATACGAAATGCTATTACGTGGACAGATCAGGGGCGACGTTGCGAGGCACATGATTTCATACTCATTGTAGCGCGAAGCTGCGCCGATGGTCACGAACCATCTAGGACTGGAGGCGAAACGGAGGGTACAAAAAGACCGGGCGCGTCCTTGCAGGCGCGCCCGGTTGAGGTGAGGTGAAGCAGAGCTAGGCTTTGTCCACGAACACGGGCAGGTGCCCCAGCGCCACGATGTTCGACCATGCGGCGCGGTCGCCTTCGGTGAAGATCGCCGCTTCGACGGCGACCGTCGCCCCGGCTTTCTCCATGATCAGGCGCATCCCCTGCAAAGTGCTCCCCGTCGAAATCACGTCGTCGATCAGGGCGACGCGCTTGCCCCGGATCAGGTCGCGGTCTTTTTCGTCCAGAAACAGCGTTTGCGTCGCGCCGGTCGTGATGCTGAGCGTCTCCGATTGCAGGGCGTCGCCCATGTACGGCTTGTAGGCTTTGCGCAGGACGACGTAAGGCAGCCCAAGCTCGACGGAAAGCCCATGCGCCAGCGGGATGCTTTTGGCTTCCGGCGTGATCAGCACGCCGAAGTCGTAGCCACGCAGCTTGTCTCCTAATGCCTTGCTGACCGCCTGCACCAGTTCGGTATCGCCCAGAATGTTGAGGATGGCGATCCGCACGCCCGGCTTGATGGCGAACAGGCGTAAATCGCGCTTGACTCCGGCAACTTCTATCGGGTAGGTTTCGTATTCAGCGCCCATGTGATTCATTCTTCTCCCGCGCGTGAAAATCCGGGCGTATTATATCACGGCGCGGCGGTCACCTGCCCGTTGACGATGGCGCCGTCGACCAGCGTCAGCACCCGGTCAGCGCGGCTCGCCAGCTTCTCGTCGTGGGTGACGATCACGACCGTCGTCCCTTCGTGCTGGCGGATTTGCTCCAGCGTTTCCAGCACCAGCGCGCCGGACTCGGTGTCGAGGTTGCCGGTGGGTTCGTCGGCGAGCAGCAGCGGCGGATTGTTGGCGAGCGCCCGCGCGATGGCGACGCGCTGCTGCTGTCCCCCCGAAAGCTCGGACGGGCGATGATTGCGGCGGTCTTTCAAGCCGAGCAGGTCGAGCAGGTCTCTGGCGCGCTTGTCCGGGTTGGACGGCGGGTGGCGCGCGAACTGCATCGGCAGCAGCACGTTCTCCAGCGCCGTCAGCGTGGGGATCAGATTGAAGAACTGGAAGATGAAGCCGATCTTCTCGTTGCGGATCTCGGTGAGCTGGTCTTCGTTCATGCGCGTCACGTCGACGCCGTCGATCTCAATTGTGCCGTGCGTGGGGCTGTCCAGCCCGCCGATCAAGCCCAGCAGTGTGCTTTTGCCGCTGCCGGATGGTCCGACGATGCTGACGATCTCCCCCGCGTAAACGTCCATATCCACGCCGCGCAGCGCGTGAACGACCGTCTTGCCCAACGGCAGGTCTTTCGCCAGCCCGCGCGTGCGGATTACTACCTTGTCGCCATTGTGATTCACAGACTCCAACTCCTAGAGGTCAATCCACTGGGGGATTTTACGCATGATCATAGCGGAGGTTGCAACACCTGTGAAGCACCTGGGATCACAATGTTCACGGATCGCTAAACTCAGGCGTGAAGCGGGCGTCAACCCGTGACACGCGCAAGCTGCCGCTCGACGGCGGCAGCGAGAAATGGATCGCCCGTGTGGTTATAAGGTTTGGCGGTATCTCTGTTCGCGGCGGTACAGTTCCATGAACGCCACCATGATGTCGGAGGTGGTCACAATGCCGACCAGCGTCTCGCCCAGAATGACGGGCAGGCAGCTAATGTGATTGTTGAGCATCAGGCGCGCAGCTTCGACCGCTTCCGCGTCCGGCTCGATGACGATTGGAGCAGGAGTCATGAGCGTGCGGACGCGCAGCGCTTCCGCCAACTCCTCGTCCTGCCAGCGTTCGCGCAGGATGTGAGGGGAATTGAGCGCCGTCCGGCAGTCGCGGTCGCTGATGATGCCGACGAGCTGACTTTCCGAATTCAGCACCGGCAAATGCCGAAAGTGGTGGGCTTCCATCAGCTCAAGCGCCTGACGCAGCGTGCCGTTCTGATGGATCGACAGCGGCTTTGCGGTCATAATATCGGAAACGTTCATGGGTACTCCTCTTGCGATATGACCCCCGTGCCCGCGGGGGTCACATGCGTCTGGTGTGAAACTAGTCTAGGGCTTCGACGACAGCACCTGCGTGCGCGACTCCACCAGCATTCTAAAAATATCGGACTCGGTAATAATCCCGACCAGATGACCGCGCTCATCGATGACCGGCAAGCCGCTGATCTTCCTGTCGAGCATAATCTGGGCGATGTCCAGCAGCGGATCGTCAGGACGGGCGACGATCACTTTGCGGGTCATCACTTTTTCGACGTTCAACTGCGCCCACAAATAATTCATTTCCCAAATGCTCAGTGTCGTCGCGTCCGATGGACTGGCTTCGCGCACGTCACCGAGTGTAATTATGCCGATCACTTCGTCATGTTCGACGACCGGCAGCCGACGAATCCCGTGTTCCTTCATGAGTTGGTGCGCAGTGCTTATCGGCGTGCTAGGCGGCACGCTGATCACGGGACTGGTCATCCATTCGCGCACCTTGACATTCTCGAGTTCCATAATCTGACTTTCCTTTAATCCACGTGCTATCTTTGACGATAAGGTAAATTGCCCAAACGATGGTACTGCCATTCTGGTGACAGATGTCAGAGGAAGAGATAGGCGTTGTGGGCGAAATCCGTATCGGATTATACGGGCTTCGCCATGACGTTCTACGGATGTCGTTGGGAGATGAAATTGCCGACAGCAAAAGCGGCGCGCGCTTCTGTCGGTCGCGGGGCGAATACGCTGCCTAAACGGGGATGCTCATGCTGATCTTCGTGCCTCTGCCCGGCGCCGAGTTGATGGTGACGGAGCCGCTGTGCAGCCGGGCGCGCTCCTGCATGTTGTGCAAGCCGAGTCCGCCATCATCGCGCTCCGCCACGCTGGGGTCGAAGCCTTTCCCGTCGTCGCTGATGGTGAGGGTGAATTGATGCGTGGTCTGCGTCGTGCCGACGTGGACGTGCTGCGCGTTGGCGTGGCGGATGGCGTTGCTGAGCGCTTCGTTCGCCATCTGGCAGATTGCTTCGAAGGTGGCGGGCGTGAGCGACACGGGTTCCTGAATTGGCTCGATGATGACGTTCATTGTCGTCGGGACGTGCAGGCGATGGACGAGTTCGCGCAGGCTGTCTTCGAGCGACTGCGCCTGACGCTCACGCGCCTTGAGATTCTGAATGTAGCTGCGAATGTCGGTGATCACCGAGTCCAGGTTCTGCACCGCCTGCGTGAGTTCCTCCGGCTTGATCGCCTCGGAGGTGCGCAGCAGTTCCAGATACATACCGATTGCGTAGAGCGACTGGATCACGCCGTCGTGCAGTTCCATGCTGATGCGGTCGCGTTCCTCTAACAGGGCGACCCGGCGCTCTTTCTCGCGCAGCTCGACCCCGGCGATGGCGAGCGCAGCATAGCCCGCAATCGTCTCCATCAGCCATTGATCCTGCTCGTCGAACGGCTGCCCGTCGGTGCGATCCGTCAGATACAGCATCCCAAACAGGTGATCGCCGGTCAGAATTGGCACGCCGAGGAAGCGCTCCATGGGCGGGTGATTCGGTGGAAAGCCGACCGAGCGCGGGTCGTCCTGCATTCGCTCCAGCCGGATCGGCTTGCGCTCCTGCATGATCGCGCCGAGCAAGCCGCGCCCGCGCGGCAGATGCCCGATCATGTTGGCGGCTTCCGCTTCCATGCCCGTGAACTCGAAGTACTCCAGCCCGCCGTGTCCATCCGGGATGCCGAGCGCGACGTAACGCGCGCCGACCAGATCGCGCGCGGCATCGGCGATGCGTTCCAGCACTTCGCCGAGCGTGTCCGCCCCGGCAGCGTAAATCACGGTCGTGGCAATGGCTTTCAGCGTGGAAAGGAGCAAAGACATGTCATTCCGGGAATATTCGTCACTAATGCGCATAATCTCAAATGTGATATGCTTGATGTCTACATGATTGTAACGACTTAAATCTGATCAGGCGAACAGCTATGTCCAAAATAGTACGGATCCTCATTGCTGATGACCATGCGGTTGTGCGTGCGGGGCTTCGCGCACTTCTGGAGCGCCAGGGCTACTTCCGCGTCGTCGCGGAAGCGTCAACGGGCGAGGAAGCGGTCAGTAAGGCGCAGGAGCATCATCCCGATGTCGCCGTGCTGGACATCCGTATGCCGGGGCTGTCGGGCATTGAAGCCTGCCGCCGGATCGTCGAGACTGTCGAGGGCTGCCGCGTGGTCATGCTGACTTCGTATGCCGAGGACGAGCTGCTGTTCGCGGCGGTGCAGGCGGGCGCGTCCGGCTACATCCTCAAGCGCATCGGCGACAACGAGCTGGTGCAGGCGGTCGAGCGGGTGAGTCGCGGCGAAGGAATGCTCGACCCGGCGATGACTTCAGCGGTCTTCGCCGAGATGCGCAAGGCAAACCAGGCGCAGCAGGCAGCCGCGTTCTCCGACCTGACGGCGCAGGAGATGGCGGTGCTGGCGCTGGTCGCCGAAGGGCTGACCAACCGCCAGATCGCGGTCAAGCTGTACCTGGGCGAGGGGACGGTGCGCAACTACGTCAGCAGCATTCTGGCGAAGATCGGCGTCTCTAACCGCGCCGAAGCCGCTGCCTATGCCGTCAAGCACAACATCAACGAACTGGTGCCGCCGTCGAGCCTCGAAAAAGGCGACGAGCACACTTCCTGACCGATACACCGACGGTGTGGGCGGCTCGTCCATACCGTTTTTTGTTGCCTGTCTCCGATATTCACTTCGCGGAACACAGACATACCCACAGCGCATGTTGCGCAGGCTGCTGTCGCTGCTCACTGGGGATCAGAAAAGGACGGATAACCAACCGTCCTTCTCTGTCGGGCATTACGACGCCTCGGCGGGGACAATGAGGGAGTGCCCCCGCATCGGCGACCGTATCAGATTATCTCCGTTACGGAGATGATCACCTCGTTGTTGTGTGCTGCCACCGTACTGCTCAGATCGGGATCGGCTGGGTTTTCTTGACCTCCTGCGACGATCTGGTCTCTTCCTGCGCCTTCGCCGGAATGACGAATACCGGGCAGCAGCTTCCCGCTAAAACTTTCTGCGTCACGCTGCCGAACAGCCAGCGGCTCAAGCCAGAACGCCCGTGCGTGGACATGACGATGGCGTCGACATTCAGCTTCTGGGCAATCTCGATGATCGCGGTCGCGGGGTCGCCCGCTTCGACCATCGTGTTGACCCTGTAGGGGTACTTTGCCTGAATGTCGTCTGCGAGCCGTTTCAGATAGTCCTGCACGCGCCCGACGGTTTCGTTAAAGGTTAATTCGTAATCTTTAACTTGCGGCATCCCTGTGGACGGATAGAAATCATATATTGGGACATCCGGTTGCTGAAGAACGGACACAAGAATAAGTTCACCGCTTTCACCGAGTAACCGAAGCGCGTAATCGAGGGCTGTTTGAGCGAGACGCGATCCATCAAGCGGAACTACGACATGCTCTAACATTTCAGTCTCTCCTTACTACTTCCTCTACGCTTCTATCGTGCGCTCAGGCGAAGAATCGGCGTAGTGTTAAAGATCGTGGGATCGAGACGATCTTTGACACTATTGCCCGTAAGAGCCTTCCGTTACCCTGAATGTGAATGATTTCACCAATAACGAGGATTCCATGAGTCGCGCCATATGCAGGATAACGGCTGAAGAAGCCGCGCAGAAAATCGTTTCCGGGCAGCGCATCTTCATCACCGGGAACTGCTCGACGCCGATTCCGTTCGTCGAGGCGCTCGTGCGGCGCTATCAGGAATTGGAGAACGTGGAGCTGGTGCAGGTCCTGAGCATCGGACTGCGCGAGTACATCACGGCGGAGATGTCCGAGCACATTCACGTCAATAACCTGTTCATCAGCGAAAACATGCGCACCGCCGTCAATAACGGCACGGCGGATTTCACACCGATCTTTCTGCACGAAGTCCCAGCCCTGTTTCGGGGCGGGCACTTAACGCCGGATGTCGCGGTGATTCACGTCAGCCCGCCGGATGAGCACGGCTACTGCTCGTATGGCGTCGAAGTCGGCGTGACCAAAAGCGCCGCTGAATCCGCCAAGCTGGTGATCGCGCAGATCAACCCGCACATGCCGCGCACGCTCGGCGACAGCTTCATCCACATCAGCAAGATCGATTACTGCATTGAGGTCGATTACCCGCTGCCTGAAGCCAAGCCGCTGCCCCCGTCAGCCATACAGGATCAGGTGGCGGAACACATCGCCGCGCTGATCCCGGACGGCGCGACGCTGCAAACGGGCATCGGCGGCATCCCCGACGCGGTGCTGCGCCGCCTGACGAACCACCGCGACCTGGGCATCCACACGGAATTGTTCTCCGACGGCGTGATGGAGATGATCGAGGCGGGCGTGATCACCAACGCCGCCAAGAGCATCCACACCGGCAAGGTGGTCGCGGGCTTCGTGATCGGCACGCGGGAGCTGTTCCGCTACATCGACGACAATCCGGTGATCGAGCTGCACCCGACGGAATACGTCAACGACCCGTTCATCATCGCGCGCAACGACCGCATGGTGTCGATCAACTCGGCGCTGGAGGTCGATCTGACCGGGCAGGTGTGCGCCGACAGCATCGGCACGCGCTTTTACTCCGGCGTCGGCGGGCAGGTCGATTTCGTGCGCGGCGCGGCGCGCAGCAAAGATGGCAAGTCGATCATCGCGCTGCCGAGCACGGCGAAAAACGGCGCGCTCAGCCGTATCGTGCCGACGCTCAAGCTCGGGCGCGGGTGTGACCACTTCGCGCAACGACGTGCATATCGTGGCGACCGAGTACGGCGTCGCCGACCTGTTCGGCAAGACGATTGCGCAGCGGGCGCAGATGCTGATCAACATCGCGCATCCCGATTTCCGCGAGGAACTGGCGGCGCAGGCGCGCGAGCTTTACCACGTCGGCAAGATTTACGCGGCGGCGGGGGCGTAGCGAAAAGAGAGGCAGACACGGTAGGGGCGGGTTTCAAACCCGCCCCTACGTTTTCCAGCAAATTACCCAACCTGCTCCGGCACGTAGACCGGCGTCAGCCAGTCGCGGTACTTGGGCGCCCGCCCGTAGACCACGTCGAAGAACAGATCGCGGATTTGTTGGGTGATCGGTCCCATCTCGCCGGAGCCAATCGGGCGGTGCTCGATCTGGGTCACGGCGGCAAGCTGCACGCCCGTGCCGCACAGGAACATCTCGTCGGCGATGTAGGCTTCGGTGCGGTCGATATTCCGCTCGACCACTTCGATGCCCAGCTCGTTGCGCAGCAGCTCGATCAGCGTGCGGCGGATGATGCCTTCCAGCACGTTCGAGTTGATCGACGGCGTGATCGCCACGCCCTTACGGACGATGAAGACGTTGGCGGCGCTCGCCTCGGAGATGTGCCCGTCCTCGTTGAGTACCAGCGCCTCGTCGTAGCCCGCCAGCACGGCGTCGGTCTTGATCAGCGCGGAGTTGGCATACGCGCCGACGACTTTACCGCGCGCCGGGATGGCGTTATCTTCCACACGCCGCCACGCTGAGAAGCCGACGTGCAGCCCCTCCTCATTCTTGACGTAGCGTCCGAAGGGCAGGGCGAAGATCGTCACGGCGTCGTCCACGTCGTGCAGCTTGACGCCGATCATTTCGGTCGATTTATACGCCAGCGGGCGAATGTAGCAGTTTTCCTGATAGCCTTCGGTGCGCAGCAGTTCGACCAGAATGTCGGTCAGTTCCGCTTCGCTGTAGGGCACGTCGATACGCATCAGACCGGCGGACTGGCGGAAGCGCTCGAAGTGGTCGTGCGCGCGGAAGATGAACATCTGCTTTTCATCGTCGTTCCAGTAGCCGCGCATCCCGGCGAAGACGCCCGTGCCGTAGTTGAAGGCGTGCGTCATCACGCTGACCTTCGCTTCTTCTATCGGTACGATCTTGCCGCCAAAAAAGGCATATTTCGGTTGCTGATTCGCCATCCCTATCCTCCCTCAATAATTAAATGGGCATTCGATTTAGTGCCATTATCGGAAGATGGATATATCCGGTCAATGACCACCCCTGACCATACGTCGGGAGTGACCACCGCCAGAAGCGATCAGGGACCCGTGAGCGCCAGCACGTAGAGCGCGCTGAAGCCGACCACGCCGAACAGCAGCAGCCCCACGCCGAGCACGCGCACGAGCGGCGTCGTGGCGCGCAAGCCGTCGGCGACGAGAAAGGTCAGCGGAAAGAGCGCCAGCGAGTAGCGCCCGAAGCTCTGCGTGAAGATGACCTCGTGCGTGCCGTAGAGGTAATTGACCTTGCTGACGAAGAAGAGGATGAAGCCGAAGTTGTAGGCGACCAGCGGCAGGCGGCGGTGGCGCGGGAAGAACAGCGCCGCGCAGCTCAGCGCCAGCGCGACCAGCAGCGCCCACATGTCGACGTTGGTGAGCGCGCTCGCCGGATGCTCGACGATCCAGCGCAGGTTGGTGATCAGCCCGTCGACCGGGTTGGTCAGGTAGACGTAGGAGACGTTGTTGTATACGTCGTTGAGCGACGGCAGACCGAGGCTCTGGCGGTAGAGCAGGAAGCCGACGAACCCCAACGGGATCAGCGCCAGCATCCAGCCCTGGGCTATCGCTCGGCGAATCGGGGCGATCCAGCGCGAACGGTCGCGCAGGTCGAAGCCGTTCTGCTCCAGCAGCATCAGCCCGGCAATCGGCAGCAGCAGGACGCCCTGCGAGCGCGCCAGCGTCGCCAGCGCCGCCGCAGACCGCCGCGCCCCACCAGCGCCGGTCCGAAACAAGTTTCGGGTTCGCGCCGAAGTAGAACACCCCCAGCGTCATCGCCAGATAGATCGATTCGGAGAGCGGCGACTCGAAGAAATACGAGAGCGGCAGCAGCGCCGTGAGCAGCAGCGCCCAGCGTCCCAGCTCGCCGTCGCCGTAGTAGGCTTCACCCACCTTGTAGATCAGGGTCAGCGCCAGCCCGAACGCCAGCGTTTCGAAGACCAGCGCCGCCAGATCGAGCGATCCGGGCAGCAGGGCGTCGGTGGCGCGGATCGCCAGCGGAGTCAGCACCCCGAAGACCGTCGGACCGGGATGATCGACACGGTAGCCGTTGGCGGCGAGGTCGAGGTAATGCACCGCGTCCCAGCGCCGCCAGATGCCGAAGACTGTCTCGTCGGCGGGGGTCGTCAGCGCGGGAAGCTGTGCCCCGGCGGTGTGGAAATCCGCCTGCACGCCGACGAGGTGCGCGCCGACCACGCTCCAGACGAGCGCCATCCAGACCGTCAGCAGCAGGCGGTGTACCAGCGCCACGCCGAATCCCCATTTCGCCGCCTGCATATCCGCTCCGCGATTCGCCAGTATAATTCCTGAGTTAAAAGTAGAAACAGGTGAAAGTTAAGAGTGTGGTGCGGCTGATTTGCCCTCACTTTTAACTTTCGACTTTGAACTTTCAACTTCGTGCATTATACCGACGATGTAGGACGCTTCATGGTTAACATTCGCATCCACCGCCAGAACCGGCGCAGCCTGGTGATGAAACGCACGCCGGTCGGGCTGGTGGTCTTCATTCCACGCTGGCTCAAGCCGGACAGCCGTCAGGTGCGCCTATTTATCGAGGAGGGCATCCGCAAGCTGGGAACGCCCGCGCCCGCCGTCGAGCAAACCAGCGCCGACGAACTGCGCGCGCTGCTGGCGGAGTGGGCAGAGCGCCTCGGCGTGCAGCCCGGTCGCGTGCAGGTGCGCGACATGTACCGGAAGTGGGGGTCGTGTTCGAGCAAGGGCAACATCACGCTCAACACCGCGCTGTGCAGCGTGCCGCGCCCGCTGGCGGAGTACGTCGTGCTGCACGAGCTGGTACATCTGCGTGCCTTCAATCACGGCAAGGAATTCAAGGCGCTGATGTCCGCGCACATGCCGGACTGGCGCGAGCGCGAGCGTGCGCTCGACACCTATCTCAATGGCGGGCAGGCGCGCTGTTGAAAGGGTTTAGAGCAACGAAGATTCGTTTCCCTCACTAATTTGTACGTTTTTCATTTTCCCCCGTGAGGAAAAGTGTCTATAATCCCTTGCTTGACGCCATCGAGTACAAAAAAGCATGTTCACCGACCACAGCCGCCTGCTCTACAACAACCCCAGTCAGCTCAACTATGGTATCGCCATCACGGATGTCGATCAGGATGGGGTATTCGAGGCAGTCGTGGCGGGCTTCGGCTTCCCGAACGAGGTCTTGAAGTGGGATGGGAGCTATTTCCGCAACGTCGCACCCCCCGCTATCGCCGACCCCGAACGTCAGGCGATTGGCGTCGCCGCCTGCGACATCGACGGCGATGGTGAGGAAGAACTGTACATCCTCAACACCGATACCTTCGCCGGGCAGAAGCGCTTCGCCGACCGCCTGCTGGATTACGCCGACAACGAGTGGACAGACCTGTTTTCGCTGAGCGGCAACCAGCGCGTCCTCAATCTGACGGCGGGGCGCTCGGTGATCGCAGTCGAGCGCTGCGGCAAAGGCTTCTACGGCTTTTTCGTCGCCAACTATGGCGGACCGATCCGCTTTTACGAACTCGACGAGGATGGGCATCTGTTTGACGCCGCCCCCGGAGCCGGGATCGACCTGGTGACGGGCGGGCGCAGCGCGCTGGCGCTCCCGCTGATCACCGACCACATGGACATCTTCGCCGGGAATGAAGGCGGACCCAATTTCCTGTTCGGCAACCGGGGCGACGGGACGTTCGACGAGCTGGCGGGCGAGCTAGGGCTGGACGATCCGCTGCAAAACGTGCGCGGAGTCGCTGCGCTCGATGCCAACGATGACGGCTTGTTCGATCTGGTCTATGGCAACTGGGAAGGTCCGCACCGGCTGTTCATCCATCTGCCCAACGGTCGCTTCGAGGATGCCGCGCCGCTGGAAATGGCGATGCCGTCGCGGGCGCGTACCGTAATCGCCGCCGATTTCGACAACGACGGCTACGAAGAAATCTTCTTCAACAACATCGGACAGCCGAACCGCCTGTTCGCGCGCCGAGATGGTCGCTGGCAGTTGATCAACATCGGCGCCGCGCTCGAACCCTACGGGCTGGGGACGGGCGCGGCAGTCGGCGACCTCGACCGGGATGGGCGGCTGGAGCTGCTGATCGCGCACGGCGAATCGGGGGTGCAGCCGCTCACGCTGTATCGATCCTCCGCCAACGCGAACCACTGGCTGCGCGTGCAGCCGCTGACGATCTACGGTGCGCCGGCGCGCGGGGCGGTGGTCGTGCTGGAAATGTCCGGGCGGACGCAGCGCCGCGCCATCGACGCGGGCAGCGGCTACCTGTGCCAGATGGAGCCGGTCGCGCATTTCGGGCTGGGGCTGGAGACGCAGATCAACCGCGTGCGCGTCCACTGGGCGGACGGCGCGACGACGATGATCAACAACCCCATCTGCGATCAGGTGCTGCGCGTGCCGCACCCGCATACGCGGATGCAGTCCATCCTGCTGTGAGATGCGCTGCTGTGAAATGGGTCATAATGCCAGGTCGCCTATCCGCTTGAACCGCGTTATAATGCGGAAGAATCTGGTGTTGACAAAAGGCGTGGCAAGACGGCTGGACAGGCTCATTTAAGCCCGCGATTAACACGGGGAAAAGGTGCGGTTTTGCGGGTGTTTCAATTTCTTGACACCCCTCAGCCGTTATGTTAATCTGGGTTTACTTTATTTGATCCAAATTGAACAAACGACTTTCACCAGGGATTGAACCCTATGTCACCTGCATTTAATGAATTCGCCCCGATTGGCGCGCTCCTGATCATTTCGGTGCTTGTCACGATGCTGATCCTGGTGATTTCCCGCCTGTTCGGTCCCTGGCGTCCGACTTCGCGCAAGACCGCGCCTTACGAAAGCGGCATGAAGCCGATTGGTCCGGCGAGACGACGCTATCCGGTACGCTTCTACCTCGTGGCGGTGGTCTTCATTCTATTCGACATCGAAGTGATCTTTTTCCTGCCCTGGGCGGTCGTCTTTCGGGGGATGGGGCTGTACGCATTTGTCACGATGGGCGTCTTTCTCGTCATTCTCACGATTGGCTTGATTTATGAGTGGAGAGTGGGAGCGTTAGAATGGGAGTAGTATCCTCGAAAATGGGGAATTTAGGTGTGGTTACGACCACACTGGATGAGGCGGTGAACTGGGCGCGCACGGGCGCGATGTGGCCCCTGCTGTTCGGCTTGGCGTGCTGCGCCATCGAGATGATGAGCACGCAGGCGTCGAATTACGACCTGTCCCGCTTCGGCATGGAGCTGAACCGCGCCAGCCCGCGCCAGAGCGACCTGATCATCGTCGCCGGGCGCGTGACTCGCAAGATGGCTCCGGTCATCCGCCAACTGTACGATCAAATGGCGTCGCCCCGGTGGGTGCTTTCGATGGGCGACTGCGCCTCGTGCGGCGGGGTCTACAACAATTACGCCGTCGTGCAGGGCGTCGATGAAATCATCCCGGTCGATGTCTACGTCGCCGGGTGCCCGCCGCGTCCTGAACAGCTTATTCATGGCATCCTCACCCTGCACGAGAAGGTGCGGGGCGAGCGCGTGCTGGAAACGATCAGCGAATGACCCTGCAAATCCCCTCCGCGCTCGATCCGGTGGTCACGCTCAAGGACGCGCTGCCGGACTCGGTTCTGGACGTGCATCAGTTCCGCGACGAGACCACGCTGGTGATTCCCGCCGCCGACATCGTCAAGGTCGCGCGCTTCCTGCGTGATACCAAAGGGCTGATCTACAACTACCTGTCCGACATCAGCGTCGTCGATTACTATCCCGACTACGACCGCCCCGGTCGTTTCGGCGTCTGCTATCACCTCTATTCGATGCTCTACAACCGGCGTCTGCGCCTCAAGGTCTATCTGCAAGAGGACGACCCGACCGTGCCGACGCTGACGGTGGTCTGGCAGGCGGCGAACTGGCTGGAGCGCGAGAGCTACGACCTGATGGGCATCATGTTTGAAGGTCATCCCGATCTGCGCCGGGTGCTGCTGCCCGACGACTGGGAAGGACATCCGCTCCGGCGCGATTACCCGCTGGGCTACGAGACGCCGATGTTCTCGTTCAACAAGGACGAGATCAACAAGTCCAAACCATACGCGAAAGAGTAAGGTGTAAATCATGGTATTGACACCTGCACCAGAAGCGCAGCAAGCCCCCGAAAGCTGGCAGGGCGCTGTCGAAGAACTGCGCGGCCTGGTCTCCGACCGCGCTATCACCGGCGAGACGCTGCTGCTTAACCTCGGTCCGCACCATCCCAGCACGCACGGTGTGCTGCGGCTGCTGCTCGAACTCGACGGCGAGGAGATCGTTAGCTGCGTCCCCGACGTAGGTTACCTGCACACCGGCATCGAGAAGAACATCGAGTCCAAAACTTACGAGAAGGCGGTCACGCTGACCGACCGGATGGACTACCTCGCGCCGATGTCGAACAACATGGTCTATTCGCTGGCGGTCGAGAAGCTGACCGGGCTGGACGTGCCCGCGCGCGCGCAGGTGATCCGCGTGATCTGCCTGGAGCTGACGCGCATCAACAGCCATCTGGTCTGGCTGGGCACGCACGCGCTCGACCTGGGCGCGATGAGCGTCTTCCTGTACTGCTTCCGCGAGCGCGAATACGTGCTGGACATGTTCGAGATGCTCTCCGGGCAGCGCATGATGACCAGCTACATTCGCCCCGGCGGCGTCTGGCGCGACCTGACGGCGGACTTCCTGCCCGCGCTGGAGAGCTTCCTCGATTACTTCCCGCCGAAGATCGACGATTACGAAGCGCTGCTGACCAATAACCCGATCTGGGTGGATCGCACGCAGGGCATCGGCGTGGTCGAGCCGGAAGAAGCGATTGCGATGGGCATGAGCGGTCCGAGCCTGCGCGGCAGCGGCGTCAACTGGGACATCCGCAAGGCGCAGCCCTACAGCGGCTACGAGAAATACGATTTCAACGTACCGCTGGGCGAGCACGGCGACGTGTACGACCGCTTCTGGGTGCGCGTTCAGGAAATGCGCGAGAGCGTCAAGATCATCCGGCAGGCGATCAAGGCGATCCCCGATGGTCCGTTCCGCTCGCAGAACCGCAAGTTCGTGCCGCCGCCGCGCGCCGAACTGGGGCAGAGCATGGAAGCGGTGATCCACCACTTCAAGCTGTGGACGGAAGGCTACTCCGTGCCGGACGAAGAAGTCTACGCGGCAATCGAAAGCCCGCGCGGCGAAATCGGCTGCTATCTGCACGGGACGGGCGGCAACAAGCCGCGCCGCGTGCATTTCAAGACGCCCTCGTTCATGCACATCAGCGCGCTGGGCAAGATGGCGCAGGGGCATTTCATCGCCGACCTGGTGGCGATCATCGGCAGCGTGGACATTGTGCTGGGCGACAGCGATAGATAATCAAATAGCGCCGTAGGGGCAGGTGCTTGCTTCGCAAGCCTACAAACCCGCCCCTACCGTAACATATAGGAAACTAGCATATGCTCGCAGAGAAATACGCAGATCGCATTGAAAAGACCTTCGCCAAGTACCCTGACAAGCGCTCGGCGGTCATGCCGATGCTCTACATCGCTCAGGAGGAATACGGCTGGGTGACGCCGGAGTCGATCAAGGAAGTCGCCGAAATCTGCGACATGGATCCGACGCAGGTCAAGTCGATTGCCGGGTTCTACACCATGTACTCCGAGAAGCCGAAGGGCAAATACTGGCTTCAGGTCTGCACCGACCTCGCCTGCGCGCTGCGTGGCGCGGACGAATTCCACGAGCAGTTGAAGGAATACCTCGGCGTCGAGGAGGGCGGCACGACCGAAGACGGCATGTTCACGGTCGAGCACGTGATGTGCCTGGCGGCATGCGACAAAGCGCCGATGCTGCAATGCAATTTCCATTTCCAGGAAAATCTCGACATGGAAAAGATGAAGGCGCTGATCGAGCAGTGGCGAGCAGAAGCGAAAAAAGAGAAGTAATGGTCATGAGTAACGAGTAATGAGTTTTGCTCGTCACTCATGACTCATCACTTGGTACTTAAAGGACGAATTGCATGGCGTCAAACCCCCTGAATATCATCTACCGCGAGAAGGATGTCCCGAACATCCGCGAATACGATGTCTACGTCAAGAACGGCGGCTACGAGGGGCTGAAGAAAGCCCTGGCGATGGAGCCGAAAGCCGTGATCGACGAGGTCAAGGCGTCGAACCTGCGCGGGCGCGGCGGCGCGGGCTTCCCGGCGGGCGTCAAGTGGAGCTTCATCCCGCAGAGCGAGCCGGTCAAGTACGTGACGGTCAACGCGGACGAGAGCGAGACGGGCACGTTCAAAGACCGCCAGATTCTCGAAAACAACCCGCACCAGATGATCGAAGGCGCGATGATCTGCGCCTGGGCGATCCAGGCGACCGCCGTCTACATCTATCTGCGCGGGGAGTTCTGGGACGTGGCGCATGAGCTGGACAAGCGCATCGCCGAAGCCTACGAACATGGTTGGGCAGGCGAAAATGTCGGCGGGACGGGCTGGTCGTGCGGGCTGTACACGCACCTCGGCGCGGGCGCCTACATCTGCGGCGAGGAAAGCGCGCTGCTGGAAAGCCTCGAAGGGAAATTAGGGCAGCCGAAGGTGCGCCCACCGTTCCCGGCGAACAAGGGCGGCGGTCTCTACAGCGAGCCGACGGTCATCAACAACGTCGAAACGCTGACCAACGTCCCCTGGATCATCGTCAACGGCGCGGACGAGTACAAGAAAATCGGCACCGAGCAGAGCAGCGGCACGAAAGTTTTCTGCCTGAGCGGGCACGTCAACAAGCCCGGCAACTACGAGCTGCCGCTCGGCACGACCATGCGCGAGTTGATCTTCGAGCATGGCGGCGGCATCCCTGACGGCAAAGCGATCAAGGCGATTTTGCCGTCGGGCGGGTCGGGTCCCATCGTCAAGGCGACCGACGAAGTGCTCGATACCAGGCTCAGCTACGAAGATATGGCGAAGATCGGCACGATCCTCGGCTCGGCGTCGGTGATCGTGATGGACGAGACGGTCGATATTGCCTGGGTCGCCGCGAAGGTGACCAGGTTCTTCAAGCACGAGAGCTGCGGCAAATGCACCCAGTGCCGCGAAGGCACGTACTGGCTCGACAAGGTGATGGATCGCATCATGAGCGGGGACGCCAAAGAGACGGACATCGACCTGATCAACAACATCGCCCACAACATGCAGGGCGTGACGCTGTGCGCGCTCGGCGATTTCGCGGCGAACCCGATTATCGAGACGATCAAGAACTTCCCGGAAGATTTCAAGGCGCACATCACGGCGAAAGAACCGGAGCCAGCCGCAGCAGCGCCGAAGGCTGCGCCCGCGCGTGGCGGGGCAGCGCGGCGACGCGGGGCGACCGCTCCTGCCGGAGACTAACTTGCGGGGCGATGACGATTACGACGAGTTACCGGAATATCGGGAGGATACGCCGTCACCGTGGCGGCGCTTCCGGCGCCTGTTCTCGCGCATGGAGCGCTGGCACAACCTGAACTGGATGATCGTCACCTATCCCGAGGTGGCTGCGAACTACGTTTTGAGAGGGGAACTGCTGCTGCGGCAGGGTGACACGCTGGGAGCGATTGCGGATTTCCGGCGTGGGCTGGACCTGGCGCTGGAGCAGATGGAACAGGAAGACTGGGGCATGGTCGCGCAGGCGGTGCAGGACCGCGCCCTGGCTGGTTTGCGCGATGCGCTGTACCGCGCCCCGCGCTATAATCCAGACACCGACTAGATGGTATGAATATTCGCTGTTGGGGCGGGTTTCAAACCCGCCCCTGCGAGATGTGCGTATGTGGAAGATCGGCGCGGGAGGCTCGCGCCCGGTCTTTTGGGGAGGATTGAATGGCGGATACGGTCAAGATTTACATTGACGATCAAGCGTATGACGTTCCAAAGGGGTCAAATCTGGTCGATGCCGCCAAATGGATTGGCAACGACATTCCGGTATTCTGTTACCACCCCAAGATGAAACCGGTCGGCATGTGCCGCATGTGTTTGGTCGAGATGGGCAGCATCCAGCGCGACCGCGCCACCAACGAAGTCGTGCTCGACGACAAGGGCAACCCGCAGATTCGCTGGTTCCCCAAGCTGCAAACCGCCTGCACGACCACCGTCAGCGAGGGACTGGTGATCCGCACGGCGACCAAGCAGGTCGAAGGCGCGCGGCGCAACGTCATCGAGTATCTGCTGACCAGCCACCCGCTCGACTGCCCGATCTGCGACAAGGGCGGCGAGTGCCCGCTGCAAAACCAGACGCTGGAATACGGTCCCGGCGTCAGCCGCATGATCTACGACGACAAGATGCGCCTCGACAAGCACGTACCGCTGGGCGACCTGATCTTCCTCGACGAAGAGCGCTGCATTCAATGCGCGCGCTGCATCCGCTTTCAGGACGAGATCGTCGGCGACGACGTGCTCGGCTTCCACGAGCGCGGGCGCTCCCTGCAAATCATCACCGACAGCGAACCCGGCTTCAACACCTACTTCTCCGGCAACACGACCGACATCTGCCCGGTCGGCGCGCTGACGACCGAAGATTTCCGCTTCGGCGCGCGCCCCTGGGAGCTGACCAACGTGCCGAGCATCTGCCCGCACTGCCCGGTCGGCTGCAACATCACGCTCAGCACCCGGCTCGACCGCGATTTCGACGGGCGCGCCATGATCAAGCGCGTGATGCCGCGCCAGAACGAAGAAGTCAACGAAATCTGGATTTGCGACAAAGGGCGCTTCGGGCATCACTTCACCCGCAGCGAAGAACGGCTGATGGAGCCGACCGCCAACGGCGCGACCATCACTTGGAATGAGGCGCTTCAGGCGGTTGCCAATGCCCTCAAGAGCGGCGGCGAAGTCGCGGCGATTGCGGGCGCGCAGATGTCCAACGAAGACCTGTGGGCGCTGCGCAAACTGGTCGGCGAAGGGCGCAAGGGCGCATGGCCCCCCACGCACGGCGGCATCGAACTGCTGACGCAGGTCGGCGTCGGCGCGGGCACGAACCTCAGCCAGCTTGGCAAGGGCGACGCCGTGCTGGTGATCGCCAGCGATCTGGAAGAAGAAGCCCCGGTCTGGCGGCTGCGCATCAAGGCGGCGCATGATCGCGGCGCTTTCGTGGTGGTGGCGAACGCGCGCAAGACGCGCATGGACGATTTCGCCAGCGCGACCCTGCGCTACGACGTAGGGCAGGCGGCTGCTGCCTTCGGCGACAAGCAGAACGCCGAAATTATGAGCAAGCTGAGCGGCGCGACCAACCTGATCATCGTGGCGGGCGCGGAAGGCTTGACCTTCGACGCCAGCCGCGCGCTGATGCAGGCATCCGCCAATTTCCTGATCGACGGCGGGCACGTCGGCAAGCCGAACAACGGTCTGCTGGCGACGCTGCCCGGCGCGAACGCGATGGGGCTGCACTACATGGGCTTCAGCCCGGAGGCGTCCGAGGACATCATGCAGGCGCCGCCCAACGTGCTGATCGTGGCGCAGGCGGACATCTTCGCCGACGACCCCAACGCAGCCGAATGGCTCGACAAGATCGACACGATCATCGTCCTGAGCCTGTTCCCTGACGAACTGACGGCGCGCGCCAAAGTGGCGCTGCCGATCCAGAGCTTCGCCGAGCGCGACGGCACGTTCACCAACGGCGAGCGGCGCGTGCAGCGCTTCTATACCGCGCAGGGTCCGATGGGCGAGGCGCTCCCGGCGTGGCAGGCGCTGAGTCGCATTGGCGAGCTGCTCGGTCACGGGCGCGCCAAGGCTTCGGCGGCGGCGGTCATGCTCGAAATTTCGCAGAACGTCGCGGCGTTCGCCGGGGCGCGCTATCAGGAACTGGCGAAAGTGCCGCCGCAGTTCCCGCAGGTGGGCGGTCAAGACCTGTACTACGGCGGGACGGCATACAAGAATA
Source organism: uncultured Chloroflexia bacterium (assembly GCA_963760975.1). Lineage (GTDB taxonomy): Bacteria > Chloroflexota > Anaerolineae > Aggregatilineales > Phototrophicaceae > Flexifilum. The sequence continues at coordinate 16,978 of CAVXEZ010000024.1, read as the reverse complement.
CCGGCGGCATCGGCGTGCAGCTTCCCACCGAAGCCGACGGCGGTACGGCGGTGACGGCGGGCGAAGTCAAGCAGGCTGCTGCCCCCAAAGTGGGGCGGGGCAAGCTGCTGGTCGTGCCGACAGTGCGGCTCTACAACCGCGAGAACACTTTCCGCGCCAGCGTCGAAGCCGTGCTGTCGACGCGCACTGCCGCGCCTTACGTGGAGATCAACGCCGCCGACGCGCAGAAGCTCAAGATCGCCGACGGCGACATGGTGCAGGTGAGCGTCGGCGCGAGCACGGTGGAGGCGCGCGCTCACGTCAACGGCGCTGCGCCCGCCGGGACGGTGCTGCTGCCGCGTCACCTGAGCGAAACCGCTACCCCGCTCGCCCCGGCGTCGGGTGAAGTGAGAAAGGTCTAGGCGTTTATGGCAACGCAGAATTCTGAGAATTCTGAACGGATGCGTCCTTATATCAACCTGATCACGCTGCTGGTCGCCGGTGGGGTCATCACGATGCTGGTCTTGATCCCGGTGCTGCTGATCACGGGCGAGTCGCCGATCCTCGGTCCCTGGTGGGTCGGGGCGGCGGCGGCAGTGGGCGCGGCGTTCGGCGTCTGGGCGCTGACGCAGCCCGCCGAGCGGCGCGGGCAGCGCCTGCTGGCGGCGCTCGCGCTGGTGCTCGGTGCGATGACGCTGCTCTCGGTACTGGGCATCGTCTTCCAGTTCGACGCGAACGTCGCCGGGCTGCTGGCGGCGCTGGTGGTCGTGCTGGGCGCGGTCGCGCTGTTCCCATCCGTCCACGACTGGGTGCGCGTCGGCGTCGTGCTGGCGGCGCTGTTCTTCGCGGGCTTTGCCGTCTTCTCGATTGCCGGGTCGCTGTGGGCGTGGTTCCTGGGGCTTGCCAACACCGTCCTGACCTGGCTGTTCGACCCGAACCGCGTCGACCAGAGCAAAGTCGTCCAGTGTTACGGTCCTGACGGGCGCGGCTGCGGCGTCGCCCACTCGATTGTCTTCTCGCTGCTTTTCTTCTTCATCGTGCTAACGGGCTTTGCCTATACGACGCTGCTTGAGCGCAAGTTCATCGCCTGGTTCCAGCAGCGCAGCGGTCCCAACCGCGTCGGTCCTTTTGGGCTGTTGCAGCCTCTGGCGGACGGCATCAAGCTGATCTTCAAAGAAGACATTATCCCCAGCGGCGCGGATCGGGCGGTCTATCTCGTCGCACCGATCCTCAAGGCGGTTCCGCCGCTGATCGTGCTGGCGGTCATCCCGCTGGGTTCCAACCTGCTGATCCCCTGGTTCGACGGCTTCTGGTACAACGTGCCGCTCGGTCTGTCCGACCCGAACGTCGGCGTGCTGTGGATACTGGCGATCACCAGCATCGGCACCTACGGCGTGGTGCTGGCGGGCTGGGCGAGCAATAACAAGTATTCGATGCTCGGCGGCTTGCGCGCGACCGCGCAGATGCTCAGCTACGAGCTAAGCCTCGGCTTAACGATGGCGGTGCCGGTTTTGATCGTCGGCAGCATGAGATTCGGCGACATCATCCACTCGCAGACTTACATCTACCAGTGGTTCGTCTTCCAGAATCCGCTGGCGGCGGGCATCCTGTTCATCGCGCTGCTGGCGGAGGTCAACCGCTCGCCCTTCGACCTGCCGGAAGCGGAGCAGGAACTGACGCAGGGCTACATGACCGAATACAGCGGCATGAAGTTCGCCCTGTTCATGATGGCGGAATACCTCGGCATGATCGCCATCAGCGTGATCTTCTGCTCGCTCTATCTGGGCGGCTACAATGACGGCTTCGGGCTGGTGCAGCACATTCCGTTCCTCGGTCCCGTCGTGCTGATCGGCAAGGTCGTGCTCTTCCTGATCGGCATGGTCTGGATTCGGGCGACGCTGCCGCGCATCCGTTACGACCGGCTGATGTCGTTCGGCTGGAAGATCATGCTGCCGCTGGCGCTGGTCGCGGTGATGTGGTCGGCGGTCGCGGTGATGGTCGGCGACGCTTTCAGCTCCCCGATTGCCTACGGGATTGCGGCGGGTGTCTTCTTCGTGATCGTCGTGGCGGCGGGGGTGATGTTCCTTCAGCGCAGCGGCGAGCTGCAAGCGCCGGAAGAATTGCTCATGGACGACCCGATCATCACGGGCGTGCAGAAGGGCGTGGGCTATTACGCGCTTCAGGTCGTCGGCGGGCTGCTGGCGGTGCCGTTCCTGCTGTGGGATTTCACGCTCAAGACGCTGGATAATCTGGCAAAGCTCGCGCCGGAAAAAGAAGCATCCGATCAGGCGAAGTCGTCGGGCGGGGAATAGTGTTTTCTAGGAGAGACGGATGAACGTACTGCGCGGATTTGCGACGACGTTTAAACATGTATTGGAAGAGCCGGTCACGGTGCAGTATCCTGAGCAGGAGCGCCCGTTCAAAGACCGCTATAAGGGTCGCCATCACCTGCGCCGCTACGACAATGGGCTGGAGAAGTGCATCGGCTGCTCGCTGTGCGCGGCGGCTTGCCCCGCCGACGCGATCTGGGTCGAGGCGGCGGAGAACAGCGACGAGGAGCGTTTCAGCCCCGGCGAGCGCTATGCCAAGACCTACGAGATCAACATGCTCCGCTGTATTTTCTGCGGCTACTGCGAGGATGCCTGCCCGACGCAGGCGATCCAGCTTGGGCACGAACACCAGTTGAGCTTCGTCAACCGCGACGACGCCATCTTCACAAAAGATATGCTGATTGACCCGGTCGTGCAGGGGGGCAAAGAAACGCCGCAGCAGGTCGAGCCGGGCGCGTTCAACCGCTCGATCCCGGACATGGAGAACCCCAAATAGCGTGCCGAAGGGTCAGCGAAGCACCTCGTGAGAGGTGCTTTTTTTGCACGAAAGGTCGCTTTCTGTTGGAGCGCATAATGACGTGTCCATACGAGAGAAATCGGTCATCAGAAAGTTTGAAGTGTGGCGAGGCTTGTGTTAAACTGCACAAGTTGTGGACGCCCACGTAGGGATTGAAAATGACAGAGCTGTTCTTTTTCTTCCTAATCGGCTTGGTGGCGGTCGTTTCTGCCGTCTTCATGCTGATGAGCGATAACGCTGTACACAGCGCCCTGTTCCTGATCGTGACGATGGGCTGTATCGCTTTTCTGTTCCTGCTGCTCGACGCGCCTTTCCTCGCCATGATCCAGATCACGGTCTACACCGGCGCGATCATGGTGCTGTTCCTGTTCGTGATCATGCTGCTGGGCGCGGAAACGCTGCATCAGGCTGAAGCGACGCCGGACGCGCCGCAGCGTCGCGGCTACACCCTGACGGCGGGCGCGCTGATCGGCGTGCTGCTGCTGATCGTGGGCATCGCGCTCAATCAGGTCAATCTCGGTCTGCAAGCCGACCCCGGCGCGCCGCCGAAGGTGCGCGTTGTTAACGCCGCGCCGGACGCCGGTGCGGTCGATGTCTACGCCAACGACCAGTTGATCGCCTCCAGCGTCGCTTTCCAGGCTTGGTCGGATTATACGACGCTCAACCCCGGCGATTACACCATCCGCGTGCAGCCCGCCAACGGCGACCCGGTGACGAGCACCGTCACGCTGGCGCGCGGCACGCAGCAGACGGTAGTCGACTATGGCACGGGCACGCTGGGCGTCAGCCTGATCGCCGATGACAACAGTACGGTGACGGAAGGAACACAGCGGGCGCGTCGCCATCTTCAACGCTGGCGTGACCGCGATTCAGTTAATCGACCCCGGTTCCGAGTTCGTCGCCAACGACACCCGCGTGATCGTCAATCAGATCGACCCCGGCGCGACCTCCGACCCGGTGATCGAGCCGGAAGGCACGGTCAACTGGGAGATCGTCGACGCGACCAATCCGTCGAGCGTGCTCTTTACCCTGTCCGATTTCAGCGTCAACAGCAATACCAGCGACCTGATGGTCGTGACGCAGGAGCGCGTCTACACCGGACCGGCGGGCGGCGAACTGCATCCGCTCACCATCCCGGTCGTGGTCAAAGCCGCGCCGGCGTTTGGCGGTCCAGAAGCGATTGGTCAGGAACTGTTCACGAATTACATGCTGGTCTTCCAACTGCTGGCGGTGCTGCTGCTGGCGGCGATGGTCGGCGCGATTGTGCTGACGCACCGCCAGGTTGCGAGCGCCACCCGCCGCGTCACCGGGCGTCGCCGCGTCAGCCGACCGCTGGTCAACGTGATCTCGTCGCAGGTGGGGCACGACGTGACTACCAGCGGCGAGCCTGTGCCGGAACTGCAAGAACCAGTCGGTGAATAACACACCGATGGGCGATTGGTTCGCCCGAAGCGAACGAAGGAGCTGACGATGCCGGTTGCAACTGAGAGTTACGTCATGCTGAGCATGGTGCTGTTCGGGCTGGGGGCGGTTGGCGTGCTGATCAAGCGCAACGCGATTTTGGTCTTCATGTCGGTCGAACTGATGCTGAACGCGGCGAACCTGGCTCTGGTGGCGTTTGCCCGCTACTGGGGGCAGGAAAGTGGTCAGTTGTTCGTCTTCTTCGTGATCACGGTCGCTGCCGCCGAGGTCGCGGTCGGGCTGGCGTTAATCGTCGCCATTTTCCGCAGTAAGCGCAGCATCAACATCGCCGAGCTGCACCAGATGGAAGGGTAATGTCTGTGCTGATTATCTATTCGGTGAATGGGTAGGGGCACGACATGTCGTGCCCCTACGGACGACAGCACGGGTAGAGTCACGCACTAGAGGACGGCTATGGAATATTATCCGCAACTCGTACCGCTCATCATCCTGATCCCGGCAATCGGGGCGATCATCAATTATTTCTGGGGCGCGCGCTTCGGCGAGAAGGGTGTCGCGGTCGTCGCCTTGACTGCCTCGACGCTGGCGTTCCTCGTCGCCGTGCTGCTCTTCGCCTATCTCAGCGGCAGCGGCTACGAGGCGGTCGTGGTCAATCCACCGCTGCTCGACGGCTGGATACGCCTGCCGGGGGTCGAAATCCCCTGGCAGATGCGGGTCGATACGCTCAGCGTGACCATGATGCTGGTCGTCACCGGGGTTGGGTCGCTGATCCACCTCTACGCCGTCGGCTACATGCACGGCGACGAGCGCTTCGCCCGCTTCTTCGGCTACCTGAATATGTTCCTCGCCTTCATGCTCATACTGGTCACGGGCAACAACCTGCTGATGATGTTCGTCGGCTGGGAAGGCGTCGGTTTGTGCTCGTTCCTGCTGATCGGCTTCTGGTTTGACCGTCCCAACGGCGTCGGCTGGAAGAACAGCAACGCCGGCAAGAAAGCGATGATCCTCAACCGCATCGGTGACTTCGGCATCCTGATGGCGGTTTTCCTGACCTTCTGGACATTCCACACGGTCGACTTCTACAAGCCGGGTGAAGTGGCGGTCGTCCACGAAGGCACGCAGGTCGAGACGCTCGCCAATAAGGGCGGCGCGGCTGAAGGCGGTGCTGCTGCGGCTTCAGGCGATACGTTGAATCCCACCGATAACTCGCAGATTGCCACCGACCAGTTGGGTATTTTCGGACAGGGGCAGCGCTTCCTCGACGAAAATCGAGACGTGATCATCGGTCCGTTCACGCTGCCGATTGAGACGGTCATCACGCTGATCACGTTGTTCATGCTGCTCGGCGCGACCGGAAAATCGGCGCAGATTCCGCTGTTTGTGTGGCTGCCGGACGCGATGGCAGGTCCGACACCCGTCAGCGCGCTGATCCACGCCGCGACGATGGTCACGGCAGGTGTCTACCTGATGGTGCGCAGCAACGTCTTCTTTGCCGCCGCGCCGTTTACCTCGCTGATCGTCACGTTGATCGGCACGGCGACGGCACTGGTCGCGGGTTACATCGCCATCGGGCAGTGGGACATCAAGAAAGTGCTGGCGTACAGCACGGTCAGCCAGCTTGGCTTCATGGTGGCGGCGGTCGGTGTTGGCGCATATGGCGCTGCCATGTTCCATCTGGTCACACACGCCTGCTTCAAGGGCTTGTTGTTCCTCGGCGCTGGCTCGGTTATTCACGGCGTCGAGCATGGGCATCATGAGGCGGCGCATCACGGCGAGCACGGCGATGAACACGAAGAAGAATTCGACCCGCAGGACATGCGCAACATGGGCGGTCTGCGCAAGCGAATGCCAATCACCTATTGGACTTACGTGTTCGGCACGCTGGCGCTGTCGGGCGTTATCCCGTTCGCGGGCTTCTGGTCGAAGGACGAAATCCTCGCCGAATTGTGGCTGGCGGGGTTGTTCGAGAACAAGGTCTGGGGCTACATCGCCCTCGCCGGGCTGCTGCTGGCGGCGGGCTTCACCGCCTTCTACATGTGGCGGCAGGTCGTGATGGTCTTTCACGGCGATCCGCGCACGCCTGCGGCTGAGCACGCCCACGACAGCCCCTGGACGATGAGCGTCCCACTGATCGTCCTCGGCTTCCTGAGCCTCTTCATCGGCTTCATCAACACGCCTGCCAACGTGCTGGGGCTGGACAACATCTTCGGCGCACACCGCTTCACTGACTGGCTGGGGCAGACCGTCGTCAACGCGCACCCCGCCGAGTTCCAACTGCTGATCGCGCTGGGCGCGCTGGCGGTTGCCCTCGGTGCGATCTGGCTGGCGGGCAGCATCTACGGGCAGAATAAAGCCGTCGTGCGCGGCACGCGCGACCCGCTGGAGCTGCGACCGGAAACCGGGCAGTTGTGGTCGTTCGCCAACGTCCGCATGAAATGGGATGAAACCTACTATCGCCTGTTCGAGAATCCGTTTAACGTCACGTCGAAGTTCCTGGCGGATACGCTCGACTGGGCATTCTGGCACGACTATTTTCACGACAAGGTACTGGCGAGGGGCTTCAACGCCATCGCCGGACTGCTGGCACAACCGGTAGACCTGGGTATCATCGATGGCGTCGTCAATGGCGTCGGCTGGGTGGCGCGCTGGATCAGCAGCCGCCTGCGCCGCGTGCAGACGGGCTACGTCCCGACGTATGCCATCACCATTGTGCTGGGTGTCGTGGTCGTCATTATTGTGTTGCTGCTGCCGCTGCTGAACGGCAACGGCTAAACCGGGGAGCACATAGCTATGGAAAATACCGGCTTTTCGCTCGTCACTCTGGTGTTGATCCTCCCGCTGATCGGGTTTTTCCTGATCCTGTTCTTCCAGCGCGAAGAAGACGCGGAAAACATCAAGTGGACGGCATTCATTACGAGCCTGATCACGTTTATCGCCTCGCTCCTGCTGTGGGTGGGGTTTGACAGCACGCAGCAGGGATTGCAGTTCGTCACGCGCTGGACGTGGCTGGAGCAGTACGGCATCAGCTTCTACGTCGGCGTGGATGGCTTGAGCCTGCTCATGATCATCCTGACGACCTTCATTTTCCCGCTGGCGATCCTGTCCTCCTTCCGCGCGCACATCTTCGAGGAGCGCGGGCGGCAGAAGCTCTACTACCTGTTCATGCTGCTGATGCAGTCCGCGATGATCGGCGTGTTCGTGGCGCAGGACTTGTTCGTCTTCTACATTTTCTGGGAAGTTTCGCTGGTGCCGATGTACTTCCTGATTGGCATCTGGGGGGCGGAACGGCGCGTCTATGCCGCCGTCAAGTTCTTCCTGTATACGATGGCAGGCTCGATCCTGATGCTGCTGGCAATCCTGTACGTCGGCAGCGCGGCGGGCACGTTCTCCGTGCAGGACATTATCGCCGGTGTGCAGAGCGGCGCGATCCAGTTCCCGTCCGTCGGACTGTTCAGCACGCAAGGCTTGCTGTTCCTCGGCTTCCTGATCGCTTTCGCCATCAAAGTCCCGATCTGGCCCCTGCATAGCTGGCTGCCCGATGCTCACGTGCAGGCGCCGACCGCCGGATCGGTCATTCTGGCGGGCGTGATGCTGAAGCTCGGTACGTATGGCATCCTTCGCTTCTGTCTGCCGATGTTCCCGCAGGCGGCGGTCGCGTGGGCACCGATTGTCGCCACGCTGGCGGTGATCGGCATCATCTACGGCGCGTGGGTCAGCTATGCGCAGACCGACGTGAAGAAGCTGGTCGCCTATTCGTCGGTGAGCCACCTCGGCTTCGTCGTCCTCGGCATCTTCGCGCTGACGGCGGCAGGTCTCCAGGGCGCGCTCTTGCAGATGGTCAATCATGGCGTCAGCACCGGCGGCTTGTTCCTCGTCGTCGGGATGCTCTACGAGCGCCGCCACACCAAAGCGATGGACGCTTACGGCGGCATCTGGAAGGCGCTGCCGCTGCTCGGCGGGCTGGCGCTGGTGATCACCCTGAGCAGCATGGGCTTGCCGGGCTTAAACGGCTTCGTCGGCGAATTCACCATCCTGCTCGGCTCGATGGGCAGCAACGTGCTCGGCTTCTTCTTCACGATGTTCGCTACGCTGGGCGTCATCCTGGCGGCGATTTACCTGCTTTACATGTTCCAGAAAGTCTTCATGGGCGAGCTGGACAAGGAAGAAAACAAGCACCTGGCGCCGCTGCACTGGACGGAAATCGCCGTGCTGGTGCCGATCATCATCGCCATTTTCCTGATCGGCTTGCAGCCTGCGCCGTTCTTCAACACCATGAGTGCCAGCGTCAATCATCTGGTGACGCAGGTAGGACAATACGTCCCGACCGTCGCGCAAAACGTAGCACCGTAAGGATCAGGAGATGACTCCGAGTTTTGCCGATCTGAATTTAGGGGTAGCGCTGCCGGGCATCAGTCTGGCGCTGTGGGCAGTGGCTTTGCTGCTGATCGACCTGTTCGTCAAGCGCAAGCAGGTCACCGCCTGGCTTGCCATCGGCGGCATGGTCTTCGCCTTCGTCGTCAATCTGCTGATCTACAACCAGAATCAGGAAGCCTTCCTGGGCATGTTCGTCGCCGATCCGTTCAGCGCGTTCATGAACATCATCATCCTGATCACGGCGATGATCAGCGTGCTGCTCAGCATGGACTACATCAAGCGCATCGGTGTGGAGCGCGGCGAGTTCTACGTGCTGCTGCTGTTCACGACCGTCGGCGGCATGTTCATGGCGAGCGCTAACGACCTGATCGCGGTGTTCGTCTCGCTGGAACTGCTGAGCATCCCGCTCTACGTGCTGGCGGCGTTCCGCGCGCCCAACCTGAAATCCGAAGAAAGCGGCATGAAGTATTTCATCCTGGGCGCGTTTTCGAGCGCGTTCTTCGTCTACGGCGCGGCGCTGATCTACGGCGCGACCGGGACGACCAATCTGCCGCAAATCTTCGCAGCCATCGGCAACATGTTCGCGGGGCAGGGGCAGTCGCCCGTTCTGCTGCTGATCGGCACGGGCTTGATCCTGGTCGGCTTGGGCTTCAAAGTGGCGGTCGTGCCCTTCCACATGTGGACGCCGGACGTGTACGAAGGCGCACCGACGCCGATCACCGCCTTCATGAGCGTGGCGGCGAAAGTCGGCGGTTTCGCGGCGCTGCTGCGCATCATGGTCGTCGCGCTCCCGGCGCTGATGGTCGGGGCGCAGACGATGGCGGCGTGGCAGAACATCCTCGAAATTATCGCGGCGGCGACGCTGATCCTGGGGAACTTCGTCGCCATCTCGCAGACCAACATCAAGCGTATGCTGGCATACTCGTCCATCGCCCACGCGGGCTACATCCTGATGGCGGTGGCTGCGGCGGGCACGCCCGGCATCGCCGATCAGGCGGCGCGGGCGGCGCTGATCTACCTGATCGCCTACATGTTCACCAACCTGGGCGCGTTCGCGGTGGCGATTGCCATCGAGAAGGACGACGGCACAGGGACGAACCTCGACGACTTCAAGGGGCTAGGGAAGAGCCGACCGGTGCTGGCGGCGATGATGGCGATCTTCATGCTCAGCCTGACAGGTATCCCGCTGACCGGCGGGTTCATCGGCAAGTGGTTCGTCTTCTGGGCGACGCTCAATGCCGGGCTGACGGTGCTGGCGGTGATCGGCGTGCTGACGAGCGTCGTGAGCGCGTTTTACTACATCCGCGTGGTCGTCAACATGTACCTCGCCGATGGTGAAGGCGACCCGGCGGCGGGCGCGACCAACTACGTCAACTGGGCGACCTACATCGCCTTCGCCGGGACGATCCTGATCGGCATCGCGCCGTTCGTGGTGACGACGCTGAGCGACCGTGTGGCGTTCCTGGCGAGCATCGTCCACTAACCAATCACTTTTGGGATGCGTTTACCGTAGGGGCACGATTGTCGTGCCCCTCTTTTTGTGGTGTGTTGTTTGCGCAGGTTCTTTAGCGGAGGATGGGCGGTCGGGTGAGGCATAGATAACGATGATCAGCAGGACGAGAACGACGAAGCCGAACGCATAAAGGATGATGGAATTCATGCGTAGGTTCCCCGGTCCCTCGGTATCGGTCATGCCAGCCACGATGTAAAATTGCGATGGGTCACCGGGCAGGTAGCGTACCGTAATCTGATCGCCAGTCTTGATCCTGGCGTAATCCCTGAAAGGAACCTGCTCCTCGTGCTCAATGATTTCTGTGTCGTTTTGGGCTGCACCAGGCTTGAATTGAAACTTGACGAAGTAAAGAGTCGAAAAGTCGATTTTGGTGGAACGTTTGCTGACAATGTCAGCCTCCGTGTTGACTCCAAATGCCTCAATCTGAGGGTCGAAGTTTTGCGCGTTTCGTGCGCGCTTGGCATACCACCAGCCCAGGACCAAAGAGGCGACCGTGAGCACAGCCAACATTATGAGTGCCAGGTAGAGCATTGAATTTGAGTCCGAGCGCATTGCACATGCTCCTGCGAAAGCGAAGACGACGAACACTCGTAAGCGTCGCGGGGAAATACCGTTTCTGCGCTAAAATTCCCTTGTGACTGGCACGCCGAAATCTTAGCACCGCGACGGGATTTACACCAACCGGATAGGGTTTTCCTATGCAGCACAACCAGCGCGACGGCGCAATCCTGATTATCCTGTGCGTCACGGGCTACTCCTGCCTGCCCGTGATCATCAAAGAACTGCTGGCGCGCGGTGCTGACCCGCTCGACATCGCCTTCTGGCGCTTTCTATTCGCCACGCTGGCGTTCTGGCTGATCGTCTTCGCGCGCAGGCGAAAGAACGGCAGCCCGGCGCGTCCGCTCCCGCGCCTGCGCCTGATGGCGCTGGGCACGCTGTTCGCCGGGCAGGCGCTGGCGGCGTTTTTCGGGCTGGAACGCCTGCACGCCGGGACGTTTTCCGTGCTGTTCTACAGCTATCCCGCGATGGTGGCGATTCTGGAAGCGCTGCTGGGCGAGCGCCTGCCGCTGCTGGCGTGGGGCGCGGTTGGCTTGACGCTGGTCGGCGTGGCGCTGACTGCGCCGGACTTCAGCGCCGGGTTCAGCGGCGACAGCCTGCCCGGCGTGCTGCTGGCGCTGCTGGACGCCTTTCAGGTGGCGATCTACTTCCTGATCAGCAGCCGCATGATGCGCGACCACAGCGACATGGTGACGACCAGCGCCCTGACCGTCACCGGCGCGTTCGTCGTCCTGTGTGCGCTGTCGCTGGCGCGCGGCATGACCATGCCGCAGGGCGTCGAGTGGGTCTACCTGCTGGCGCTGGGGCTGATCAGCACGGTGCTGCCCGTGTTCGCGCTCAACGCCGGAATCCAGAAGCTCGGCGCGACGCGCGCTGCTATCATCGCCACCTTCGAGCCGCTGCTTACGGCGGTGCTGGCGCTGATCTTCATCGGCGAGGTGCTGCTGCCGATCCAGTGGTTCGGCGGCGCGGTGATTATCGCCAGCGTGATCCTGCTGCAAATCTTCCGTCCGGCGACGGAGCCGATGCCCGCCATCAGCGATTGAGCTGGCTAAGGGGCAGTCGGGACAGATGTCATTTGATTGCGGCGTCCATCTTCGCTAAAATCACCTCAGAACAAATGGGCAGAATTGAGCGATGAACAATCTGATTCCCTGGCTGCTCGAAGCCGAAACCCCGACAATCCGTTACCTGACGCTCCGCCGCTTGCTGGGGCGCGCGCCCGACGATGCGGACGTGGTCGCCGCGCGCGCTGCCATCATGTCGGCAGGTCTCGTCCCGACGATCCTGGCGCGTCAGAGCGAGGCGGGCGGCTGGGCGGGAGAACGCGGATACTATGGACCCAAATACGTCAGCGCCCACTGGAGTATGCTCTGGCTGGCGGAACTCCATGCCGACGCCGACGATCCTCAGGTCAGGCGCGGCGCCGAGCACATGCTGACGGCGACGGCAGCAGAAGTCAAGGATGATCTCGGCGCGGGCAAGACCGATCTCACCTGTCTGTGGGGCAATATCCTGCGCTACGCCGTCCAGTTCGGCTACGGCGACGACCCGCGCGCCGCGCTGATCGCGGACTACCTCAAGCACGCCATCGCCGAAGGGTACTGCCGCTGCTCGCACAACGAGGGCTTCGCCTGCGCCTGGGGCGTCGTGCGCGCCGTCTGGGGTCTGGCGGCGTTCAGGGATCGATCTGATATTCAGGCTGCTCTGGAACAGGCGCTGCCGTTCCTGCTCGCGGATCATCATCTCGAACGCGCGGACTACCCGACACCCAGCGACGGCAAAATCCATCCGCTCTGGTTCAGCCTCAATTTCCCGCTGTTCTATCAGGTGGACATCCTGTTCACGCTGCGCGTGCTGGCGGAGCTGGACGCGCTTTCTCATCCCGGCGCGCAGGCGGCGCTCGACTGGCTCGCCGCGCAGCAGGATAAACAGGGGCGCTGGCGCGGCAGGAGTCCCTACCGCAGCCGCTCGTGGGACAAATCCGTCGCAAGCGTGGAGACAAGTCGCTGGGTGTCGCTGCAAGCCGCCGACATCTTGCAGCAGGCAGGGCGGCTCGGCTTCCGCGAGAGCGCCTGATCACATTCGAAAATGAGTGTAAGGTTTTAACGGTGGAAAAACGCAAACGCGATCCTGTCGTGCCGGAGATGCGCGAGCGTCTGCTGGCGAACCGCGACGGACGGATTACGCCGGGGCAGTGGCTCGACCTGATCATCCAGCCGCTGCTCATTCTGGGCGTGCTGATCGCCGCCGCGCTGGCGGTGTTCGGCAAAGGCATGATGGTTATGTTTGTCGAAGTCTGGTGGATCGTCGTGCCGGTGATCTTCCTGCTGGTGATCGTGCCGGTCAGTTTCCGCGCCTATCGCTATGCGCGCGCGCCGGTTCACTTCGCGCGGCTCTACGCGGGCGTGCAGCCCTGGTGGGGCTTCTGGAAGCCGACGATCTTTTATACGGCAGCCGACGAACCCGTCCGCTTTCCCCGGCGGCTTGCGCCGCGCCTGCCGATGCGGATCAACGGCGAATATCTGGTTTACTTCCTCGAAGAGCCGCAGGGCAAAGTGCTGTTGAGCGCCGCACCCGCCGACCACGAAGACGCCGAATTGTGGCTGCCGACCCGTAATTTCGAGGTGCGGCGCGCGCGGCGCAGCGGTCACCGGTGATTCTAACGATCCTCATATACACCTCCAAAAGCGCTCTTATGTCGCTGTGCTAGGGTAGAGCCAGAATACTTCAAATGAGGATATTCTGGAGGTGAATGATGGCTGGTGAGATTACCCGTTGGAATCCGTTCCGTGAAATGGCGAACATGCAGAACGTGTTCGACCGCTTCTTCGACGACTGGCGTCCGTATGCAAATGACTGGCGTCCTTTCTTCGCTGAAGGCATGAACGCGAACATGCTGGCGATCAACGTCCACGAGGACGACAACCAGTACACGGTCACGACCGAGCTTCCGGGCGTCAAGTCCGAGAACATCAACGTTCGTCAGGATGGCGATTATCTGCTGATCGAAGCGGACATTCCTGAGGAGACGAGCGAGCAGCAGGACGACAACAAGCGCTGGCTCGTGCGCGAGCGCCGCAGCGGTCACTTCAGCCGCAGCATCCGTCTGCCGCAGAACGTCAACTTCGACAAGTCGGAGGCGACCTATCACGACGGCGTGCTGACCCTGACGCTGCCGAAGGCGGAGAACGCCCTCCCGCGCCAGATTCCGGTCAAGACCGGGAATGGGCACAACGGCAGCCAGCAGCAGGCGAAAACCGTGAACGGCACCGCAACTAACACGCAGAACAACAACAAATAACATCGGCAATGCTAAACGAGCGGCGGGGTTTCTCCATCGAGAAGCCCCGCCGCTTTTGATTTACTGCCAATAATCGTCGCTGCAACGCGACACATATCTGGCTATCGTGCGGCTGCCAGCGCCTCCGCCATCAGATCGCCGAGCTGCGTCGGGTTCTGAGCGACGCGCGCTCCGGCGTTCTTGAGCGCCTCGATCTTCGCCTGCGCCGTGCCGCGATTACCGGAGACAATCGCCCCGGCGTGCCCCATCTTCTTGCCGGGAGGCGCGGTCACGCCCGCGATGTAGGCGACGACCGGCTTGGTCATCTCGTTCTTGATGTACTCGGCGGCTTCTTCTTCCTGCGTCCCGCCGATCTCGCCGATCATGGTCACGGCGACCGTTTCGGGGTCTGCCTCGAAGGCTTTCAGGCAGTCGATGAAGCTGGTGCCGGGCACCGGGTCGCCGCCGATGCCGACGGCGGTCGATTGCCCGATGCCTTTCTGCGATAGCTCGTAGATCGACTGGTAAGCCAGCGTCCCGGAACGGCTGACGACGCCGACGTTACCCGGCATCGAGACTTCCGCCGGGGTGAAGCCGATGTTGCACTTGCCGGGGCTGAGGATGCCCGCGCAGTTCGGTCCGAGTAGCTGCACGCCGGGATACTGCTCCTTGAGGACGTTGTAGACGCGCGCCTGATCGTGCATGGGGATGTGCTCGGTCACGCAGACGATGAAGGGCACGCCGCCCGCAGCCGCTTCGAGGATGGCGTCGGCGGCGAAGGCGGCAGGCACGATGATGAACGAGGTGTTCGCGCCTTCGTGCTGCACCGCGTCGGCGACGGTCGCGTAGACCGGAATGCCTTCTACGTCCGTCCCGGCTTTGCGGGGGTTCGTCCCGGCGACGACTTTCGTGCCGTAATCACGGTTGCGCAAGCCGTAGAAGCGCCCCTGCGAGCCGGTCAAGCCCTGCACGACTACTCTGGTATTTTCGTCGGCGAAAATCGCCATCGTTATTTCCCTCCTGCAAGCGCGACCGCGTGCTGCGCGGCTTCGAGCATGGTCTCGGCGCTGATCACGCGGTCGGATTCGTATGCCTTGAGGATCGCGCGTCCCTCGGTCGAGTTGGTGCCGTCGATGCGGATCACCAGCGGCGCGTGCAGATCGACGCGCTGAAGCGCCTCGACGATCCCGTTTGCGACCTCGTCGCCGCGCGTGATGCCGCCGAAGATGTTGATCAGGATCGCCTTGACGTTGTGGTCGGTGTTGATCACGGTCAGGGCGTTGGTGACGACCTCCGCGTTAGCGCCGCCGCCGATGTCGAGGAAGTTCGCCGCGCTGCCGCCGACCTGCTTCACGGTGTCGAGCGTGCTCATCGCCAAGCCCGCGCCGTTAGCGATAATCCCGACTGTGCCGTCCAGACCGATGTACTGCAAGCCTTTGGCTTTCGCCAGCCGCTCGCGCTCATCGACCGCCTCGACCGACTCGAACTGTCCCCATTCCGGGTGACGGTAGGTGGCGCTTTCGTCCAGGCTGACCTTCGAGTCGAGCGCGTAAACCGTCCCGTCTTTCGACAGAATCAGCGGGTTGATCTCGACCAGATCGGCGTCGCCTTCGACGAAGCATGTGTAGAGCTTCTCGACCAGTTTGATCGCCTGCTCGACGGCTGCCGGATGAAGCTGGGCGCTCTCGACGAAGCTGCGCACCTGGGTAGGACTGAGGCTTGCGGCGGGGTCGACGTGGATCGTATGCAGCGCCTGCGGGTCTTCTCTGGCGACCTGCTCGATCTCGACGCCGCCCTTTGCCGAGATCATGCCCAGGTACTGCTTGGCGCTGCGGTCAAGCGTGAACGACACGTAATACTCCTCGGAAATGTCGGAGGCGCGCTCGACCCAGACGCGGCGCACGACGTGCCCCTTGATGTTCATGCCGAGGATGTTGGTCGCATGGCGGCGCGCTTCCTCGGCGTTGTGCGCGACCTGAATACCGCCCGCCTTGCCGCGCCCGCCGACCTGCACCTGCGCCTTGATGACGACCGGATAGCCGATCTCGTCCGCTGCGGCTTCGGCTTCCTCCGGCGTGTCTGCGACTTCGCCGGACGGCACCGGGATGCCGTAGCGGGCAAAATACTGTTTGCCCTGATACTCAAACAGATCCAATGAAAGCCTCCTTAGACTTCTGCCTTGCGCTTCCAGCGTACACGAGTAGGAGCGGGTTCTAGACTTGCATGGCAAGCGCCCGCCACGACGAAACTGCACACGCGGTCGCATCTGGTGGATTTCGCCTAATTATGACCCATCGTGAAAGGCTTCGCAAAGACGGGATATGCTGCCTAATTCTGAGGGGATTCTTGCTGTGAGCGAAGAAGCTCATCGAATATTACGTCTGCACCCCACGCTTGCGCTGCTGCCCAAGCCAGCCTTCGCCTATCGTTGTATTCCAATGGATGTTCAGGCTTATATGCGATGTCATGGTTGGCTTCAGCCCAAGCATGTTGGAATAGAGTGCTTATTTGTAGCTCAAAAACGCCTACAGGCGTCTGCGCGCTTGCTCGTATGTCTGGAGGAATACGACAAACAAAATGGCGTGCTTGATAACTGAATTGCTCAGGTTTCTCATCACGTTTTTCTACATCTTCGGCGGGGCGGTAGTTGGCATATACTCGTTCAGCAATTTCATCGACATCACTTAAATAGAAAACGACAATTCTTGCTCCCACCTGATCTTGAATTTCATCAAATGGGTGTTGATATTTTCGATTTCCATCTTTGTCTAGTTTAAGAGCTTTGTCGACAAAACGGTTTATTGACTTTGCACGGGCTGTGATTCCATCTACATGTGGAATCCCATGAAGAATTTCTCGTAAATCCGCCAGAATGCGTTGTGCGGTTATTTCGAGAATTTCATGTCTGCTTTCATATTCGTGTTCTATTTGATCGCGGTTCATTAACACGTCACTGCCTCGTTTTCAACTTTCTGTTTAAGATGCGTCCACGTATAGTGATT
>CAVXEZ010000023.1:0-22436 GCA_963760975.1 uncultured Chloroflexia bacterium | reverse complement strand
AATACTTAAAAGCCGAGGCTGGCGCCTTGAGCGACATACAAGTGACGTACCCGATCTTCATCTACCAGGATGCTCGCGCTGCTTATCAACTGGTGGTCACCGGCAAATTCACCCAGTCGTTCGTCTTGGGCGAGACGACCCTTCCGCCCACCAATTTGCTCGTCCGCATAGTGACGCAGGGGATGATGGATGCGAACGGCGATGGGAAAATCTACGCCGATTACAGCGTGAGCGACGGCTTCACCGAGTTTCAGGATTGGGGGGCGCTTCCACTGGCGCCGGGTCAGCAGTATGGGCAGTTGGGGTGGACGCCTGCCAATGGCGACTGGGGGCAGTTGAAGGGGGACTGGAGTCCGGCGCAGGTAGATACTGTGGACGAGATAGCGAAACTGCTCACGGTCGATGCCAATGGCAACAACGCGAACTCACTGGACTTCGATCCCGATAAGATCGTGCAGTTTGGCTCTAATGTGCCTCAGTTTACTCCGTCGCCGGACATCGAGCGTGACGCGGCAGTCACCCAGGACAACTGGACAGCAGGTTACCTCACATACACCACACAGCCGAATACGAACATCATCGTCGACTTCTTCGCGCAGCCGCTGACCGCGCCCGACCCGCTGCGGATTCCCGTCTTTGCCTTCTTGCACTACGACGACAGCGGGGCGATTGACCGGGCGTTTGTGAATGTCGATATTCTGGGTATCACCAATCAGCTACGGCTCGACCCCACCACTATAGCGCTTCAGGCAGTCGGTACCGCGGAAGTGGAGCCAGAGGCAAGCACGCCACAGCCGTCTCAGTAAAAGGAGCCGTCCGCAGTCGATGCGAATCACCAAGACGAGCGGCACAGCCAATCCGTCGAAAAATCTCTTACTTTCTCATAATTGAATTCTAACGAACCTGCAATTTATTCTGGTGCTATGATGTGCCTAAACCCCGTCCAATAAATTTGATGCGAATAGTGAGGGCTTTGCCATGACCCGTTTGAAACTGCTGATCCTGTTCAGTGTGCTGCTGCTCGTGCCCGATGTGACGACGGCGCAGTTTAGCTATCAAGCGTTCTGGGACGGGATGAAGACGGCGCTGATCACGCTGGGGACGAACCCCACCCAGGCGTACTTCGACACCCTCGTCACCACCGATTTTCCCAACCGCGACCAGTACCTTCAATCGCTGATCGCCGAGGCGCACGCGCTGACGGACATGCAGGTGACCTACCCGATCTTCATCTTCGACAACGCGCGCGCCGCCTTCCAGCGCGTCGTGACCGGCACATTCACCCATCCTTACGTCCTGGGCAATACGACCCTGCCGCCGACCAACTCGCCCGTCCGCTACGTCACCCAGGGCATGATGGACATCAATGGCGCCGGGCGAATCACCGGCGAATACTCCATCACCGACGGATTTGCCAAGTTTCAGGACTTCGGCATGTTTCCGCTGGCGCCCGGACAGGAGCATGGGCAGATCGGCTTGGAGCCTTATGCGGGCGATTCGGCGGCTTCCGCTTTCGCGCCGGGCACCTCGCTGTTCACGCACTTCGCCCACGCCGACCGCGGCCAGTCGCGCCTGCAGGGGAACAGCGCGGGTCCAGAAGTCCCGGTGACCGTCAAGTGGTTTGTCGGTCTCGGTAGCGGCTCCCCAGATGCGGCGAGTCAGATCGACCAGTTTAATCAGGCTCACCCTGGAGACCGTGTCGAGATCAACACCAACTTCGACTCAAGCGAATATCCCGACGGGAAGAGTTGGCTTGACTTTTCAGCGAACGATACGCTGTCGTACCTGGAAGCGGGTTCCGATGTCCCAACCCTGCCGGGCACTCGTATCGCCGCCAAGGTGACGCAGGGGGACTGGACAGCGTTTTTTGCTGCGATCAAGGTCGAGAGCGGCAGCCTCCATGTGCCCGATTTCCAGGATAGTATCCTCATTACTGCCGAGATCGAGTTTCCTGTATTCGTGTTTGAGCACAAGGATGAAAACGCGAAGTTTTTCCAGGCATTCATCAATCTGGACACGTTAGGCGTCCTGAAAGATGCAGGCATTGACCCCGAGACGGTACGAGTGACAGCACCCGCCGTGCCGTATGGATCGATGGATGCGCTTGAAAGTCTGCGGAACTCGGCGGCGATCACGGCGGATAATGCAGGAGACATAAGAGCGCTGGCAGGATTCGCAGACGATGACGTTAACGCTGTCGCCGCAACGCCACTGACGACGATTTTGCCCCAGAATGAGAGCTGGCTGATCCAGCAGACGAAGACGGGCATCTACGACACAAATCATGGCGGGGTCTTCGGTACTGTGCCTGCCCAGCGGAATACGTCCACCGTCATCTTCGATGCCCACGATCAAACGGTCATCGTTGCCAACCGTGTACTGGCATTGCTGTTTGATTTTTCAAGCACGGTGAGAACGACCCTCGACATTGGCGCATCCACGAGAGACGCCCGGGATCCCAATAAGGGATTACATGCAACGGCGGGCGCTGACGGCTTTGTTCGTGTCTATGACTCAAGCGGACCAGACCCGCTGATCGCATTGGACACCGGCGACTTTACGACGGCAAAGGTGATGTTCAACCGCACGGGAACGAAGCTCATCACAATCGGAAGTAATGGCACGGTGCGCGCCTGGGATACGAGCACCTGGGAGCAGCAACCATCGTTCGAGAGCGCATTCACGGTCTCCAGCCTCGCCCTGAACGGCAGTCACACGGTCGTGGTGCTGGGCTACGACGAAGGCGGTGCTGACTTATTTAGCTTCGCCGATGGCAGTAAGCTGGTAAGGCTCGATACAGGTACTGAACCGGTGGTTCATCTCGCATTCAACTCCGACGACACGACGCTGCTGACGTTCTCGTCCCAATGGGGGCATCCCGCAAATGCGACTGTCCAGCTATGGGCGATGCCCGGAAACGGGCAGCCGGGTGGCGAAAATGCTGGCGGCGCGAACACCGGTGATCAGACTGCTCCGCAGCAGGGCACGGGCGACTCCGCCAGCGCTGGACAGCAGACGAGCAGCGATACCACAACTATCGGTTCCGAACAGCAGACCAGTAGTGATACCACGAGCCAGCAGAGTTCTCAGGACTCTGCCGTGGTTTGTCGGGTGAAAGCCATCACCAACGCGAACATTCGCAGTCTTCCCGGCGCCAGCTCGGAGCGCGTCGATACACTTGTCGCAGGCGAAGAGGCGAATGCCAACGGCATAACGATTGGTATGGATGGTCGCACGTGGTATAGTCTGTCTGTTGGCGGGTGGATACGGAGCGATCTCGTCGACCCCGGCGAAGGATGCGAGGACCTGCCGTTCAGGTGAGCGGATCGTAGCCGCTTCAAATACAAAAACGGGCGACCTCGCGTCGCCCGTTTCATTTTCTATCGAGGCGCTAGTTCAAATTCTCGAAGATGCCCGCCGCGCCCATGCCGCCGCCGATGCACATCGTCACCATGCCGTATTTACTGCTGCGGCGCTTCATCTCGTTGATCAACTGCACGGTCAATTTCGACCCGGTGCAGCCGAGCGGGTGACCGAGGGCAATCGCTCCGCCGTTGACGTTGACCTTCGCCGGGTCAAACTCCAGATGGCGGATCACGGCGAGCGACTGCGAAGCGAAGGCTTCGTTGAGTTCAATCAGGTCGATGTCGTCCTGCGCCATCCCCTGGCGCTTGAGCAGCCTGGGCACGGCGGCAATCGGTCCGATGCCCATGATTTCGGGGCGCACGCCCGCCACGTTGAAGCCGACGAAGCGTGCCAGCGGCTTCAAGCCAAGCTGCGCCGCCTTGCCCGCCTCCATGACGATCACGCCCGCCGCGCCGTCGCTGAGCGGGCTGGAATTGCCCGCCGTCACACGCCCGCCCTGCTTGAAGACCGGCTTGAGCTTCGCCAGCCCTTCGAGCGTGGTGTCGCGGCGCAGGTGCTCGTCCTCGGCGAACAGCTTCTTCTCGGTGACGAGTTCGCCATCGTCGTTGACGGAAGTCTCCTCGATCTCGAAGGGGACGATCTCCTGCCGGAACAGTCCGGCGTCGATGGCGCGGGCGGCTTTCATGTGGCTCTCGTAGGCGAACTGATCCATGTCCTCGCGCGTGACGTTATATTCGTCGGCGACGTGCTCGGCGGTGTGCCCCATGCTCATGTAGACTTCCGGCGCGTTCGCCGCCATGTAGGGGTTCGGGCTGATCTTGAAGCCGGTCATCGGCACCAGCGACATGGTTTCCGCGCCGCCCGCGATGATCACGTCCGCGCCGTTGGCGATGATGCGCTCGGCGGCGGTGGCAATCGTCTGCAAGCCGCTGGAGCAGAAGCGGTTGACCGTCTGCCCCGGAATCTCGACCGGCAGCCCCGCCCGCAGCGCGATCACGCGGGCGAAGTTCAACCCCTGCGAGCCTTCGGGCATGGCGCAGCCGATGATCACGTCGTCGATTTCATACGGATCGAGCTTGCCGCCGGTTTGCTTCATCAGTTCTTCGATCACTGCCGCCGCCATGTCGTCGGAGCGGGCACTGCGGGTGACGCCTTTTTTCGCTTTGCCGACGGCGGTACGCGCCGCCGCGACGATCACTGCTTCACGCATAGTTCCATCCTTAATTTATCGCTTCTGAGGCGCAACTCGAAAAACCGGGAAGTCCGCCGCGATCTTTGCAAATGCTTCGAGCGGCGCATCCTTACTGACCGGGATGTGGGGGCGTGCTCCGGGCGCGATTTTGAGATATGCCTTGATGATTGGCGCGCGTTGGTCAGCGGGAATTTCGTCGAGCTGCACTTCCTCGCGCTTGCCACTCACCAGCGTGGCTTTTCCACCGGCTGCGCGCACATTAAGCACCCACTGCACGTTATCTCCCAGCATCGACACCAGATAGCGCTGTTCATCGACGATTGCAATCGCCACTGGGAGCGAAATCACCCGCCCCGACTTTCGCCCGACCACTTCCAGTGTCTCCATCCAATTTGGCGTCAGACCTAACGATGCAACCATCCTATTCAGATTGTTCAAAAAACGCGCAACCCAGTTGGGATGATTCCCGCGATACATCCATCGCTTCAGATCGGCGTGTATCATGATCCTGGTTTCTAATTCCGCAGCGGCTTGTTGGTTTGCAGCATATGGCTGATGCGCTCCATCGTCTTGGGCGTCTGCACCAGCTCCAGGAAGGCTTCGCGCTCCAGGTCGAGGAAGACCTGCTCGTCGAGCCAGCCCGGTTCGCTGACCGCGCCGCCCGTGATCACGTAAGCCAGCTTGCGCGCGATCAGCGCGTCGTGCTCGCTGGCGTAGCCGCTCTCGATGAAGCCCTGAATGCCGAGCAGCAGCGCGCCGTAAGCATCGCGCCCGGCGGCGTAGACCTTGCCCGGTCGCTGCGGCGTGAAATTCGCCGCCATGTGCAGGGCTTCGCGCTTGGCTTCGCCCAGCAGGTGATCGCGGTTGAGCACGATCCGGTCGCACGAGCTGAGGATGCCCATCTCGCGCGCCTGTTTCGCGCTCTCGCTGACCTTCGCCAGCGCGATCTGCTCGAAGACCTTTTGCAGATGCGGCAGAGGGTCGCCGTTGGGGTGCGATTCCATGACCGGGTTGACGAGGCGGCGCACCATCTCTTTCGAGCCGCCCCACGCCGGGATCAGCCCGACGCCGACTTCGACCAGCCCGGCGTAGAGTTCGGCGTGCGCCACTACGCGCGACCCTGCCATGATCATTTCGCTGCCGCCGCCCAGCGCCATGTTGTGCGGCGCGATCACGACCGGCTTGGAGGCGAAGCGGATCGCCTGCATCATGTCCTGCGAATACTTGTGCATCGTCTTCCACTGGTCGAGGTCGCCGCTCTGCACCGCCATCGCCACCATGAACAGGTTGGCGCCGACGCAGAAGCGCTCGCCGTCGTTGCCGACCACCAGCGCGTCGAAATCGCTGTCGAGCAGGTCGAGCGCCTTGTAGACCATCTCGATCACGTCGGCGTCGACGGCGTTGGCGGGGCTGTGGAATTCCAGCAGCGCCACGCCGTCGCCCATGTCGAGCACGCTTGCGCCGCTGTTGCGGGCGACTTCCTTGCCCGACGCGCGCAGCGCAGCGACCTTGATCTCGCGCGTGTCCGGCTCCATCAGAGCGTAAACGCCGGTCTGCGGGCTGTAGTAGCCGATCTTCTGCCCGGCTTCGTCGTACTGGTAGAAGGTGGTGTAGCCCTGCGCCAGCATCTCCTTGACCCAGGGAGCGACCGGATAGCCCGCTGCTTCAAATTCTGGCACGGTGTCGGCGACGCCAATCGCGTCCCAGATTTCAAACGGACCCAGCTCGTGGGCGAAGCCCCACTTCTGCGCGTTATCGACGTTGACCAGCGTCTCGGTGATCTCCGGGACGCGGTTGGAGGCGTATGCCAGCAGGAAAGCGTGATGATGCCAGAGCAGTTGGGCAGCGCGGTCGTCCTCGTTGATCAGCAGCTTGATGCGCTCGCCCGTGTCCTCGACCTTGCGGTGCTTGCCGACGCTCTCGAAGCGCGGTTTGCCCGGCGGCAGGTATTCGAAGGTCTTCAGGTCGAGCGAATAAAAGTCTTTGCCGCCGTCGGGCGTCCGCATCATCTTGTAGAAGCCCTGTCCGCTCTTGTTGCCCAGCCAGCCGTTGGCGATCAGCTTGTCGAACAGCGCATTCATGCCGGGATGTTCCAATACGCTGCGCGCCGGGTCGTTCGGGATCGCCGGGTACAGGTTGCGCGCCACGTGCATGGCGATGTCGATGCCCACCAGGTCGTTCAGGCGGAACGTCGCCGTCTTCGGGCGACCGATCAGCGGGCCCGTCAGCGAATTGACCTCCTCGACGGTGAAGTCGTTGTCGAGCGCGTAGTTGACGATCTGCGTGCCGCTCATCGACATGAAACGGTTGCCGATGAAGTTCGGCTCGTCTTTGGCGATCACCACGCCTTTGCCCAGCGTCTTGGTGGCGTATTCGACGATGAAATCGACGATTTCCGGGTCGGTGTTGGGGTGCGGGATGACTTCGAGCAGGTGCAGGTAGCGCGGCGGGTTGAAGAAATGCGTACCCAGGAAGCGCCGCGAGAAGCCGTCGCCCAAGCCTTCGGCGATCTCGCGGATGGGCAGCCCGGACGTGTTGGTCGAGACGATGGTGTTGGGGGCGATCACTTCCGCCAGCCGCGCCATCAGGCTGCGCTTGATGTCGAGGCGCTCGACCACGACTTCGATCACCCAGTCGGCGTCGGCAGCTTCATCCAGATTGTCGTCAATATTGCCGGTACGAATACGTTCGAGGTCGCCCGCGCTGAACAACTGCGCCGGGCGGGAGCTTTGCACGCGCTTCAAGCCCTCCAGAGCGACGGCGTTGCGCTTGGCTGCCGGGTCGCCGGGCTGAGTATCGCGGGCGGGGATGTCCAGCAGCAGTGTATCGACGCCGACGCCGGCGAGCAGGGCAGCAATGCCGCCGCCCATCGTGCCGGAGCCGATGACGACTGCCTTCCGAATGTGATAACCCATCTGAAGAACCTTTCCATAATTATTTGGTCTTTTGCTGCACAATGATGGCGCGCGCTTCTTCGAGCGTTGCCGCCGTCTTGTAATGCTCGCCCAGCGTTTTGTAGACCCTGCTAAAGATGTTCAACAGCGCCTCGGTGAAGGTTCCGCTGCCCACCACCACGCTGATGTCCCAGTTTTCGGGCAGCCCTGCCGTGAAGCGGTGGGCATGAGTCAGCGCTCCACTGGGCAGCCCGGCGCTGCGCGTCAGGTCGTGGATGATGGAGACGGGATGCTCCACCTCGTGCATCAGAGCGGTCACCTCGTCGTTGGCGGTGTAGACCTCCTCCCACGTCCATTTGCCGTCGTAGTCATAGCGTATAGTCGTTCTGTC
Source organism: uncultured Chloroflexia bacterium (assembly GCA_963760975.1). GTDB lineage: Bacteria > Chloroflexota > Anaerolineae > Aggregatilineales > Phototrophicaceae > Flexifilum. The sequence continues at coordinate 14,593 of CAVXEZ010000023.1, read as the reverse complement.
GTCGTCATCCCACGATATGAGAACTGGCATGTCTATAAATCTCCTGATAGAAGAGTCAAGCGTGAATGATGGATAATTATTCTTCTATCGTACTATAGACTGCCGTACTGCGTACCCCCCGAGTTGATGAATTTTGCCCAGAATTAATTAAGCTCTCGCCCGCTGTAATTGAGAATCCGCCGCGCGACGATTAAGGTGTTGATCTGCCCCGTGCCTTCAAAAATGTCGTTGATCTTGGCGTCGCGCATCCATTTTTCGGCGAGCCACTCGCGGGTGTAGCCGCTCGCGCCCAGCAGCTCGACCGCTTTCTGCCCGATCTGCGTGACGACCTTGCCGGTTTTGGCTTTCGCCATCGAGGCTTCGAGGCTGTTCGGCTCGCCGGCGTCGAGCAGCGTGATCGCCCGCAGCGTCAGCAGGTAAGCGGCGTGAAGCTGTGCTTCCATCTCCAGCACGTCGCGCTGGATCGCCGTCAGTTGGTGATAGGGCGCGCCGTAGGGGATGTCGACGCCATTTTCCTTGAGCTTCTCGATCAGGAATTCCAGCGACGCCCGCCCGATGCCGAGCGCGCTGGCGGCGACCAGCGGACGGGTCGCGTCGAAGGTCGCCATCGCGCCCCGGAAGCCCTTACCGCCGTGTACCTCGCCCGACGGCGTGACTTCGGCGTTGCCGAGGATGTGGTCGGCGGGGATGCGGGCGTTGTCGAAGACGATGGCGGCGGTGTCGCTGGCGCGGATGCCGAGCTTGATCTCGGTCTTGGCGACTTTGACGCCCGGCGTCCCGGCTTCCACCACGAACGGGCGCATCCCGGCGCGCCCGGCGCTGCGATCAATCGACGCCCAGACGACCACCAGCCCGTCGGATTCGTCGAGCGCGAGCTTGCCGTTGGTGCAGAAAATCTTCTCGCCGTTGAGCACCCACTCGTTGCTTTCGCTGTCGAAGACCGCCGTCGTGCGGATCGAAGCGGTGTCCGACCCGGCGCCCGGCTCGGTCATCGCCATCGCGCCCCAGGCGGGCTTGTCGCCCTCGCTGAAGCGCGACAGGAACTTGACCTTTTGTTCCGGCGTGCCGATGGCTTCAATTGCCGCGCCGCCGAGCGCGCCGCCGGGCAGGCACAGGTAAATCCCGGCGTCGCCCCACGAGAGCATCTCGATCATCAGCATTAGGCGCAGGTTGGTCGTGCGCGGGCGGCTGGGGTCGCGCGGCTTGTCGCCCTCGCCTTGCAGCCGTTCGAGGTTGCGCTTCTGCATGTCGCGCATGAAGGGCCACATCTGGTCGATGAACGACCAGGGGCGCTCGTGCTCGTGCTCGTCCATCTCGCGCGAGATCGGACGCATGACGTGCTCCGCGACCATCTTGACCATCTCGTTCTGCTGCCGGATGTGTTCGGGAATTTCAAAACTGATCGCCATCGTTAATCCTTACACCATCGCCAAGCCGTGAAAGGTCGTGAAGCCGCGCGCGTTGCGCAGCCAGCGCTCCGCCGGGTACTCGCGGATGAAGCCGTAGCCGCCGAGCGTCTGCACGGCGCTGTCGGTGACGAACATGACCGCTTTATCGGCGTACTGCCTGGCGAGGTAGGCTTCTTTGGAAACGTCTTCGCCCTGATCGACTTTCCACGCCGCCTCCCACGTCATCAGCCGGGCGGCGTCGACCTCAATCGCCATCTCTGCCAGCATGAAGGCAATCGCCTGTTTCTGGGCAATCGGCACGCCGAACTGCACGCGCTGTTTGGCGTATTCGCGGGCGTACTCGGCGGCGGCATTCGCCACGCCGACCGCCAGCGCCGCCAGCGCGATCTGGCTGCGGTTGAGCAGGGCATCGTAATTGCTGCCGCCCGCGCCGCCCAGCCGACAGTCGAGGTCGATTTCGACGCCGCTGAAGCTGACGTGATGCGTCGGCAGGGCGTGGATTCCCATTAACTGCTCGCGCTTGCCGATGGTGAGTCCTTTCGTGCCGACTTCGAGCAGGTAGGCGTCAACCTTGCCGCTCTCGCTGTCGCGGGCGTAGACCAGCAGCCAGTCGGCAGTCGCCGCCAGCGGGACGTAGGCTTTTTCGCCGTCGAGCGTGACCTTGCCGTCGCGGACGGTCGCCGTCGTCTTGAGCGCGTGCGGGTCGAAGAAGACGCCCGGCTCCAGCAGCGCGGCGCTGACGTGGGGCAGGTGCTCTTCGAGCATCAGCGGCAGCAAATTCTGGCGCTGTTCCGGCGTGCCGTAGAGGATGATCGGGTAGGCGAACAGGGCGGGCGTCATGATCTGAAGCGCCGTCGACAGATCGCCGTAAGCGAGGGCTTCCGCCGCCAGCACGCCGGTGACGGCGCTCATCTCGCCCAGCCCGCCGAATTCCTCCGGCACCGCCGTCTGCACCATGCCGATGTCCCAGCCGGTTTTGACGATGCTGGCGGGGACGCGCTCGTTCTCGTCCGCTTCATGGGCAACCGGCTGGATGTCGTTGACGGCGAAGCGCTTGATGGTGTCGATCAACTGCTGCTGTTCTTCGGTTGGGGTAAATGCGACCATCTAAATGCCTTTCAAAAACCCTGTTGTTCAGGTGTTCCGCTGGCGGTTTAAACCGCCAGCTACCATTCCTTAGCGACCCACTAAAGGGGTCGCGTATATCATGTTGATAAATGTCGCCCCTTTAGTGGGCGACAGACCGTCTAGCCGAGGGTTTAAACCCTCGGCGGATAATACAACTTCATGCCAGCACGCCGCGCAGCATCGTGTCGGCGATCAGCTCGGCGATTTGCGCGCCGTTCAGCCGCCCATCCGGCTTGTACCACACGCCGACCCAGTTGTGCGCGCCCATCAGCGTCTTGACGAAGATCGGCACGTCGAGCGGGCGGAAGTCGCCGCGCGCGATGCCCTCGCGCACGACCGTGCGGAACAACTCCTCGAAGTGGTCGCGCCGGACGAAAAAGGCGCTGCGGCGGTCGATGAACGCCTGATATGCCGCCTTGTCCTCGGCGCTGGCGGTCTTGGGCGGCGCTTTGACGTGCATCAGCGCGCGAATCTCGAAGACCATCGCCGCCGCGACCGCCGTATTCTCGGTCAGCCCGACGACGTGCGCGCGGATCATCGCGCGCAGCTTTTGCTCGCTCGGCTGGTCGGCGCGGGCGAGCGGCTCGATACGCCGGATGATGACCTCCAGCCCCAGTTCGAGCACGGCGAGCAGCAGCGCATCCTTGTTGCGAAAGTGATGGTAGAGGCTGGCGGCGGTCAGGTTGACCGCTGCGGCGATGTCCTTCATGGTGGCGGCTTCGTAGCCGTTGCGCTGAAGCACCTCGGCGGCTGCCTGGATGATGTCCTCTCGATGCACCGACTGATCGGCGGGTTTGCGCGCCATAAGCCTTTACGATGTCTCAGAAATCGAATCTGCATTCGATTATAGAATATCAGAAAAGCCTGTCAAATACGTCCGTTCACAAAGCCCGCAAGCCGCGTTACAATGCTGATGTTGGCGCGGCATAGAAAAACGACGAGGCGATGGAACAGACCCGTTGGACAAGTTTCGATCTGGTCTTCTTCGACTGTGACAGCACGCTTTCGGCAATCGAGGGGATCGACGAACTGGCTCGCTTCAAGGGCAAGGAGTGGCGTGTCGGCGTCCTGACGCAGAAGGCGATGGACGGCGACCTCGATCTGGCGGAAGTCTACGGCAAGCGCCTGCAAGCCATTCGCCCCACGCGCGGGCAGTTGAAGGCAATCGAGGAGCGCTACTGGGAAGCGCTCGTGCCGGACGCGCAAGAAGTGATCGCGGCGCTCCATTACCTGCGCAAGCAGGTCTTCATCATCAGCGGCGGCTTGGCGGAGCCGGTGCGCGGCTTCGGCGCGCGGCTGGGGGTCGCGCCGGAGAACATCCGCGCCGTCGAGCTGGAATACAACCAGCTTTCCGGCGAATGGTGGCGCTACTACGAGCCGCAGACGCAGACCAAACAGACCTATCTCGACTACAACGAAGGTCCGCTGACGGTTTCGAGCGGCAAGCCCGCGATTGTGCGCGAGTTGGCGGCGGGTAAGCACGGGCGCAAGCTGATGATCGGCGACGGCTCGTCCGACCTCGCTACGCGCTCAGAGGTCGACCTGTTCATTGGCTTCGGCGGGGTGGTCGCGCGGCAGAAAGTCAAGGACGGCGCGGACGTGTTCGTCGAGTCCAGGTCGCTCGCCCCGATCCTGCCGCTGGCGGTGGGTCCCGCCGCGTATATTCGCACCATCGGCACGGTGCATCAGGCGGTGTTCAATCGCGGGCTGGAACTGCTGCTCGGCGACGAGATTACGATTCAATCGGAAGAACTACGCGCTGCCTTCGAGCAGGCGTTTGTACGGGGGAAGCATGACCAGTAGTGAGTTCTGCCCGCAGGCACTGATCTTCGACATGGATGGGCTGCTGGTCGATTCCGAGCCGGTCTGGGGGATCGCCGAAGATGCGATGCTTGCGGCGCGCGGCAAGCAGCCTGACCTCCAGGTCCGCAATACGCTGGTCGGGCTGCGAATGCGCGACTTCTGGGAGGGCATGATCCGCGCCTACAGACTGACGGACAACATCGACGACCTGTGCGACGAGATCATCGCGCGGATGACGGCGATGATCCCGGACGACGTGGTGCCGCGCCCCGGCGCGAGCGAGCTGCTCGATTATCTCTACGCGCGCCGCGTCCCCTGCGCGATTGCCTCCAGCTCGCCGATGGCGATCATCGACGCGACGGTGGCGGCGCAGGGCTGGGGATGCTATTTTCAGGTACACGTCTCCGGCGACGACGTGACACATGGCAAGCCCGCGCCGGATATTTATCTGGAGGCGGCGCGGCGGCTCGGCTCTGCTCCGGCGGTATGCCTGGCGCTCGAAGACAGCCCCAACGGCGCACGGGCGGCGGTCGCGGCGGGGATGATCTGCTACGCGATTCCTGACCCATCGCACTCGAACCCGGCGACGTTCGCGCGGGTGACGCCCTACGTTTACGACAGCCTGCACGACGTGATCGACACACTGGAGCAGTGCGCTTTTGGCTGAGTTTCACGTCCTCATCACGGCTGATCTGACCGATCAGGGCTTGGCGCTGCTGAACTCGGCGGACGATGTCGAAGTCCAGCACGTCAACCCGACCAACGCTCCTGCCCTGCGCGAAAAGCTGGCGAGCGCGCACGCGCTGATCGCCCGCGACGACGTGATCCTCGACCGGGCGCTGCTCGACTGCGCGCCGTCGCTGCGCGTGATCGGGCGCGTGGGCGCGAGCCTGAGCGGGATCGACCTGGAGACGGCGACCAGCCGGGGCATCATCGTCATGAACACGCCCGGCGTCAACGCGATTGCCGCCGGAGAGCTGGCGGTCTTGCTCATGCTGGCGCTCAGCCGCAGTCTGATCGAAGTGCATAACAGCCTGAAATCCGGCTTCTGGCTGCTCGACCGCAAGCGGCAGGCGGGGACGCAGCTTTCCGGTAAGACGCTCGGCTTGATCGGCTTGGGGCGCGTCGGCAGTATCGTGGCGCAGCGCTGCCTCAGCTTCGGCATGAGCATCCTGGCTTACGATCCCTACATCGGCGAGGAACAGATCGACGATAAGCGCATCGCGCTGGTCGGCTTGGGCGAACTGCTGCGGCGCAGCGATTACGTCAGCATCCACGTCCCGGCGACGCGCGAGACGCGCGGGCTGTTCGACGAGACGCTGATCCGCCAGATGAAGACGGGCGCGCGCCTGATCAATACTTCGCACGGCAGCATCCTCGACGAGGCGGCGGTCGCGGCGGCGCTCAAGGATGGCAAGCTGGCGGGCGTGGCAGTCGACGTGTACGCCGAGGAGCCGCCCTACAACAGCCCGCTGATCGGGCTGGACAACGTCGTCCACACGCCGCACGTCGGCGACAACACGGTCGAGGCGACGCAGGATTTGTCACTGCTGATCGTGACGCAGGTGCTCGACGCGCTGCGTGGCGAGGATTACCGCAATGTCGTCAACATGCCGTTCGTGCCGGGCATGGATTTCGAGGCGACGCGCCCGTATTTGCAGCTTGCCGAGCGCATCGGCACGCTGATCCACGTGCTGGCGCGCAACCCGGTGCGCCGCGTCGCGGTCGAGTATCGCGGCGACGACGTGAACGTGCTGATCAAGCCGGTGACGGTCGCCATCCTCAAGGGGCTGCTCGCGCCCGTGCTGGGCGACAGCGTCAACTACATCAACGCGCCGGTGATGGCGGTCGAGCGCGGCTTGCAGGTGACGCAGGCGAAGGGGCTGAAATCCGCCGACTACGCCAGCATCGCGCTCTGCCAGGCGACTCTCGAAGACGGCGAGGAGATCACGATTGCCGGGACGCTGCTCGACCGCCGCGAGCCGCACATCGTCCAGATCAACGACTATCGCATGAACTTCGTGCCGGAGGGGCATCTGCTGATCATGGGCAGCTTCGACCAGCCCGGCGTGATCGGGCGCGTCGGTACGCTGATGGCGGAGAACGGCATCAACATCGGGAGCTGGCAGACCGGTCGCGCCACCCCCGGCGGGCATACGCTGACGGTGCTGACGCTCGACGAGGCGCTGCCGGATGCGGTCATGGCGCAGCTAACTTCACTCGATTTTGTCCGCCACGCGCACCAGGTCAAGATTTCGTGACGACTCAGGATGCAGCTCAGGACATTGAAGCGAACAAGGCGCTCGTCGAGCGCTACCTGGAAATGTGGAATACCGGGAACGCAGCGCTGGCAGACGAGGTGCTGTCGCCGGCGTGGCGGGATCATAACCATCCCGAAATCACCGGCATCGAGGATGTGAAGCGGGCGCTGCTGGCGACGCGGCGCGCTTATCCTGATTTCAAGATCACCGTCGAGGCGATCATCGGCGAAAGAAATGTCGTCGCGGTGCGCGCACTCGTCCAAAGAACGGCGCATGATGGTGACGCCACGCAAGTCGTATGGTTCGTTCGCATCGAGGACAGGAAAATGGCGGAACTGTGGACTGTCGCCGAGACTGCCCGTTAGGTAGCCCGACGACGACGATATGCGCTCCCGTATCCGTGATTTTTATGGCTCTAGCATGAATAGACGCCTGCTTGACATCTTCTGGCTGGTGCTGCTCGGCGCGTTCGTCTTCGCCATCCCGCCGACGTTTCACGGCGACGAGCCGATGCAAATCTACATGAGTCACGATTACGCCACCGCCTTCATCGACCACAACCCGAACGCGCTGCTGACCGTGCCGCCCTACAACGTCGACACCGACGAGCAGCTTCGGCTGATCAACGGCTCGATCAACCGCTATGCCATCGGCTTGTCGTGGCATCTGGCGGGCTTCACGGCGGACGACCTGCCGCCGCGCCCCGGCTGGGAGTGGGCGATGGACTACGACACCAACGTCAGCACCGGGCATCGCCCCTCGGACGCGCTGCTGGCGGCGTCGCGCTTCTCGTCCACGCTGTTTCTGGCGCTGAGCGTCGCCGTGATGTTCGCGCTCGGCTGGCAGTTCGGCAAACGACCGCTGGCGTATTTCGTCAGCGGCTTGTACGCCGTCAACCCGATTATCCTGCTCAACGGGCGGCGGGCGCTTCAGGAAGGCTCGGCGCTGTTCTTCGGGCTGCTCGTCATCTGGATCGCCGTGATGATCGGCAAGCGGCGGCGCGAGGATCGACCTGCGCCGCTGTCGTTCTGGATCGCGCTGATCGTCGCAGGCGGCTTGACGCTCGCCAGCAAGCACACCGGCATCGTCTTCTCGGCTGCCGCGCTCGCCTGGATTTTCGTCACCCGCAGCAAATCTCCGGTCACGTGGCTGGCGCGTCTGGGGGTGATCGGCAAGCTGGCGCTGTCCGGCGCGATGATGCTGGCGCTGTTTATCGCGCTCTCGCCCGCGCTGTGGACGAACCCGCCCGCTCGGCTGGTCGACCTGCTGCAAGTGCGCACCAATCTGCTCAACATTCAGGTCGACGCCGACCCGCTCGCCCCGACGACAATGGGGGAGCGCGTCGAGGGGATCATCACCGAGCCGTTCATGATGCCTTTGCAGCACTTCGAGGCGGCATTCTGGGCGAATTACCAGCCGATCACCGACGAAGTCGACCGCTACATGAGTTCGCCCTTCAGCGGCGTGCAGTTCGGGGTGATCCTGGGCGGCGCGCTGACGCTGCTGGCGGGGATCGGCATCGTGTTCGCGCTGCTGCTGCTGCGCTCGCAGGGCGGGGTCTACGGCGGGCTGCTGATCTGGCTGCTGCTGACCGCCTTCACGCTGCTCGTGAACCCGCTGCCCTGGCAGCGCTACTACCTGTCGCTGGTGCCGGTGGCGACGCTGCTGTCGGGAATCGGGCTGTACGAACTGGCGCGGCGCTTTGTCTGGAAACCTGAACAGCCCGCGTTAAGTCACGCGGCATCCTAATCCTGCTAAAATAAAGTAAAGCATTTCTTCCCGCCGTTGGAGCGTTCCGCCGACATGCGGCGCTCTATGCGGCATTTTGCGTGACGACACGCCGACGGAGGATTTTATGCGGTCAGTCTTGTTTGCAGCGATCTTGTGCGCGCTCGTCCTGGCGGCTTGCAGCAACAGCACGCCGGAGCCGACCGCTACGCCTATTCCCCCGACCGAAGCGCCGACCAACGAAGTCGTCGTGCCGAACTCCCCGCTCGGCACGCTGGCAGCGACCGCCGGTGTATCCCTGTCTTTGCCGGGGACGCTGACCTATCCCGATCTGGCGGCGACGCCTGGCGCGTCCGACGCGACCTTCGACATTCACTCGGTGGCATTCGTGCAGGACGGCGGGATTGCCTCGACTACGCTGACGATCAAGCTCCAGAGCGACGGCACGCTGACCCGCGACGGGAACGTCAGCACTGTCAGCCAGGAAGACGTGCAGAAGATTGCCAAGATGCTCAATGACATCCGCTTCTACGACATTCAGGGGCTTTTCACCAATCCCGGTCGGTCGGCGGACAGTTATCGCTATGCGCTGGCGGTCGACAGCACCGCCGGGAGCCGGACGATTCTCACGGATGACGGGATGACACCGCCGGAGCTGTCCCAGATTTACGACGCGATGCGCAGCCTGGGCGGTTCGTGAGCGCCGCTAGGCGTTCGTCTGCTTTTGAGGAAGACTGTAGTCCAGCAGCCCCCAGAGATCGGGCAGGACGGCATCCACCGCGAAGGCGGCGGCGGACGGATCGCGCCGAATCTGGATGGTCTGCATCCCGGCGCGTTTGGCGTTGAGCAGCGGCTCCTGCTTGTCATCCAGCATGAGGCAGTTTTCCGGCGCGGCGCTCACGCCGAGCGCCGTCGAGAGGAAGCGCTCCACGTCTTTATCGAAACGCCCCGAATTATCCGCCCCCCAGATCGGTCCCTTGAAGTAGGGAAGCACCGGCGCCAGCGAGGCGTAGATTTGCGCGATCAGCGAATGACTGACGACGCCGAGCACCAGCCCGGCGGCGTCCAGTTGGCGCAGCACCTCCGGGACTTCCGGGTAGAGCACGTCGCAGTTCTGGGCTGCCAAGCCGGGAAGCTCGCGCGAGAGGGCGGTCAATTCCGCCTTGTCCGGTTCGGGCGCGCCCGTCAGCCGGAAGAGCGCGCGCGTCGTGCGGAAAACGCCTTCCCACATGTCGGCGATGCCGTCGTCGCCGCTCAGGTTGAGGTCGGTGTAGTAGCTGTCCCAATCGGCGAGGATGCGCCGGTACGCATTCGTCCACGTCTCCGGGGTTAAGCCGTAGCGCTCGGTCATGATCTGCCCCAGATTCGCGCTGTAGAAGCGCCCCAGCCGGGCGCGGTCCACCAGAACATCGTGTACGTCGAAAAAGATGTGCGTGAGGCTCACGGAACGCCCTGTACGTTGACGATATAGTTCTCCGGGTCGCCGCCCATCTCCGGCAGGATGATCTGGAAGGTCGCCGACGCGCCGGGCGCGAGTTCAGTCGGTGTCATGTCGCTGAATCCCGCGCCGATCACGTTCTGGTCGCCGTCGAAGACCGTCACCGTTGCGCGCGGCTGGCGAATGGTCTTATCGCTGCTGTTGGTGACCGTGCCGTCGATCACGAGTTGGTTCAGGTTGTCGAAATGGGAGTCGTCCGTCCAGGTCATGTCGCTCTGCCCGTACAGCACAGGCGGCGTGGCGGGCGGCTGCCAGTTATCCCCCAGCGTCACCGTGTAGGTCGTCGCCAGCGACGGCTGTCCCTGCCCGAAGCGCAGGCTGAAGGGCGCGAATCCGCCTGGTGGGATACCGTAGCTCATAACGTGGTCGGTCGCGCCCTGCACCGACAGCCCGTCGACGGTGCGCAGGTCGACCTGCACGGGCACGTCGTCGACGGTCGTCAGCCCGTAATTGGCGACTTCTCCCGTGACGAAGAAGACGCCCGCCGGAGTCGTCCAGGTTCTCACGTGCAGCAAGCCCAGGCTGCTCTCTTTGGCGTATGCCAGCGTGCTCAGGTCGGTTGGCTCCAGCGCGGCGCTCTGCTGAATGGTGAAGGTATTGACGATGCCTTGCAGAGTCTCCCTCTGCGCGGCGTCGTCGGGGATCAGCACGTCGATCAAGCCGATGAACGTCCCGGCGCGCTGGATGAAGGTGTTGACCTGCTCCGTGCTGCCGCCGACCCCGGCGCGCAAGCCGGTCATGCGCCAGCTTCCATCGCCCATTGCCTCGCGGCTCTGCTCGACGTAGCGCCCGGTATCCGAGCGCACCTGCGTCTGATAGAGGTCGATGAGCGAGCCGAATTCGGTCGAGTTGATCTCGTGCCCCAGATTGATCACCGCGAACAGGAGCGCGGGCTGGGTGCTGCCGGGCGCGGAAAAGGCGGCGGTCGCCAGCGTGGTCGTGTTCTGGTCGTAGACCGCCCACTGGCGCGGCACCGCCACCGTAAACGCGCCGCTGGGGTGGGTGTAGCGCGCGGGTGACTGATCGACGGGCTGCGGCGTGGGGGCGAAGACGACTGCGCCGCCGCTGCACCCTGCCAGAAGCAAACAGAGCAATACGATAATCGGCTTGGTCATGCTGTGAAACCCGGAACTATTCTAACCAAATCAGTACCGCAGACCTATTTCGGGCAGTCCGTTTCCCCCACTATCCTTAAGTGACAGAATGTGTCACAATAGGAAAAATGAGAATTACTACCGCTTTGTGTGATTCTGGTTTATAATTGGTTCGTTATCGGTTATATATGAACCGATTCTACCGAGCAAATAGTGCCTACACCAACAAGGGAATTTCTATGTACACGAATAACGAATTGATGTTCCCTCACAATGTTATCCCTTCTTTGAAAAAACTGCGCGGTCCCCAATGGCAAGCTTTAGTCGAGCGAGTTACAACACAGTCGGAATATCACGAAGAAACGCTGGCGTTCATGCTGATGATGGTGCGCCTGAACGGCTGCGTCGCCTGTGAAACCGACAGCTACCGGGCGATGCGCGGCTGCGCCGCCTGCGCTCATCAGACGCTGCGCCGCTATAAGGGCGAAGACGAGGAATTGATCGCCGTCTTCGAGCAGGCGCTTGCCGACGTGCGCAAGTTCGCCGATATGCACCCGAAAGTGGGCGTTCAGCGGGCAGACGGCGTGACAGCGCCCGCGCCTGCACCTGTTTGACCCGATCGCTCCTCCGGGTCGGATACATAAAAAGACACCTATCCCGGTGCGATAGGCGTCTTGAAGTCTCGATGTTCCAGGTATCAGCCTCGCTTCACAACACCACGCCATGTGCGGCGGCAAACACCGCTGCGAACGTGATAATCTTCCCCGCAATCTCAAAGACGGTCGGCAGCGCATCTTTAATGTTCTCGGCAGCGGCTTTCAGCTTGCTGACGTGATATTCGACCGCCGCCTTGTTGCTTTCCGAGTTGTCGGCAACTTCCACTAAAGCGTTCGCCTTTTGAGCTATGTCCGCCGCCTGTGCCTTTTGCGCTTCGGGCGCCTGGTCGATAGCTTGGTGAAGCTGGTTGAAGAGATCCGTCAACTGCTGTTTGGTGTCAGCGTCCGCATTGCTCAGCTTATTGATGACGGCGTGGCTGTCCTCCATTGTGCCGCCGCTACCGAAAACCCCTTGATTATCTCCATGAAGCTCGTAATGATCTTGGCGCACCTTTTGTTCTCCTTTTGCTCCGTCTCCTTGATTGACCTGGGTGGGACCGTTGTAACTATTATTGTTAATCGTAATGTGAGCGCTAAGAATGTCTTTGGCGGCGTCATTGACACCACGACGTAGGTTGCCGCGTATATCAATCTTTTGGAGACGGCTGTCCAATTCCGCTAAGGCGGTGTTGGCTTCCCGGATCAGCCGCTCTCTCGTCGATGGATCTGCTTGATTGAGGATGTTCTGCGCTGCTTGCGTGCGTGGATCATCGACGTTGTAGTTGGTGGCGAGCGCATCTCGTTTCCGGGAAATGTAGCTGCGTGCGTCGTCAAGATAATCCTGTAAATATTGTGATTTGGCTGTCGAGCGCCTGGGGAGGATTAGACCCTCTCGAATATTGCCAGTCACCAGGCGGAAGCATTCCTGTTCGGCGTGTAAGCGCATCAGGTCGATGCGTAATCGCCGGGCGGCGCCAAGGTCACTATCTGGCGTGAGCTGCATGATCCATGTTTGCAGGTCGCTCTGTTGACGATTCGTAGTACAAGAATAGAGTTGAAAGCCATATTTCTCAGGGATAGACATCGGCTTTGCATCGGATGGCGGCGCCATCACCTCATTCTGCTCTGCGAGCAGGAACAGGATCGGCTCCCCTGCTATCACCCACCAGCTTCGCGCTTCATCAGAGAATAGTGCTTCTTTGGTCGTCGTTGCATGTCGGAATAGCTTGGCGAGCGACTCATCTGCTTCGATCAGCGGATAATGCTTGTGAGCGTGTTTCTTGTCGCTGACCATCTTGCGCACGCTCACAGGTCGTTCAAGCATAAATTGCAGCAGCTCGCGAGTTTGCTGTGCGCTGAAATTGATTTCTTCGAATGGTCGGGAAGCGATGCCTAACTCGAATTTCCCGATCACGTCACCGTCGAAGTGCAAGCGGCGGAAAGCGCACGTAAACGGGATTACCGTCTGTTCACACGTGAAGTTCAGGCTGCCCAGGAAGCGGATGGCGCGCTGCACCTTGATGAAGTGCTCATCGCTCCCATCGCCGACGCCCTTCGTGCGCTTGTCTGCAAGCCCGAAGAAATGGACGAAGCTTCTGCTCTCACGAAGCCCGGACCAGATCGGCTGCTCGAGGATATTGGCTTCCTCGACAAATCCACGCGAATCGGCAAGTGGGAATTGAATGATGAATAACATAGGCGGTGCGACGTTATCACGACGAGTGAACAATCCCCCGGGACTATACCCAGGGGGGTACTACGGATTATTTTCTCGGGTGGCTGCCTCGCCGTACTCCGATGGTAGCGGCGAGAGAACCAACTGAAGTATAGATAAACTTCCCGGATCGGTCAACCACACGGGAGTTCGACGCCAGGGCTATCGCATCAAAATGAGATGAGCGACAATCGTTGACGAAAAGGTCAGCGATGAACGATCAGCCGTTTGCCAGTTTAGAAGCTTGCTTCGGGGACCTGCCCGACCCGCGTGTGGAAGGTCGGTGTGACCACCTTCTGGTCGAGATTGTACTGATAGCGGTCTGCGCCGTCTTGTGCGGGGCGGAAAGCTGGAGCGAGGTGGAGGAGTTTGGCAACGCGAAGGCGGCGTGGTTGAAGCGATATTTGACGCTGCCAGCTGGGATTCCCTCTCATGATACCTTCAGCCGGGTCTTTCGCTTGCTGAATGCGGATGAGTTCCAGCGGCGGTTTATGCGTTGGGTGGAACAGCACTTTGGCATTGCACCCGGACAAGTGATTGCCGTCGATGGCAAAACAGCGCGGGGCAGTCGGGATAGTTTTCGTGGGCAAGACGCGATTCACCTGGTGAGTGCCTGGGCCAGTGAAAGTGGCGTGTTACTGGGACAACGCAAGGTGGATAGCAAGTCCAACGAGATTACCGCCGTACCCGAATTGCTCAAGCTGCTGTTCCTGAAAGGCTGTATCGTGACGGTCGATGCGCTCAACTGCCAAAAGGACATCGCTCAGACCGTCATTGAACAACAGGCGGATTATGTCTTTGCCCTGAAAGCCAACCATCCCCAATTGCAGCAGGACGTGGTGGATTGGTTTGCTTGGGCGCAAGCGCGCGATTTTCGGGACGTGAAGCACAGTTTTCACCAAACCGTCAACAAAGCGCACGGACGGATTGAAATCCGCCGCTGTTGGGCGATTGCCGACCCGCTGGCGTTTGAAAGTTTAGCCCACTATGAGGGATGGACAGCTTTGCGGTCGGTGGTCATGGTACAGCGCGAACGGCGTAGCGCCCGTGAGCAGCAGACTGAAACGGTCTACTATCTGTCCAGTTTGCCTGCCGATGCCCGCCGGCTACTGGCTGCGACCCGCGCCCATTGGTCAGTCGAGAATAGCTTCCATTGGACACTCGATGTTGTCTTCGCTGAAGATGCTTCGCGTGTTCGCCTCGATGATGCGCCGGAAAACCTGGCGGTTCTCCGTCACATTGCCCTGAATTTGCTCAAGCGTCATCCCGCGAAACTCAGTCTCAAGCGGAAGCGTTTTCGCGCGGCTCTCGATGATACGTTCTTATTTGAGCTACTCACTCAATTTTGATGCGATAGCCCTG
>CAVXEZ010000022.1:0-96570 GCA_963760975.1 uncultured Chloroflexia bacterium | reverse complement strand
ACAGGACGAAAATACGCTCAGAATGCAGAGCGCGACCGAAATTCCGCTGGATTTCAGCGCCAAAGTGCCCAAGGGGTTGCTGCCCCGCCTTCGCTTTGGGCGGCGCTACCGAATGCGCGTGCGCCTCACCGATTTGGCCGGGAACAGCCGCCCGTTGGCAAGCTGGATGCGGACCCCAGCGCGATTTCGCCGGAAATCACCTTCCGCCGTTTTGAGCCGCTGGCATCGCCGGTGCCTGGTGCTGCCGCACGCCCTGCATCCTTCCGAAAACCCGGACGATGTCGGTGTGACCAGCGATAAACTGGTGATCCATACCCGCAATACAACCCCCAATGATGACATCCAGCCCATCACAGCGGCAGATGACCGCTTTATCGCGCCGCCGCAAACCAGCCAGTTGATGGCCGAGATGTATGGGCTTCTCGATGTGATTATTGGTCAGGGCACGCCGCAGGAGCGAATGCAGTGGTATGAGCGGCTGAAGGCGAAGGACGAGGGGAGATTTTCCCGACAGCGACGGCGGGGTTATGTCTGACCCGCAGGTGCCACCGACGGACGCCCCTATCGTTCTCCCCTATTTGCCCGATCCGGCGGTCAACGGAATTGCGCTGGTGAATTTGCCTGGCGCCCAGCCCGAACAGCTCGGCGAAATTGTGGGTGGCGTGCTGCGTTACCGCTCGCCCTACGTCGATGTCCTGGGCTATCTGGGAAATCGGTCACACAAATCCCGGTTCTGGAAGCGCACCAGTGGCCGGATGTGGTGCCGTTTCGTCTGCGGCTCCTGGAGGGGGATCGACCGCCGGAATGGGACGACCAGCGCCGTCTGCTGATTGTGTACTTGCCTAAGGCCCATACGGCCCAGGTATTGCTCAGTACCTATGGCGATACTGAGGATCACGGCCTGCTGGACTGGGATCCAGAATCTGTCGCCGGATGTGGTTCGCCTGCACGATGTTGAAGATGCTGCACGTCTGGGCGTCCACCGCCTATTACCCCCTACCGCGCCATCCAGCTTGTTCACGCGGTGCAGCAGCCTATTGGCTATCCTTCGATTGAAACGCTATCGCATCAAGCCACAGGATGGCGCGCTCGCCGGATACACCTTTGTCGATTTCGACAGCGAGTTCTGGACGCATTCACTCAGCACCGTCAAGCTGGACGTGATCGGGGTTGGACGCAAAATGTCGATGAGCCTTCGCGTGGGCAGCCTCCCAGCTTCAATGTACCCTACCAGCAAACCGTGCTTGAACAGATTGTCCCGCTCGAAAGCGACGACGCTCAGTCTGCCGATAAGTCCGTGACCTACAATTATGTCTCGGAAAGCGTAGGCATCACGCGAATCACCCGACACGAGCTTCGGGATACCAAATATCGACAGTTCAGTATCGGCTACAGGGGATTACCCGGTTTCGGGAGTATTTTCCACCGGATGCGGTTCCGGCGCCAGCAGACGCCGCTCAATACACCCGCGATAGTCTCGAAGTGATTACTCTCGATCTCCCAAATCGCGCCCGCCCCGTACCTCCAAAGATTGTGCTGGTGCTGCCGGTGTTCCGCTGGGTGCGCAGCCAGACCGGAGATACCGCCAGCAGCGAGCGCATATGCGGCTTGCGTATTTATTTGGATCGGCCCTGGTTTAACTCTGGAGACGGCGAACTGCTGGGTATCGTCACATCGACGACGCCTGCACAAGACCAATTCGATCAGGAAGTTGATACCGGATTCAGCGGCCCGGAGTGGCTGGAACAAGACCCGCACGTCAGTCATTGGGGCGCCGATCCTATCTGGCATTCGGATCGGGTTTGCAAAATTCAGGCCGCAGGACGTGCTGAACCCGGAAGCCATCGCCGATGGGAAATGGTTTTTCCCTGTGGCCGGAAGAACCCGGTACTCTCCCTGGTTTCTGGTCAGGAAGAGGAGACCAACGCGCGCGTTCTCTGTTTTGCGCCTCAATATGATCCCGAACGCGATCAATGGTTCGTAGATGTTGAGTTTGCCGGCGATACCCTTTACTTCCCATTTGTTCGCCTGGCGCTAGTGCGCTATCAGCCTATTTCGCTGAACCCGCTCATTTTTCCGAAGTTGCCCTTACCGACTTCGCGCAGCTTCACCCAACCGCAGCTTACAGTGTGCCGGGCTAAATGGGTTGTCAGTCACCGTCACTGTCACCGGTTCGGCTTACAAAGGCCGGGTTCAGCTAGACGGCCAGATGGTGACATCAACCAGTAGAGTTGCTGTGCAGATCGAGACGCGGCCAGCTTCGATTGCCGACCCCGACCTGGGTTGGGAAGCGACTGCTGATCCCGCTGTGACCCTACAGACCGCCTCGGACCTCGCCAGTCTGGAAAAAATTACGTGGCAGGGCGTGATTCAGCTTCCTGCGCGGCTAGCAGATAGCCAATATCGGCTCATGGTCAAGGAATATGAGCAGTTTGAGAAGTGGCCGCTTCCTGATAACGTAGCACAGCCCGACCCAAACACGCCGCTAGAGCGTGTCATTTACGCGGAAGCGCTTCTGCTGCCGTGACAGTTCGACGACTCGGTATCCGTCAGCGACGCATTTCGGTGCCCTGGATATTCGTCATCAAGATGTCAAAGCAGCAGACAGTTGCCGCAGGTATTTGCAGAAGGTTTTGGCCCAAATGATAGCAGGAGACGAAAATGCATACTTTTCGCAAGCTCTTTGACCATATAAATCCTCTGCTCGTTGGTGCGCTGGTACTGATGTTGAGCCTGGGTATGGTTCCGATTCGCTTCGGCGCTGCCCACTTGATCGAAGGCGCTCCGCTGTTCCAGACGGAAGACGGGCAGGATGATTTGTGGCCGTATCTGGAAGAGGGTTCGTCGAGTGTCAACGCGCTGGTATTGCAGTATCTATTGAATGCGAATGGGGCAGCATTAACCGCCGACGGCGCATTCGGTCCCATGACAACCCAGGCGCTCATGGACTTCCAGACCGCCAACGGACTAGAGGCAACCGGTACCACCGATGACGCAACCTGGGTGTTCCTCGCGGTTCCCGTAGAGCAGGGAGACACTGGAGACGTAGTGCGCGCCGCTCAGGTACTATTGAACGCCGCTGGTGCCAACCTGACGGTCGATGGCGCATTTGGACCGCTGGGTGAAACAGCGGTCGAGAATTTTCAACAGTCGGTTGAACTTCCGGTGACAGGTGCGCTTGACACCGTAACCTGGCGCAGCTTGCTCGGCAACATCTCCTGGCAACACAGTTGGTAACTCCAGGGGCCGGTCCTGCGGGCTGTTTGGCGTTGAACGCTTTAGGGGACTGGGGGGCATTGATTAGTTTCCGACCCCCGACAGTCGTGCAGCTCGGTGTCGCAGCGCGCGGATTCCACTGGCATGTCCATCACATTGAAGATGCCAAAGGCGAGAACATTAATCTTGATTACTATCCGGTCGTTGTCTCACAGCTTCCAACCACTGTCGCTAGCCCCGAAGATTTGCTGACATTCATTCGGCAGAACCTGAACACGGTCGTCGATACCAATGTATCGGAATTTTCGCCTTACGATGCGCTTGTGGATACCCCGCTCTGGCTGTCCGGCAATCCATTGGGGGCAGTCATCCATATCGACATGAACACGCTTTGGGGATACTTCAACCCGGATGATGGCTCGGTCGTTACCGCGGAAACTGCGCCCGATCACTGGATTTTCTCGACCATCTGGACGCTGGGCGATCTAAGCCACCCCGTGAGCGGAAATCGCCAGTTTGGTTTCACTCGCCAGGGGGATGGATCGTTTGTCTTCTATACGCGCGGGGCAGACCGCGCCACCGGTCGCATTGACAAAGCGCTTGCCGAGAAAGTCGTTTTCGCTAAAGCGCACGAACTATGGCTGAGCTTGCAGCAGGGGATTGCGAACTATGTGAATTCCAACGGCGGCGCGGCGCTGGTTAATCCGCCCACAAGCTGTCGTTATGACTGGGGCGCGGTCAGTGCTCAATACCATCAACCAACCGTGAGTTGGATTCCGTAAAAATAGGCTTGAAACTTGGAGCCAATGTCGCACGAGCAGCCTAGTGACCAAGAAATCCCTGCACGGCGAGGACTTCCAACTTCTCATCGGTCTTGGTAACTAGGGTGGCGTCGTCACACGCAAGACTGCTTACATGCTGATAAGACTGTCCCCTTTTCCTTATGTCAAGGACGAGGTGACCGAGGGACTCGAACACCCGACCTTTACGTGTATTCTCGGTCAGCACAAAAGCCAAGCCTACTCATCGGTAGATTTGGCTTTTCGATGACCAATATCGGTTGGTAGCTTGTAGGAGAACGCGAGCGCCATGTCCGCTAAATCAAACGGCTCAACACCTTGTCGAAAATCACTTTCACTGGGGCAATCGCACGGCTGTCCCGTCGCGTGCGGACACCTGGTACCACTTCCCCGATTTGAGCGGCGAGCCGCGCGTGATGACCTGCTCCGAGTGGGGCGATGGCGACATTCGCAAGCATCACGTCTGGTGGATGCGCCACTTCCCCCATTTCGTCGGCGAGACGAGCGGCATCTCCTGGAACTGGTGGGAATACGTGGTTGACCCCAATCGCGTCCACAGCAGCTGATTCAGTCCATACTGCAACGAACCAGAACCAGCGCATCAGCTCAGCATTGACGTGCCGCCAATTGTTTGCTTTAATTAAAATAGTAATTATAAGCATAGAGGCAAATATGATGAACGACCGAATTTACTACAGCCGCGATGCTGAAGCCCAGGCGATGCGGGAACGCAACACCGCTATCCTTGCCTTTTTCGTCATCGGGATCACGATTGGAACGGCGCTGGCGCTGCTGTTCGCGCCCCGCAGCGGTGCGAGAACCCGCGCCGAAATCTCGGACGCGCTCGACGAAAGCTTTCAGGAAGGGCGCAAAGCCAGCGCGGAGGCTGTTGATCGTCTTGAGAAGGACTTCGCCGACCTGCGCAAGCGTTTTGAGGAGCGGCGCTAGGTCACGGCATTGGATCGCAGCCTAGTACGGCTGCCCATGCCCGCCTTCCAGCCCGATTTGGAGCAGATAGCCGAGCCGCAGCGCCGCCGCCTCGACCAGCGCGTCTGCTTGAGCCAGCGCCGCCTCCAGCGGCATCGGCGCGCTGACGATGGGCAGCGCCGCCCACAGCCCGGCATCGTGCAGCAGCGCGTCGTCAGCGTCCAGCCCACCGACCAGCGCAACAGTCGGCACGCCGCGCGCGTGCGCCCGCCGCGCCACGCCGATAGGTCCCTTGCCGTGAACCGTCTGCGCGTCCATGCGTCCCTCGCCGGTGATCACCAGCGCGGCATCGTCGAGCAGCCGGTCGAAGCCGCGCAGATCGAGAATCAGGTCGATCCCAAACTCGATACGCCCGCCGAGAAATGCCATCAGCCCGGCGCTGAGCGCCCCCGCCGCGCCGCCGCCATGCGCCGCGCGCACGTCCACGCCGACCTGTTCGGCGGTCAGCGTGAAGAAATGGCGCAGGTTGGCTTCGAGCGCCTCGACTTGAGCGGGACTCGCGCCTTTCTGGGGCGCAAAGACCGCCGCCGCACCCTGCTCGCCCAGCGTCGGGTTGTCGACATCCGAGGCGATGATCACCTCGGTTTCGCGCCAGTGCGGATCGAGACCGCTCACGTCGATCTGGCGGATCAGGTGCAGGCTGCCGCCGCCGGAAGGCACGTCGCGCCCGCCCGCGTCAAGCAGGCGCACGCCGAGCGCTTGCAGGCAGCCCGCGCCGCCGTCGACCGTCGCGCTGCCGCCCACGCCGACGATCACACGGCGCGCGCCCGCATCGAGCGCAGCGCGCATCAACTCCCCCGTGCCATAGGTCGTGGCGCGCAGCGGATCGAGTTCGTCAGGCTTGAGGAGTTCGAGACCGGACGCCAGCGCCATCTCGATCACCGCCGTATCGCCGAGCAAGCCGAACGCCGCCTCGACCGGGCGACCGAGCGGATCAGCGACCGTGTGGACGATGCGTTCGCCGCCTTCCAGCAGACAGGCGTCGAGCGTGCCGTTACCGCCGTCGGCTATCGGCAGCAGCACGAGGCTCGCGTTCAGCCCGGAGCGGCGTAAGCCTCGCGCGATTGCCTGCGCGGCATCGGCAGCACTCAGACTGTGTTTAAAGGCACCCGCAGCAATGATGATCTTCATAGGCGCTCGCTCGGCTTTCGATGTAAAAATTATGTATAGTGTAACAATCCGTGAAAAATATCTGAATTTTCGATGACTTTCGCTGCTTTACGAAGTGATGCTAAAATAACAGTTATAATAATGTTCAAATGTAACCTTCATCATAAGGATCGTTCTATCGGAGTATCCTGAAGTGTCTGAAGAAAAGTGGGCGCTGGTCGTCGAGGACGACGCACATAGTCTGGTCGCCATCTCGTCGCTTTTGCGCGACCTGGGTATTCGCTTCAAGCGGAATACTAGCGGCGCAAGCGTCCTTGAGCAAGTTCGCGCCATGCACCCTCTCCCCGATTTCATCCTTCTCGACATCGATCTCGCCAACGGCGAAGCGTTCACCATCCAGCAGCGCCTCCTGTCCGATCCCGCTCTGGGCGACATCCCCACGATTGCCATCGGCAGGGAAAACGGCGCTCGCCAGCGCGTCCGTCACGAAGGCTTCGCCGGATACGTGATCAAGCCCCTGCCCCGCCACCAGTTCGGCGACCTGCTGCGGCGTATTCTGGCAGGCGAGCAAATCTGGGAAGCGGCGATCTAGTCGATTTTTCCCCCCGCGCCCGCTTTGTTGGTATCATTACCGCTCACGAATAGAGGAGAAAACGAATGGATGCTCAAACCGCGTTCGACCGGATCGCGCAGAGTGGCTTGATGGGCGGAATGCGGGGTCACTTTCCGCCGGATGTCGCCCTGAAGTACGTTCAGGCTATGCTGGACGGCGGGCAGATCGACGTGCTGGAGTTCACCATGAACTCCGAGCAGCCGATTGAGGCGATGCAGGCGGCGAAGAAGGAATACGGCGATGCGGTCGTTTCCGGTATGGGGACGGTGCTCGACGCCGAGGCGGCGAAGCGCGTGCTCGACGCAGGCGCGGACTTCATCGTCGCGCCGTCGTTCAGCCGCGAAGTCGTCGCGCTGGCGCAGCAGGCGGGCGTGCTGGTCGTCCCCGGCGTGATCACGCCGACCGAGTGCGTCGACGCCTGGGCGACCGGCGTCAAGCTGCTTAAAATCTTCCCGATTGGCTCGCTGGGTCTCGACTATTTCAAGTCGGTGCGCGGTCCGCTCTCCCACATGAAGTTCATGTGCAACGGCGGCATGACCGACCAGAACGTCGCCGATTTCCTGCGCGCCGGAGCAACCGCCTGCGGCATGGCAGCCTGGCTGACGGGCGACGGCTCGATGCCGCCGGAGCGCGTGGCGCAGCGGGCGCGTGTCCTGCGCGAGAAAGTCAAGAGCGTGCGCAGCGGTCAGCCGGAGCACGTGACGGTTTAAGCGGTCTTCACTTCCCCGATGAACTGGTGGCTGGTCTCGATGGGCTGGAAGCACGGCATGGGCTAGACGCGCATTCCCCGCTCGCACTATAATCTGCATGT
Organism: uncultured Chloroflexia bacterium; assembly: GCA_963760975.1. Classification (GTDB taxonomy): domain Bacteria; phylum Chloroflexota; class Anaerolineae; order Aggregatilineales; family Phototrophicaceae; genus Flexifilum. Next base: position 89,033 of record CAVXEZ010000022.1, on the reverse strand, counting down.
CCTTAAGCGTAGGGGTGGGTATGCTTGCTTCGCAAGCCGAGACCCACCCCTACCTTCGCCATCAGGGAACTATGCAGCAACAGCGAATCGTCGTCAAAATCGGCACCAGCGTCCTCACCGACGGCACGCAGCACCTCAGCCGCCAGCACATGCTCGGCATCGTCCAGCAGGCGGCGCGGCTGCACCAGAGCGGCTACGAGGTCGTGCTGGTCTCGTCGGGCGCGGTGCTTGCCGGGCGCGAGCGCCTCAACTTCGCCGACTCCGGGCGCAGCGTGCCGACCAAGCAGATGCTCGCCGCCGTCGGGCAGAGCCGCCTGATGCAAATCTACGGCGAGCTGTTCGACATCTTCCAGATCGTCGTGGCGCAGGTCTTGCTGACGCGCGACGACCTGGGCAACCGCACGCGCTTCCTCAACGCCCGCGATACCCTGCTCACGCTGATCGACCAGCACATCATCCCGATCATCAACGAGAACGACACCACCGCCACCCACGAGATTCGCATCGGCGACAACGACAACCTCTCGGCGCTGGTCGCCACGCTGATCGAAGCCGACCTGCTGATCCTGCTGACCGATCAGCCGGGGCTGTTCACCGCCGACCCGCGCCAGGACAAGGAAGCTCGCCTGATCGAGCACGTCGAGCACATCGACGACGAGACCTGGGCGCTGGCGGGCGGCTCGGTGACAGGCTTGGGCACGGGCGGCATGGTGACCAAAATCCAGGCGGCGCAGTTGGCGAGCCGGGGCGGCGTGGCGACGCGCATCGCCAGCGGCAAAGAGCCGGACGTGCTGGCGCGCATCCTGCACGACGAGACGGTCGGCACGCACTTTGCAGCCGCGCCGACGCAGTTGGAAAGCCGCAAGCGCTGGCTGCTGGTGGAAACGCCGCACGGAGCGGTCAAGATCGATGCGGGCGCGGCGCGCAAGCTGCTGACGGGCGGCGCCAGCCTGCTGCCAGTCGGCGTCACCGACGTGATCGACGAATTCAGCCGGGGCGAGACGCTTGCGGTGATCGCGCCGGACGGCAAAATCATCGCGCACGGGCTAAGCAGCTACGACAGCGACGCGGTAAGAAAACTGTGCGGGGTAAAATCTACGCAAATCTCAGAGATTCTGGGGTATAGTTACGGTGACGCCGTGATCCACCGCAACAACATGGTGCTCTTGAAATAAGGTGGGATGGTTTTATGGATTTACGCGAGATGGGACGCCACGCCAGGGACGCCTCCTACGTGTTGGCGCACGCCACCACCGAGCAGAAAAACGCCGCGCTGCTGGCAATCGCCGACGCGCTTGACGCCAACGTCGAGCCGATCCTCGCGGAAAACTGCATCGACCTCGAAGCCGGAAAGAAAAATGGTCTGAGCGACGCCCTGCTCGACCGCATGAGCCTGCAGGAACGCCTGCCGGGCATCGCAGCGGACGTGCGCAAGGTCGCCTCCCTGCCCGACCCGGTCGGCAAGACCTTCGACGCGCGCACGCTCGACAACGGGCTGCGCGTCTGCCGCAGGCGCACGCCGCTGGGCGTGCTCGGCGTGATCTACGAAGCCCGCCCCAACGTCACGGTGGACGTGGTCGCCCTCGCGCTCAAGTCGGGCAACGCCGTCATCATGCGCGGCGGCAAGGAAATCCTGCGCAGCAACATGGCGCTGGTCAGGGTGATCCGCCAGGCGCTTCAGGACGGCGGCTTCGACTCGGTCATCCCCACCGACGCGATCCAGTACATCGACAGCACCGACCGCCGCTACGTGGACGAAATGCTCAAGCTGCACCAGTACATCGACATGATCATCCCGCGCGGCGGCGCAGCGCTGCACCAGCACTGCCGCGAGAACAGCACCATTCCGGTCATCACGGGCGGGCTGGGCATCTGCCACGTCTACGTAGACGAAACCGCCAACCTGGACAACTCAGTCAACGTCGTCTTCAACGCCAAGACGCAGCGCCCGTCCGTCTGCAATTCGCTCGATACGCTGCTGGTTCAGGAGCAGGTCGCGGCGGCGCTGCTGCCGCGCGTGGTCGAGCGGCTGGGCGCGGCGGGCGTGACCTTCCGCGCGGAGCCGCGCGCGCTGAAGATCGTCGGGAATATGCCCGGCGTGCAGCCCGCCGGGGTCGAGGATTTCGACACCGAATGGATGGCGCTGATCCTGGGCTTGAAAGTAGTGGACACGCTTGACGAGGCGATGGAGCACATTCGCCAGCACAGCACGCAGCACTCCGACGCCATCATGACCGAAGACAGCGCTCACGCCGAGCGCTTCGTCGAGGAGGTCGATTCGGCGGCGGTCTTTGTCAATACCAGCACGCGCTTCAACGACGGCGGCGCGCTCGGTCTGGGCGCGGAAATCGCCGTGAGCACGCAGAAGCTCCACGCACGCGGCCCGATGGCGCTGGAAGAATTGACCACCTACAAATGGGTGATTATCGGGTCGGGTCAGGTTCGCCCTTGAGGTACACAATGCCCAGTCTCTTGCTCATCGAAGACGACAGCGATCTCCGCAAGGTGATCTGCGAAGCGCTCGAAATTGACGGCTACCAGGTGACAATCGCTTATTCAGCCGAAGAAGGGCTGGCGCTGCTCGAAGCCGGTTATCTGCCCGCCGTCATCATGTGCGACATCATCCTGCCCCACATGAGCGGGCTGGAATTCCTGAAGCAGATTCGCAAAAATTTCCTTTGGTCGCGCATCGTCTTCATCGCCATGAGCGGCACCGAAAATACGCGACAGGCGGCGCTCGATGGAGGCGCGAATCATTATTTGGTCAAGCCATTCAGCTTCCGCGAGCTGTTCGACATGCTGGAGCCAAAGAGACCCCCAGAAAATTAAACCTTGATGGCAAAAACACTAATAATTTTAAATCCCCACGCAGGTGGCGGGCGTGCTGGGCGTGTCTGGCGCGAAGTCGAGCCGCTGCTCTGGCAAAACCTGGGCGATCTGATCGTCGCCGTCACCGAGCGCCCGGCGGAAGTCGCCCCCCACCTCGACAAAGCGCAGGCGATTGGCGTGACGCGCGTCGTCTCCATCGGCGGGGACGGCACCAACCACGCGCTGATCAACGCCCTCGCCGAACTCAACGGGCGCAATCCACAGGGCGAGCCGATGATCTACGGCAATCTGCCCATCGGCACCGGGCGAGACTGGGCGCGCGGTCAGGGCATCCCCTACAACGACCTGAAAGCAGCAGCAGCCTGGATCGCGCACGCGCAGCCGAGAGCGACCGACATCGGCAAGCTCTCGCACGAGGGCGGGCACGAGTATTTCCTCAACATCGCCAGCGCAGGCATCAGCAGCGACATCTCCGCGCAGGTCAATCAATTACAGACCCGCCGTCCCTGGTCATTCCTGACCACGACCGTCAAGACGCTGATCACGCATCAGCCCCAGACGATGGAAATCACGCTGGATGGCACGCCCTGGTACGAGGGACGCGCCTACGTCGTCGCCATCGCCAACGGGACGACCTTCGGGCATGGCATGAAGATCGCGCCCAATGCGCAGCAGCGCGACGGCTTGTTCGACGTGGTGCTGGTGGAAGGAGTGTCGCGCCTGACCATCCTGGCGGCGCTTCAGCGCGTCTACACGGGCACGCACCTGACTCACCCCGCCGTGCGCGCCGGACGCGCCGCAGAAGTGCAGATACACAGCCCGCAGGGTGTGCTTGGTCTGGAACTGGATGGCGAGCCGGTCAACGCGCGCGATCTGACCTTCAGCGTGCAGCCGGGTCTGCTTCAGATTCTGTCGTAACCGGAGTTGTGGCGCTGTCGCCCGGTGGCTCGTCAGGCTTCGCCGCCGCCACTGGCTCGCTTGGCGTTTCCGCTGGCGGCGCTGCGACGGTTTCCCCAGCCTGCGCGGGCGGCTCCTGCTGCTGCCGGGATTCGTAGTCCTGCACCAGCTCGACCAGCTCCGCCACCGGCAGCGGCTTGGAGAGGTAGGAGTTGCAGCCCGCGTCGATGCAGCGCTCGCGGTCGCCGACCATCGCGTAGGCGGTCACGGCGACAATCGGCGTCTTGAAGCCGCGCTCCCGAAGCTGCCGCACCACGTCCAAGCCGGTCACACGCCCCTCAAGCTGCAAATCCATCAGGACAAGATCGGGGTGATCCTGCTCGAAGTGGTCGAGCGCGTGCTCGCCGTTGGTATAATTGATAACCTCGTGCCCGCCCATCCGGGCAATTCGTCGCAATAAAGATATATTGGCTGGATTATCTTCGACGTACATGATTTTCATCATACGATTGCGGGGTGTGGAACCCTCCCCCTCCTGCAAAATAGTACACACTCATAAGTCTGGCGGCGGAGGTTACGAGTGCGCTTCCGCCATCATGGGCGCGCGCATGGATTCTCCTTCGGCTGCCGCTTCCTGATAGGCGCGCAGCGTGAAGTGGAACGTGCTGCCCTTGCCCAGCGCGCTTTCCACCCAGATGCGCCCACCCATCAGCGTCATCAATTGGCGCGAAATCGCCAAGCCGAGACCCGCGCCGGAACGGGGGTCGCGCGCGCCGGTTTCCGCCTGCTTGAATTCCTCAAAAATCACCGTCTGATTCTCTTGTGAAATCCCGATGCCCGTATCGCTCAGGCTGATACGCACACCTTCGTTGACCTCCGTGACCGTCAGCCGGATGGAGCCGCGCTCCGTGAACTTGGCGGCGTTGCTGTAGAGGTTGAGCAGCACCTGGCGCACGCGCGCCGCGTCCGCCCACACGTCAGGCAGATCGTCGGGGATGTCGGTCGTCAGTTCGACTGGCTTGTTGCCGACCAGCCCGCCCGCCGTCGAGACGACGCTTTCGAGCACTTGAGGCAGGTCGACGCGCGCCATGCGCATTTCCAGCTTCCCGGCATCGACTTTCGCCAGGTCGAGGATGTCGTTGATCAGGGTCAAAAGCTGGCGACCGCTGGAATAAATCTGGTTCAGGTCGGTCTCGTAAGCGCTCGGCAGCTTGACGCCGTCGTACATCACCGGGAACTTGAGCATCGTCTCGCTGAAGCCGATGATCGCGTTGAGCGGCGTGCGCAGTTCGTGGCTCATGTTGGCAAGGAACTGACCGCGAAAATGCTTGGCTTCTTCGGCGGCAGCGCGCGCCTGTTCCAGCGCCTCGTTGGTCTCTTGCAGACGGTCGCTCAGCGCCGTGCTGCGCAGCAGGCTGCGCTCCAGCGCCTGCTGGCTCTCGAACAGCTCCCCGGCAATCCGTCGCTCGCGCTGGTAGTTGGCGAGCGCCCAGTCGGCGATCTGGTAGAGGTCGCCCGCTACCACCGCCGCCACCACCGCGCTGATCATCGTCAGGATGATCGCGGCGATCTGGATCGTCGACATCCCAGCGGGCAGTTGCGAATTGAATGACGGGGCGATGGCGATGACCACCGAAGCGACCACTGCCGTGAAGATCGTCGTGCCCGGCTGAAGCAGCAGCCCGACGATGAAGATCAGAATGGGAAAGGCGAACGGCAGAATGGAGACCAGCGGCGGCTCCACCTGCATCAGCGCGACGCCCAGTGCGATCAGCGCCGCCACGATGTACGCCCAGGCTGCCGCCGTATAAGCGCCGTGCTGAAGCAGCGCCCGCGTCACCAGCGCACCCACCACGAAGCAAGCCAGCGGCAGGATCATCCCGGAGATGCTGGCGTGCTGGAGCATGGCGACGTTCAGGAGTATCCAGCCCGTCAGCACGGCGATGACGAGCGTCGCCCGCCACAACATGCGCAGACGGTCAAACTTAACTTCGGTCGCAAAGTCCTGATTCGTTAAAAGAGTCATCGCTCATATCCGCAGCAATTTAATGTAATTGTCCACGAGAATTCGTGAATGGTGTGTTAAGAATGCTTCAGGGCACAACGCTTTCGCAAACCATTCGCCGGGCGATTTTGAGGTATTGTGTAGATGCACGACGCGCGCGAAGCCGCATTCGTTTGCGCCGAAAGCGCGTCGCGGATTATGTAAATAGCCTAATAAAATTCTGCGGCGGATTAGATGAATGATATAATTTAAAGTGTCTATCGAGATTACAGTTCAGGATCAACGTGGGTTAGATTGATTTTGGTAAATTGGTTAAGGAGACCCGATGACCACAAACGCAATCGAGCGGGCTTCGTCCCGGCTTAGCGAGCAAGCGCTGCTGGAAATGTTCTGGACGATGCTGCTCAGCCGCCGCCTGGACGAGCGCGCCTGGGCGCTGCACCGGCAGGGTAAAATCGCCTTTCACATCAGCGCGATGGGGCACGAAGGCGCGCAGGTCGGCGCGGCGTTCGCCATCAATCGCGGCGTCGATTACGTCTGCCCGTATTACCGCGACCTCGCCCTGTCGCTGGCGATTGGCATCACCCCCACCGACTTCATGCTCAGTCTGTTCGGCAAGCAGGGCGAACCCAGCAGCGGCGCGCGCCAGATGCCCAGCCATTTCAGCTCCAAAAAGTTCAACATCGTCAGCGGCTCGTCGGTGGTGGCGACTCAGGTTCCCGAAGCCGCCGGGCTGGCGTTCGCCATCAAATATCGCCAGCAAACCGGTCTGGTCGATCCGAAAGACGAGACGCAGCCGCGCCTCGCCCTGACCTGCCTGGGCGAAGGCTCGACCAGCCAGGGCGAATGGCACGAGGGCATGAACTGGGCGGGCGTGCATAAGCTCCCGTTCATCTGTCTGGTGCAGAACAACCTCTACGCGATTTCGGTGCCTGTCGGCGCGGAGATGGCGGTCGCCAACGTCGCCGACCGCGCTGCGGCTTACGGCGTCGCCGGCGTGGTCGTCGACGGCAACGACGTGCTCGCCGTCTACGACGTGATGTCCGAAGCGGTCGAGCGCGCCTACAGCGGCGACGGCGCGACGCTGGTCGAAGCCAAGACCTACCGCATCGTCCCGCACTCGTCCGACGACGACGACCGCAGCTACCGCACGCGCGAGGAAGTCGAGGAGTGGAAGAAGAAGGGACCGATCAACCGCTTCCGCGCCTATCTCGAAAGCGAAGGTCTGCTGACGCCCGACCTGATCAACGATTACGAGACGCGCGCTCGCGCTGAGGTGGATCGCGCGCAGGCGGCAGCGGAAGCCGCGCCCTACCCCGACCCGGAGGCGGCGCTCGGCGACGTGTACGCTCCGCTGGAGGAGGCGCAGCCATGACCCAGATGACGCTGATCGACGCCATTCGCGCGGCGATGGACGAGGAACTCGCCCGCGACCCGCGCGTATTCATCACCGGGGAAGACGTGGGCGTGCGCGGCGGCGTCTTCCGCGCCACGCAGGGCTTGTACGAGAAATACGGCGGCGCGCGCATCGTCGATTTGCCGCTGGCGGAACTCTCGATTGTCGCCATCGGCATCGGCGCGGCGGTGGCTGACCTGCGCCCGATCTGCGAAATTCAGTTCGCGGACTTCATCCATCCCGCTTTCAACCAGATCGTCAACGAAGCCGCCAAGATGTACTACCGCTCGAACGGCGAGTGGCGCGTGCCGATGGTGATCCGCTCCCCCTACGGCGGCGGTATCTCCGGCGGGCTGTACCACAGCCAGAGCGTCGAGGCGCTGTTCGCCCACTGCCCCGGCTTGAAGATCGTCATCCCCTCGACGCCTTACGACGCCAAAGGCTTGCTCAAGAGCGCCGTGCGCGACCCGAACCCGGTGCTGTTCTTCGAGCCGAAGAAGGGCTACCGGGCGATCAAGGGCGACGTGCCCGACGACGAGTACACCGTGCCAATTGGTCCGGCGCGCGTCGCCCGCGAGGGGCGCGACCTGTCGGTGTTCGCCTACGGCATGATGGCGCACTACGTCGGCATCGCCGCCGAGAAGCTGGCGCGCGAGGACGGCATCGACGCTGAGGTGATCGATCTGCGCACGCTGCTCCCGCTCGACAAAGAGACGATCCTCAATTCGGTCAGGAAGACCAGCAAGGCGCTGATCGTCCATGAGGACAATCACACGATGGGCTACGGCGCGGAAGTCGCGGCGCTGATCGCTGACGAGGCGTTCGAGTACCTCGACGGACCGGTCAAGCGGCTGGCAGCGCCGGACGTGCCCGCCGTGCCCTTCAGCCACACGATGCAGGAATATTTCATGCCCAACCCGGACACCATCGCCGCCGCCATCCGCGATCTGGCGGGATATTAAACGAAAAGATGAGTGATTCAACGCAAAGGCGCAAAGGATGAAAGACGCAAAGAAGAAATATTCCTTTGCGCCTTCGCCTCTTTGCGTCTTTGCGTTAAGTTTTTAGCTTTAATGAGGAACAACTATGCCAACTAATGTGATTATGCCGCAGTTGGGCGAGAGCGTTGTCGAGGGCACGATCAGCAAGTGGCTCAAGCAGGAAGGCGAGACGGTGCAAGCCTTCGAGCCGCTGCTGGAAATCAGCACCGACAAGGTGGACAGCGAAATTCCCGCTCCAGCCGACGGCGTGCTGCTCAAAATCCACGTCCGCGAGGGCGAGACGGTCGAGCGCGGCACGCTGCTGGCGGTGATCGGGCAGGTTGGCGAGCCACTGGGCGAACAACCGACCGATGCGCCTGCGCCTGTAGGAGCGCATGGCAATGCGCCCGTGAACGGACACGCAGCGGGTGCGGACCATGCCCCTCAACTGGCGGCTGCGCACAATGGCGGGCATCCCAACGGCAAGCCCGAATACAGCGGGCACGTCACACCGGTCGTCGCGCGCATGGCGGCGGAGCACCAGCTCGATCTGGCGCAGATTGAGGGCACGGGGCGCGAGGGGCGCGTCACCAAGAAGGATGTCGAAGCCTATCTCGCGCGCCAGCCGGAAGCAGTGACCGAGCTGGAACCCTGGGAGACGCCCGGCGACGGCAATCTGTTCAAGCCGACCGTCGAATACGGCGCGGAAGCCGATCCTGTAGGGGCACAGCGTGCTGTGCCCACGCCGCAAACCGCCCGCCCGCGTCCACCCGGTTGAGCCGATCCCGCAAGCCGCCGACGGCGAACTGGTCACGCTCTCGCCGATGCGCAAAGCCATCGCCGAGCATATGGTGCGCAGCAAGCTGCAAACGTCGCCGCACGTGACGACTGTCTTCGAGGTCGATCTGTCGGCGGTGCTGGCGCATCGGGAAGCCAACAGGGACGCCTTCGCCAGGCAGGGCGTCAACCTGACGCTGACCGCCTATTTCGTCGCCGCCTCGGTCGAGGCGCTGCGCGCCGTGCCCTATCTCAACGCGCAGTGGACGGACGAGGGCATTTTGCTGCACAACGCCGTCCACGTCGGCATCGCCGTCGCCATCGACGACGGGCTGATCGTCCCGGTGATCAAGCGGGCGCAGGATTTGAACCTGCTCGGCATCGCCCGCGCGGTCAACGACCTGGCGGCGCGCGCCCGCAGCAAGCAGCTCAAGCCCGACGAGGTGCAGGGCGGCACCTTCACGATCACCAATCACGGCGTCAGCGGCAGCCTGTTCGCCACGCCGATCATCAACCAGCCGCAGGTGGGCATCCTCGGCGTGGGCGTGCTGGAGAAGCGCGTCAAGGTGATCACGGACGCGCTCGGCAGCGACACGCTGGCGATCCGCCCGTGCGTTTACGTCACGCTGACCTTCGATCACCGCGTGGTCGACGGCGCGACCGGCGACAGCTTCATGCTGGCGCTCAAGCAGCGGCTGGAAGGCTGGACGTAGGCTTCCAGAAGCGCCGGGACGCTGTGTCCTATCCCCGCGCGGCGTGCGAATTCTCCGCCTGGGCGCGTCTATAGTTTATAGGACGTGATCGGTGCGCATTTTATCTTTGCGACCGCCCCGCGTTGGGTTACAATCTTCCTATCATTTCGCAGGACATTCCAGGAGCTTACTTCATGGCAAAGCAATACGATGTCGTGGTTTTGGGCGCGGGCGTAGGGGGCTACGTCGCCGCGATTCGCGCGAGTCAGCTTGGGCTGAAAACGGCGATTGTCGAGAAGAAATACTGGGGCGGCGTCTGCCTCAATGTCGGCTGTATCCCCTCGAAGGCGCTGCTGCGCAACGCCGAACTCGTCCACATTTTCAAGGACGAAGCCGACAAGTTCGGCATCAACGTCAAGGGCGATGTCTCGTTTGACTATGGGAAGGCGTTCTCGCGCAGCCGTGATGTCGCCGACGGGCGCGTCAAGGGCATCCACTTCCTGATGCGCAAGAACAAGATCGACGAGTACGACGGCTGGGCGACCTTCACCGACCCGCATTCGATGGACATCGAACTCAACGCGGGCGGCAAAGAGACGCTGACCTTCACCAACCTGATCCTCGACACGGGCGCGACCACCCGCCTGCTCCCCGGCACGCAGGTGAGCGAGAACGTCGTCACCTACGAAGAGCAGATTCTGACAGACCATCTGCCCAAGTCGATCATCATCGCGGGCGGCGGCGCGATTGGCGTCGAGTTCGCCTACGTCCACCACAATTACGGCGTCGACGTGACGATTGTCGAATTCCTCGACCGCCTGCTGCCGCTGGAGGACGAGGAAATCTCCGCCGAACTGGAGAAGCAGTACAAGCGCCAGGGCATCAAGTTCCTGACCAAGACCCGCGTCGACAAGATCGAGGACACGGGCAAGGGCGCGAAAGTCACCGTCACCACGCCGGACGGCAAGCAGCAGACGCTCGAAGCCGACCGCGTGCTTCAGGCGATTGGCTTCAAGCCGCGCGTCGAGGGCTACGGGCTGGAGAAGACCGGCGTCAAGCTGACCGAGCGCGGCGCGATTGCCATCAACGAGAAGATGCAGACCAACGTGCCGCACATCTACGCCGTCGGCGACGTGACGGCGAAGGTCATGCTGGCGCACGTCGCCGAAGCGATGGGCGTGATCGCCGCCGAGAACATCGCCGGCGCGGAAACGATCACGCTCGACTACGACATGATGCCGCACGCCACCTACTGCCAGCCGCAGGTCGCCAGCTTCGGCTACACCGAGAAAGCGGCGCGCGAAAAGGGCTACGACATCAACGTCGCCAAGTTCCCGTTCCAGGCGAACGGCAAGGCGCAGGGCTTGGGCGATGCCATCGGCTTTGTCAAGCTGATCAGCGACAAGAAGTACGGCGAGATGCTCGGCGCGCACCTGATCGGTCCCGACGTGACCGAGCTGCTGCCGGAGCTGACGCTGGCGCGCTACGCCGAACTGACGCCGGAAGAGATCGCGCGCAACGTCCATTCGCACCCCACGCTCAGCGAGGCGATCAAGGAAGCCGCGCACGGGCTTGAGGGGCAGATGATCAACTTCTAGTGACGAGTACCGAGTGATGCGTGATGAGGGGCGGCTGACGAAGCCGCCTCTTTTCGTTTGGCGCAACGGCGCGGCGGGCGAATCCGTATACACTGAATAAGACGAGAGGAGATTACGGATGAGCCAAGCAAAAAGGGGTGGGCAGCGCGTCTGGAAAATCCTGCTGGTCATACACATTATTGTTTACGCCGCATTTTTCGTTTATGCGCTCGACAGCTTTAAGTTTGGCATCTGGTATTCCACGCAGCAGTACCTGATCGCCCTGCTCTTCTGGACGCCGATCCTGCTGCTCCAGGTGGCAGCCACGTATTTTCAGATCGGGCGCGGCGACGTCACCCGCGTGGAGCGCGAAGCCTACCGCGACGGTTTCGCTGATGCCGTTCGCCAGCTAGGCAGCCGCCCGGATGCCGTCGAACGCCTCGCGCTGGACGACGAAGGCGAGTTGGTCGAGCTGCCTTGCAACCTCGACAAGCGCAAGCGCGAAGTCTAGCGCCCCTGCCGCGCCGCCTCGAACAGGATGATCGCCGCCGCGCTCGCCGCGTTAAGCGATTCGGTCGCCGCCGCCATCGGTATTGAGATGCGCTGAGTCGCCACTGCCGCCGCCGCTTCGCCCGCGCCGTGCGCCTCGCCCCCGACGATCAGCGCCCAGCCGCGCGACCAGTCCGCCGCGTCGTAAGCCACGTCGCCGTTCATGTCCGCCAGATAGACCGCCAACCCATCGCAGTACGCAGCAATTTCGTCCCATTTCTGCGAGACGACCGGGACGCGGAAATGCGCGCCCATCCCGGCGCGCAGCGCTTTGTCGTTGTAGGGATCGACGCTGCCCGGCGCGAGCAGCACGACTTCGACGCCCGCCGCTGCTGCCGTGCGCAGGATCGTGCCCATGTTGCCCGGATCGCGCAGCGCGTCGAGGATCAGCACGCGCCGCGGCGCGCGCGGGAGACGCGGCGCGGGCATCGGAAAGACGGCGACGATACCCTGCGGCTGTTCGGTGGTGCAGATGTGGCGGATGATTTCCGGCGAGGCGTCCAGCAGCGCGTCGGCGGGGACGTTTAGCCCGCTGACATCGACGGCTTCGGGATCGTAGAGCACGAAATCGGGGAGATAGCCCGCTTCGAGCGCGTCGCGGATCAGGCGGACGCCCTCAAGGGTGATTTTGCCCAGCCTGCGCCGGGATTTCGACCCGTTGAGCAGCCCATACGCCAGTTTAACACGGTCGTTTTGCAGGCTGGTGATCATGAGGCTTGTGGAATCCGTAGGGGCGCAGCATGCAATCGATCGATTGCCTTGCTGCGCCCCTACATGAATATCAATGTGCGAGTGCGTGTTACTGATTCTGCTGGCTGAGCGCCGCGAGCTTGGTGAAGGTCGTCGCATCGCGCACGGCGATGTCCGCCAGCACCTTGCGATCCAGCTCGACGCCCGCTTTCTTCAAGCCGAACATGAAGCGGCTGTAATTCAGTCCGTTGAGGTGCGCAGCCGCGTTGATGCGGATGATCCACAGGCGGCGCAGGTCGCCCCGGCGTGCGCGGCGGTCGCGGTAAGCATAGAACAGGCTCTTGAGCATCGCTTCGTTCGAGCGACGGAACAAACGCCCGCGCGTGCCCCACTGCCCCTTGGTGCGCTCAAGGACTTTCTTGTGCCAGTGGCGAGAAACGTATCCACCTTTTGTACGTGCCATAGTGCCATACTCCTAGCAGCAAAACCCAGAGCGGCGGCTCTGGGCGGAAATGATCTCAATGTCCCCGCGCGATCAAGCGGGCGGGTTCTGCTTGTACAAACCAAGATAGGGCGCAAGACGCATCACGCGCTTGTGCGCCGAGACCTGCTTGACGACGACCACTTTGTCCAGCGACTGCTTGGCGCGGGTCGAGCGGCGGCGGCGGAAGTGACTTTTCCCGCCGTTGGTGCGCACGACTTTGCCGCTCCCGGTGGTACGGAAGCGCTTGGCAGTCGCCTTATGCGTCTTCAACTTATACTTCTTTGCCACAGTCATTACTCCACAGATACGTTAGTGCCTTTAATCATCTCGCATCCTGCGCGCAGAGTAAAGGCTAAATATCTTTATTTGGCTTTTTTCTCCGAAGCGGGCGCCAGCACCATCAGCATGGTATTGCCTTCCATGTTGGGCATCTGCTCGACCACTGCCACGTCGTTGAGTTCGGCGGCGATCTTCTCCAGCCGCTCACGCCCGATATTGGCATGGGTGATCTCACGCCCGCGAAAGCGGATGCGCACGCGCACTTTCATGCCATCGTTGATCCATTTACGCGCATCGCGCACCTTGAAGCCGAGATGGTGCTCGTCGGTCTTGGGACTCAGCCGAATTTCCTTGACCTCGATGCTTTTCTGCTGCTTGCGCGCCTTGCGTTCCTTGCGCTGTTTCTCGTACTGAAACTTGCCGAAATCCATGATCCGGCACACCGGAGGGTCGGCATTGGGTGAAACCTCTACCAGATCGAGATTCCGGGATTCGGCAACTTCAAGAGCTTCATTCAGGGAAATGACACCGAGATTTTCGTTCGTGTCGCTGATTACGCGAACTTCATGTGCGCGTATCTGGTTGTTAATTCGCAGCGAATCTTGGGAGCTTATAGCTCTAATCCTCTCTAAATCCATCGACCATCGAAAGAATAAAAAACGAGACTACCCTGTTGGGGAAGTTACCCTGAAACTCTATTTTGGAAACTGTAGGCGTTGAGAGATGTTGCCCCTGCGCATTCGTCGTACAGACGAATTGCCCCACCTGCAAAATTATAACATACGTTGATACGCCCGCGCAAGTTCGAGCCGCCGCGTCGAACTCCCGTGTGGTTGACCGATCCGGCGACTTTATCTATACTACTGTTGGTTCTCTCGCTGTACCATCGGAGTACGGTGAGGCAGCCATCGACGAAAAATTGCAGTACCCCCTGGCGGTTTGTCCGTTCAGGGGGCATCGTTTTTTCAAGCGATTTGTGCTGCCATGTTATTCATTATCCAATTTCCTGTTGCCGATTCGCGCCGGTTCATCAGCGGAACGGGTCAGCTTGAACAGCCCACCTGGGACGGCTTGCGTATAAACAAGGACTTCGTGCATTTCTTCGGATCGGCAAGTGTGCGTGGCTCAGGTATCGAGGATTGGATAGACGAGCAAAGTTACATCCACGCCTGGCACGCCATCGGCGTCTATAATCAACTGCAAGCCACATACGGGCAAACGACAAAGGAGCTTTTTTTCCCATTCCGTCGCTTTCACTTCGACGGCTACGCGATTGGGAAATTTGAAGTAGGCATTGAGTTCGACAAAGTCGAGCCGCTCAATTTCACCTCGAGCCAGACCAAAGAGATGATCCAGGATATGCTCGACGTGCCTGTGACCGTGCGAGCCATCTCTACGACAAAGAAACGGATCTACAAACCCTATCCCCTGATGACGTGCGACGACGCGCTCACACGCCTGTACCGAAGCGCGACCACGAAAAGCGCGGGTCCCACCGTTGATGCATCGAATCGATGGTGGGTGCAGCGAGGCGATAGCAGTCTGTTTGTGATCGTCTGCAAGGACGAAGCGATTGCGCCGGTAGCAGGCGCACGAGAGCTTCCCGTCCCGAAGAAGTATGGAATTCAACTTTATCATCATTTGACGCACTATAAAGGGCGTATTCTCCCGACATGGATGATGCAGATCACCCCAGACAGCGATCTTGTGAATGCCCGGCGGCTGCGCATTTATTTGATGCACCTGCACGCAATGCAGGAATGTTTCCGGCTAGTGACGAGCAATATTCGCACCGGCAGGGTCGTCCCGGAGCGCTGGACGACCGAATCGCAGGATTTACAATGTTATCTGAACGAAGCGCGCAAGTACATTTCCCGCAAGCTAGCCCTTCTCGCTGACCGCTTCCAGATCGAAGACCCATTAGAACAGGCTGCCCAAGACATCCTCGATCAGTTGCAGCCGCGCCAGAAACAAATGCTGGCTGAAGCAGGACAAGCCGCCATAGAAGAATTGGATGCGCGCCTCAAGGAAATGGACGTGCGCGGCAACGTGCGCCGGAATACAGTCGCTTTAGCAGGAAAGAGCAATACTGCCGGAGGCGTCACAATCGATGGAAACGTTCAGCAACTCATTTTGTCGCTGGTTCAAGGAGGTGTCGTGATGGGCGATATACACAACGAGGTACACGGTGATGTGATCGGCGGGGTGGTCGGCGGCGGCACAGTCCAGGACAGCCACGCCATCGTCAATAAGCTGAGCGGCGCGGATGCCGACACCAAGCAGCAGTTGATGGACCTCTTCACCCAGCTTCACGAAGCTCTCGCCCAGGCGCCCGAAGCGCAAAAGGCGCAGGCGGCGGACGTAGCCCAAAAAGCGAACAAATTAGTTGAAGTCGCAGACGACCCCGAAAGCGACAAGGAGACGGTCGAATTCCACGCCAACAGGCTGAAAGAGGCAGCCGAGAAAATCAAGGACGCGCTGCCAACCGTCTTGAGTATTGCGGGAAGTATCGTGGGTTATGCGCTGACATTTGCCGCCGCACACGGCGCGATTTGATGCGAGGCTGATCCTTAGAACATTGAGACTTCAAGACGCCTATCTCACCGGGATAGGTGTCTTTTCGTATCGACCCGGCGGTGCGTCCGGGTCAAACCGGTGCAGGCGCGGGCGCTGTCACGCCGTCTGCCCGCTGAACGCCCACTTTCGGGTGCATATCGGCGAACTTGCGCACGTCGGCGAGCGCCTGCTCGAAGACGGCGATCAATTCCTCGTCATCGCCCTTATAGCGGCGCAGCGTCTGATGAGCGCAGGCGGCGCAGCCGCGCATCGCCCGGTAGCTGTCGGTTTCACAGGCGACGCAGCCGTTCAGGCGCACCATCATCAGCATGAACGCCAGCGTTTCTTCGTGATATTCCGACTGTGTTGTAACTCGCTCGACTAAAGCTTGCCATTGGGGACCGCGCAGTTTTTTCAAAGAAGGGATAACATTGTGAGGGAACATCAATTCGTTATTCGTGTACATAGAAATTCCCTTGTTGGTGTAGGCACTATTTGCTCGGTAGAATCGGTTAATATATAACCGATAACGAACCAATTATAAACCAGAATCACACAAAGCGGTAGTAATTCTCATTTTTCCTATTGTGACACATTCTGTCACTTAAGGATAGTGGGGGAAACGGACTGCCCGAAATAGGTCTGCGGTACTGATTTGGTTAGAATAGTTCCGGGTTTCACAGCATGACCAAGCCGATTATCGTATTGCTCTGTTTGCTTCTGGCAGGGTGCAGCGGCGGCGCAGTCGTCTTCGCCCCCACGCCGCAGCCCGTCGATCAGTCACCCGCGCGCTACACCCACCCCAGCGGCGCGTTTACGGTGGCGGTGCCGCGCCAGTGGGCAGTCTACGACCAGAACACGACCACGCTGGCGACCGCCGCCTTTTCCGCGCCCGGCAGCACCCAGCCCGCGCTCCTGTTCGCCGTGATCAATCTGGGGCACGAGATCAACTCGACCGAATTCGGCTCGCTCATCGACCTCTATCAGACGCAGGTGCGCTCGGATACCGGGCGCTACGTCGAGCAGAGCCGCGAAGCAATGGGCGATGGAAGCTGGCGCATGACCGGCTTGCGCGCCGGGGTCGGCGGCAGCACCGAACAGGTCAACACCTTCATCGAGCGCGCCGGGACGTTCATCGGCTTGATCGACGTGCTGATCCCCGACGACGCCGCGCAGAGGGAGACTCTGCAAGGCATCGTCAACACCTTCACCATTCAGCAGAGCGCCGCGCTGGAGCCAACCGACCTGAGCACGCTGGCATACGCCAAAGAGAGCAGCCTGGGCGTGCTGCACGTTAGAACCTGGACGACCCCGGCGGGCGTCTTCTTCGTCACGGGAGAAGTCGCCAATTACGGGCTGACGACCGTCGACGACGTGCCCGTGCAGGTCGACCTGCGCACCGCCGACGGGCTGTCGGTGCAGGGCGCGACCGACCACGTCATGAGCTACGGCATCCCGCCAGGCGGATTCGCGCCCTTCAGCCTGCGCTTCGGGCAGGGACAGCCGTCGCTGGCGACGACCTACACGGTGACGCTGGGGGATAACTGGCAGCCGCCCGCCACCCCGCCCGTGCTGTACGGGCAGAGCGACATGACCTGGACAGACGACTCCCATTTCGACAACCTGAACCAACTCGTGATCGACGGCACGGTCACCAACAGCAGCGATAAGACCATTCGCCAGCCGCGCGCAACGGTGACGGTCTTCGACGGCGACCAGAACGTGATCGGCGCGGGATTCAGCGACATGACACCGACTGAACTCGCGCCCGGCGCGTCGGCGACCTTCCAGATCACCCTGCCGGAGATGGGCGGCGACCCGGAGAACTATATCGTCAACGTACAGGGCGTTCCGTGAGCCTCACGCACATCTTTTTCGACGTACACGATGTTCTGGTGGACCGCGCCCGGCTGGGGCGCTTCTACAGCGCCAATCTGGGGCAGATCATGACCGAGCGCTACGGCTTAACCCCGGAGACGTGGACGAATGCGTACCGGCGCATCCTCGCCGATTGGGACAGCTACTACACCGACCTCAACCTGAGCGGCGACGACGGCATCGCCGACATGTGGGAAGGCGTTTTCCGCACGACGCGCGCGCTCTTCCGGCTGACGGGCGCGCCCGAACCGGACAAGGCGGAATTGACCGCCCTCTCGCGCGAGCTTCCCGGCTTGGCAGCCCAGAACTGCGACGTGCTCTACCCGGAAGTCCCGGAGGTGCTGCGCCAACTGGACGCCGCCGGGCTGGTGCTCGGCGTCGTCAGTCATTCGCTGATCGCGCAAATCTACGCCTCGCTGGCGCCGGTGCTTCCCTACTTCAAGGGACCGATCTGGGGGGCGGATAATTCGGGGCGTTTCGATAAAGACGTGGAGCGCTTCCTCTCGACGGCGCTCGGCGTGAGCGCCGCGCCGGAAAACTGCCTCATGCTGGATGACAAGCAGGAGCCGCTGCTCAACGCCAAACGCGCCGGGATGCAGACCATCCAGATTCGGCGCGATCCGTCCGCCGCCGCCTTCGCGGTGGATGCCGTCCTGCCCGATCTCTGGGGGCTGCTGGACTACAGTCTTCCTCAAAAGCAGACGAACGCCTAGCGGCGCTCACGAACCGCCCAGGCTGCGCATCGCGTCGTAAATCTGGGACAGCTCCGGCGGTGTCATCCCGTCGTCCGTGAGAATCGTCCGGCTCCCGGCGGTGCTGTCGACCGCCAGCGCATAGCGATAGCTGTCCGCCGACCGACCGGGATTGGTGAAAAGCCCCTGAATGTCGTAGAAGCGGATGTCATTGAGCATCTTCGCAATCTTCTGCACGTCTTCCTGGCTGACAGTGCTGACGTTCCCGTC
The DNA here is from genome assembly GCA_963760975.1 of uncultured Chloroflexia bacterium. Taxonomy (GTDB): domain Bacteria; phylum Chloroflexota; class Anaerolineae; order Aggregatilineales; family Phototrophicaceae; genus Flexifilum. The sequence continues at coordinate 70,482 of CAVXEZ010000022.1, read as the reverse complement.
GCGGGTCAGCGTGCCGTCGCTCTGGAGCTTGATCGTCAGCGTAGTCGAGGCAATCCCGCCGTCCTGCACGAATGCCACCGAGTGAATGTCGAAGGTCGCGTCGGACGCGCCGGGAGTCGCCGCCAGATCGGGATAGGTCAGCGTCCCCGGCAAAGACAGGGATACACCGGCGGTCGCTGCCAGCGTGCCGAGCGGGGAGTTCGGCACGACGACTTCGTTGGTCGGCGCTTCGGTCGGGGGAATAGGCGTAGCGGTCGGCTCCGGCGTGCTGTTGCTGCAAGCCGCCAGGACGAGCGCGCACAAGATCGCTGCAAACAAGACTGACCGCATAAAATCCTCCGTCGGCGTGTCGTCACGCAAAATGCCGCATAGAGCGCCGCGTGTCGGCGGAACGCTCCAACGGCGGGAAGAAATGCTTTACTTTATTTTAGCAGGATTAGGATGCCGCGTGACTTAACGCGGGCTGTTCAGGTTTCCAGACAAAGCGCCGCACCAGTTCGTACAGCCCGATTCCCGACAGCAGCGTCGCCACCGGCACCAGCGACAGGTAGTAGCGCTGCCAGGGCAGCGGGTTCACGAGCAGCGTGAAGGCGGTCAGCAGCAGCCAGATCAGCAGCCCGCCGTAGACCCCGCCCTGCGAGCGCAGCAGCAGCAGCGCGAACACGATGCCGATCCCCGCCAGCAGCGTCAGCGCGCCGCCCAGGATCACGCCGAACTGCACGCCGCTGAAGGGCGAACTCATGTAGCGGTCGATCTCGTCGGTGATCGGCTGGTAATTCGCCCAGAATGCCGCCTCGAAGTGCTGCAAAGGCATCATGAACGGCTCGGTGATGATCCCCTCGATGCGCTCCCCCATTGTCGTCGGGGCGAGCGGGTCGGCGTCGACCTGAATGTTGAGCAGATTGGTGCGCACTTGCAGCAGGTCGACCAGCCGGGCGGGCGGGTTCGTCCACAGCGCGGGCGAGAGCGCGATAAACAGCGCCAGCATCAGCGCGCCGGACAGCGCCAGCTTGCCGATCACCCCCAGACGCGCCAGCCACGTGACCGGAGATTTGCTGCGGGTGACGAAAATCCAGGCGAGCGCGGCAGCCGAGAAGACGATGCCGGTGTGCTTGCTGGCGAGCGTCAAGCCGCCTGCGACGATCAGCGCGATCCAGAACGACAGCGGCGCGGGTCGATCCTCGCGCCGCCGCTTGCCGATCATCACGGCGATCCAGATGACGAGCAGCCCGAAGAACAGCGCCGAGCCTTCCTGAAGCGCCCGCCGCCCGTTGAGCAGGATAATCGGGTTGACGGCGTACAAGCCGCTGACGAAATACGCCAGCGGTCGTTTGCCGAACTGCCAGCCGAGCGCGAACATCACGGCGACGCTCAGCGCCAGAAACAGCGTGGACGAGAAGCGCGACGCCGCCAGCAGCGCGTCCGAGGGGCGATGCCCGGTGCTGACGTTGGTGTCGTAGTCCATCGCCCACTCCCAGCCGGGGCGCGGCGGCAGGTCGTCCACCGTGAAGCCCGCCAGATGCCACGACAAGCCGATGGCATAGCGGTTGATCGAGCCATTGATCAGCCGAAGCTGCTCGTCGGTGTCGATGTTGTAGGGCGGCACGGTCAGCAGCGCGTTCGGGTTGTGGTCGATGAAGGCGGTGGCGTAATCGTGACTCATGTAGATTTGCATCGGCTCGTCGCCGTGAAACGTCGGCGGGATGGCGAAGACGAACGCGCCGAGCAGCACCAGCCAGAAGATGTCAAGAACAGGCGTCTGTTCATGCTGGAGCCGTAAAAGTCACGGATACGGGAGCGCATATCGTCGTCGGCGGGCTACCTAACGGGCAGTCTCGGCGACAGTCCACAGTTCCGCCATTTTCCTGTCCTCGATGCGAACGAACCATACGACTTGCGTGGCGTCACCATCATGCGCCGTTCTTTGGACGAGTGCGCGCACCGCGACGACATTTCTTTCGCCGATGATCGCCTCGACGGTGATCCTGAAATCAGGATAAGCGCGCCGCGTCGCCAGCAGCGCCCGCTTCACATCCTCGATGCCGGTGATTTCGGGATGGTTATGATCCCGCCACGCCGGCGACAGCACCTCGTCTGCCAGCGCTGCGTTCCCGGTATTCCACATTTCCAGGTAGCGCTCGACGAGTGCCTTGTTTGCTTCAACGTCCTGGATGCTGCATCCTGAGTCGTCACGAAATCTTGACCTGGTGCGCGTGGCGGACAAAATCGAGTGAAGTTAGCTGCGCCATGACCGCGTCCGGCAGCGCCTCGTCGAGCGTCAGCACCGTCAGCGTATGCCCGCCGGGGGTGGCGCGCCCGGTCTGCCAGCTCCCGATGTTGATGCCGTTCTCCGCCATCAGCGTACCGACGCGCCCGATCACGCCGGGCTGGTCGAAGCTGCCCATGATCAGCAGATGCCCCTCCGGCACGAAGTTCATGCGGTAGTCGTTGATCTGGACGATGTGCGGCTCGCGGCGGTCGAGCAGCGTCCCGGCAATCGTGATCTCCTCGCCGTCTTCGAGAGTCGCCTGGCAAAGCGCGATGCTGGCGTAGTCGGCGGATTTCAGTCCCTTCGCCTGCGTCACCTGCAAGCCGCGCTCGACCGCCATCACCGGCGCGTTGATGTAGTTGACGCTGTCGCCCAGCACGGGCGCGAGCAGCCCCTTGAGGATGGCGACCGTCACCGGCTTGATCAGCACGTTCACGTCGTCGCCGCGATACTCGACCGCGACGCGGCGCACCGGGTTGCGCGCCAGCACGTGGATCAGCGTGCCGATGCGCTCGGCAAGCTGCAAATACGGGCGCGTCGCCTCGAAATCCATGCCCGGCACGAACGGCATGTTGACGACATTGCGGTAATCCTCGCCGCGCAGCGCGTCGAGCACCTGCGTCACGATCAGCAGTGACAAATCCTGCGTCGCCTCGACCGTGTTGTCGCCGACGTGCGGCGTGTGGACGACGTTGTCCAGCCCGATCAGCGGGCTGTTGTAGGGCGGCTCCTCGGCGTACACGTCGACCGCCACGCCCGCCAGCTTGCCATCCTTGAGCGCCGCCGCGACCGCCGCTTCGTCCAGAATGCTGCCGTGCGAGGTGTTGATCAGGCGCGCGCCCTTTTTCATCTGGCGGATCAGCGTCTCGTCGAACAGCCCGCGCGTCTCGCGCGTCGCCGGGACGTGGATGCTGACGTAGTCGCTGCGCCGCAGCAGTTCGCCCAAGCCGACCAGCGCGATGCGCTTGTCGTCAATCTGTTCCTCGCCGATGTAGGGATCGTAAGCCAGGATGCTCATGCCGAAGCTCAGGCAGCGCTGCGCCACGATACTGCCGACGCGCCCCAAGCCGATCAAGCCGAGCGTCTTACCGGAAAGCTGAGTCCCCGCCTGCCGCTTGCGGTCGAGCAGCCAGAAGCCGGATTTCAGGCTGTTATGCACTTCGATCAAACTGCGGCTGAGCGCCAGCATGAGCAAGACCGCCAGCTCTCCGGCGGCAATCGCGTTGACGCCGGGCGTGTTCATGACGATGATGCCCCGGCTGGTCGCCGTCTCCAGGTCGATCCCGCTCAGGCTCGCGCCCACGCGCCCGATCACGCGCAGCGACGGCGCGCAGTCGAGCAGCGCCCGGTCGAGGATCACGTCGTCGCGGGCGATCAGGGCGTGCGCGCTCGCCAGCTTTTCGCGCAGGGCGGGCACGTTAGTCGGGTTGACGTGCTGGACTTCGACATCGTCCGCCGAGTTCAGCAGCGCCAAGCCCTGATCGGTCAGATCAGCCGTGATGAGGACTTGAAACTCAGTCAAAAGCGCACTGCTCCAGTGTGTCGATCACGTCGTGCAGGCTGTCGTAGACGTGCGGCGTCACCTGCGCGAACGTCGCCGGGTTCGAGTGCGATGGGTCAGGAATCGCGTAGCAGATCATCCCCGCCGCGACCGCCGCCCGTGCCCCGTTGGGGCTGTCTTCGAGCGCCAGGCATTCCGCCGGAGCAGCGCCGAGCCGCCGCGCCGCCTCCAGATAAATATCCGGCGCGGGCTTGCCATGCGTCACGTCGTCGCCGGAGACGTGTACCTGAAAATAGCAGCCCCAGCCCTGCGCCGCCACCGTCGCGTCGATGATCGCCATCGGCGAGCTGGAGGCAATCGCGCAGGGGACGCGGCGCGCGTAGAGATAATCGAGCAGCTCGCTCGCGCCGGGGCGCGGCACCACGTCGTCCGGGATCATCGCCGTCATGCGCGCGATGATCTCGTCGCACAGGTCGTCGATGTTGTCCGTCAGGCTGTAGGCGCTGATCATGCCCTCCCAGAAGTCGCGCATTCGCAGCCCGACCAGCGTATTGCGGACTTGGAGGTCAGGCTGCTTGCCGCGCGCCGCAAGCATCGCATCTTCGGCGATCCCCCAGACCGGCTCGGAATCGACCAGCAGCCCATCCATGTCGAAGATCAGTGCCTGCGGGCAGAACTCACTACTGGTCATGCTTCCCCCGTACAAACGCCTGCTCGAAGGCAGCGCGTAGTTCTTCCGATTGAATCGTAATCTCGTCGCCGAGCAGCAGTTCCAGCCCGCGATTGAACACCGCCTGATGCACCGTGCCGATGGTGCGAATATACGCGGCGGGACCCACCGCCAGCGGCAGGATCGGGGCGAGCGACCTGGACTCGACGAACACGTCCGCGCCGTCCTTGACTTTCTGCCGCGCGACCACCCCGCCGAAGCCAATGAACAGGTCGACCTCTGAGCGCGTAGCGAGGTCGGACGAGCCGTCGCCGATCATCAGCTTGCGCCCGTGCTTACCCGCCGCCAACTCACGCACAATCGCGGGCTTGCCGCTCGAAACCGTCAGCGGACCTTCGTTGTAGTCGAGATAGGTCTGTTTGGTCTGCGTCTGCGGCTCGTAGTAGCGCCACCATTCGCCGGAAAGCTGGTTGTATTCCAGCTCGACGGCGCGGATGTTCTCCGGCGCGACCCCCAGCCGAGCGCCGAAGCCGCGCACCGGCTCCGCCAAGCCGCCGCTGATGATGAAGACCTGCTTGCGCAGGTAATGCAGCGCCGCGATCACTTCTTGCGCGTCCGGCACGAGCGCCTCCCAGTAGCGCTCCTCGATTGCCTTCAACTGCCCGCGCGTGGGGCGAATGGCTTGCAGGCGCTTGCCGTAGACTTCCGCCAGATCGAGGTCGCCGTCCATCGCCTTCTGCGTCAGGACGCCGACGCGCCACTCCTTGCCCTTGAAGCGAGCGAGTTCGTCGATCCCCTCGATTGCCGACAGCGTGCTGTCACAGTCGAAGAAGACCAGATCGAAACTTGTCCAACGGGTCTGTTCCATCGCCTCGTCGTTTTTCTATGCCGCGCCAACATCAGCATTGTAACGCGGCTTGCGGGCTTTGTGAACGGACGTATTTGACAGGCTTTTCTGATATTCTATAATCGAATGCAGATTCGATTTCTGAGACATCGTAAAGGCTTATGGCGCGCAAACCCGCCGATCAATCGGTGCATCGAGAGGACATCATCCAGGCAGCCGCCGAGGTGCTTCAGCGCAACGGCTACGAAGCCGCCACCATGAAGGACATCGCCGCAGCGGTCAACCTGACCGCCGCCAGCCTGTATCATCACTTTCGCAACAAGGACGCGCTGCTGCTCGCCGTGCTCGAACTGGGGCTGGAGGTCATCATCCGGCGTATCGAGCCGCTCGCCCGCGCCGACCAGCCGAGCGATCAAAAGCTGCGCGCGATGATCCGCGCGCACGTCGTCGGGCTGACCGAAAATACGGCGGTCGCGGCGGCGATGGTCTTCGAGATTCGCGCGCTGATGCACGTCAAAGCGCCGCCCAAGACCGCCAGCGCCGAGGACAAGGCGGCATATCAGGCGTTCATCGACCGCCGCAGCGCCTTTTTCGTCCGGCGCGACCACTTCGAGGAGTTGTTCCGCACGGTCGTGCGCGAGGGCATCGAGCGCGGCGACTTACGTCCGCTTGACGTGCCGATCTTCGTCAAGACGCTGATGGGCGCGCACAACTGGGTCGGCGTGTGGTCAAGCCGGAGGGACGGCTGAACGGCGCGCAGATCGCCGATCTGATCGCCGACACGATGCTGCGCGGCGTGCTGGCGTAAACGTATGTCGAAACCAGGAGCTTATATGCGCAGTGGTAAGCCATCGACAGTGCAAGTTAGAGCCGGTGAAGACCGGTTTGGCGACCATCGGGGTCTCGGCGTTAGCGCGATTCAATTCAAGCTAGTGCCACAGGACAGCAACGACTTATTGATTCTTGAGAATACGTTCCATACGAAGGGCGGTCCCGCACGCCACCTGCATCACGAGCAGGACGAGTGGTTTTATGCTGTTGAAGGTGAGTTTGCCTTCGAAATCGGAGAGGAGAAACTCAGGCTCAAGCCGGGCGATTCGCTGCTCGCGCCCCGTGAAGTGCCACACGTCTGGGCATACGTCGGCGGCAGCCCGCGCGGCAAAATCCTGATTACGTTCACGCCTGCCGGGAAAATGGAAGCGTTCTTTCGAGAAGTAACGAAAGCGAATGCAATGCCGCCCCAGAACCCGGAATTATGGCGCGCACACGGCATGGAATTGCTCGGTCCGCCTTTGTCTTTCGAATGAGAGCATGACGTGAAGTTGTTCAGCGCATGACGATTTGGAGAAGAGGGTTTTCTAGTGGTCGCATTTACCCCAAGCGAAGAACAGCAGCAGTTGATCGACACCATCAAGCGCTTCGCCGTCAACGACATTCAGCCGATTGCCCACGAAGCGGACGAGAACGAGCGCATCCCCGCCAGCATCATCCAGACGGGCTGGGACATCGGCTTGGTGCAGACGGCGGTGCCGGAAGCATTCGGCGGGCTGATCGCCGACACGATGCTGCGCGGCGTGCTGGCGCAGACGGGGAAATGAACTTGCTCCCGGACAAAGAGTAGGACAAGAGTCTCTATGGAGGAGCAATGCGCCGGTCAACGATGATCATACTCGCGCTCGTCGTCGTCGCTGCTGTCATCGGCGGCGGTGTCTGGATTTTACGGACGCGGCTGCTGCTGACGGGGAAAACGCTCGATCCTGAGCGATCATACGTGGTGTTCGTAGAGAGTACGGCAGCCGGAAACGACCTGTACGCGCTCGATACCGAGTCGGGCGAGGAAGTCCAGCTTACGCAGGGTCGGCAAGTCGATCACGTGGCGCTGTCGCCGGATGGTCGGCATATCGCGCTGGTCAGCAGCGGGCATTTGCAGGCATGGGATACCGAAAGCGGGATGCTCACGGAGATCGCCAGCAATTCCGACTATTCCGTTTGGTCGCCCGACGGCACACGCCTAGCCTGGTACGGCAGCCGCGATAACCAAAGCGGCATTTTTGTCACCGCGACGGATGGCGGCGACCCGGTCTATCTGGTCGATGGGGTGCAGCCAGCGTGGTCACACGACGGGCGGCAGCTTGTCTACCTGAGGGAGTACGAATCGCAGCAAGGTGGTCGCGGCAGGGACATCGACGCAGTCGAAATCGACAGCGGTCAGACACGGCTCGTGGTGGAAAGAGCGGGCTACGAATACGCCCCGGCATGGTCTGCGAGCGGGGCACACCTGTTATTCCAGAGTGACGTTGGGCAGTTGGGGATACGTCAAGTGGTGGTCGCAGACGCTGATGGCGAAAACGCCCGCGTTGTCGGCGATAGCGGAAGCCATGCGAGCAGTTACTGGTCGCCGTCCGGCGACATCATCCTGTACACGACGCTCGACCAGAACCTGTGCGTCGTCGGAGTCGAGATAGACGTGCCAACCTGCTCGACCTACCCGGTTTCAGAGCCGATCTGGTCGGCTGATGGCACGCAGATCGCCTACGTGACGTGGAATGCCGAGAACGCGATCTGCATCATCGATGCTCCTGTTCAGGACGCGCAGGCGGTCTCAGAAGGGCAGTGTTTCGACGAACATCCTGAAGGAACGCTCACCGCCGTAGGATGGATTTCTTAAGGTGTTTTGAGGTCTTTCACGAAGGGTGTCACGAGCGATAAGTTGTAGAAAAGGTTCAATGTGATGGTCGCATTTACCCCAAGCGAAGAACAGCAGCAGTTGATCGACACCATCAAGCGCTTCGCCGTCAACGACATTCAGCCGATTGCCCACGAAGCGGACGAGAACGAGCGCATCCCCGCCAGCATCATCCAGACGGGCTGGGACATCGGCTTGGTGCAGACGGCGGTGCCGGAAGAATTCGGCGGGCTGGGCGAGATGAGCGCCGTCACCGGCGTGCTGGCAGCGGAAGCGCTCGCTTACGGCGATCTGTCGACGGCGCTTCAGATCATGACGCCCGCCCTGTTCGCCTACCCGATCATCCTCTACGGGACGCCGGAGCAGCGCCAGAATTTGCTGCCGCTGATGCTCGACGAGCACCTGCCCCACGTCAGCGCCGCGCTGCTGGAGCCGGGTGTCTTCTTCGACCCGCACGCGCTCAAGACGACGGCGACCGTCCACGACGGCAAGGTCACGCTCGACGGCGAAAAAGCCTACGTTCCGCTGGCGGCGACCGCCGACTGGCTGCTGGTCTACGCCCGCGACAGCGAGAGCGGCAAGGTTGACGCCTACCTGCTCGAAGTCGGCACGACCGGCGTCACGGTCGGCAAGCGCGAGCAGTTGATGGGGATTCACGCCCTGCCGACGCATCACGTCAGCTTCAGCGGCGTCGAAATCGACCTCGACTGTCGGCTGGGCGGCGCGGACGGCAGCGATTACGACGCCCTGCTCGACCGCAGCCGGATCGCGCTGGCGGCGCTGGCGGTCGGCGTGGCGAATGCCGCCGCCGAGTACGCCCGCGAATACGCCAAGCAGCGCGTGCAGTTCGGCGTGCCGATTGCCCAGAAGCAGGCGATTGCCTTCATGCTGGCAGAGATGGCGATTGAGGTCGACGCCGCGCGCCTGATGACGTGGGAGGCGGCGTGGAAAGTCGATCAGGGCGAAGATGCCGCCAAAGAAGCCTATCTCGCCAGGCAGTACGCCGACAAAGCGGTCATGTTCGTCACCGACAGCGCCGTGCAGACGCTCGGCGGCTACGGCTTCATCCGCGAGTACCCGGCGGAGCGCTGGCTGCGCAACGCGCGCGGCTTTACGACCTTTCACGGCTTGGCGATGGTCTAGCCTGATGAGCGAGCCACAGCGCAGGCAGTTGACCATTCAGCCGGACGCTGGAGCAGCGCCCGAAGTTGGGCGGGCGCTCTGGGCGCTCGAAGACGCGCGCCGCCGCACCAATGCCGTGCTCGATAAGGTCACCCCGGCGTCAATCGACTGGCAGCCGGAATGGGCGCTGCATTCCATCGGGACGCTGCTCTATCACATCGGCGCGATTGAACTCGACTGGCTCTATTCGGACGTGCTGGAACAGCCGTTTCCCGCCGAGATCGAGGCATTGTTCCCGCACGATGTCCGCGACGACGCGGGCAAGCTGACCGTCGTCGCTGGCGACAGCCTTGATGCGCATCGTCAGCGGCTGGCGACCGTGCGGCGCGCGCTGCTCGACGCCTACCGTGCCATGAGCCTCGACGATTTTCGCCGCATCCGCAGCTTTCCTGATTACGACGTAACGCCCGAATGGGTGCTGCATCACCTGTGCCAGCACGAAGCTGAGCATCGCGCGGAAATCGCGGCGCTGCGTACCCGGTTCAAACTACAGAGTGAGAATGAGACATGACGATCAATTTTGAAATCCCTGAGCACATCCGCCAGCAGAACGAAATGGTCAAGATGGTCGCGGAGCACGTCATGCGCCCGATCTCGCGCGAGATGGACGAGCACGAGCACCAGCGCCCGACCGCGTTCATCGAGCAGATGTGGCCCTTCATGCGCGACATGCAGAAGCGCAACCTGGAACGGCTGCAAGGCGACGGCGACAAGCCGCGCGACCCCAGCCGCCCGCGCACGACCAACCTGCGCCTGATGCTGATGATCGAGATGCTCTCGTGGGGCGACGCCGGGATTTACCTGTGCCTGCCCGGCGGCGCGCTCGGCGGCGCGGCAATTGAAGCCATCGGCACGCCGGAACAAAAGGTCAAGTTCCTGTCGCGCTTCAGCGAGGGTGACAAGCCCGCCTGGGGCGCGATGGCGATGACCGAGCCGGGCGCGGGGTCGGACACCGCCTCGATCCGCACGACGGCGGTCTTCGACAGCGAGACCAACGAATGGGTACTGAACGGCGAGAAGATTTTCTGCACCAACGGCAAGCTCGCGCTGGACGAATCCGACGGGCTGGTGGTCGTCTGGGCGTCGATTGATCGCAGCGCCGGGCGCGCCGGGATGCGCCCGTTCGTGGTGGAAGCCGGGACGCCGGGCGTCAAAGTCGCCAAGACCGAGATCAAGCTCGGCATCCGCGCCAGCGACACCGCCGCCATCGTCTTCGACAACGCCCGCATCCCCGCCGACCACATCCTCGGCAGCGCCGAAGTCACGCCGTCGGGCGAGGTACACGGCGGCAAGGGCTTCCGGGGCGCGATGGCGACCTTCGACGCGACCCGTCCGCTGGTCGCCGCCAGCGCGCTCGGCATCGGGCGGGCGTCGCTGGAATTCCTGATCGAGAAGCTCAAGGAAAATGGCGTCGACATCCCCTACGGCGCGCCCTATCACCAACTGACGGCGATCCAGCGCGACGTGCTGGAGATGGAAGCACAGCTTCACGCCGCTTACCTGCTGACGCTGCGGGCGATCACGCTGCTCGACGCCGGCGAGCCGAACAGCCTCGAAGCCTCGATGGCGAAAGCCAAAACCGGCAAGGTCGTCACGCAAATCGGGCAGAAAGCGGTCGAGCTGCTGGGCGCGAGCGGCTACACCCGCGAGTGGCTCGCCGAAAAGTGGATGCGCGACGCCAAGATCAACGACATCTTTGAAGGCACGGGGCAGATCAACACCCTGATCGTCGCCCGGCGGATTCTCAATTACAGCGGGCGAGAGCTTAATTAATTCTACTCAAAATTCATCAACTCGGAGGATACGCGGTACGGCAGTCTATAGTACGATAGAAGAATAATTATCCATCATTCACGCTTAACTCTTCTATCAGGAGATTTATAGACATGCCAGTTCTCATATCGTGGGATGACGACGACAGAACGACTATACGCTATGACTACGACGGCAAATGGACGTGGGAGGAGGTCTACACCGCCAACGACGAGGTGACCGCTCTGATGCACGAGGTGGAGCATCCCGTCTCCATCATCCACGACCTGACGCGCAGCGCCGGGCTGCCCAGTGGAGCGCTAACTCATGCCCACCGCTTCACGGCGGGGCTGCCCGAAAACTGGGACATCAGCGTGGTGGTGGGCAGCGGAACCTTCACCGAGGCGCTGTTGAACATCTTTAGCAGGGTCTACAAAACGCTGGGCGAGCATTACAAGACGGCGGCAACGCTCGAAGAAGCGCGCGCCATCATCGCGCAGCAAAAGACCAAATAATTATGGAAAGGTTCTTCAGATGGGTTATCACATTCGGAAGGCAGTCGTCATCGGCTCCGGCACGATGGGCGGCGGCATTGCCGCCCTGCTCGCCGGCGTCGGCGTCGATACACTGCTGCTGGACATCCCCGCCCGCGATACTCAGCCCGGCGACCCGGCAGCCAAGCGCAACGCCGTCGCTCTGGAGGGCTTGAAGCGCGTGCAAAGCTCCCGCCCGGCGCAGTTGTTCAGCGCGGGCGACCTCGAACGTATTCGTACCGGCAATATTGACGACAATCTGGATGAAGCTGCCGACGCCGACTGGGTGATCGAAGTCGTGGTCGAGCGCCTCGACATCAAGCGCAGCCTGATGGCGCGGCTGGCGGAAGTGATCGCCCCCAACACCATCGTCTCGACCAACACGTCCGGGCTGCCCATCCGCGAGATCGCCGAGGGCTTGGGCGACGGCTTCTCGCGGCGCTTCCTGGGTACGCATTTTTTCAACCCGCCGCGCTACCTGCACCTGCTCGAAGTCATCCCCCACCCCAACACCGACCCGGAAATCGTCGATTTCATCGTCGAATACGCCACCAAGACGCTGGGCAAAGGCGTGGTGATCGCCAAGGACGAGCCGAACTTCATCGGCAACCGTTTCATGTCGATGAGCGGCACGCAGATCGTCAACTACGCGCTCGACAACGACTTCACCGTCGAGGAGGTCGATTCGCTGACGGGTCCGCTGATCGGTCGCCCGAAGACCGCCACTTTCCGCCTGAACGACCTGGTCGGCATCGACATCGCCATGCACGTGGCGCGCAACCTGTACCCGGCGATCCCGAACGACCCGGCGCGCAGCGTATTGGAACATCCCGCCATGAATGCGCTGTTCGACAAGCTGATCGCCAACGGCTGGCTGGGCAACAAGAGCGGACAGGGCTTCTACAAGATGATGCGGACGCCGGACGGCGGCAAAGATTTCTATTCGCTCGACCTGAAGACCTTCGAGTACCTGCCGCCGGGCAAGCCGCGCTTCGAGAGCGTCGGCAAGCACCGCAAGGTCGAGGACACGGGCGAGCGCATCAAGCTGCTGATCAACGAGGACGACCGCGCCGCCCAACTGCTCTGGCATCATCACGCCTTCCTGCTGGCGTATGCCTCCAACCGCGTCCCGGAGATCACCGAGACGCTGGTCAACGTCGATAACGCGCAGAAGTGGGGCTTCGCCCACGAGTTGGGTCCGTTTGAAATCTGGGATGCGATTGGCGTCGCCGACACCGTGCCCAGAGTTCGAGGCGGCGGGCTACCCCGTTGCTCCCTGGGTCAAGGAGATGCTGGCGCAGGGCTACACCACCTTCTACCAGTACGACGAAGCCGGGCAGAAGATCGGCTACTACAGCCCGCAGAAGGGCGTCTACGCCCTGCTGGAGCCGGACACCCGCGAGATCAAGGTCGCTGCGCTGCGCGCGTCGGGCAAGGAAGTCGCCCGCAACAGCGGCGCGAGCGTCCACGATATGGGCGACGGCGTGGCGCTGCTGGAATTCCACAGCCCCGCCAACGCCGTCGACGCCGACGTGATCGAGATGGTCTACAAGGCGCTCGACCTGCTCGACAGCGATTTCGACGCGCTGGTGGTCGGCAACGACGGCGAGCGCTTCTGCGTCGGCGCCAACCTGTTCATGGTGGCGATGGCGGTGCAGAGCGGCGACCTGAACCAGTGGAAAACGATGCACAAGTACTCGCAGGACATGATGCAGGCGATCCGCTTCGCCTCCAAGCCGGTCGTGATCGCGCCGCACAACATGGCGCTGGGCGGCGGCAGCGAGATGATCATGGCAGGGTCGCGGGTGGTGGCGCACGCCGAACTGTACGCCGGGCTGGTCGAAGTCGGCGTCGGGCTGATCCCGGCGTGGGGCGGCTCGAAAGAAATGGTGCGCCGCCTCGTCAATCCGGTCATGGAATCGCACCCCAACGGCGACCCGCTGCCGCATCTGCAAAAGGTCTTCGAGCAGATCGCGCTGGCGAAGGTCAGCGAGAGCGCGAAACAGGCACGCGAGATGGGTATCCTCAGCTCGTGCGACCGGATCGTGCTCAACCGCGATCATCTGCTGGGCGAAGCCAAGCGCGAAGCGCTGCACATGGCGGCGAATTTCACGCCGCAGCGACCGGGCAAGGTCTACGCCGCCGGGCGCGATGCTTACGGCGCGCTGCTGCTCGGCATTCAGGGCTTCATCGAGAGCGGCTACGCCAGCGAGCACGACGCGCTGATCGCGCGCAAGCTGGCTTACGTGATCACGGGCGGCGCGGTCAGCGAGCCGGGCTGGCTCGACGAGCAGGTCTTCCTCGACCTGGAGCGCGAAGCCTTCCTGGAGCTGGTGCAGACGCCGAAGACGATGGAGCGCATCAGCCACATGCTGCAAACCAACAAGCCGCTGCGGAATTAGAAACCAGGATCATGATACACGCCGATTTGAAACGATGGATGTATCGCGGGAATCATCCCAACTGGGTTGCGCGTTTTTTGAACAACCTGAATAGGATGGTTGCATCGTTAGGTCTGACGCCAAATTGGATGGAGACACTGGAAGTGGTCGGGCGAAAGTCAGGACGGGTGATTTCGCTCCCAGTGGCGATTGCAATCGTCGATGAACAGCGCTATCTGGTGTCGATGCTGGGAGATAACGTGCAGTGGGTGCTTAATGTGCGCGCAGCCGGTGGAAAAGCCACGCTGGTGAGCGGAAAGCGCGAGGAAGTGCAGCTTGACGAAATTCCCGCTGACCGGCGCGCGCCAATCATCAAGGCATATCTCAAAATCGCGCCCGGAGCACGCGCCCACATCCCGGTCAGTAAGGATGCGCCGCTCGAAGCATTTGAAAAGATTGCGGCGGATTTCCCGGTTTTTCGAGTTACACCTCAGAAGCAATAAATAAAGGATGGAACCATGCGTGAAGCAGTGATCGTCGCGGCGGCGCGTACCGCCGTCGGCAAAGCGAAAAAAGGCGTCACCCGCACCGCCCGCTCGGACGACATGGCGGCGGCGGTGATCGAAGAACTGATGAAGCAAACCGGCGGCAAGCTCGATCCGTATGAAATCGACGACGTGATCATCGGCTGCGCCATGCCCGAAGGCTCGCAGGGGCTGAACTTCGCCCGCGTGATCGCGCTGCGGGCGGGGCTTCCCGTCGAGATTCCGGGGCAGACGGTCAACCGCTTCTGCTCCAGCGGCTTGCAGACGATTGCCACCGCCGCCGAGCGCATCATCGCCAACGGCGCGGACGTGATCATCGCGGGCGGCGCGGAAACCATGTCGCTGGTGCCGATGACCGGCTTCAAGATCAGCCCGAACCCCTACATGGCGGCGAACGAGCCGGAAGTCTACATGAGCATGGGGCACACCGCCGAGCACGTCGCCGACGAATATAACGTCACGCGCGAGGACATGGATCAGTTCGCCTACGAGAGCCACATGAAAGCCGCCCGCGCCACCGACGCCGGGCTGTTCCGTCAGGAAATCGTCCCCTTCGAGATCGAGGAAACTTACGTCAACGACGACGGCGAACTCGTCACCGAGAAGAAGCTGTTCGCCGAGGACGAGCACCTGCGCCGCGACACCACGCTCGAAGG
Source organism: uncultured Chloroflexia bacterium (assembly GCA_963760975.1). Taxonomy (GTDB): domain Bacteria; phylum Chloroflexota; class Anaerolineae; order Aggregatilineales; family Phototrophicaceae; genus Flexifilum. The sequence goes on along the minus strand of CAVXEZ010000022.1, from coordinate 55,460 downwards.
GCTGGCGAAGCTTAAGCCGGTCTTCAAGCAGGGCGGGCGCGTGACGGCGGGCAATTCCAGCCCGCTCAGCGACGGCGCGGCGGGCGTGATCGTCATGGAAGCGGGCAAGGCGGCGCAGCTTGGCTTGAAGCCGCTGGCGCGCTTCGTCGGCTTCAACGTGGCGGGCGTGCGCCCCGAAATCATGGGCATCGGACCGATTGCCGCCGTGCCCAGGCTGCTCAAGCGCCAGGGCATGGCGCAGGACGACATCGACCTGATCGAACTCAACGAAGCCTTCGCTTCGCAGTCGCTCGCCGTGATCCGCCATCTGGAGTTTGACCCGGCGAAGGTCAACGTCAACGGCGGCGCGATTGCGCTCGGTCACCCGCTCGGCTGCACCGGGTCGAAATTGACCGTGCAGTTGATCAACGAGATGAAGCGCCGCAGCAGCAAGTACGGCATGGTGACGATGTGCATCGGCGGCGGCATGGGCGCGGCAGGCATCTTCGAGAATTTGAACTAGCGGGCATCCGGCAGGTCAGCAACGGGCGACGAAGAGTCGCCCGTTTTGCTTTTGAAATGCTACGAGCCGCTCACGGTCGGCAGGTTCTCGCAGCCCTCGCCGGGATGAACGAGATCACCCCGTATCCACCCTCCGGTCAACAGACGATACCAGGGGTAACCATCCGCAACCGTCACACCGTCGGCAGTCCCCTCCACGCCTGCGGCAAGCGTTTCGACGCGCTCCGAGCTGACGCTGGGATGACTGCGTACATTCGCGTTGTTGATGGCTCTTACCGAACAGGTTGCAGCCGTGTCCTGTGAATTCTGCTGGCTCGTGGTATCACTGCTCGTCTGCTGCCCAGTATCGCCGCTCGCTCCGGCGCCAGGTTCGTTTGCGGCGAGCGTGATAGTGGTGGGGTCGAGCTGTAGCTGATTGGTGATACCCAGAATATCGACATTCACGAACGCCCGGTCAATCGCTCCGCTGTCGTCGTAGTGCAAGAAGGCAAAGACGGGAATCCGCAGCGGGTCGGGCGCGGTCAATGGCTGCGCGAAGAAGTCGACGGTGATGTTCGTATTCGGCTGTGTGGTGAATGTGAAGTAACCCGCTGTCCAGTTGTCCTGGGTGACTGCCGCGTTAAGCTCGATGTCCGGCGACGGAGTAAATTGAGGCAAATTGAAGCCGAACTGAACGATCTTGCTGGCGTCGAAGGCTAGTGAGTTCGCGCTGTTGCCGTTGGCATCAACCGTGAGCAGTTTCGCTATCTCATCAACAGTATCTTCCTGCCAGCGTCGTCCGGTATTCATCACCTGCTCCCAGGTGAAATGGGCATCGATAGACCCCCAGTCAACATTGGCATCGTAAGGCGTCCAGCCCAATCTGCCCATGCTCCTGACCCGGCGCCAGCGGAATCGCCCCCAAATCCTGAAACTCCGCAAAGCCGTCGCTCACGCTGTAATCGGCGTAGATTTTCCCATCGCCGTTCGCATCCATCATCCCCTGCGTCACTATGCGGACGAGCAAATTGGTGGGCGGAAGGGTCGTCTTGCCAAAGACGAACGGCTGGGTAAATTTGCCGGTGACCACCAACTGATAAGCAGCGCGAGCATCCTGGTAGATGAAGATCGGGTACGTCACCTGCATGTCGCTCAGGGCGCCAGCCTCGGCTTTTAAGTATTGGAAATAATCGTCTCCATTCGAGAAGTCGGCGGCGTAAAGCGTGTCGAAATAGGCTTGCGTGGGATGCGTTTCCAGTTCGATGAGACCCGTCTCCATCCCGTCCCAGTATTTTCCCCACGTGTTCTGCGCAGCCGCAGGAGCGGCGAACGTGCCCAGAACGAACAACAGCGATCCCAACAGGAGTAATTTCTTGGCGTAAGTCATGGCAGCCCTCTCGCCCAAATGAATGTGTTATTTATTACCAGAAGGTATGCTCATTCTACACGGAAATAATTTACGAGTCGGTTAGAAATCAGGTTGAGCCGATGGTCTTTGCCATCAGCGGCAGCAGCTCGTCGATGTGCGCGACGATGGTCTCGCCTCGCTCGCATACGCCCCAGATCATATTGTTGAGCCAGCGCACGTCGTCGGTGATGCCGAAACACGGCTTGCCCTTTGCGAACAGGTAGCCCAGTTCGAGGCTCGTGCCGGAGTCGTGATCCGCGCCCGTCAGCAGCGCGACGCAGCAGTCGCAGGCGTCCAGCGCGTCCAAATCCGCCTGAAAGATGCGATGCCGCAGTTCCAGCGTCACCTGGTTGAGATCGCCCGCGTCGCGGTGCGGCAGGTAGGTCTGGTAGCCTGCCCCTTCCAGCGCGGCGGCGATCTGCTCCAGATACCAGCGTTCGTGAGCATTGAACAGCGGTCCGGCGACGTAAACGAGAGTCATCCTTCAAATCCTTCGCGTTCGACGGCATAATCAAGCCAAAACGGTAAGAGGAAACAGTATGGACGAAAGTCGTCACGAAGCCAACCCCCTGACGGAAGGACTTACGCTGCTGGGGCACGAAATCCGCCAGCCCGTGCGCAAGCTGGAGACGTTCCCGAACACGCACCCGGAGCGGCGCTATACCGTCAAGCTGGACTGCCCGGAATTCACCTGCGTCTGCCCGATGACCGGGCAGCCCGATTTCGCCACCATCACGATCCGCTACGTCCCGGATCAGAAGATCGTCGAGTCGAAGTCGCTCAAGCTCTACCTGTGGTCGTACCGCAATGAGGGCGTCTTCCACGAGCACGTCACCAACCAGATTCTGGATGATCTGGTCGCGGCGCTCGACCCGCACTTCTGCGAGGTGATCGGCGCCTTCAACGTGCGCGGCGGTATCGCGCTGACGGTCGAGGCGCAGTACACCAAGCCGGAGAGCGAATAATACATGTCTCGTAGAGGGTGACACGAGTGGCGCCGGAATTCCCTTCAAACCCTCACCTCTCAATCCCCTCTCCACGTTGTGGAAAGGGGAAGCTAAGGTGCAAACCTGCGGTTTGCCTGGCGAAACGTAGTTTCGCCGCGCAGCGGGGTGAGGTCAGGAAAGCAGCACCACACAGTTGAACCTCCCTACCATTTCCCCACGCTTGCCCGACGGAATCGATCCCGAACGGCGTCGTGCCGGGTATAGTCCTGCGGTCTGGTATGACGCGAGGAGGTGCCTTATGGCGGGGATTGGCGTGACGGTCGCCGTCCTCAAGGACGAGACGATCCTGCTGACCATGCGCGAGGACTTCGAGGTCTGGTGTATGCCTGGCGGTATTGTCGAAGAAGGCGAATCGCTGGCGGACGCCGCGCGCCGCGAAGTGCGCGAGGAAACCGGGCTGGATGTCGAACTCTTACGGCTGGTCGGCACGTTATTCGCGCGTCAGGACTGGCTGAGCCTGCATACCCTGGTGTTCACCGCGCGTGTGGTCGGCGGCGAGCTCAACGCCGCAGCCGGGTGAAGTGCTGGAAGCGCGCTTCTTCCCGTTCGACGCCCTGCCCGAACACATGATGATCGGGCACGCCGAGACGCATCCAGGACGCGCGCAGCGGCGCAAGCGGAATCGTCAAAACCGAATACGTCTCCATGCCCAACAACCTCGTCCTCAGCCGCGCCGACATCTACGCCCTGCGCGACCAATCGGGCTTGTCGCGCCGCGAGTTCTACCTCAACAACATCTCCGCGCTAACGCCGGAGCAGGTCAAGCTGGAAATCGCCGGCGTGCGCGCGTGACGGCTGCCTTCAACTGACCTGCTCTCCGGTCAGTATGTCCCACTGCGTCGTCGCGCCGCTGAAGTCGGTCGTCTCGACCGTCGTCTCGCCGACGAAGCGGGCGCTGCGGGTGTTCGCCTCGATGGAATAGCGCTGGATCGGGTCGCGCTGCTGCACGTCGTCGGCGAGGTCGGTCAAATCCCACACCCGCATCGTCCCGATTCGGGCGAGTACCAGATAGCGCCCGTCCGGGCTGAGCGCGACCTGCCCCGGCAGCACCGCCGACTGCGTGTTGGCGTCGACGCTGACGTGCGCCATCGTCGCCCGGTTCCAGACCGTGATCCCCTTGCTGTAGCTGCGAAACGACTCGTTCTCCGAGGTGAAGACGATCACGCTCTCCGGCGTGAGCGCGAACTTGACGGGTCCTTGCAGGCAGGCGTTGTCGTAGCTGGCGATCTGCGCGGCGGTCGTCTGGTCGTAGGCGATCACGGCGTTGCCGCTGACGTAATTCGGCGCGACGAAGACCAGATTATTGGCATTATCCCATTCGACCTGCCAGTTGAAGTATTTGTAGCGCGTCGGGCAGAACTCGCCGTCGAAATCCAGCAGCAGCGGCGCGCTCTGGCGGAAATTCCACAGATACGAGCCGCCGTAGGTCTCCAGGATCAGGTTGTCGCGTCCCGTGTTCCAGTAGGGCGGGTTCTTGGGCGTGACCTGCTCGAAGGTCGCCGCGCGCCCGCCGCTGACGGCATCCCATAGGATGGCATCGCCGTTCGCCGTGCCGAACAGATAATGGCAGTCCGGCGACCAGTCCAGATTGGCTAAATTCGAGGTATCCAGCGACTCTTCGAGCGTCTGGGCAATCTCGCCCGTGTGCAGGCTGACCAGCACGAGCCGCGCATTGCGGTACTCGTAGCGGATGACCACGCCGTCCGGTCGGTAGATGCGGCTGCCATCGGCGTGGACACAGTTGCCCAGATAATCGGCTTGCGCCAGATCGATCTGGGTTGGGCGGGCGAGAAACGAGAGGGCGATCAGGAAGATGAACAAAAATGGGCGCATGGCGGCATCCTTAGCGTGACAACATTCGGTATAGATTCATTGTCCGACGCAACGCGAAAGCCAGCCGGACGCGCAACTCCACGCCCGCTAAGCGAACGACAGACGCGCAGCATTTGCCTGATCTACGTCTGCTCTACGACGCTGGCAGACGCTTGATCCAAAGCGAGGTATAGTAGGCGGAGGGAGGCAGTCATGCGACCGCGCACACGCTCACAGGATTGGTGGCTGAGCTTCTATAACCGAGTGGTCTACAACGCGCTGGCGCCCGTCTACAACAGCCTCGACTGGCTGACCTTCGGCGCGTGGTGGCATCTGGTGCGGCGCGCGCTCGATTACGTCCCGGATGGCGAGCGCGTCCTCGAAGTGTCGTTCGGTCCCGGCAAGCTTCAGGTCGAGCTGGCGCGCCGCGCCGCCTTCTGCACGGGCATCGATCTGGCGTGGGGGATGTGCCGCTATACGCACCAGCGCCTGCTTCGGCAGGGACTTGCCAGCCGGATCGCGCAGGCGAACGTCTACGCCCTTCCCTATCCAGCCAACAGCTTTGACATCGTGGTCAGCACCTTCGCCTTCTCCGGCTTTCCCGACGCCGAGCGCGCCATGCGCGAGATGGCGCGCGTGACCGCTCCGGGCGGGCGCGTCGTGCTGATCGACATCGGCTTGCCGCCGGACAGCAACCGCCTCGGCGTGTTCCTGGCGCGGCTGTGGGAGCGCATGGGCGATTACCTCTACGACCAGCCAGCGATTATGGCGGCGTGCGGGCTGGACGTGGTCACGCGCGAGCCGTTCGGTCCCGGCAAGCACATCTGGGGGATCGTCGGCGAGAAGCGGTAGAAATGACGCGGCGGGAATCAAAAAAGGGCGCACGCCCCTACCCCAATGCCAATGCGCCGATCCGATGATTCGCCTTCAAGGGTTGAACCAAATCGTAGGGGCACGATATATCGTGCCCCTACCGACAACTTTTCCGTTTTGGAGGTTCAGTCCCCGGCGGGTTCGGGCAGCCGCTCGGCGATCAGTTCGACCACGTCCTTGACGACGGGACCCTCGCCCACCGTCGATTTCGCCGTCTCGAACATCTGCATACAGAACGGGCAGCCGACCGCGACCACGTCCGCGCCGGTCGCCTTCGCTTCCTCGTAGCGCTCGACGTTGACGGCTTTGTCGCCGTGTTCCTCTTCCTTCCAGAACTGCGCGCCGCCCGCGCCGCAGCAGAACGAGTTCGTCCCGCTGCGCGCCATCTCCACGAAGCTGACGCCCGTGCTGGCGATCAGGTCGCGCGGCGCTTCGATCACGCCGTTGTGCCGCCCCAGGTAGCAGGGATCGTGGAAGGTCACGTTCGGCTGCTGGTCGGGATGTACTGATTTGGGCAGCTTGCCTTCCGCGATCAGCTCGTCGATCAGTTCGGTGTGGTGGACGACTTCGTAGTCGCCGCCGAACTGGTGATACTCCTTGCCCAGATTGTGCATACAGTGCGGGCAGGTCGCCACGATGCGGCGCTTGCGCTCGCCGAAGACCTCGTTGATGGTCTCGACGTTGGCGCTCGCCATCTCCTGATAGAGATATTCGTTGCCCGCCCGCCGCGCCGCGTCGCCCGTGCAGCTTTCCAGCTCGCCCAGCACGGCGAAGTTGACGCCCGCCGCCTGCATCACCTTGACGAAGGCGCGCGCCGTCAGTTGCGCGCGCGGATCGTAGCTCGGCGCGCAGCCGACCCAGTAGAGGATGTCGAAATCGGGGTTGTCCGCGACGGTCGGCACGTCCAGCCCGTTCGCCCAGCGGAAGCGATCCTGTCGCGGGTTCTGCCAGGGATTGCCCTGCCGCTCCATGCCGTTGAACGCGCCCTGAAGCTCCTGCGGGAACTCGCCCTGCGTCAGCACGGCGTCGCGGCGGATGTCGAGGATGTCGAACATCGGCTCGTTGCCCACCGGGCAGATGTCGATGCACGCGCCGCACGAGGTACACGCCCACACCGCCGATTCGCTGATGGCGAAACCCATCAGCGGGTTGAGCGACGGCGCGCCCGCCGCCAGTTCGCTCATCTGGTCTTTGATCAGGAAGCGCTTGTTGATCTCGTAAGCCGACGGCGAAAGCTCCTTGCCGGTCGTGTAAGCCGGGCACACGTCCTGACAGCGATTGCACATGATGCAGGCGAAGGCATCGACCAACTGCGTCTTGTCGAGGTCTTCCAGCTTGTGCGCGCCGAACTGCTCGCGCGTCTCGTCCTCGAAATCGAGCTTCTCCATCTCCCCCAGGGACGTGCGGCGCGGGCGCGTCAGGAAGTTGAACGGCGCCATGAACAGGTGCGCGTGCTTGGTGTAGGGGAAATAGGGGAAGAACAGCAGGATCGCGCCGAGCGCCGTCCACCAGAACAGGTGCTGCGCCAGCGTCAGACCATCCGCGCCCAGCCCGCCCCACAGCGGGGAAACCAGCGTGGCGAACGGGCGGGTCAGGTCAGCGCCCGTCTCCGCGACCTGCACCGACTGCCCCAGGAAGCGCGAGCCGACGTGGATCAGGATGAACCACGCCACGATCAGCGAGTCGCGGCGGATCTGCCCCATCCTTGACCTTCGGATGGAGCAGCACGTTGTCGTGGAAGGTCAGTTCCTTGCGCGACGGCAGGTAGAAGCGCCGGATCATCAGGTAGACCACGCCGACCAGCACGCCCACGCTCAGTAAATCCCCGGCGAAGCGATACAGGTCGCCGAGCGCCCCGGCGTCTTCCAGAAAGTGATAATTGGGCAGATAGCCTTCGAGCAGGTCGGCGGCGTTGACGAGGAAATAGTAGGTGAAGCCCCAGACGACGGCGAGGTGAAACAGGCTGGTCACCCAGCGGCGGCGCATCTTGAGCGTGGTCGTCTGCGCCAGGTAGATGCGCAGGGCGTTCGTCACGCGCTGCGGCAGATGCTCCAGGTAAAGCTCCCGCTGCCCGCGCTTGACGATCTCGTACATCTCTTTGAAGCCGACGTAGGTCGCGCCCAGCGCGAACACCGCCAGCAGGATAAAGAGCATCTGTTCAACAGGCGTAAGCATGGTCGATCCTCATAAACGAATGTCTATTCGCACGTCTCTAATTTGACATTACATACTGACCTCACCCCTCAATCCCCTCTCCACGCCGTTTCACTTACAGTGGAGAGGGGAAGCTAAGCGCGAACCGGGCGAAACAAAGTGTCGCGCGTTCGTCGCGCAGCGGGGTGAGGTTAGCGTATATCCTTCTCGATTTTGCCGTCTTTCATGACGACCACGATGTTGTCGGTCTTTTCCAGCGAGCGCAGGTCGGTCAGCGGATCGGTCTTGGTGATGATCAGGTCTGCCAGCTTACCCGCCTCAATCGTCCCGACGCGATCCTCCCAGCCGAGGCATTCGGCGGCGATCTTCGTGGTGGCGACAATCGTCTCCATCGGCGACATGCCGATGCTCGCCATCAGCCCCAGCTCGCGCAGGTTCGTGCCGTGCGGCATCACGCCCGCGTCCGTGCCCATCGCAATCCGCACGCCCGCCTGATAGGCTTTGGCGATGCTGTCGCGGTGGATTTCGATGGTCTCTTTCGCCTTGCGCACGCCGTATTCGGGCATGTTACCGGTCGCCTCGGCGATTTCCACGACCGCCAGCGGCGCGAGCAGCGTCGGCACGACGAAAGTCTTGTGCGCCAGAATCAGCTCAATCGCCTCGTCGTCCAGGAAAATCGCGTGCTCGATGGAGTGAATCCCGGCGCGCACCGCGTTCTTGATGCCTTCCGAACCCTGCGCGTGCGACATCACCTTCGTGCCGCGACGATAGGCGGCTTCCTGCACGATCACCGCCAGCTCTTCCGGGCGAGAACTGCGTGAATTCCGGGTGATCGGTCGGGCTGAGGACGCCGCCCGTCGAGCAGATTTTGACGACCTCCGCGCCCGCGCGCAGCACCTCGCGCACCTTCTTGCGCACTTCCTCTACGCCGTCGCAGATGCCGGACGGGCTGCCCGGATAGGGCGGGAACAGGTCGAGCGTCGCGCCTGACGGCATCCAGCCATCGACGTGCCCGCCGGTGATGCCCAGCACCGTCACGCTGATCTGCATTCGCGGTCCCGGCACGATGCCCTGCTCGACCGCCTGCTTGACGCCCAGGTCCGCCCCACCGGCGTCGCGCACGCTGGTGATCCCGGCGTCGAGCGTGCGGCGCATGTAATTGACCGACTGGTAGAAGTGCAGCGAAAACGGCGTGACCATCATCTTCTGCGGGCTGCTCATCTCCATCGTGATGTGGACGTGCGCGTCGATCAGCCCCGGCAGGATGGTGCCGCCCTTCGCGTCGACCGTCTTGATGTCGGCGTTGGGCAGCGTGATGGCGTCGGCGGTGCCGACGGCGCGAATTTTGTTGTCTTCGATCAGCACGGCGGCGTTGGGCAGCGGCTTGCCTCCCCTGCCGTCGATCAGTGTGCCATTACGGACGAGAAGGTAAGCCATCGTGTTTTTCCTTTGCGCGCGGGAAGCGGCTGCAAGCGTGTTCCAAGAATTTCTCTCGTGCTCCGGCGCGAGTTTACCACCCGGCGGGGGAAATTACGAAGGATTCTCGCGTGGAGAATGTTTCGAGGATATGCTCGTGTAGGGGCAGACCTGTGCAGACTTGTCCAATAATCCGCCGGGGGATTAATCCCCCGGCTAATCAGAGTCTAGCCGCCCACTGAAGGGGCGGCATCAGTCAACGTCTTATGGCGACCTCTTGTGCGAACCTTTGGTTCGCCCAGGTCGCTAGGTTTTTGATAGCTGGCGGTTTAAACCGCCAGCGGCAAGCAAACATTTTCGGATAAGCCTCCATGTTTCTGCCCACAAACAACCTACGCCTACGCTTGGGCGAACACATAGGTTCGCCCCTACACCCCGCAAACCCAATAGGAAAGATTTCGCTCCCCCTGCGCCTCTAAGTATGCATCTGCCCAAACTCAGGAGATTTATTGTGTTGATCGATTTTGCCCCGGTTGAGACCCAACAGGTTAGCCTCTACGACTTTGCGCAGCGCTTCAGCGTGGACGACTTACGCAGCGCGACCAATGCCAGCCTGGATACCATCCTCGCATCCATCGGCGACGCCGACGACGCGCAGGTGACATTTATCCCCGACGACCCCGACGCCGACGACCCGTTCGCGCCGGAAGCGGAGCGCTACCTCGGCTGGAGCTTGGCGCATCTGGTCGCCCACGTGACCGCCAGCAGCGAAGAAGGCGCCGCCTACAGCGCGATCCTGGCGCGCGGCATCGCTTACCCGCGCGAGCCGCGCCTGCGCTACGAACCCGACTGGCACAGCTTCCAGACGCGGGCGCAGGTCTTGCAGCGCATCGAGGAAAGCCGCCGCATCCGCCTCGCCGCGCTCGACATGTGGCCCGACGAGCCGCACCTGGACGTGTTCCGCGAAGTCTCCGAGCGCTACCTGGAGCGCAACGGCAAGGCGAACGCCAAAGCCGCGTTCCTCTACAGCCTGCGCCACGAGCACGCGCATCACGCGCAGATACAGGCAACGGCGCGCAAGGCGTGTCTGGCGCTCGCGCCCGAAGGCGCGTGCTGACTTCCTTGCAATCCATCTCCGGCGCGTTTATACTGAATCCATATCTGTGAGGAATTTCTCGATGTTCACCTGCGAGCGCCGCCACCATCACCATTTAACCGATGTCTGACTGTGGCTAGCGTTCGAGGACGTGTGAAATCCAAGCGCGGACGTTAGTCTGCGCTTTTTTATTTGCGCGCAAGGAGAATGACAATGGCAAAGCCGAAGATTCAGCCCCGCCTGCCCAAAGGGATGCGCGACTTTCTGCCGCAGGAGATGATCAAGCGCGAGTATGTCTTCGACATCGTGCGCGACGTGTTCCATCTGTACGGCTTCGAGCCGCTGCAAACGCCCGTCCTTGAACTGCACGAGACGCTGATGGGCAAGTACGGCGAGGACGCCGAAAAGCTGATCTTCGAGGCGCAGCACCCCGGCGGCAAGGAAGAACTCGCGCTGCGCTACGACCTGACCGTGCCGCTGGCGCGCGTGGTCGCGCAGTACCAGAACGAGATCACGCTGCCCTTCCGGCGCTATCAACTGTCCCCGGTCTGGCGGGCGGAGCGTCCTCAGCGCGGGCGCTACCGCGAGTTTTACCAGTGTGACGCGGACATCGTCGGTGTGTCGAGCATGGCAGCGGACGCCGAGATCATCAGCCTGGTGGTGACGGCGCTCAAGCGGCTGGGCTTCCCGCGCTTCAGCGTCAAGATCAACAACCGCAAGCTGCTGACGGCGATTGGTCAGTACGCGGGCGTGCAGGGCGAGGCGCTCGGCGACCTGTACCGCAGCATCGACAAGTTCGACAAGATCGGCGCGGACGGCGTGCGCGACGAACTGATCGCGCGCGGGCTGCCCGCCGACGCCGTGACGCGCATCATGGAGCTGGTGACGGCGCGCAACCCCGGTCTGGAGCAGTTGGATTTTCTCGAAGAAGCGCTGCAAAACTTCCCCGCCGCCAACGAAGCCATCGCCGAACTGCGCGAGCTGTCGGATCACCTGAGCGATGCGGATGTCTCGCTGACCAACTACGAGTTTGACCTGACGATGGTGCGCGGGCTGGGCTATTACACCGGTCCGATCTTCGAGACGATCATCACCGAGCCGAACCTGGGCAGCGTGACCGGCGGCGGTCGCTACGACGATCTGGTCGGCTTGTTCCGGGGCGAAAGCCTGCCGACGGTCGGCACGTCGCTGGGCATCGAGCGCATCATCGACCTGATGGACCTCCTCAACCTGTATCCGGCGCACATCGGCGGGACGGTGGTGCAGGTGCTGGTGACGGTCTTCGGCGACGAGACGCGCGCGGCGGCGACCAAGCTGGTGGCAGACCTGCGCGCGGGCGGCGTGCGCACCGAGCTGTACTTGCAGGACAAGAACATCGGCAAGCAGATGAGCTACGCCGACAAGAAGGGGATTCCGCTGGTGGCGCTGCTCGGCGCGGACGAGATCACGCAGGGCGTGGTCAAGTTCAAGCGCCTGCGCGACGGCGAGGAGATGACGGTCGTGCGCGGCGGCGTGGTCGAGAGCGTGAAGCAGCTTCTCGATAGCTAGAAACAAAAGATTTAACGCCAAGGCACAGGTGAAACGGAGTTTCACACGGTGGAAGACGCAAAGGAAAAAGAGGCGAAATGCCCCGAATGCGGCGCGGACTGGTCGAGCGGCGTCACCTGCGAGGACAATTTTCACCAGTTCGGCTACTGGGAACTGGCGGACATGGCGCATCTGGGCGTTGTCCATCACTTGATGGTGCTGAGCTATCACCTTCAGCATCCGAGCCTGTATTCGCCGGAAGGCTTAACCCACGCTCAAGGGCTGCTGGTCGATTTTCTGGAGCGCGGCGTCACGCCGCAGCAGGTGCGCCAGCGCGACCGCGATAAGGTCGATTCCGGCACGCGCACATTCAGGATCAAGGGCACGCCGGAGTCGCACGGCGCATACAATCACCCGGTCGCCTGGACGATGCGCGCCTCGGACGTGGTCGCGGGCGGCACGGCGCATTACGTCGAGAACGTCGAGGCATGGGCACAGTCGATCCTCGACGCGCTGCGGGCGTCGGGCAATCTATAGATCGGACGACTCGCCGGATGACACGGGATTCCGGGGTATAATCGAGCCGTTAGGTAATGAGGAATGAGCAATGGCGCTGCGCGAGAAACTATACACAGCAGAGGAGTTTTTCGAGATCGCCGGTCTGCCGGAGAACGACGAGAAGCGGCTCGAACTGGACGACGGAGAGATCGTTGAGATGGCAGAATCCAGCCCTAAGAACACAGTCACAGCGATGCGGATCGGCACGTTCATCAATATTTTCGTTATGCCTCATAACCTGGGCTACGTAACCGGGGCGGACGGTGGTTTCAAACTCGAAGAAAAGCGCGTGCGCCAGCCAGACGTTGCTTTTATCTCAAAAAAGCGCGTACCGAAGCTGCCGAGACGCTTCGGGATCGCCCCTGATCTAGCCGTCGAAGTCGTCTCGCCGGACGAAGACGTTTTCAAAAAAGCCCGCGAATATCTGCTCGCCGGGACACGGCTGGTATGGGCAGTCTACACCGACGAAAAGACGGTCTACGTCTTCCAGCTTGACGCGGATGGCAGCGTGCGCAGCAAGCCATTCGACATCCATGCCACGCTCGACGGCGGCGACGTGCTGCCCGACTTCACACTTCCGGTAAAAGATATTTTCCCCGACTAGCGCCGCGCCGCTGTAGCGCCCACACTGAGATAAAAATCGTAAATCCCCGCCTGTACCCCCTATTTTCAAGGGGGTACAATAGAAGGATTCAGGCGCAAGATCATCCTGTCACTTGAGTGAGCATCGCTCAAAGGGAAATATCATGTTTGATTTACTTATCCCAATCCTTGTGGTGGTGGTCGTTGCGGTGCTGCTGTTGTTCGTGCTGCCCAGCATCACCCTGGGACTGGTCATCATCAGCGAGCGGCAGGTCGGCGTCGTCGTCAAGCGCTTCTCACGCGGGAATCGCGGGCTGCCGCCAGGTCAGTTGATCGCCCTCAACGGCGAAGCAGGCTATCAGGCAGATACGCTCGCGCCCGGCTGGCACTTCGGCTACTGGTCGTGGATGTACAACATCATCAAAGTGCCGGTGATGGTCATCCCGCAGGGCGAAATCGGGCTGCTGGTCGCTGCCGCTGGCGAGCCGGTGCCGCCGGAGCGGATTCTCGGCAAGCTAGTGGAGTGTGACAACTTCCAGAACGCGCGCAAGTTCCTGACCAACGGCGGCGAGAAAGGTCGCCAGTTGGGTATTCTGACGGCGGGCACGTATCGCATCAACACGGCGCTCTTCACCGTGATCACGATGGCGAACGCCGATCACAACGAGATGGACCCGGAGACGCTGCACGTCTACAGTGTCGAGCCGGATAAGGTCGGCATCGTGACGACGCTCGACGGCGCGCCGATTGCCGAAGGCGAGATCGCCGGGCTGTATCTGCCCAATCACGACAATTTCCAGAACGCGCAGGCGTTCATGGAAGCGGGCGGTCAGCGCGGCTTGCAGGAGCAGGTCTTGCTCTCCGGCTCGTGGAACCTGAACCCCTGGTTCGTGCGCGTCGAGCAGGTACCGATGACGGAGATTCCGATTGGCTACGTCGGCGTGGTCATCTCGTACATCGGCAAGGCGCACGTGGACATCAGTGGCGTGGAGTTCAAGCACGGCGATCTGGTCAACGTGGGGCACAAGGGCGTGTGGGCGACCCCGCTCTATCCCGGCAAGCACCCGATCAACACGCGCGTGATGAAGGTCGAGCTGGTGCCGACGACCAACATCGTGCTCAACTGGGCGCAGCGCACCGAAGAACACGGCTACGACGCCCGTCTCTCGTCAATCCGCGTGCGTTCGGCGGACGGTTTCGCCTTCGAGCTGGAAGTCGCGCAGGTGATCCACGTCGGCGCGCTGGAAGCGTCCAAAGTGATTTCGCGCGTCGGCTCGATGCAAAATCTGGTCGATCACGTCTTGCAGCCGATTGTCGGCAACTACTTCCGCAACGCGGCGCAGAGCTATACCGTGCTCGACTTCCTGAGCGCGCGCAGCGAGCGGCAGACCGAAGCGACGCAGCATATTCTCAAAGCGCTGCGCACCTACGACGTGGAAGCCATCGACACGCTGATCGGCGACATCAATCCGCCGCAGCAGTTGATGCAGACGCTGACCGACCGTAAGATCGCCGAGGAGCAGCGCAAAACCTACGAGGTGCAGGAAGAAGCGCAGAAGCAGCGCCAGCAGCTTGTTCGGCAGACCGAGCTGGCGGACATCCAGCAGCAGGTCGTCAAGTCCGAGCAGGGCGTCAACATCGCCGATTTGCAAGCGCAGGCGGCGATCAAGCAGGCGAATGGTGAAGCCGAAGCGACCAAGCTGCACGCGCTCGGCGACGCCGAAGCGATCCGCGCAACCGGCGAAGCGCACGCCGAAGCTTACAAGCTGGGCGCAGCGGCGATGGGGTCGCAGGGTTACACGGCGGTGCAGTTGATGCAGATCATCGGGGATCGCGGTGTCCGTATCATCCCGGACATCATGGTCAACGGCGGGAAGGACGGCAACGGCAGTCTGGTCGAAGCGCTGCTGGGGATCATCCTCAGGGAGCAGCTTGGGCAGAACGGGCAGATGCCCGCGACGGTCACCCCTGTGACCAACGGGAACGCCCCCGCAGCCGCCGCCCGCTTCGCTGCCGGAGCAAAACGAGTCATAAGTTGGCAGGGGCGGCTCGATGAGAGCCGCCCCTGTCTGTTTCAGACCTCACCCGCCGGGCGAGTACCAGATGCCCCGGTCGCCCGCCTGCGGACCGATGAATACGCCCCACATCCGCTCGGTGCAGTCGGAGAAGCGCTGCGGAAGCACGCCCAGCCCCAGAATCTCCGCCTGAGTCCTGCCGCTGTAGCCCAAATCGAATGCCAGATAGATGCCGGTATCGTTCGTGCGCCCGACGAGGTTCACCAGCACCTGACGGTCCTCCGAGAGCAGCGACCCGCTGAGCGAGCCGTCGCCGTTCAGCCGCAGCGAGATATTGCCGTTCAGCACCATGCCCTGCGTGGGTCCCTGAAACACCGTCGCCCGGAAGCCGCGAATGGTGCAGTAGGTGCTCGCGCGAGCGGTCGCCGCAGGCGCAAACAAGACCAGCCCCAAGATCGAAAGAAGCGCGACGATGCATAAGCCGGGTCGCGCTCCTTTACCCCACATCAATATGAATTGCCTCAACAACGCCGTACTCCCCGTAACGCGAAACCATCCTGCGGTGTGCATCACCACAAGACTTATAATTCATCTACGGGTTTCCCGCAACTCGCGGGAGCGGCGAGGTGAGGCTGCGCGGGGTTACTTCAGGTCTTCTTCGTGCATCGCCTCGTTGAAGGCGGTATCGAACTCGTCTTCGTCGTCCAGATCAGGCGTCGGATCGTGCCCGTCTTCCGTCTCCGAGACGGTCACGTCCCCCTGCGCGATATACTCGTCTTCGACCGCTTCGAGCCATTCCTCGCGCTCTTCGCGTTCTGCCTCTACGTCATCAACGTCATCGTCCAGATAGTTGGGAAATACCATTTGCTTCGCCTCCTCGCCATCGTAATGACATTCTCAATGTAGTGCAGGAAGATTGGCAGTAGATGAGCGGGACGTGAGCTTCTTGCCGCTCACGCCGGGCGTTAGCGGCTGCCCTTGGGCTTGCGCGCCTGAGCGCGTTCGGCTTTCTGGCGGCGGCGCAGCGCGGCGCGTTCCTTTTCCATCCGGGCGGCGCTGGACGAGCGCGCGGGCTTCGGCGTGACCAGCGCGGCAGCCAGCCCGAAGACGATCAGCGTCAGCACCACGATGATCGCCGTGAAGACCGGGCGGGTGGTCGCAACCGGCAGCGCGCTGCCGGGAAAATTCGGCAGCACCGACGCCAGCCAGTGCAGCACGCCCGGCGCGATCAGCCAACTGATCACGCTGACGACTATGACGATACCCAAGCCGATCAGCGGCGCAAGCGACATCCGTTGGTGCTCGGTCTCACCCATGATAACCACTCCGTATAAGAATAGGCGCATCAGCGCCCGGATGAAGTCAGTCCGGTGATTATAGCGCGCTCAATCGGGCTGGCGCTCGCGCATCTCGAAATCGAAGATGTCGCCGAAATGCGCGATCAGCCGCCGCGCCGCTTCGATTTCGTCCACAGGAGCGCCGAGCAGCGCCGCCAGGCTGGTCACGCCTTTGTCGCGGATGCCGCAGGGGATGATGCCTTCAAAATAGCTGAGGTCGGTGTTCAGGTTGAGCGCGAAGCCATGTTTGGTCACGGCGCGCACGTTGATGCGCACGCCAATCGCCGCGATTTTGGCATCGCCCTCCGGCGTATCGACCCACACGCCCGTCAAGCCCTTGATCGGCTTGGCAGCGACGCCGTAATCCGCCAGCGTGGCGATGATCACCTGCTCCAGCCTGCGCACGTAGCCGACGAAATCGGCGCGCAGCGTATCACGCTCAAGCTGGATGATCGGGTAGCCGACCAACTGCCCCGGTCCGTGATAGGTGATGTCGCCGCCGCGATCCACGTGGAACACGTCGATGCCGAGCCGCTCGCGCTCCTCCGGCGGCATCAGCAGATGTTGCTCGTGTGCGGACGATCCGAGTGTGTAAGTGTGCGGGTGTTCGAGCAGCAGCAGGCGGTCGATGCCGCCGCGACCGCGCTCGTCGGCGAGGCGGTCTTGCAGCGCCCAGGCGTCGGCATAGGGCACGCGCCCCAGCCGCCAGACTTCACAGATGCGGCGCGTCATGGCGAGGCTGCGGCACGACCCGGTGCTTTTCGAGGAACGCCAGCATCGTCTGCCAGGCGATGGAGCCGGGCTGCTGTGTGGCATCGGGGGTCAGGTGTTCGCTGAAGAAATCGCGCGCCGCGCCGTCCAGAACGACGACTTCATGCGCCAGCGGCGAGTCCGCCAGCTCGCGGCGCAGGGCGTCGACCAGCGGCGGCGTGACGAACGGATCGGCGCTGCCGTAGACCGCGAGGATCGGCGTTCTGGCGGCTTTGAGCTTGCCCAGATAGCGCTGCGGGAAGCCGTAGAAGGCGACCGCCGCCTCCAGATCGCGGCGGGTGACGGCGGCTTCAAAGGCGAGGCTGCCGCCCATGCCCAAGCCGACCGCTGCCGTGTGCCCGTCGGTGCGGTTGTGGTTTTCCAGCACGCGCAGGGCGGTATCGACGTAGCCGTAGCTGCGCGCGGCGTGGTCTTCGACCAGCCGGTAGGCTTCTTCCGGCGTCTGCGCGAGCGCGCCGTCGAACAGGTCGGGGATGATCACGTAGTAGCCCATCTGCGCGAACAGATGCGCCAGCCGCCGCTCCACCGCCGTGATGCCCCACCAGTCGTGCAGGATGGCGACGGCAGGGAACTTGCCGCCGAGGTCAGGATGCGACCAGTATGCGGGGATCGTGCTGCCGTCGTCCGCCACAATCGAGATACGCCCATTGGCAATCGTATATTCGACGTGTTCGGGCTGATAAACGGGCATGTGCGCAACCTTCGATTGAGTGACGAGCGAAACACAGTTTCGCCCAGCGCTAGTCTTCGGGCGGCAGCGTCAGCGTGCAGGTCTCCTGCATGTAGCCGTCGTCCTCGGCATCGGCGCCGAGCGCGGGCTTGGCAGCATCCTCGACCGCCATCACGAGCGTGCGGTAGCCTTCCCGGTGCGCCCAGTCGCGCACCGCCGAGACAAGCTGAATCGAGAGCGGCTTCGGCGTCCATAAAGCGACATCGGCGCGGCGCGGGTCGTACAGATTCTCGCGGCAGAACATCAGCGCGTCCTGCCCGGCAGCCGCGATCTGCCGCCGCGAGGTCTGGCGCTGGCGGATTTCCGGCAGCGTCTCCCAGTGGCGGGGCCAGAGCGTCTCCCACTCCTGCCGCGAGCTGGAGAAGCGCCCGACCGGCATCACCCAGCCGTTGATCTGGGCGGCATCCGGGTTGAGATGCTCGACGGCGCGGTAGAAAATCTGCCCCTGCCGCGCGGGCAGGTTGTAGCGCCGCAGCGTGCTGATCGGCGTGAGTTCGTAGCGTTCGTCGTAGCTGCTGGCGCCGCCGACGCGCGTGATCGTCAGTTGCTGGCATTTCAGCGTCTTCAGGCGCTCGCTGAGTCCTTCCAGCAGCGCCCGCTCCACGTCGGGGTCGTCGGCAATCAGGTGGGCGATGTGCAGCGAGCGTCCGAACGGCTCCGGCTCGTTGCTCATGTAGGCTTCGGCATAGCCGACGATCCGGTCGTTCAGCAGCGCCACCAGCGGAATCCCCGCGCCCATCAGCAGATGATTGAGCAGGATGGCGTAAGTCTCGATGCTCATCCAGGGACCGCCGTGCATCCAGCGCTCGTAGACGGTCAGCGCCTCATAAGGCACGTCCTCGACCTGCCCCTGCTTGTTGATGCGCTGCCAGAGCGGGATTCGCGTGTAAAAGAGGGCGCTGATCGCCTTCGTATCGTCTAAGCCTGCCTGTCGGATTTCCATACTCATAGCCGCATTTCCGTGTTGAGCCGCGCCCATAGATGATAGATCGTATGGTGGCGGAGTCGCAACGCGGATCGGCAAACGCGCGCCGATTAAGTGAGGATGGGCAGACGCAGGGTGAAGGTCGAGCCGACGCCGACCTGGCTTTTGGCAGTCACATCGCCATCGAGGGCTTCGGCGACCTGCCGCACCAGCGCCAGCCCCAAGCCCGTCCCGGAGACCTGACCGATATTCTTGGCGCGGTAAAAAACCTCGAAGATGTGCGACAGTTCCCCTTCAGGAATCCCGATGCCCTGATCGGCGACGCCAAGCACGGCGAACTGCTCCTCACGGTCGAGGCTGACGGTCACGGACGCGCCTTCGGGCGAGAACTTGACGGCGTTGTACAGCAGGTTCAGCAGCGCCTGGCGCAGCAGCCCCGGATCGAACGATGCCGACCAGTCGCCGGGGTTGTCTGGAAAGATGATCTGATGGGTCGGACTGGTGGCGCGCATTTCCTCGCACAGCCTGGCGCAAAAGACGTTCAGGTCGACGGTCTCCAGCTTGGGGTGCAAACCGACCTGCTCGGCTGTGGTATAGGTCAGTACGTCTTCGATGATGTTGGTCAGGTGCCGCACCTGCGCCTGTATCCTGCCGATGTACTCCAGGCGCATGGCATCGGTCAGGCGGTCGTTGTAATCCTTGATCAGGTCGCTCGCCAACTGGATCGAGGTCAGGGGCGTGCGCAGTTCGTGCGAGATCATGGTCGAGAAGCGCGTCTTCAGTTCGCTCAGTTCGCGCTCGCGTTCCAGCGCGCGGCGCACCTCGTCCTCGACCCGCTTGTGCTCGTAAAGCCCGCCCAGCAGCGAGCAGTACATCGCCACGATTTCCTGCTTGATCTCGTCCGCAGGCGCACCCGTGATCGCCGTATCGTTCGCCATCATGCCGACGAAGCGATAGGCAGATCGAATCGGCGTGTAGGCGATCCAGCCTTTCGAGACGATGACCCGCTCGTGCCCGTTCCATTCGCCCTGATCGTCGACCGATATTTCCCACATGGGCGCATCGAGCTGGAGGAGATTGCTTTTCTGCTTCCAGGCGGTGCTGTCGATCATCCAGCGCAGCTCGCGCTCGTCGGTCGTCTGCCGCTGGCGATCCGTCCCATAGGTCCCGCGCAGGTAATCTTCCTCCTGCACGAAGATGGCGCAGCGCTCCAAGCCAAGCGACTCGCGGGCAGCTTCGACAGCCCGCTTCCAGAGCGTGTCGATGTCGGGGCTGGAGATCAGTTCGTAAGTCAGCGTCAGCACCTGACGCAGCCCCTGGCTCAGCGCCCGCTGCCGGGCTTCCGCGCGCTTGCGCTCGGTGACATCGCGCAGATTGCAGATGATCTCCAGACCAGACCCGTCGCTGTCCAGCGGGACGAAGACCATATCGGCGGCGAACTCCCCACCTTCCCGGCGGGCGGTCGTTTCAAGCTGCTGGATGCTATGCTCGGAGACGACTTTCTCCAGCGTCTGGGTGACCTCTGCCTCATCCTTGAACAGCGTCGCAAAGGCGCGCCCCTGCTCATGATCGATCCCAAAGACGCGGTCGAAAGCCGGGTTCGTCCGCTGAATCACGCCGCCGGCATCGAGCATCAGAATCACGTCGAAGCTGTTATCCAGCAGCGCTTCGGCGCTCTCTTTTGCCCGCTGCAATTCGGCAGTGCGCTCGGCGACCCGCTGCACCAGTATCTCGGCGTGCTGCCGCGTGTTTTCGTAGTCGTGTGCGTTGCGAATGGCGATTGCCGCCTGATCCGCCAGCAGCTTGACGACGCGCAGTTCGCTCTCGCTGAAATCATGCGGCTCGGAGAAGCCGACGTTCATGACGCCATGCACATGCTCGCCGACGGCAAGCGGCGAGCCGACGACCGCGCCCGTCCAGCTGCGCCCCTGAAAGATTGGCGACGTGCTGATGTCGGATACGACCATCCGCTCCCCGGTGCGCGCGATAATCGAGGTAAATCCGTTGGGTCGCGGTACGCGCAGCGCCGTATCGCGCAGCGCGCCTTCCCAGAAGGCTGCGCCGAAGCTGAGTTGATCGTCGTCGTAGAGAAAGATGTGGACTTCCTGCGCGTTGAGCAAGCCGATCACCTGCTGCACGACGATGGACAGCACCGGCTTCAGCTCCAGGCTGGCGGTCAGCAGCAGGCTGGCGCGATGCACCCCTTCCAGCTCGGTATTGCGCTGGTGCTGGACTCGCTCCGCCTCCTGACGCCTTAGCAGCTCCGCGTTGAGGCGGCCGCCCACTTCACGGAGCGCGCCGAGCGCTGCCGTGAAGATCAAGACGACGAGATATTCGAGCGCAAGCTCGATACGGAATGTCGGGTCAGCGCCATAAGCCGGGTTCGTGAGACTGAGTAGGGCAACATTCAAGCCAACCGCCAGCACCGAGGCGACCAGCCCGACTCGCAAGCCGAACAGCCAAGCCGTGACCGCCGCAGGCAGCAAGACCAGGATATTGAGTGAGTCGCCGACGTAAGGTTGAAATACGAGATAAGCTGCGATGTATGCGATTGTGAGAGCGATGCTTACGGCGAGACGGATGCGAAGAGGTAATCTAAAGGTTATCATCACCTAGATACCGGGGGTGATGGAACATTACAATCGAATCGTCACCATGAGAATATTACCATAAATTCTTGTCAAATTAACTCCTGATTAATTGGTGTGCTATAAATTTCAACCAAATTATGATGAGGAATTCAACTATATGCCAAGCCAAGCCAGCGAAGGCTCCCCTCAAGCCGTGCGCTCCCTGAAGGGCATTCGGGGCTGTCTGCTCGCCGTCGACATCGGCAATACCAACGTCCACATGGGTCTCTGGCATCAGGGCGAGTGGGCGATCTCGTGGCGGGCGCGCACCGTGCCGGACAAAATGCCGGACGAATACGCCGTCCTGCTGCGCAGCTTTCTGGAAAGCTCCGACCTGACCTACGAAGCGATCTCCGGCGTCGCCATTAGCAGCGTCGTGCCGCGCCTGACGCTCTCCTTCGTCGAGCTGGTGCAGCGCTACATCCACGTCGAGCCGCTGGTCGTCACCCACAGGACCAAGACGGGCGTGCGCATCGAGATCGACCAGCCGGAGCAGGCGGGCGCAGACCGCATCGTCAACTCGGCGGCGGTGATCGCGCTCTACGACGCCCCGGCAATCGTGATCGACTTCGGCACGGCGACGACTTTCGACATCGTCTCCGCCGACGGCGCCTATCGCGGCGGCGCCATCGCACCGGGGATCGTCATCTCACAGGACGCGCTCGTCAGCCATACCGCGCAGTTGCACAAGATCAACCTTCAGCCCCCGCCCTGCGTGATCGGCACGAACACGATCCACGCCATGCAGTCAGGCATCTTTCTGGGCTACGTCGCCATGATCGAGGGCATGGTCGCACGCTTCAAAGCCGCCATGCGGGACGAACACGTGCAGGTGATCGCAACGGGCGGGCTGGCGGTGCTGTTCAAGGAGAACACCGCCGCCATCGACGTGATCGCGCCGGAGCTGACGCTGGAAGGTCTGCGCGTGATCTACGAGATGAATCAGGCACAATAGAACAATCGCGCCCATTGGTCGCTGGCTGATGCGACCCTTTTCTGTTAAAGTCACCCGGCAAGGTGATAATCGATGCCACCTGTGCCATCGACTTCATGGTTGGGGGGACGCTGATGAGCGAGACGGTTAAGCTAGCGGTGATCGGCACCGGGATCATGGGGCGAGCACATCTCAAGGATGTCGCCGCGCTGGACAATACCGAACTGGTCGCGGTCTGCGACGTTTATCGCCCCGCCGCCGACCAGTACGCCGCCGAGACCCACACCACCGCCTATTACGACTACCGGGATTTGCTCGAACATCAGCCGCTGGACGCGATCATCATCGCCACGCCGCATTACGACCACCCGCAGGTCAGCATCGCCGCGCTGCGCAAGGGCATCCACGTGCTGGTGGAAAAGCCGATTGCCGTCCACGTCAAAGAAGGGCGACGGATGATCGACGCCTACGAGGAAGCCCGCAGGCAGTATCCCAATCTGGTCTTCTCCGCCGTCTTCATGCAGCGCACTTACGGCTACTGGCGCGTCATCAAAAAGATGATCGACGAGGGCGAACTGGGGCGGCTGGTGCGCGTCACCTGGCTGATCACCGACTGGTTCCGCACGCAGCGCTACTACGACAACGGCGGCTGGCGCGCCACCTGGCAGGGAGAAGGCGGCGGCGTCCTGCTCAACCAGTGCCCGCACAACCTCGACCTGTACCAGTGGTTCGTCGGGATGCCGCAGCGCGTCACCGGCTTCGCCTCGCTGGGCAAATACCACCGCATCGAAGTCGAGGACGAAGTGACCGCCTACTTCGAGCACGAGAACGGCATGATCGGGCATTTCATCACCTCGACGGCGGAGTTGCCGGGGACGAACCGGCTGGAGATCGTCGGCGAGAAAGGCAAGCTGGTCTACGAAGACAAGAAGCTGACGCTGTTCCGCAACCAGCACTCGATGTTCGAGCAGATCGAGCAGGCGGCGGGCGGCTTCGACAAGGTCGACTACGAGCGCGTCGAGGTTCCCTACGAGCATCACGGTCAGCCGGGGCACCGCTTCATCATCGAGAACTTCGCCAACGCCATCCTGCACGGCGAGCGCCTGATCGCCCCGGCAGCGGAGGGGCTGAACTCGGTCATGCTCGCCAATGCCATCCTGCTCTCGTCCTTCGAGGGCAGAACGATTGACCTGCCGCTGGACGAGGACGCTTACGCCGACAAGCTGCAAGCGCTGATCGAGTCCTCGACGTTCACGAAAGCCGCGCCCAAGTCTTGATGACGCACGGCTCAAATAGATCGCTTTCATCAACCCAAAAGGAGTTTATTCCCGATGAAAATTGCCTTCATGACCCTGGGCTGCCCCAACTGGGATTTGGACACCATCTGCCGGAAGGGGCGCGAATACGGCTTCGACGGCGTGGATTTTCGCGGCTATCTGGACGAGATCGACATCACCAGGCTGCCGATGTTCACGACGCAGGCTGCCGAGACGCGCAAGCGCCTGAACGACGCCGGGCTGGAAGTCATCACCGTCAGCTCCAGCATCAAGGTCTGCGACGCGGCGGCGAAGCAGGCGAACCTGGACGAAGCGCGGCGCACGATTGAGGTCGCCGGGAAGCTGGGCGCGACCAACGTGCGCGTCTTCGGCGGCGGCAATCTGGAAGGATCGAGCCACGCGGCGCTGGCGGAGGTCGGGCTGGAATGCGTCCGCGAGATTCTGGCGCTGGACGGCGCGTCAGGGCTTCACTGGCTGTTCGAAACACACGACAACTGGATCAAAGCCGCCGACTGCACGCTGCTGCTCAACCGGATCGACAACCCGGCGTTCGGCGCGCTGTGGGACATGGGGCACACTGCCCGTGTCGGCGGCGAGACGCCGGAGCAGAGCTACGCGGCGATTGGCACGCGCATCGGCTACACCCACGTCAAGGACGCGGTCTACGACCCCAGCCACCCGCAGGCGATGAGCGACGGCTGGCGCTACGTGCTGCCCGGCGAGGGTCAGCTTCCGCTGGCGCAAGCCATCGGCGTGCTTCAGCAGCACGGCTACGACGGCTGGATTCTGTTCGAGCAGGAAAAGCGCTGGCATCCCGATCTGGCGGAGCCGGAAGTCGCCTTCCCCGCCTTCGTCAAATGGGTCAAGCCGCTGCTCGCCTGACGCCTACCAGCACGATAGTAATCCCCTCACCCTCTAACTCCCTCTCCCACGCAGGCGGGGCGAGGGAGAACCGTTTCCCCTTCTCCCCGTTTACGTGCTGAGGGGGCGACAGTAAATTAGGTGGGAGGGCTGGCAGAAAGGAACGCCTGCCGCCCTTCCCGAAATAGACTCCAGCGACGCACGTAAGTGCCATCGGGACGACGTTTGGCATAAGCACAGCGTCCTGCTTGAGCACAGGTAGCACCGAGGAAAAGTAACCAGACATAGGCAACAACCAACAAGATCCACAAGCGCTCCATCCGCTGGGGACAAGTCAGCAATGCCTGCTCGACCTGCCAGCCATGCGATTTCAAGTCACGAAATGCTTGCTCAATCCACATGCGTTGGGCATATTCCCAACCGGTCAGATGCGGGTCATTGGTCACCAGTGCCCAGCGGTCTTGAGCCGCTGCATTCCACAAGACGCGCACATGCGCCGGAATGCGTCCCCGTTTCTTGAAGACCAGCCCGCTGGCGCAGTAGTGTTCTCCCGGCTGGCTGACCTGGTCGTAAAATGTGACGTCTTCGCCATTGGGCAAAATCAACTTGCTTTGCTTGGTCACCCGAAACAGAAATGTCCAGCCCATCGCCATAATTCCACGCATCAGTAAGGGCGATGTCCCAATCCCTCGGTCTGCCAACACCCGCACCGCAGTCCCGGTTGGCAGTCCCGCGCGTACCTGCTTGAGCAAGCGAATGATCATTCGCGCTTGACCCTCCGCCGGATAATCTCGGCTGCTGTTGGCTCGATACACCCGCCACGCTAACGGCAGACAGCGTCCCTCAAAAACGACGCCGACGACCATCACACCGAACTTGGCTTTCAATTTCGTCTCATCGACCACCAGCACCACCTGCCCCGGACCTAAACGTCCCACCACGCTTGCGGTCCACTGGCTGACGAACACCGACATCGGAACCGCTCGGCTCAGGAAGCGTTGTAACCGTCGGCGTTGACTATCGCTTTGCCCACCCGCACACCCGGCGATCTTTCGCACCTGGCTGCTCTGTGAACGCACGACTGCTCGGCTAAATACCACCACATTTTCCCGAAAATGGCGGCTTACTCCTCGCCACGCCTTGCTCGTCTTCTTCACCCATTGATATAGTTGTCGTTGATTCATCCGGTCTCACTTTCTGGCTTTGACACCGAAAGTATGCCGGATGAATCTTGCTTTTATCTACTGTCGCCCCCTCAGCCCCGTTTACGTCCAGCAGACAGATATCGATCTTGTCTTTGGCAATGTCTATTCCAACGATGAATCCCATCTACTCCTCTCCTGCTGGTGATGTGGTTCAGCCCACCTTGTCTATGCAAGCTCACTGGCTTCAGATACCGTTCGGCTTCGACACATCAGACGAATGGTGGTGCGCTTTATCTTCTCCACAAGCTTCGCCGCTTCAGGGGTCACCAAGCTGCACCACCATCCAATCTTACGTCATTCCCCAAGATACAAGGGGCTAGTGGCGCAAGCGTTTGCTCAGGTGCCATCCGGCATTGTCCCAGATAATCACCAAGACTTGCTTGCCTTCCGCTCGTGCCACTGCCAACAGCGCCTGCACAAACTTCCACGTTTCCTCACTCACCGGGCGTGAGGAGCTGAAGGAAAAACAGACTTGTTGGGTATCGTGCCGAACCGCGCCATAGCAGGCAAGCGCTTTGTCCGGCTCGGTTTCAGGTGCTTCGCGTTTCACCATCTGCAACGCTTTCGTTCCACTCCATGCGCGCACACTGGGTTGCTCGAAGCGGGAGAACCAACTCTCATCTTCGTCAACCAGGAGCCAATCCCGGTGTTGTTCCGCTTGCTGCTTCAGCCAGTCGCGCCGCTTTTTTTCGCCTCGTAGTGAACATCCGGGCTGTTGATACGCTGTTTGGCGCGTTTCCAGCGGATCCCCAAACGATGTAAGGTCTCGCTCATCGTGTCCAGATGCACCCGCCGCTGCGTCCAGCCTTGGCGGTAACTCAGAACCCGCTTATGTGGGAGAAGGGGCTAGGGGTTGAGGGGGTATTAGACCACTAGCTTGCTACCAGCGCAGCGGCTTGAACGTCCAGCCCGGCTCGATCTTCTGCATCTCGATTTCGTCGTCGCGCCGGGTCAAGCCGCTGCGTACATACTGCTGGTGCAGCCGCTCCAGCGCCGCGCGATCCAGCTCGACGCCCAGTCCCGGCTTGTCCGGCACGGCGACCGCGCCGTCTACGATGGGCAGCTTGCCGCCGACGATCACGTCTTCCGACTGCCAGGGATAATGGGTGTCGCAGGCGTAGGTCAGGTTGGGGACAGCGGCGGCGAGATGCACCATCGCCGCCAGCGAAATGCCGACGTGGCTGTTGGAGTGCATCGACATGCCGCGCCCGAAGGCGGCGCAGAAGCGCGCCAGCTCAACCGACGCCTTCAACCCGCCCCAGACGTGGTGATCGCTCAGGATCACGTCCTCGGAGCCGAGGCGAACGCTGCCCGGCAAGTCCTCGAAGCGCGTCGTACACATATTGGTCGCCAGCAGCAGCCTGACGGATTGGCGCACGCGCGCCATGTCCGCCTGCCCGCGCACCGGGTCTTCGTAGTATTCCAGCACGCCCTCGAAGCGATGCCCGTATTCGACGGCGGTCTCGACCGACCAGATGGCATTCGGGTCGAAGCGCAGCGGCATGTCCGCGCCGAAAGCGTCACGCAGGGCGAAAATAGCGTCCGCTTCACGCGCAGGCTCGAAGACGCCGCCCTTCAGCTTGACCGATTGGAAGCCGAATGCCGCCACCATCGCCTGCGCCTGCGCGACGATGCCCGCCGGGTCGAGCGCGGCGCGCTGCCGGGCAGCCGCCCAGCCCGTCGCCTTCGCGTCCGTCCCGAATTCCAGCGCGCCGCCCGCCCCTTCCCGCTTGTAAAACAGATAGGCGGCGAACGGCACGCGGTCGCGGCAGCGCCCGCCCAGCAGATCGACCACCGGGCGCTCGGTCGCTTTGCCCATCAGGTCGAAACAGGCAACCTCGACGGCGCTGTGGACGTGCTGGGCGATGCGGCTGTCCCAGGGAAAATCGCCGCGCTCCTCGTTCTCGTGAACCAGATGCGCGGCGATCTCCTGATGAATCCGGTTGAGTTGAAACGGGTCGCTGCCGACGACCGCGCTGCGCGCCGCGTTGAGGGCGTCCGCGATCTGCGCCCCGCCGGGCACTTCGCCCAGCCCGTACAAGCCGGTGTCCGTCCGCAGCTCGACGATCACGCGCAGGGCGTAAGGCGCGTGCAGCCCCGCCGCGTTGAGCAGCGGCGGATCGCCAACCGCAATCGGCGTCACAATCATGTCGTCAATCTGCATGGGGAGTCCTCGTCAGCCTATTTGCCGAATAACGTCTATTCACACCCCGGCGGATCAGGAAATGCCGGGACGAAAGAATACACCGGGGCGGAAGCGCCACTCCGCCTGCTGCGGCTGATAGATCACGCGCGGCGTCAGCGGCAGCGAGCAGAAATTGAAGGCGAAGCGCACAGGCAGCGTGACGATGCGTATCCAGTTCGGCAGTGTGACGCCGATTTCACGATAGTAGGGGTCGAGCGCGGCGGTCTTCTGCGCCGGGTGCTGACGGTAGCCAGCCAGCGGCTTCTGGATCGTGACCAGATCGGCGTGAGCCGAGAAGCGCCGCCACAGGTCGAAGTCGAGTCCATACGTCAGCCCCTCATTGAGCGAGCCGCCCGCCTTCTCCCACAATTCCCGCCGCCAGAAGGTGCCCTCCTGACGGATAAACCCCAGCAGCCGCCCGTGATACCAGCCTCGCTTCACAAAGGAGGCGAATCTTCCCGACGGCGGCAGCGTGCGGGTGATGCGGCTGTCCGTGTCGATATTCGCGCCCAAGCCCGTCACCCAGGCGATTTGCGGGTAACGCGCGAAAATCTCGCCCACCAGCTTGAGCGCGTCGGGAAAGAGTACGTCGTCACTGTTTAGCCAGCCGAGAATGTCGCCGCTGGCGCGCGCGAATCCCTTGTTGATCGCATCCGCCTGCCCGCGATCCGGCTCGCTGATCCAGTAGTCAAGCTCGGAAGCGTGGCGGCGGATGATGTCGGCGCTGCCGTCGGTGGAATGCCCGTCGATGACGATGTATTCAAGCCGAGGATAATTCTGGTGGAGGACGGACTGGAGCGTCTCCTCAAGAAACTGCCCCTGGTTGTAGGAAGGCGTCACCAGCGAGATCGTGGGCAAATTGAGCGCTTGATCCGCACCGCCTGCGCTGGTCCCTCCTGCCTGTCTCACCGATTCTGCCCTCCGCGCGGGAAAGGCGTTACCAAACGCCCGGCAGCGCTTCTCGCCTTACTGTGCAGCAGCCTGAGCAAAAGCCGGGAACGGCTCTTCCCCGTCGGCGACGAGCATGGTATTGAGCATCGTCCCAATCGGCAGCAGGCACGAGTCCGGCGCGTGATCGTTCAGGCTCCACTGGATCGACGTGTAGGTCGCCATGCCGTAGACCAGCTTGCCCGGCGGATTCGCGCCCAGCGCGATGATCATCTCCGGCGGGATGGTCGCCGGGTTGAGCAGCCAACTGATGTGCTGCTCCATCTGGCTGAGCCGTTCGGTCGTGTAATCCGGGCAGGCTTCGACCAGCGCCTTCAACTGGTTGACCTGATCGGCGGCGTCGCCCGTGAGCGGCGCGGTGTGCGGAATCTCCGTGAGGTTTTTGCCGATCTGCGGATCAAGCGTCATCGACTGCCCTGCGGGCTGCGACGGCGCATTCCCCTGCACCTGCGTGTTCCCGCGCACCTGAAGCAGCACGATCCCGACGCCGATAACGAGGATGATCGCCACCGTGATCAAGGCGCTGCGCAGTCCGTTGCCACTGGATTTCTTGTTCGTCATAGGCTTCTTACGAGCGGCTCAACGACAGCAGGTATTCGTAGAGATTGCTGCCCCCGGTGGTGCTGAGGCGGTTGGTCGAATACTGGTGATCTTTGCCCATCGACCCGCCGGAGCGCATGAAGCTGATGAAATCGTCTTCGCTCATGGCGAAATTCGTCAGGGCGGAGCCTTTGTCGCTGCCTTCGCCGTTCTCGCCGTGACAGGTATTGCACTCCAGCACGACGTAACGATCTCTGCCGCGCTGCACCTTTTCGGGGTCGAGCGCGCTGCTGACCGCCTCCTGCGTGACGGTCTGCGCCGCGACCGTCGCCATCTGCGGCACCTCGGTCGGCACGACGTACTGGAAGACCGGGATCGGCGTCACGGTCGGGCGTTCTTCGGTCGGCGTCGGCGTCGCGGAGCTGCACGCCGCCGCGATCACCAGAACGCACAGCGGGATCAGGATGCGGGTATGTTGTAAGAGACGATTCATCAGCTTAGCCTAATGAGAGCGTTTCGGGTCGAGCGCTTCTTGCAGCCCATCCCCCACGAACGAAAATCCGAGCATCGTCAGCGCGACGAGGATCGTCGGGAATAGCGCGAGATGATAATAGATTCGGATGGTATTGCCAACGCCCGACCCCACCATTTTGCCCCAACTGGGGATCGGCTCCGGCACGCCAAGCCCCAGAAAGCTCAGCCCGGCTTCGGCAAAAATCGCCAGCGGAATGGCGAAGGTGAGCGCCAATATGATCGGCGTGATGGCATTGGGCAGAATGTGATGCAGGACGATCCGCCAGTTGGACGCGCCCAACGCCCGCGCGGACGTGACGAATTCGTTCTCGCGGAACGCCAGAAACTGCGCGCGAGCGAGCCGCGTGGGTTCAATCCACGCCGTCACCGCCAGCGCCAGGATCACGTTCGCCAAGCCGCCGCCGAGCACGCTCAGGATGAAGAGCGCAAACAGCAGCGGCGGGACCGCCGTCACCACGTCGACGACGCGCTGGATGGCAAAATCGAACTTGCCGCCGACGTAGCCGGACAGCGCGCCCAGCGGAATGCCAATCGAGAACGAAATCAACGGGACGGAGAGACCGACGATCATCGACGTGCGCGCCCCGTAAATCAAGCGGGTGAGGTAATCACGCCCGATCCCGTCCGCGCCGAGAATGTGGTTCGGGTCGATGAACGCGCGCAGGTTGACGATCTGGAAATTGGCTTTGTCGTAGGGATACGGCGCGATCACGTCGGCAAAGATGGCGAGGAAAAACAGAAACAGGCAGATGGCTAAGCCGAGCATCGCCAATCGATTGCGTCGAAAGCGGCGGAAAGCGTCTTCCCAGGGCGAGCGATGCCTGATCAGCGCCTCCGGCACGACCTGCTCGCGCGCCAAATTCTTCGGTTCGACTGCGGTTTCCTGGCGCGCCATCAACTACTCCTGCCTCCGACGCGGATACGCGGATCGATCAAAGTATACAGGACATCCGTCGCAAGATAGGTGATGCCCCAGAAGAACGCCACCAGCAGCACCAAGCCCATGATCATCGGGTAGTCGCGGGCGAAAATGCTCGTCACGAAGAACTTCCCCAAGCCGGGAATGCCGAAGGTGACTTCGATGAACAGCGACCCCGTCAGGAGATTGGGAATCTGCGGGAGCAGGATGGTGATCATCGGGATCAGGGCGTTGCGCAGCACGTGGCGCATCATGATTCCCCGCTCGGTCAGCCCTTTGGCGCGCGCGGTGCGGACGTAATCCGCGCTGAGCGCTTCCACCACGCTCGAACGGGTGTAGCGGGCGACCAGCGCCATCGGCGCCAGCGCGTAAGTGATGACCGGCAGGAAGTAATCCCACGACAGGATCGCCCCGCCCATGCCCAGGACGGGCGGGATAATCCACTTGCTAGGAGCGCCCCAGCCGACCTGATAGCCGAAGATGAGCAGCAGCCACGTCGCCACGATGAAGTTGGGGACGGTGATGCCGAGCGTCGCCGTGAACGTGACCACGTTGTCAATCCAGCTATTGCGGTGATACGCCGCCAGAATACCCATGAACAGCCCCAGGCTGAACGACAGGAGAATCGTGTACAGCCCGATGTGGAGAGTCACCAGCCACGTGCGCCCGATCAATTCCATCACGGGCGGGTTTCCGGCGACGGCGAATGAATTGCCGAAATCGAGGTGCAGCGCGCTCGTCAGGAAGTTCCAGTAGCGCACCAGCAGCGGCTTATCGAGTCCGTACTTGTGATTGAGGTTCGCCAGCGCATCGGCAGTGTAGCCACGCTCGCCCATGCTGAACGGTCCGCCGGGCACAGCGTTCATGAGAATGAATACGATGAAAGAGACGACCAGCAGTACGAAGAATAAAGCCAGCAATCGCCTGATGATATAACTAGTCATTGAAGTTCCATAATGCGGTCAAACACATCCACAAACGAGGTAAGCGTGTCTGTGCAGAGGAGGGGCGTGCTGCCCCTCCTCTGGCTTTGGTGATGGTTATTGGGTACG
The DNA here is from genome assembly GCA_963760975.1 of uncultured Chloroflexia bacterium. Taxonomy (GTDB): domain Bacteria; phylum Chloroflexota; class Anaerolineae; order Aggregatilineales; family Phototrophicaceae; genus Flexifilum. The sequence goes on along the minus strand of CAVXEZ010000022.1, from coordinate 23,684 downwards.
GAACGTATCGTAGTTCGACACGTCGTTGGTCACGTAGATCGAACCCCAGCACCAGTCGTTGCCCCACTCCCACGCGGAGATACCCTGCGAGTTGGGACGGAAGCAGTCGCCGGCGATGTACGGCTGGAACAGGTCGCCCTGAATGCGGTGATCGAGGAAGATACCGCCCACGTCTTCAACCAGAATTTTCTCCGCTTCGTGGTACATGGCGAAGCGTTGGGTCTGGTCGCCGACGAACGCGCCCGCGTCAGTCACCAGCTTGTCGAAGTCGGCATTGCGCCACGAATGACGCCCGGTCGAGACCCAGACGCCCATCATGTTGGCGGGGTCGAGGTAGTCCATGCCGTAGGAGACCGCGCCGAACTGAAGGGTCGTCGGGCGCGCCAGCAGCTCGTCCATGTAGGTGGCGAATTCGATATTGTTGACCGTGATCTGCACGTTCAGGCAGTCGCTGATCGAGGCGGCAGCGGCGACGAACCACGACGCCTGGAAATCAGCCTCGTTGCGCAGCTTCAGCTCCACCGCCGGGAAACCGTCGCCGTTCGGATAGCCCGCGTCGGACAGCAGTTTCTGGGCAGCGGGGCAGTCGTATGCCTGAATATCCTTGAAGTCACCGTTCGAGTCCCAGGCGGGGAAGCCCGGCGCGAGGAAGGAATACGCCGGAACCGCCAACTGCCAGCTCGCGTTGATCACCTTGGCGACAATCGATTCCCGATCCAGCGCCTTAGCGAACGCCAGACGCACGTCATGATTGTCGAACGGCGGGTTAAACGTGTCCATCAACAGATAGTCGGTGCGGAAGTCGCCCGGATTCGGCAGATAGTGATCGAGCAGCGTCGGGTCCGACTTGATGACCTCGAAGTCCGCCGAAGTCAGGAACTGATAACCCACGCGGTCGATGGTGTGATCCTGGAACGCCAGGAAGCTGCCGTTCGCCTTGTCGCCGTACAGCCCGCGAATTTCCTTCAAGTAGGGCTTACGGAAGCCGTTGTAGGTGGGATTCGCTTCGAGGATCGCGTGGTCGCCCGCCACGAATTCCTTGAGGATGAACGGACCCGACGACACGCTGGTGGCGGGATCATTCACGTAGTTCGGACCGAGCGCCTCAAGCGATTTCGCCTGAAGCGGGGGCCAGAAGAACATCGTCGAGGGCAGATACGGCGCCGGGATCGCGGTCGTGATCGCCAGCGTATTGTCGTCTACCGCTTCCATACCGATTTGGTCCGGCGAAACTTCACCGGCGACGGCTTCGCTCCAGTTCTTGATGATGCCCTGCCACATCCAGACGAAGTCGTAGGCATTGGCGGGGTCTGCCATCCAGCGCCAGGTAGCAACCCAGTCGTTCGCCGTCAGCGGCGTGCCGTCGCTCCAGACCTGACCAGGACGCAGGTGGAAGTACCACGTCAGCCCATCGTCAGACGGCTCCCAGCTTTCGGCAGCGGCGGGGATCAGGCTCAGGTTCTCGTCCAGGTTGACGAGCGAGTCCGCGAACAGGTCGGATGTGCCCGGCTGGCAGATGCGCTGGTAAACCGTGACCGCCGCCATGAAATTGGTCTGGGTGTTGGTCGAGTCGCACATTTCCTGCCAGACTTGCATGTCGTAGGGGGCGGCATCGTCCGGCAGCGCGCGCCCATACACGTCAGTATTGTCACCCTGCGCGTTCAGCGCGGGCACGGCGAGACTCAGGAGAAACAGCAGCGTACAGAAGAGAATGAGTGTGCTTCTACGGGACATTGGTCTGCCTTTCGAATAAAGAACTTAAGTGTACACGTGCGGAGAGATCAGTTCCGGGTCGCCTCCTGCTACTTATTCGATTGTTACGTCGTTTGCAGAGTGTGTAATCGGCATGATATTACATCCCCTTAAAGTTACATGCAACTCGTTGGGGCATAATACGGCGATGAATTCGAACGATACGCGGGAAAAACCAAGCGCCGATGGTCGCCGAAGATAAGGCGGGAAATGGACACAGAGATGCGACGGGAAGACAGGTGAAGCGCTTCGCGTCCTTTTTACAGCGAACGGGGAAACAGCCGAAGTTCGTCCCGTCTATTTAACAGCGGACGGGGAAACGAGAGAAGCCCGTCGCGTCGCATGAATATGATTTTGGTTCGGACGGGGAAATGAGGGAAGAACTCGGAATCACACACATGATAAAGCCGGTTCTTCGCCTGTCAAGGTACGTATGTACACCCGAAAGGTTGGGGGGCGGTGTGGGATAAGCCGGGTCGGCAAGGGAAGCGGGTAGTTGGTGAGGGTAAGAGGCAGGACGGATAGAGTGGTGAGGGGAGTTGGAAAGTGGGATATGCTCCCCTATTCACCACGCCCATCAGTTCATCGCCTTGATCATTTCGCGGAACAGGAGCAGGTCTTCGCGCGAATCCGCCGGAGATGTTTTCGGCGGCTGGCGCTGCGTCACATTCTCGTAAAATGCCTGCCATTCCGTGACGAACGGATCGCCCCAGGTCGCGGACTGCTGCACGCTCGCGGCGTGATCGCCGTCTGCCTCCGTGACCGTCAGCGTGATCGGCAGGTTGCGCACGTAAGGCGTGTCGTAGTCGACGCGGACGGTGCTGGTCGCCCCGAACACCTCGACGCAGGCATCGAAGCGGGCGATCTTGTCGATGCCCGTCTCGTAATGGCAGACAAAATCGCCGTAGTCGAAGGCGGCGCTCATGTAACGCCCATCGCTGCGCTGCGCCGCGTAGAGGACGCCGCGCGGGACGCCGAGGATTTCGCGCATCGCCGAAAGGTCGTGCGAGCCTAAGCCCAGCAAAAGACCGTAGGCGCTGCCCAGCGCGGCGGGGACGCTGCCGATGGCTTGCTCCAGCTTGCGCCGGGCGCGTTCGCTGCTGGCGCTCCTGACCGCCGCCGGAATATCGCCTCCCCGAATGACGCGGGAGGTTGGCTCGATGAACTGGCGGTTTTCGCCGAGAAAATCGTGAATGCGCGCGAAGCGAATGCTGTCCAGCGCGGCGACGCGCTTGCAGGCTTCGACGAAGGCGGGCGCGTAGCGGCGCATATAGCCGACCTGAATCGTGACGCCTGTCTCGCGCTCGGCGGCGATCACGCTGTCGGCTTCTTCCAGCGTGACGCACATCGGTTTTTCGACCAGAACGTGCTTCCCCGCGCGCGCCGCCGCCAGAATTGTCTCGGCGTGATCGACGTTCGGGTTGGCGACGAGCACCACGTCGATCTCCGCATCCGTCACGAGAGCGTGATAATCCTGATAACGATGCTGAACGCCCCAAACGTCGCCGACGCCGTTCAAGGCGGTCGGGCTGATGTCGCACAGCGCCGTCACTTCAAACAGATGGTTGAGCTGATACAAACTCGGCAGATGCAGAATTTGGGCGACTTCCCCGCAGCCGACGATCCCCACACGTAACCGGCTCATGGATGCCTCTTCTAAGTGATTGTTCTCAGCCATGTCCTAATACTGCCCGCTGCTGAAATCGACGCGCCGCACGTACCAGGGCCACTCCAGTGTGAAGCCGAGCTTGTTCGTGAGCACGGACTGGAAATCGCGCAGGTGATTCGGGTCATTGCGCACCTGGCGCGGCGTCAGATGATGCGCCAAACAGTAAGCCGCCAGCGCGCCCGCCGCTTCGCCGATATTCCACTCGGTCGGGTGCAGACGATAGCAGCCGTTGGTGATGTGCGTCGTGCCGATGTTCTTGGCGGCAGGCAGCAGATTCTCGACCCGTTTCGGAATCAGCGCGCCGAGCGGAATCTGGAACGGGAAGCTGCTCAAATCGATGTAATTGCGCAGTCCGGTGCTGGGGTGCAGGTCGATGCGGTAGTAGCCGATGCCGACGGAGTTGTCGAATACTTCGGCGCCCGCCATGCCCCCTTTGCCGCGCGCTTCCACGACGATGTGCTGTTCCAGCACCGTGAACTCCGCCTGAATCCGGCGCGCCTCACGGACGTAGACGTACTTCGCCAGCCCGTGTTCGGTGCCGACGACATCCGGTCGCAGGCGCAGACCGGGATAGCCGACGCCTTTGTCGTCGTGACGCGGCGCTTCGGTCTGCATCCAGTAGAGCAGCGAATACGCCAACTGCATCGCGCCGCGCAGATTTCTTTGTTTCTTCTCCTCGGACACGCCGACGATGGGACCGAGCCAGTAGTCAAGCTGGGGCCAGTTGACCAGCGAAATGTCGCTGGGGAATGCGCCCTGCGGATAATGCCCGGTGTAAAGAATGCGCCGGAAGTTCCACAGGGTCGTATCGTCGCGTCCGTCAGGCGCGTGCTCGACGAAGAAGATCCCCCGGTGGTGCGGTTTCAGGTTATGTGGATAGGGGTCGCACCAGCCAAGCTGCTTGCCGGGCCAGAAATCCGCCTGATAGCTGCGCCAGAAGTCGTAGTCCGCCGGTCGCTCAATCGTGTGGTCTTCATCCGGGAAGTAGTCGAGCGCGAAGCACCAGCTAATCGCCTGCTGATCGAGCGGATCAGGCGCGCCAGGAAGCGCGTGCGGCTCACCGGTCTGCGCCTGACTCTCGGAGCCGATGACGTGCTCGACGCTGGCGAGTTCCAGCAAATCGCCCAGTTCGGTGGCATCGAGGATGTAGGGCGCGTGGATGACGGTCTGGTCAGCGCTGAACGCATCTTCCAGCGTGACCGCCAGCACCTTGTCGCCGTCGGTCTCCGCGCTGATGGGCTTGTGGTTCAGGAGGATGTGCAGATGACCGCTGGAACGATAGGGCGCGAGCATGGCTTCCATGACCGCCAGTGAAACGCGCGGCTCGTGGCAGAGACGGCTGACGCGCCCCGCGCCCGGATTGAGGTACAGATCATTCCGCGCTTCAGGGAGGAGCGGATAATGCTGGCGGTAGTAGTCGCGGATAGCGCTGCGCAGCCCCCGATACGAGGCGGTGCAGCCGGTGATCTCGACCCAGGGGTTTTCGTCGGGCGGGACTGCCTGTGCGGTGAACTGCCCGCCAATCCAGTCGGTTTCTTCGGTCAGAATTACATGACTTCCCAGGCGCAGCGCCGCCAGTGCCGCCGCCACGCCGCCGGTGCCGCCGCCAACAATCAAGACTTCTGTACTCAGTTCCTTCACTATCAACTCTCTTTGCGTAGGGTTCGCTTATGCGCGAATGCCGGATGAAGCACCGACGCCGGAAATCACGTAGCGTTGAGCGACGGCGAAAAGCGCAATGATGGGCGCGATCATGATAATCGCCATTGCCATCATCAGATTCATGTTGCTCTGCTGACCTTCAATCTGGGTAAAGGCTTGCAGTCCAATCGGCAGCGTCCACAGGTCACGATTGCCGCCCAGATAAATCAGCGGGTTCAGGAAGTCGTTCCAGGCGAACTGGAACGAGAAGACCGCGACCGCCGCCAGCACCGGCACGGATATGGGCAGGACGATACGCCGCCACAGCCCGACTTCAGTGCAGCCGTCCAGGCGCGCGGCATCCAGCAAATCCAGGGGGATGCCGCGAAAGAACTGGCGATACAGGAAAATGTAGAAGGCGTTATGACCGAGCAGGCGCGGCACGATCAACGGCAAAAACGTATTCACCCAACCCAGGCGGTCGAAGAGCAGAAAGGTGGGAATAAGCTGGACGACGAACGGGATCATCATCGTGATCAGCAGTACGTTGAACAGCAGGTCGCGCCCCGGAAAGCGGATGAAGGCGAAGGCATAGGCGACCAGCGAGCAGACCAGCAGCCCACCGATCAACGACGCGGCGACCACCACCAGCGAGTTGCGCATGTACTGGAACACCGGCTGCGCGCTGAACAGGGTCACGTAATTCTGCCAGACGGCGGGGTTAGGGATCAATTCGACCTGCCGGGCGGTGAGGGCATCTGGCGTTTTCAGCGAGGTCGAGAGCGTCCAGAGCAGCGGAAACAGCATGACGATTGACCCGCCGATCAGGACGAAATAGGCAGCGCCTTTGCGCAGGTAACGGATCGCAGTGTTTTCGCTCATATCAATCGTTCCCGTAAAAAACCCAGCGTCTGGATGTCTTAACCAGAACGAGCGTCAGCGCCAGAACAATCACGAACAGCACAACCGTCAGCGCCGAGGCATAACCCAGGTTGAAATAGCGGAAGACATTATTATAGATGTGAACCACGTACAGCAGCCCGGATTGCAGCGTACCGCCGTCAGGACCGAACAGCACGTACACCAGCGCGAACGCCTGGAAACTGCCGATCACGCCCATCACCAGATTGAAGAAGATGACCGGGGTCATCATGGGGATGGTCACGTGACGCAGGCGCTGCCCCAACCCACCGCCGTCAATCGACACCGCTTCGTACAATTCCTCCGGCACGGCTTGCAGCCCGGCGAGGAAGATGATCATCTGCGCCCCGAACCCCCACAGGCTGATGATGATGAGCGTCGGCATGATCGTGTTGGGGCTGGTCAGCCAGCGCTGCGGCGTCAGACCGATATTGAAGAGAAGATCGTTGATCACGCCGTAGCGTGTGTTGAAGAGCCAGCTAAACAGCACCGCGCTGGCGACAATCGGCACGATGGACGGGATGTAGTAAATGACGCGGAAGACGCCCATCGCCCGGATGCGCATGTTGAGCAGCAGCGCGATGCCGAATGCCAGCAGCAGGCTCAACGGCACGCTTGCGACGGCATAGACGATGGTGTTGCCCAGACTCTTCAGGAAGAGCGGGTCGTCGTTGAACATGTGGGCGTAATTGGCGAACCCGATCCAGTTTAGCGTCAATGCGCCCATTTTGAAGTCGGTGAAGCCCAGAATGACGTTGGCGATAAACGGGTAGAGATCGAAGACGATCACCGAAAGCAGCCAGGGAGCAATGAAGATGTAGGCAACCCACCAGTTGCGTGACCATTTGGAGGTGAGGGAGCGCGCCCGCGAGCGCGCTCCATTTTGACTTACTCTCCCGTGAGCCTCAGCGCCCATGCTCATTTTGCGTCGACACTAGCCCAGTACGTATCGAGCAGTGCCTGGGAAGCATCGGCGGCATCGCTCAACGCCTGCTCCGAAGTTTTGGTGCCGAGCAGCGCAGCCTGGACGTTCTGCGAGACGAGATCGTTAATCTGCGACTGTACCGGCGTAATGGTCAAGCTGACTTCGTGGCTGAAGGCTTCCAGTACCGTGTCCCAGTAGGGGTTAAGGCTGCTGTAGTCGGGGTTCTCGTTACAGGTGCGCACCGGCGAAGGGCGCTGCTGTTCGAGCAGGAACTGGCATCCACCGTCCGGGCTGGTACCCAGAAATTCGACCCACTTGACGGCAGCGGCTTTGACATCGTCCGGCAGTGCCGCGGGCACGACGTAGCCCCAGGAGTATGCCAGACCGCTGACACCCGCGCTCACCGCGTCAGGATGCGCCGAGTTGTACGGGCGCAGCCCCACGCCCCAGCGGTTGGTGTCGTTGTACATCTCCGGGTCCCACGTCTTGATGATATTGAACTGCGACGTATTGCCGAACCAGAGCGCCATCGTGTCCTGATAGAAGGGGAAGTCGGCGCTGTTATCGTCGGTATCCTGGAAGAAGTCGAGCATGTTCTCGAACCCACCGAAGTAGTTGTTGGTGTAGTCGACGAGCCACTGAAGCGTTTCCAAGCCCCGGTCGCTGTTGAAAAGCACCTGCCGCCCGTCGTCCGACAGATATTGACCGCCGTCGCTGGTGAGCCACGAGGCGAACGCGCTGTTGATGTCGGGACCAAAGGGGAAGGTGGCGATGACTTCAATGCCGCGCGCGTCTATCTTGTTGACGCCCTTCGCCAGCGTGATCATGTCGTCCCACGTTTGCGGTCCCACTTCGGGGTCGAGTCCGGCTTGGGCGACGAGGTCTTTGTTGTAGAAGAAGAAGCTCGTATTCCCGCCTGCGGTCGGCATGGGCAGCGCCCAGACTTCGCCATCCAGAATCTGGTTGTTGATTTCGCTGTCATAGAAGACCTGATGCACGTCAATGCCGTCCGCCTCCAGATAGGGAGACAGCGACTGGAGACGCCCTTCGCTGGCGTACTGGTAGGTCTGCACGCGCCCCGACATGATCACGTCCGGCGGATCGCTGCTGAGCAAGCGGGTTGCGATCTGCTCGGCATAACCGTCGAACGGCATGACATCGTTGACAACGTGGATGCAGGGGTTCTGCGCCTCGAACGTGGCGATAATCCCATCCATCAACGGCTGGCGCTCGGCGCCCCAAACGTTCGTAAAGTCGACAGGAATGACTGTGCCATCACAAGTCTGAGCCTGGACACTCAACGAGGCGGAAAGTAATGCCATACAGGCGAGCAATACGATTAAGAGGTGATTTTTATGGATCATCTTGTACTCCTATTTGTTCCTAATCGAGTTATATAGAGCCAAAAATATCTATCGACCAGTACCCTCCTTTAGCTATTCAAGCTATTCACGCGCTACAGCCGTTGTTTTCCCAACCATGAAGGTGCATGGAACCAAAATGTGCTGAGCCGGCTTTCCCGGATTCGCCAGACGGTCGATCAGAAGCCGGACGGCTTCAACACCGACGGTGTGACGGTCGAGCCAGAGGCGCGTCGCTTCGTGAATTCCGCCATCCCGGTCGATGGGATCGAGCGTAATTACGGAAATATCGTTGGGGACTCGGAAGCCCAATTGGGACAGCGAGAACATTGCCTGCTCGAAGTTGCCCCGATCCGTACAGACCAGCGCGGTTAGGTGATGCGTTTCGATGATCTGGTTGAGCGTTTCAGGGTTGAGCATATCCGACTTCACTTCGAACAACTGCGCGTCGGCGAACGGGTTCACCGCCGTCTGGCTTCCCCGACGCATGTCCTGACTGTGGATGAATTCGGGGTGTCTTTGAATAAGCCCTATTCGTCGGTGACCGAGATCGAGCAGGTGTCGGGTCGCCGCCTCGCTTCCGGTGGCGTAGTCGTTCACGACCCAGTCGAGGTCATAACCGCTGAGGCTGCGCCGCCCGATGAAGACGAACGGGTATCCCTCGTCGAGCAGGCGCCGCAGCTCCTGATAATCGGGGTGAGCGCCGAGCAGGACGCTTCCGTCCGCCAGACGAAGCGAGTTCGCGCCGTTCTCATAAATTTCTTTCACGCCCCCCGGCTGCGAATGCGTGAACAGCAGAACGTCGTCCCCCTGCTTTCCGGCTTCTTCCTGAATGCCGAGGAGATACGGGAAAAAAACATCCGCCTGCTCGGAAGGAAACGCTGCCTCGTAGGTGAAGACGCCAATCAGGTTGTTCTGTCCGCGCGCGAGCATCTGAGCGACCGGGTTGGCGGTGTATCCAAGCTGCGCTGCTGCGTCCAGAACGCGCTGGCGCGTGTCTTCGCTGATGGGAATCCCCTGGTCATGCTTCCCATTCATCACCCGCGAGACGGTACCGGCGGAAACGCCTGCGAGTTTGGCGACATCGGCTTGCTTCGGCATACGATCTGGCATATGGTCTCCACGTCGGATTTATGCAAGCGCTTTACGCAAAGCGCTTGCACGATCAAATATAGGGCGAAATGGGCAGATTGTCAACACACTGGACGGCATGGGTTGTGAGCTGTCAAAGGGACGTGATGAAAATAACCGGTGCGAGCGGAGAAATGGATCACATACGGTTTAAAAATCGGTCGTGCCCCGGCAAAGAGGCGGCAAAATAGAAGGAGGAAACCAGGAGAACGCGCAATGAGCCGCTTAGCGCAGGGTGGGCGCTGTGGTCTGAATCCAACCTGCTCGCTTTATGAGCAGGTCGGCGCGGGGAATATCATCCACTACGGAAAATCACGGCAAGGACAGCAACGCTATCAGTGTACCGAGTGCCGCCAACTTATCGAAACCCTACTAATTCTTATAGGATTTCGATAAGTAGTTTGTCGAGGCGCAGCGCCAAACTCGTCTTCAGCTAGATTGTTCGACCTTGTATTCGGGCAGCTTGTGGACGACCTTCGTCTTGACCGTGAGCATCACATCGTCCTCACCCGCAAGTTTGATCCAGTTGGTCGGGATCAGCTTGCGTTCTTTGAAAAGCAAGCCCTGCGAGATGATGAGGTGCGTGACGCGGTTAGTCGCCGCCTCGGTGAAAACCTCGTCAACGTTGCCGATGTGGTCGCCCTCCAGGCTGAGCACCCGCGCGCCTTCTTTGACGGCGACGGTTCCCACCGGGATGTTGTCCTGGACGCGTTTCATGTAATCCGGTTCAACCATGTCGGGTGCATAGCCCGTGTTGCCACCGTAGCCCCACCCCCACCAAGCCATGCCAAGCGGCGGATAGCTGTATACAGGAGCGGCATACCCTTGAGGATAAGCGGAGTCCCCACCCTGCGGTTGGTTGTCATAAGCCGGAGCGTAGTAGGTTTCCTCGAATTTGAGCAAGGTGGGCAGATCGTGCTCGGCTTTGTCGAGGGTCACGCGATCTTCGCTGGTGGTTTCGACCAGCGCAAGAGGCACAACTTTGTCCTCGCTAAACCACCCTTTACGGACAATCAGATCGGTCACCTCGTCAGTTCGCGGATCCAGGACGACGCGATCAATGCTGCCGACGTTCTTTCCGTCCGAGGTATAAACATGTGTACCCTGTTTGAATTCCATATTACCTCTTATCCATTTGCAAGCGTCTACTTTTTCGGCTTAGCGCAGTTCCTTGGCTCCATTGCCATTTTTCTCGTTGGACGTACTGAAAGGCAGGCTGCCCAATAAGAGCGTTGGGTTGATGCCCTGTTCGGTGATGACAATCTTCGCATTGTCGCGCAGCGAATTTTCAACCATCTCAATTCGTTTGAGTTCCTGAGCGTTCCCGACAAAGTATTGCTCAGCCGCTTCATTGACCAGACGGATGGCTTCGGCTTTGCCCTGCGCCACTTGAATCACCGCTTCGCGTTCGCCCTCAGCCCGCTGGATGATCGCCAGTTTCTGCTGCTGGGCAGCCTCAAACTCGCCGGTCGCCAGCAGTTTCATGGAGCGCCGCTCCTGCTCGGAAGTCTTCTGTTTGTGCATGGCTCTTTTGATGTCATCGGGGGGATCAATCAGGCGGATTTCGATCTTGGTGACGGTCAGCCCCCATTCGACGGCGAAAGTATTCAGGATAATTTGCAAATTAGTGGCGATTTTCACACGCGCTACCAGGCTCTCATCCAGCGACAACTCGCCGAACTCCTGGCGCAGGTTCGTCATCGCCAACTGGGTGATGGCGCGCTTCCAATTGTCGATGTTATAGAAGGTGCGTTTGATCCCCTCTTCATCAATCGTAGGGCGTACCCACATCACTCCATCGACGGTAATTTCAACGTTGTCTTTGGTAATCACCGGCTGCGGTTCAATATCGATGGTGTGTTCGCGCACATCCCGGACACGAATAAGCTGGACGATTGGAACTTGAAACCCCAGTCCCGGCAGCACAAATCGGGTGTATTTGCCCAGCTTTTCCTGGATACCCCGCTCGTAAGGTCGTAAGGTAAAGATTGGACCCCGGATGGTTCGCATGATATTTTCCCTTGCTGCATTGAAATTGCCGGTCGGCGGATGCTAGACCTGATCTACCAGCCCAGCTTCGAATGGTCGCTCTATGGCACAATCTGGTCGTAATCCACAGGAAGATCAGCGTTTCGGTTGGGGCGTTTCGCGGATGCTTAACGACTGTGATTTTTATCGGCAGTCAATTAACTCCAGAGTTAGTATATGACTTCCATTCAACCGAGACACCCTTCTTTAAATGGATTTTGGGGTAGTTCTTTGGAATGATCTTTTTGCTTCTCAAAAAATTCCCGCCATCATCAGAAAGACGACGACGAAAATACCCATACTGAGCGAGTATGCGCGAAGGTGGATCGTGAAATGAGTGACGATCAAAAAATCGAGACTATTCAAGGCTGGATCAGTGAACTTCAGCGGGATCGCACGACTGATCCGGTAAAGTTCAACTCGACAGAGGTAGACACGGTGCTCAACGAGATATTGGATCTGATCCAACCAGGGACTACCCACGCTTTGTCAGAACCCGGCATGTCCGAAACGTATGCTGATTTGGAAAGACAAGTTGAGGAGCAAACCGCCGCTCTGAACCGGGCAACCGAAGCGTTGAAAAGCCAGATTACCGAGCGGGAAACGGCGGCGATCAAGCTGCGGAAAGCCTATGAGGATTTAGAGGTGCATCTTCAAGAACACATGGCTGATCAATTCAGGTTGCAGCAGCGCTTGCAAGAGCAAATTGACGAGCAAAAACGAACTCAGGCATTGGAGCGGGAAGAACACGCCTTTATGGAAGCCTTGCGCGATACGCTGGCGACCATGAGCAGCACCCTCGATCTGGATAAAATCCTCGATCACATCCTCGATACGGTCGGACGGGTCACGCCCTATGACGGGGCGAATATCCTGCTGGTGGAGTCCGACCTGGTGCATATCGTGCGTCAGAAAGGGTACGTCGAAAAAGGACTCGATAAAGACTGGCTAAACCAACGGATCCCCGTGACGAAACTGGCGGCATTGCAGCAGTTGATCGAGGTGGGAAAACCACTGGCGATTGCGAATACGACCACTTCGCCGCTCTGGATCGGCTTTCCGGGCGTGGACTGGGTCAACTCGAATGTCATTGCCCCTATTCGTGCCAACAGCACGATTCTGGGCTTTTTATCGCTGGACAGTGCCACCCCAGGCTTCTTCACCCAGGCACATGCGGAGCGGCTGCAAAGCTTTGCCGATCAAGCGGCTATCGCCATTCAAAATGCCCGCCTGCTCGACCGCGCTAAACGGGTGGCAGTCATCGCAGAGCGCAACCGCCTGGCGAGTGAACTCCACGATACCATTTCGCAAACGCTCTGGTCGGTGAGCTTGATTACCGAGCGACTGCCAGCAATTTGGGCGATAGATCAGGACAAGGGACGCCGCAGCCTGACTACCTTGCATCAACTCGCCCAGAACGCGCTCATAGAGATGCGTTCGCTGCTGTTAGAACTGCGCCCTTCATCCCTTACCGAAGTCAAACTGGGGGACTTGTTCCGTCAGGTCGCCGGGATCATCACCAACCGCGCCGGGTTGAATATATCCGTCCAGATCGCCGAGCAAGAGCCGGTCCCGCCCGAAGTCCATTTTGCCCTCTACCGGATTGTACAGGAAGCGCTCAATAATGTGGTCTTGCACGCTTCAGCCAGCCACGTTGAGGTTTACTTTAACAGCCATTCGAACCACGTTGACCTCACGATTCAGGATAACGGACTTGGTTTTGACCCGACGGACGCGCTCCCTGGTCACCTGGGACTCAGTATTATGAAGGATCGTGTCCAGAATATCGGCGGAAGGCTTGAAATCATCAGCCATAAAGGCGAAGGAACACTCATCAAGGTCACCTGGACAGCGGTGACGGACTAAGCCCATGATAAAATAGGATCGTGTGAATAGTGTTCACAAAGTCTGGGAGCCAGCGGGGATGGAGTTCAAACGCCGATTCGGATCATGATCGTGGATGACCACGCCATGCTGCGTAAGGGTTTAGCCGTCTTCCTGATGAGCTACGCCGATCTCGAACTGGTGGGCGAGGCAGCCAATGGCAAAGAAGCCTTAGCTCTGTGCGCCGATCAACGACCCGATATTGTCTTGATGGATTTGATGATGCCCATCATGGATGGGATTGCGGCGACGCACCTCATCCGCCACGATTTCCCGGCTACCCGGGTGATCGCACTCACCAGCTTCGGCGAAGAAGCCCTGATTAAGCGCGTCCTTGAGGCTGGCGCAATTAGCTACCTGTTCAAAAAAGTGTCCGCGGACGATCTCGCCAATGCCATCCGCGCTGCCCGGAATGGGATTTCGACCTTTGCGCCAGAAGTCACCGACATCCTCGTCCGATCCATCCACGCACCGCACCCGATCTTTGAGAATTTGACCCCACGCGAGCGGGAAGTGTTGAGTTTGATCGTCAAAGGAATGGGGAATCAGGAGATTGCCAACAATCTCACGATCAACCTGTCAACCGCGAAATCGCATGTCAGCAGCATTCTGGTCAAGCTTGGTCTGACCAGCCGCATGGAAGTGATCGCCCTGGTTATGGAAGACAGCTTGAATTTAGGCGATTTCTACATCGAATAGGCAACTTATACCGAGTACCTTCTCGCCCCATTCTGCTTTGCCCGCTCATAGAGTGCTTTGTAAAGACTAACATTAGGCTGCCCCTCCGAGCGGGCAGCAACATCATCCTAAAGGACGACGAAATAACCCATTCATGGAAGGATGCTTGAATAGGTTATAGGTTTTATGCTTATTGTAGGGTTTCTGAAGCAGAGCAAAGAGGCGCATGTCCCGGTGCTGCTTTCGTACTCGTCCGCAGTACATCATTGAGTGGAAAAGATCACTTTATGAAAACCGATATAGCTTTGAATGAAGATGCCACTCTCGTCTATATACACTTAGTCCGCACTGACAGCCCGGAAGCTGCTGACGCTATCGAAAAAATCTATGTTGCCTTTGGTTCTCATGCCGCCCTCCGTGCTGCGGTGATGATCACGATCTTGAAAATGGAAGTTCGGCAAAATCATTGGATACCGCGCTTCGAACTCTATGCCGATCTGTTCGAAAATTACCCGGATGCACTGCCGCTGACAAAGCACGCGGCGCTCTGCTGCTTGCAGAAGTGGAATGCTTCGGGAGTGGAGTTAGAAGCCAGCGGATGGGCTGAATTGGCAATGACACGGGTTTAAACCCAAGCGGATTGCAGCGTCGTGATCTTTGGCGCTTTCGTCGCTGCGCTCATGAACTGGAACGACCTCATAGCCGGGTCTGCCAGCAGTAATGGACTGCTCCTGGTCGCCTCCATCGTCCTCATCCTGGCGTGGAAGACTGCCGGTTATTTTGGCTTCGACGTTGTTTCTGGATAGCGGCGGTGTCCTGCTTACCGACGGGTGGGGTCATCAATCGCGGGCTTTGGCTGCGAAAACGTTCGATCTGAATCTTGAGGAGATGGAAGAGCGGCATCACCTCACCTTTGATACCTACGAAGTGGGCAAACTTACGCTCAAGGAATATCTAACCGGACGGTTTGCTATGAGAAGCGATCCTTCACTCAGAATCAATTCCGGGAATTCCTGTTCGCGCAGTCGCAGCCTTATCCTGAGATGATCAGGCTCATCCGTCATCTCAAGGCACAGTACGGACTGAGAATCGCCGTCGTCAACAACGAAGCGCGCGAACTGAATGCGCATCGCATTCGCAAGTTCTAGCTGGAGGCGTTCGTCGATTTCTTCATTTCCTCCAGCTTCGTCCACTTCCGCAAGCCCGACGCCGACATCTATCGACTGGCGCTGGACACCGCCCAAACACCCACCCGGCAGGTCGTCTATATCGAAAACACCCCGATGCTCGTCCAGGTGGCTGATGGATTGGATCGAGGATACACCTTGTCATCGCTACAGGATGAGCTTGCCCCGGTTCAGGCTCATCCGCGCTTTATGTGCCATTAAAGACAAGGGGATGGTTACATTGATATGATTGAGGGTGCCTGGTCGAAGGGGTAAAGCTCATCTTTGTTTCGTTATGCCTGTCCACTACCGCAAGCCTGACGCAGATATGTGCCGAATTGCCTTAGACATTGCTCAAGTAGACGTTTACATCGATGACCGCGCAATGTTTGTCAACGTGGCTCAAGGGTTGGGGATTCTGGACACTGTTCATAGCGGTCACGAGTTGACACAGAAAACCCTTGAGACGTTGGGGGCTTATTTTGAAGCGATGAGTGGCTCTGCAACGACAGGCTCAGCCGTAAGTAAATGAGGAAACCAGAAGATGGCTAAACAAAACTACGAGATCGGTATGGTTGGTCTGGGTGTCATGGGGCGTAACCTGGTGCTGAACATCGCCGATCATGGCTATTCGGTGAGCGGTTACGATAAGGACTTGTCGAAAGTTCAGGAACTCCAAACAGAAGCTGGAAGCCGCGCCATCCATGCCGCGCAGAGCCTGGAGGAATTTGTCAGCGTCCTGTCTGCACCGCGTGTCGTTATGATGTTGGTGCCTGCCGGGCAAGTGGTGGACACAGTGATCCACGAGTTGATACCCAAGCTGGAAAGCGGCGATCTGATCATCGATGCTGGCAACTCACATTTCAAAGATACGGATGTGCGCGCGAAGGCACTTGCCGAAAAAGGCATTCTGTACATGGGGGTCGGGGTTTCCGGCGGCGAGGAGGGCGCCCGGCATGGTCCCAGCCTGATGCCCGGTGGACCTCAAGAAGCCTATGAGCGCGTCCGACCCATCCTTGAGGCGGTCGCCGCTCACGTGGCGGGAGAACCCTGTGTCACTTACCTGGGACCGGGTTCCGCCGGTCATTACGTCAAAATGGTACACAATGGCATCGAATACGGCTTGATGCAGGTGATCGCTGAATCATACGACCTGATGAAGCGCGGCTTAGGGCTGTCGGATGAGGCGTTATCCGATGTCTATAGTCGCTGGAATGACGGGGAACTCAATGCTTACCTGATAGAAATAACCTCTCACATCTTCCGTAAGGTGGATCAGCGAACCGGAAAACCGCTCCTCGATGTGATCCTGGATGAAGCGTCCCAGAATGGCACCGGCATGTGGACTTCACAAGACGCAATGGACATCCAGGTGCCGACCTCGGTGATCGATGCGGCGGTGGCGATGCGTAACCTGTCCGCATTGAAGAGCGAACGGGAGACAGCCAGCGAGACGCTCAAAGTACCAATTCCTCGTTTTGAAGGCGATCAAGCTGCGCTTCTGACTCAACTCAAAGGCGCAGTATATGCCTCGATGATCATCACCTATGCCCAGGGGATGGCACAGCTCCGCGTTGCCTCTCAGGTTTATGACTACCATCTGAATTTGGAGGATGTGGCGCGCATCTGGCGCGGCGGTTGTATTATCCGCGCCGCGTTACTGGAGGATATCCGGGCTGCCTTTCACGCGAACCCCGATCTCCTGAACTTGCTCAACGATGACCATCTCAGTCAGGCTGTTCTTTCAACGCAGGACGATCTGCGCGCGGTCGTCGGCTTAGCCGCAAAACTGGGTCTGCCCATTCCCGGTTTGATGGCGTCCCTCGCTTATTTCGATGGCTACCGCAGTGCCTGGCTGCCCGCCAACCTGATTCAAGCCCAGCGGGATGATTTCGGCGCGCATACTTACGAGCGGGTCGATGCGCGCGGCACCTTCCACACCGATTGGGACACCGTGGACAAATTGAAGGAGCAGCCCTAATGACAATTCCGTTAGAACCAACCATCCTGGTGATCTTTGGCAGTATGGGGGATCTCACCTGGCGCAAGCTGGCACCTGCTCTCTACAACCTGCTGCTGGCTCAGCAATTACCCGATCATTTCGCGGTGATTGGCTTGGACATGAAGAAAGAAAGCCCGGATGAATTCAGACTGCGGCTGAAAGATGGTGTGACAACCTTCTGTGACTGTGGCGGGGTGGACAAGAAAACGTGGCATGGATTTGCGCTTAACCTATCCTACCTCTCCGGCGATTTCACCGACTCCGCCACCTACACCGCCTTGAGTAGTCAGCTTAAAGACCAGGAAAAAAAGTGGGGAAGTCCCGCCAATCACATTTTTTACCTGGCGACACCGCCGGGGATCGTGGAAACCATTGTCCAACGGCTGGGCGCAGCCGGGTTGGCTGACGATAAGCGCCGCGCCCGCATTGTCGTGGAAAAACCTTTTGGTCATGACCTGGCTTCGGCGGTTGCGCTCAACGGCGTGCTCACGATGGTCTTTGACGAAGCCCAAATTTACCGGATCGACCATTACCTGGGCAAGGAAACCGTTCAGAATATTCTCGCCTTTCGCTTTGCCAATGCCCATTTTGAGCCGACCTGGGATCGCCGGTACATCGACCATGTGCAGATTACCGTGGCTGAACAGGTGGGAGTGGGACACCGAGGTGCTTATTACGAACATGCGGGCGCTTTGCGCGATATGGTGCAAAACCACCTGATGCAGGTCTTAACCCTGATCGCTATGGAGCCGATGGTTTCCTTTGATGCCAATGAAATCCGCAATAAGAAACTCGACGTGCTCAGGGCAATCCGTCCGATCTCTGAAGAGCAGGTTCAGCATATGGCGGTGCGCGGTCAATATGGATCGGGTTCGATGGCGGGTGAAAAAGTCCCGGCTTATCGATCTGAACCCGGTGTGGCGCCCGATTCACCTATCGAAACCTTCGCCGCGATTAAATTGTTGGTTGACAATTGGCGTTGGCAGGGCGTTCCCTTTTACCTGCGTACCGGCAAACGACTGCCGACGATGGCTTCAAGGGTGACGATCCAATTCCGTCCTGTGCCTCACCATTCGTTTCCAACAACGACTGCTCAAGCCTGGCAGCCCAACTACCTGATCATTGACATTCAGCCCCAGGAAGGCATTGTCTTGCGTTTTCAAGCCAAGCAGCCCGGACCAAGCCTACTTTTAACCCCTGTGGAGATGCACTTTTCCTATCAGGAAAGCTTTAAAACAAAGTCACCGGCGGCTTATGAAACCTTACTGACCGATGTGATGGCAGGCGATGCAACCCTCTTCATGCGGGCTGATCAGGTGGAGGCGTCCTGGTCAGTCTTGATGCCTATTCTGAACGTGTGGGGAAATTCCGCGCCCAAAGGTTTCCCCAATTACCGGTCAGGCACATGGGGACCGAAGTCCGCCGAAACCTTCATTGCGAAAGATGGTCGGAGCTGGCTCCAGCCCACCCCTCATTGATCCGGGCACCAGGGGAAATCGAACCCTCGCCAGGCAAGAAAAAAGCCCTTCCGGACGTTTGGAAGGGCTTCTCTTCTCGCGCAGCTCCACAGATTGGAGCCAATCCGAACCTTCTGAGGGAGAAACTGTTCCTCAATTCCTCCACTCTATCGCCTATCCACAACGTGAACAGCCGCTTTCCTGCTTGACCGGATAACTTTTGGCTTTTGCGGGAAGTGGGAGAGGTTCTGTCTCCCCCACTCCCTTGAAGGCTCGCTGCTCGCGCCAGCAAGACTTCCGGTGTCACTATAGCACACCTCCGCGAAGTCCTTGCCAGCCCCAGCGAAACGCATCCGGTTCGTCATGAAGGAGGAAATGGCAATGACTCGCGTATTCGTGTTCACGAATCATAAGGGAGGGGTGGCGAAGACGACGTCTGCCACCAACATCGCCTTCGGTATTGTCCGGCTGCTGCGACAGGCGGGAGCATCCAACTGCCGCGTGCTGCTGATTGACACCGACTCGCAGGCACATGCGACACTGGTGACCACCGGGAGAAAGGACTACGGCGCCGACAACAGCCTGTACACTGTCCTGATGGCGGATCGCCAGAATGCAGCGGGCACGCTCGCTCAGCTGTATCGTGCAGAGCGAGTGGGATGCCGATCTGCATGTCCTCCCGGCATCGCCAATGTTGGAAGGCGGCGAACGGGAACTGCATAGGCGTCGCCGGCGCGCCCTATCGCCTCGCCGATCCGTTGAGCAAGATCGCCTCGCAGTATGCGGCGATCCTGATTGACACACGCCCTTCGTTCTCGCTTGCTGACCGAAATGGCGCTGCTCGCTGCAACGGACGCGATTGTCCCGGTCGAACCGCGCTATCTGGAAACTGTCGGCTTGATGAGCGTGATCGCCAAGATCAACGACATCCGGGAGGGCTGGCGGCATCCCGACCTGCACATCAGCGGCATATTGGTGACCAAGATGGACAGCCGCATTCGCGGACACAACCACCTGCTGGACGAACTCAAAGCGCACAATGTCCTCGGTAAGCTGCTGTTGGGCGTGATCCCCGCCAATGAGGCCGTCTCCTACGCGCATCACCACCACCAGAGCGTGTTCACTTACAGCCCGAAATCGGCGGCGAGCAAAGCCTATGCTCAAGTGGTCGGTTCGCTGGTGCGTTACCTGGCGAAGGAAGGTGTGTGATGCCCAAGTCCGATCCGCATCGCGTCGATGATCTGCTTGCGTCCGTCAGCCAGGACATGTTCGGCGAACTTCCACAAGCGCTGCAAGATCAGCAGCATTCAGGTCGAGCGCATCCTGCTGGAGATGGTGCGCCCCGATCCGGTGCAGCCGCGTCGCGTGGTTCCAGAAGCCATCCACTTCGCCTTTCATAACAATCGTCTGACGCCAACGCAGGCACTGCGAGAACTGGTGCAGCTCGTGCAGGTGGCAGCACGCCAGCGCGGACGCCCGTTCAACAGCGTGCTGGAACTACTCCCGCACGGAGATGACGAGCGAGAAGAAGAAACTGCGCCCGTACTCTCACCTGAAGAACAACTGCTGCGCGATCTCGTCAACCTCGCGATGACCATCCGCGATGATGGTCAGGTCAATCCGCTGACGGTGGTGGATGTCTCGCAAGGCGCAACCCGACTGTTTCGGATTGAGACCGGCGAACGCCGCTACTGGGCGACCTGGCTGCTGCGCGACTTCATCTCGGAATATACCGGGGATGGCATGATCCCCTGCATCGTTATTCCTGAACAGCGATCATCGGTCTTTCGACAGGCGCAGAGAGAACACGGCTCGTTCCGGGCTGACAGCGGTCGCACTGGCGCGCCAGGCTGCGCTGCTGCTGCTGACTGTGCATGGGTACGAAATTCCTGCCGTTGCGGTGGACAACGACTTCTATCGTCAGGCGCTTGACCTCGACCTACGGGGCAAGCGCGAATATACCGATGCGATTCTGAGTGCGATGGGTGGAATTGAAAAGGCGCAGTTCAGCCGGATCAAATCGCTCCTTCGCCTGTCGGACGAAGCATTGGAGCTTGCAGATCGCCACACCATCGACGAGAAGAAGCTACGGTATGTTCTTGGCTTTAGCCTCCGGAATATCATGCCGAGATTGTGCGCCAAATCATCGACTTCAATTTGACCAGCAAACAGGTCAAAGAGCTTTGCGAAGGCGATGATTCAGGAGCAGAGTACAAACGATTTGCTCGACAAGTTGCCTGCTGCTGCCGTGAAGATGGCGCGAGTTACACAAAGCTCAGCATCACCTCGGCGCAAGACCTTGCGCGTGCGCTGATACAACAGGAAGGGGATGCCGCAGTTGCACGTGCGCGGCTGCAAGCGCTGCGCAAGCTGATTACTGAAGCCGAGCAATATTTGGGGACGGAATAGAAAAGGTTGCCCCGGGGCAACCTTTTGGAGATGTTGAGGATGAGTATTCGTAGTCCACCCTAGCAAAGAAAAAGCCCACTGCTGGGAAGGCGGGTGGGCGGCGGACTGATGATATATTGGTGAACTCGACACTCACAATGTACCACAGTCTTCCCTCTCCTGCAACTGAAAACTTCTCTTTATTCGTGTTTTTTCAACACGAGTTCTCTTCAATATTGCCTGGAGATGGTTAGATGAACCTCAGTGAACAGGATGCCTATGCCTTGCGACGGGCGGTGTCGATGATGGATGTCCCTGACGGAACTGAAGCTCAGCCCATTGGTCGAGTCGCTGTTGGCGACGCTCGACTGGAAAAACAATCCGGCACACTGGTCGCTGCTGCAGCAGATCGTCACGCACGATCCGACGGTCAGCGCGCAAATTCTGCACGTCGATCCGATGAACGATCTGAGCACAAACGATGAAGACAAAGATGAAACGTTCGTGCCAGCCTTAGCCAAATCAGCACAGTTGAGTGACCAACTGATCGCTGCTAGTGAAACCGTCGGGGTGTTCCATCAGGACTGTCTCGCTTGGCTCAGCAAACGTTCGCCGATGACGCCTCGTATCTTTCTGGAGTCCGGCCCGCTGTGGGCAGTCGGGTTGGCAGTCGCTCGACGCTGTGTACTGCGGCTCGGCTTCGGCGAAGTGTTCCCGAACCTGTACTATCTGTGGGTCGCACCGACCACCTACTATCACAAAAGCACCGGGCTGAATGCGATCACCGATATGGTGCGGGATACGTGCCGCATCTGCTCCTGCCTGCGACCACCTCGCCGGAAATGCTGGTGGCGAAACTCGCAGGCGAGCGACCTGCCAACTACGAAAAGCTGCTGCCGTTTGAGCAGCGCAACGAAGACTTGGCAGCACGGTTTGCGGGGCAGCGCGGCATCATCATCGACGAAGCCAGCAAGATGCTGATCCCCAAGAAATATATGGAAGGCCACACCGAGACGATGATGGAGATGTTTGATGCCCCGCGTCGCCTGGAACGTGAGCTGCGCGGCGATGGCAAACTGATCGTCTACAACCCGGCGCTGGCGCTGATTGGCGCGACCACGCCCGCGCGCCTGGGACGCTACATCACCGACAGCGAGTGGGAAGACGGCTTGATGGCGCGTTTTCTGTGTCTGACACCGACCGAGCGCGAGATCAAGTGCGTTCTCAATGGACAAGACCTGGACAGTCACGATTTTCCAGCCGACTTGAAAACGCGGCTGCTGCGGATTTACAACGCCTTTCCGATGCCGCCCGACGAAGCGGTCCTCCACAGTCTCGATGAGCCGGTACGCCATCCAGCCGTGAGCGCATTGATGGAACAAGGGGTCTTCGATCTCTTCAATGCCTACTATGCGGCGCTGCATGATATGACCGACCCTCGACGCAACTTGGACGAACGCCTGCGCGGGCAACTATGGGCGCTTCTCGACGATGGCGCTCAAACTGGCGTTAAGTCTGGCCATCATGGACTGGGCAGACGAGGGCGCGCAGGGAGTGCCGCGCATCACGACTGCGCATTGGGCACGCGGGCAGATGCTGGCGGAGGCAGTATCGCGCTTCAGCGCATCGACTGCTCGACGAACTCAGCGTCGGCTTGGATGTGAAAAACGAGAAGAAACTGCTGGACTTCATTGCCCGCAGCGGCGAACGTCCGCCCTCGGCGCGGGAAATCCTGCGGGGAGCAGGTATGAAAACGCGCAAAGAAGTCGATGCGACGCTGGCGGCACTGCTGGACGATGGTGTGATTGAAGCGGTTGAGCGCAAGACGAACGGGCGACCTGCGCGCGGCTATCGCTTGACGGCTGAGGATGGACTTTCGTCAGAAGCGTCATGACGAAAGTCTGGCTGAATAGGAGGACTTTCGTCGCAAGGACTTGCGACGAAAGTCCCCGCTTCACGGGAAGTAATACCGCCTGAGCAGACGATGGTTTCTCTCGTGAGGGGACTTTCGACAGTGAATTGACGAAATGACGAAAGCCGAAACTTTTGACTTTTGGCCTTTTGTCATCGCACTGACGAAAAGTCCAGAAAGGAAGGCATGATCGATGTCGATGCAATTAAACAGCACATCGACTGCCGCCAGATGGTGGAACGTGATCTGGGCAAGCCGAAATATCGACACGCAGAATACAGTACCTTCAAATGTCCCTTCCACCATGAGCGCAAAGGCTATTCACTCGTCGTTTACGCGACCCACTGGCGCTGCTTCGGCAAATGTGGCGATGGGGGGGATGTCATCGGTTGGGTGAAGCGCTATCACCAACTCTCCTTTCAACAAGCCTGTGAGCGCTTAGCGGCGGGGGATTTGCCCATTCAGGCGAAGCCTATCCTTCACTCGAACCTAGAACCAGAACCTCGCTCCGAACCGCCCGACGAACTGGCAGAAGATCGCGCGGCGGATCGCCGAGCAGGCAACCGACGGCTCTGGCGTTCGGAGGGACGACGTGCGCTCGATTATTTGAAAAATAAGCGGGGACTGAGTGAAGGAATCATTGCGGCCGCGCAATTGGGTTATATCCCCGGTCAGCCGAATGAATGGAAGAAAATCGAGGGTTTGAAAGTCCCCTGCGGGATCGCGATCCCCTGGTACGCCGATGGCGCGCTCTGGGGGATCAAAGTGC
>CAVXEZ010000021.1:0-163925 GCA_963760975.1 uncultured Chloroflexia bacterium | reverse complement strand
CTGCGAACGAGCAGCGAGGATCACCAAAAGCCGGAACTGTCACGAGCACGCCAGCGTTCAATCATTGAAAGCAATGTGTTTGCGCATTCGGATTTACCTCTCATCGACGAGTACGTTGATGTATTGACAGGCAAAACGCCGAACCGTGTGGGCTATCAGAAATTGCTAGCCGATGCCCGCGTAGGCAAGTTCTCGACGTGATCGTAGAGCGCGCCGACCGCTTTGGACGTAACGACACCGAAGCACTGCGTGCAATTGATGAGTTGAATGACTTTGGCGTCGCCGTCAGGTTTGCGAACTCTCCAGATCTCGATCCCATGGATCCCGACGATAGGGTAATCGTCGCGCTTTCCTTTACGCTTGCGCGACGTGAATCAACACTGCTCGGAATTCGTACTCGCGGTGGGCAACAAGCCAAACGTAGAAGCGGCGGTTATGCCAATTACGCGCCTGAAGGATACATCAATGTTACAGGACGCACTGATGAGGTGAGAAAGCATGATTTAGGCCGATTCGACAAGTGGATCGAACAAGACCCAAAACGAGCTCCCATTTGGCGCTACGCCTGGGATTTGTTGTTGGAGGATAAATGGACTCTGGATGAAATTGGCGAAAAGCTGCATGAATGTGGCTACCGCCATCGAAGCGGTCGTCCTTTTGTCCAGATCCTCCCCTCTGGCAAGCGTCGCGTCAACATCAGTACCATCTCGAATGTCTTTCATAACTGGATATATGCCGGATGGGTCGTCAGTGTGCAAAACAAGATTCCGCCGAAGACGAATTCGTGGGAACTGGGAACCTATTGTTACGACTGAAGAATTCGAACGTGGACTAGAGATATTGGAAAGACGCAGCCGTTACAGACTTGCGAAGCGGCGACATGACTATCTACTGAAAGGCATGATCTCTTACATTGGCTATGATGGTTATGAAGTCAAACTGACGGGTTCGACGTCAAATACGTACCGTTCTAGCGGAGGAACCTCTTACTATTGCGTTCCCCACAGCAATATCAATTTCAAGTGTGATCGGATAGAAGAACTGATACCCGCTGAGTTGCGTAGCATCCAGGTTGATCCTGAACTACTGCCAATCATGCGCACTTACTACACTCACGAGTTGGCGGAAAAACTTGGACATAATCGACCAATTGAGCGTGAGCGACTGATAACGGCACTTAATGCGATTGACCAAGAAGAAACGCGGACGATACGACTACTGGCAGCAGGCAAAATCAGTGAAGCAGTCTGGGATTCTCTATGGGCTGAATGGCAAGACCGGCGTTCGAAGTTGCGTGCGACTCTGAGTCAATCGTTCAGCAGCGGGAATATCATATTGATAATCTGGAGTTTGCGCTCGAAATCATCGCGCAGGTTGGAACGCTATATAATCGACTTGATCGCAGCACACAGAAAGAGTTACTGCATCACATGGTCAAGCAGGTAGTTGTAACCGTTGATGGCGAAATCGTTTTGGAATTGCGAGCGCCGTTTGCCTATCTGAAGGACTTATCGGATAGGGCGCGGCGTGAGCGTGAGGGAACCTCTACAAAGCAAACATCCAGCCCACATACGGGGGCTGGATGTTCGGACTGGCTCCAAACTGGCTCCACAGCCAGGATTCGAACCTGGAACCCATCGGTTAACAGCCGATTGCTCTGCCGTTGAGCTACTGTGGAATATGTGCTGGTTATACTAGCATTCTGACCGGGTAGTGTCAAGGGAATCATGGAGTGCTCGGACGGCAGCGCAGGCGCTTTCCCAAGTAGAAAAAAGACGGTAATATGAAGGTTGCGCACGCCACAAAAAAAGATGATCATCTATGCCGGTGCAAATTCGGAAAGTCGAAACGCAGACGGATTTTAAGCCTTTCTTCGAGTTCCCCTGGACGGTCTACAAAGACGATCCCAACTGGACGCCGCAGCTCCTCTCGATGCGGCGCGATCAGCTCAACAAGAAGAAGAACCCCTCGTGGGAGTACATGGAGGGCGATTACTTCGCCGCCTACCGCGACGAGCGGATCGTCGGCACGATTGCCGCCTACATCAACGACCGCCACAACGAGTTCAACAATGAGCATATCGGCTGGTTCGGCGCGTTCGAGGCGTTCGACGACCAGGAGGCGGCGACCGCGCTGCTCAACACCGCCGCCGACTGGGTGAAAGCGCAGGGCTACGAGACGATTCGCGGTCCGCAGACCTTCACCACGCACGAGGAAACCGGGCTGCTGGTCGACGGCTTCACCCGCCCTATTCTGCTGATGCCCTACAACAAGCCCTACTACGAAAAGCTCGTGCTGGGCGCGGGCTACCATCCCGTCATGGACACCTACAGCTTCCACCTCAGCCGCGAACAGGTGCAAGCGAACGGCTTATCCGAGCGGCTGGAGCGCATCACCAAAGCGATCATGCGGCGGAATCACGTCACCGTGCGCCCGATTGATCGCCATAACCTCCAAGGCGAATTCGAGCTGTTCAAGGAACTCTACAACGCGGCGTGGGAGAAAAATTGGAGCTTCGTCCCGATGACGCCCAAAGAACTCGACGCGATGGTCAAGTCGCTGGGACAGTTCTTTGATGCCGATCTCGCGTTCTTCGGCTACGTCGATGGAGAGCCTGCCGGGTTCATCATGGCAGTCCCAGACTTCAATCAAGTGCTAAAAAGCGTCTACCCCAAACCGGGCACGCCGGAGATCATCTCACTGATCAAAGCCCTCTATTACTGGAAGATCAACCCGATCATGGACTGGGCGCGCGTCCCGCTGATGGGCGTCAAAGAGCAGTATCGCAACAAGGGAGTGGACGCGGTGCTCTATTATCACGTCCTCGAAGCGATGCTCAAGGGGCGCTACCAGCACAGCGATTCCGGCTGGATTCTGAGCATCAACGAGAACATGGTCAGCATCGCCAAGAACTTCGGCTCGCAAATCTACAAAACCTATCGCTATTACGAGAAGGCGCTGTAGGGGCGATGGCGAAAATCCTGATCGTCGACGATGAGCGCCTGACGACCGAAATGCTCAGCACGTTCGTCAGGATCATCGGGCACGAGGCGATGGACGCGCACGACAGCACGCAAGCCTGGGAGCAGATCACTTACGACCCGCCCGATGCAATTCTGCTGGACATCATGCTGCCGGACGTGAACGGGCTGGAAATCTGCCGCCAACTGCGCAGCGACCCCGCGACGGCAGCGCTGCCCGTCATCATGATCTCGGCAATCGCGCCGCCGCTCACCAAAGAAGCGGAAGCAGCCGGGGCGAGCGCCTATCTCGCCAAGCCGATCAGCCTGCAAAGCCTGAAGAACGCGCTCGCCAGCGTCGGAATCGCGCCATAACACGACTCCCTTGTGCCTCAACCCGGTAGCTGCGAGATCACGTCCTGCACCGCCTGATCGGCAGTCCGCTGATCGGAGATCACCGACGCCAGCGCGCTCTGAATCACGCGCGCCGTCACGCTGCCGGAGCTTTCCGTCAGGGGCAGCGTGGCGTTGTTGAGCAGCGTATCGACAAACACGGCGTAATCGGCGTTCTCCCACTGGCGCAGCGCCGACCGCTGCGACGGCAGCATTGAGATCGCCTGGTTGTAGCGCCCCTGCCGGTCAATATCCAGCATCCAGTTCAAGAAGCGCAGCGCCAGCGCCTGCTGCTCCGAGTCCGCCGAGGTCAGCACCCACATCCAGCCGTCGACGACGGTCGCGGGCTGCCCGCTTTCGGTCGGGATGGGCGCGAAGTCGAGCGACGCGCCCCCGGCGATCAGCTTGAGATAGAGCGTCGAGGTGACGATTCCTGCCGGGATGCTCCCCTGCGCCAGCCCGCTGCGGTAGTCGTCCGGGACGATGTATTCCAGCACAATCGGATCGATCAAGCCGTCACTGACCGCCTGCTGGTAAAACGTGAACAGCGTCCGCAGTTGATCGGGATCGACGGTGAGCGCGCTGGTGTCCAGCGTGCCGGTCGCCGCGCGGTACTGCGCCAGAAAAACGTCGCTCAGGCTGTTGGCGCGCCCCGCCGGAAAGACGAAAGCCGCCTTCTGGTCGAGCACGTTGGCGAAACTCCACGAAGTCAGCGGGCGCACGTCTGACTGCTGGGCGATGTGCTGGACTTCGACGTTGTAGGGCAGCCCGTACAGATGCTCGTTCACCCGCCCCAGGGCGACGACGGTCGGATGCAGATTGTCGAGGATCGCCGCTTCCGTCTGTTCGTCCATCGGCATGACCAGCCCCGACTGCACCGCCGTCAGCAGGTCGCTGCGCCGCAGCAGGGTCAGGTCGGGCAGCGCGCCGGGCGCGACCAGACTCGCCGCGCGCAGCGTGGACATGATCCCGCCGACATCCTGCGCCTTCTTCAGCCGGAAATCCACCGTCACATCGCGGTTGGCAGCCTGAAACGCGCTGATCTGCTCGGAGAGCAAGTCGGCGGCATCCTGATTGTCAATCGGCGCAAGCGGCTCGGGCCACCAGATGTTGAGTGTCAGCGGACCGCTCGCCGTCGGCTCGGCGGTCGTCACCGCCACGCTCGTCGGAGGCAGCGGCGTCGGCGTGCTGATGCTTTCGGTTGCCAGCATTTCGGTGGGCTGCGCGGACGGGCTGGCGCAGGCTGCCAGCATCCACACGAGCGTCACCGCGAATAGTCGTAGTCGCATACTCACTCCCCAGCGATAAAACGCCGCAGCGATTATACACGATGCGCCGCCGATCTTGGGCGTGCGGTGCTGGCAGGGCGCAGCTTTGCCCAAACAGCGCCCGCTCGCTTGTAGGATTTGCCAGTTTCCCAGCTCACAGCGCCCGCGGTAAGGGAGCGCGCCCCTGCCTGATTGTGCAATCCATACCAAATTGGTTTACAACACCGGAGGAAGTGATATATTGGGTGTAACGTCGTGTCATTTCATCTTTAATTAAACAAGCGCCAACGTCTTTCTGGTCGATGATGTGCGCCGCTTTTGCGTGCATGGAACGAAGGTGATGAATCCAGGAAAGAACCCCATCAGCCGACGACTGCACCTCCTCTATTCCGTGATCGTTTTCGCCTCGGCGGTGTGTCTCTCATGCCTGCTCGGAGGCTGCGCCGGTTCCCCGTCCATACTCGACGCGCATAGTTCCTATGCCGAACAGATAGCAACCTTCACCTGGGTCTTGTTTGCGATTGCCCTGGTCGTCTTCGTGATCGTCATGGCGTTGCTGCTGCTCGCCGTCCTGCGCGCGCGCCGCACCGAGCCGCACCCCGCCCAGCCCGTCAACGACCGCCGCGCCCTGACGCTGATCCTGCTCGGCGGCGCGCTGGCTCCCGCGCTGATCCTGTTCCCGCTCATGCTGATCAGCATCTCGATTGATCAGGCGTCCGCCTCGCCTGCGGGCGATTTCGTCGTGCAGGTGACGGCGCATCAATGGTGGTGGGAAGTCAATTACCCGCAGCAGGGCATCACCACCGCCAACGAAATCCACATTCCGTCGGGGCAGCCCGTCACCGTGCAGGTGACTTCCGCCGACGTGACTCACAGCTTCTGGGTGCCGCAGCTTCACGGCAAGATCGACACGATCCCCGGCGTGACCAACACGATCACGCTGGAAGCGGATACGCCGGGCACGTATCGCGGGCAGTGCGCCGAATACTGCGGTCTCCAGCACGCGCACATGGCGTTTCTGGTGATCGCCGATACGCCGGACGATTTCCAGCGCTGGGTCGCCCAGGAGCAGCAGCCCGCCGCCACGCCGACCGATTCGCTGGCGCTTGAGGGGCAGAAGACATTCCTGGGCGCGGCGTGCATCTACTGCCACACCGTCAAAGGCACCAGCGCCAACGGCAAAGTCGGTCCCGACCTGACGCACCTCGCCAGCCGCCGAACCATCGGCGCGGGCACGCTCGACAACAACCCCGGCAATCTGGCGGGCTGGATCGTCAACTCGCAGGCGATCAAGCCGGGCAATCTGATGCCACCGATGAATCTCACCTCCGATCAGGTGCAGGCGCTGCTCGCCTATCTGGAAACCCTACAGTGAGGAATAGATGGCTACCGTCGCAAACAATCTGACGCACGAAGCGGAGACTCACGAAAGCTGGTGGCGCGCGCTCGCCACCGTCGACCACAAGATCATCGGCATCCGCTACATGGCGACGGCGTTCCTGTTCTTCGTCATGGGGGGCATCGAAGCGCTGTTCATGCGCACGCAGCTTGCCGTGCCCGCCAACAACGCGCTCAGCCCGGAAGTGTACAACCAGTTCTTCACCATGCACGGCACGACGATGATCTTTTTCTTCGCCACGCCCATGCTGGCGGGCTTCGGCAACTACGTCGTCCCGCTGATGATCGGCGCGCGCGACATGGCGTTCCCGCGCCTGAATGCCTTCGGCTACTGGGTTTTCCTGTTCTCGGGGCTGTTCATGTATTCGAGCTTCCTGCTCGGCGCCGCGCCGGACGGCGGCTGGTTCGCCTACACGCCGCTGACGGGACTCCAGTATTCGCCCGGCTTGAACCTCGACTTCTGGGGGCTGGGGCTGATCTTCCTGAGCATCGGCAGCACCGGCGGCGCGATCAACTTCATCGTGACGATCTTCAAGATGCGCGCGCCGGGCATGTCGCTCAACCGGATGCCGCTGTTCGTCTGGACGATCCTGGTCGCCTCGTTCGCCATTGTCTTCGCCGTGCCGCCGCTCACGACCGCCAACATTTTCCTGATGCTGGAGCGCGATTTCGGCTTCCACTTCTTCCAGTCGGCATACGGCGGTAATTCGCTGCTCTGGCAGCACCTGTTCTGGATTTTCGGACATCCCGACGTGTACATCATCTTCCTGCCCGCCGCCGGGATCGTCTCGGAGATCGTGCAGACTTTCTCGCGCCGCAAGATCATCGGCTACACGCTGCTGGCGGCGGCGGCGGTGGCGACCGGCTTCATCAGCTTCGGCGTGTGGGTGCATCACATGTTCGCCGTCGGCATTTCGCCGCTGGCGACCAGCCTGTTCAGCGTCGCCAGCATCGTGATCGGCATCCCGGCGGGCATTCAGGTCTTCAGTTGGCTCGGCACGATGATCACGGGCAGACCGCGCTTCAAGACGCCGCTGCTGTTCGTCTGCGGGTTTCTCGTGCTGTTCGTGATCGGCGGGCTGACGGGCGTGATGTTCCCCGCCGCGCCCTTCGACCAGCAGGTGACGGACACCTACTTCGTGGTGGCGCATTTCCATTACGTGCTCGTCGGCGGGGCGGTCTTCCCGATCTTCGCGGGGCTGTACTACTGGCTGCCCAAGATGACCGGGCGGCTGCTCGACGAACGGCTGGGTCAGTGGAACTTCTGGCTGATGTTCATCGGCTTCAACGTGACCTTCTTCCCCATGCACATCCTCGGCATTCTGGGGATGCCGCGCCGCGTCTACACTTATCCGGCGGGGATGGGCTGGGACGCGCTCAATCTGCTGGAGACGGTCGGCGGCGGCATCCTCGCCGTCGGGATTTTGCTGTTCGTGATCAACGTCATCCGCAGCCTGACGGAAGGCGCGGTCGCCGGGGATAACCCCTGGGAAGCCAGCTCGCTGGAATGGGCGACCGAATCGCCGACCACCAAGCACAACTTCCACACGCTGCCGTCGGTGAACAGCCGCGACCCGCTGTGGGACGAGGACACCAGCGCCATCTTCTCGACCGACGACCCGACCAATCCTGAAAATGCCGAGACGTTCGGCAGCAGCGTGATCGAAGGGCAGCCGGAGACGATCATGGCGATGCCGGAGGATAGCTGGGTGCCGCTGCTGACGGCGTTAGGGCTGGTCGTCATCTTCCTGGGCGTCCTGCTCAAGTTCTGGTGGCTGGCGGGCGTCGGCGTGGTGCTCACGCTTGTCCTGACCGCCATCTGGCTGATGATCGATCAACAGGACGAACAGGAGGAGGCACGCGCATGACCACTCGATCCCTGCCCCGCATCGCCAACGGCAGCCGTTCCTTCGCCTGGTGGGGGATGCTGCTGCTGATCGCCAACGAAGCCATCCTGTTCGCCAGCCTGCTCTCCAGCTACCTGTATACGCGCTTCAACAGCCCGGTCTGGCCTCCCGACGGCATCAAGCGCCCGGAGCTAACCCTGCCGCTGATCGGCACGGTGGTGCTGCTTTCCAGCAGCGTCGTCATGCAAATCGCCGAGCACGGCGTTCGCCACGACGACCAGCGGCGGCTGCGCATCGGGCTGGCGGTGGCGTTCGTGCTCGCCGTGATCTTCCTGGGCATTCAGGCGTATGAGTACAGCCATTCGGAGTTCGGTCCGACTGTTAACACCTACGGGTCGCTGTTCTTCACCATCACCGGGATTCACGGGCTGCACGTGTTCATCGCGCTGCTGATTAACGCCGCCATTCAGGTGAAAAACGCCCTGCGACCGTACAGTTCGACCAACCGGGTGGCGGTGGAAAACACGGTGATGTACTGGCATTTCGTCGATGCCGTCTGGATTTTCGTCCTCATCACGATCTATCTGTCCCCGTATGTGTGAGGAGGAACTGACGTGACGACACCCGTTACCCGCGACCACCGCCTGACGTTCTTCGTGCTGTTCGGAGGCGCTGCCGCCTGGGTCGCGCAGCTTGGCATCGGCTACGTCATGGTCGGCGTGGCGTGTACGGATCAGTCGCGCGCGCTCTACCTGATCGTGGGCGTCGTCGCCGGGATCGTGGCGCTGGCGTCGGGCGTGGCGGCGTTTCTGCACTGGCGTCACCGCGACGTGGAGCGCATCGACACCGCGCCGACGACGGGCGGCTTTCTGGCGATGGCGGGTCTGGTGCTCAACGTCGCCTTCCTGACCATGATCGTCTGGACGACGATTCTGGGCACTTACGTCAATCCCTGTCCGTTCCTCTCGATGCCGCTGCCATGAACCGGCGGCTGCTCGTGGTCGTGAGCGCCCTGATCGTGCTGGCGCCGCGTCTCGCGCTGGCGCAGCCCTTGCAGCCGCATGACCTGGCTTCTAAGTGGACATGGGATTTCTCGACGCTGCTGTGCATGGAAATCGGCGGCTTTGCCTACGCTTTCGGCGTCTTCCGGCTGTGGCAGCGAGCGGGGCGCGGGCACGGCGTGGGCGGCTGGCAGGTGGTCGCCTTCGCGGGCGGGATGGCGGCGCTGGTGCTGGCGCTGATCTCGCCGCTGGATGCGCTCAGCGACGTGCTGTTCTCGGCGCACATGGGGCAGCACATGGTACTGATCATGATCGCCGCGCCGCTGTTCGCGCTGAGCGGCGCTCCGGTCGCCCTGCTGTGGGCGCTGCCCCGCTCGTGGGCGCGCGGTATCGGGCGTGAGCGCCACCTGCGCGGGCTGGGGAGTTTGCTGACCCAGCCGCCGGTCGCCTGGACGCTGGCGGTCGTGACGCTGTGGACGTGGCATCTGCCCGCCCTGTACCAGGCGGCGCTGCAAAGCACGTTCGTCCACGCCATCGAGCACGCCAGCTTCCTGCTGACGGCGACGCTGTTCTGGTGGATTCTCGTCCATCTGGTGCGCCAGCAGGGG
Source organism: uncultured Chloroflexia bacterium (assembly GCA_963760975.1). GTDB lineage: Bacteria > Chloroflexota > Anaerolineae > Aggregatilineales > Phototrophicaceae > Flexifilum. The sequence continues at coordinate 154,450 of CAVXEZ010000021.1, read as the reverse complement.
ACGCGCTGCGGCATCGGCGTGATCTACCTGTTCACGGCGGCGATCCAGAGCAGCGCCCTGGGCGCGCTGATGACGTTCGCCAGCCAGCCCTGGTATCCCAGCTACGGCGCCAGCGAGATCGCCTGGGGCTTGTCGCCGCTGGACGATCAACGCCTGGCGGGTCTGATCATGTGGGTGCCGGGCGGGGTGATCTACACACTGGTGGCGGCGGGTCTATTTGTCGTCTGGCTGAACGCGCTCGACCGCAAGATGCAGCGCGCGAGCGCGAGCTAAAGGAGTACGCTGCGGATGCAAAAACTGAGCTTTGGCATGTACGTTCTGGTCGCCCCCTTCGCCCTGATCGTCGTGCTGCTGATCCTGAGCGTCGCCCGGCAGGTCGCGCCGACGCAGATCGCCGGAGCGCCGGGCGGCGACCCCGCGCGCGGGCAGCAGGTGATCCAGACCTACGGCTGCGGCGCGTGCCACGTCATCGGCGGGATCAGCGGGGCGAACGGCAAAGTGGGACCGAATCTGGCGGGACTTGGCGAGCGCAGCTACATCGCCGGGCAGCTTCCCAATACGGTCGCCAACATGGTGCTGTGGATCATGCACCCGCAGCAGGTCGAACCCGGCGTGGACATGCCCGATCTCGGCATCACCGAGCAGCAAGCGCAGGACATCGCCGCTTACCTGTACACGCTCAAGTAAGCCGCCCCTGCCGCACGGCGGAAATTCCACACGTCAATTCAAAGACCGCTACCGATCCTGCGTCTGGCAGCTTCGGAGCATCGCACCCTCGATTCAATATGAAGATAGAATTTGTCAAATGATATTTTGGTGCTAACATAAGTCATTGTCATACTTTCGACAGGCTGTATAGATGGATATTTTACCCGTATCGCGCCTGCGCGTGGCGGTGCTGTTGGTGCTCGTCATCCTCCTGACGCTCACCACTTCCGTCAACGCGCAAGAGGTGATCTCCCTCGACGAGGTCAAGATCGGGCAGCTTTCGGGGGCAGCGCCCGTCTCCTTCAGCCTGATGGCTCCACCCGGACTATCGATTCACGTCGAAGTCATCGGCGCTACGCCCGGCTTAGCCCCACAGTTCTCGATTTACACCGCCAGTGACGCCCTCGTGCAAACGGTCGGCAATCCCAGCCTGGGTCTGGATGTCGAAGGCACCCTCACCCTGCCCCAGCCCGGCGTCTACCGCATCGACGTCAGCAGCGTGACGGGCGCGACCGGTCAATTCATCATTCGCGTGACGCTCGGCACCCCGCCCACGCCCGCCATCGCCCTGGCGGCGAACGTGCCGGTCAGCGGCACAGTGGCGGCAAACCAGCACGCCACCTACAGCGTCCAAGCCAGCCCGCAGGGCGTGCAAACTATCGAAATCCTGACCAGCGGCGTCTCCGGTCTCTCCGCGACCCTTTCCGATGCCAGCGGCGCGACCGTCGGCATGTTCGGCGGCAGTCTCGTCAGCGGCAAGTTCGACATCCCGGCGGGACAAGCCGCCTACCAGTTGGATTTGACTAACGACGGCTCAGCCTCGCCGACGGTCGGGTATCAGTTAATTCTGGTGAGCAGCGCCACCACACCGCCGATCTCCACGCCGCCCGCCGAGGTGACGCCGACCCCAGCGCCCATCGTCCTGCCCTCGCTGCCGTCGGGCGGCGCGTGCGTGCTTGCCACTTCCACGGCCACGCTGGTCAATATTCGCGCGGGCGGCAGCACCGAGTGACGCCATCGTCGGGCACATGCAGCCGCAGAGCATCTACAGCGTCACGGGCATGAACGCCGACCGCAGTTGGTATCGGATCGCTTTCGGGGAGCAAACAGGTTGGGTGGCTGCCTTTGTCATCCGCACGGGCGGCACCTGCACGAACCTGCCCGTGATCGCGCCGCCGCCCGCACCGATAGAGCCGACTTCGCCCCAACCGGAACCGACACAGCCGATCTTTACGATGCCCCAGCTCGACGCCGCCTGTGCCGCCAAATACGGCGGCGGGTCTTTTGGCATCCCCGTCAACATGAGCTGCTTCACGTGTCCAGACTACTACAGCCATGAGTCACTCAACTCGCTAACGTGCGTCCTAACCATTTACGTCTCGGCTATCAAGCACAATCCTGCGACCGGCTTGCTGCACACCGATTGCCCACGCGGACAGTTTTGGGACATAAAAGGCGGATATTGTTGGACTTGCCCCGTGAACTACCTTCGTGGGCCTGCTCCGATGGATAGCAGCAGAGCTTGCTTTTTTGACCACGTTAAGGACACGCTCCCGGGGTTAGTGTACGACCCGGGTTGGAGCAGTGCGGTATCGGTCATCGAGCTGGGTCCGCCATGAGCCGCCGGCGCTTGACTGGCTTCGTTTTCAGGGGATCGGGGGGGCGAATGACGAGCGCTGACGGACGAAAGCGGCGTTGGGGCGGCGATCCAGTCTCGATCCGTCTCCGCCTTGATCCTGAAGCTATGCCTTCCCGACCCACGTGCCGGTCGGCTGCTTCTCGCCCGCCCGAATCGCCACGTCGAGGCGGTTCTCGGCGGGCGTGATTGGGCATGACCAGCCGTCGCTGTACGCGCAGAACGGGTTATAGGCGAGATTGAAGTCGACGTGGAACTGATGGTCGCCGACCTCGTCCGGCTCCAGGTAGCGCCCGGCAGCATAGGTTTCCACCCCGGCGTTGGCGTCCGCGAAGGGCAGGAAATAGCCGTGCGGCGCTTCGTAAATCGTCAACTGCGCGTCGTGCCCATCCACCACGAAATGAAAGCGCCCGTAGCGATGATAACGGCGCACGTCGCCGTCGGTCGTCTCGATGGCGATCTCGTGGTCGTCCGCCGGAACCGGCTCGACCGTCACCACCAGGTCGAGCGCGGGATTCGGCTCGTAGTAGCGCAGCCCGGCGAACGCATCCTGCTGATCCGGCGAGAGCGGCGAGTGCGGGCTGGCTTTGAAAAACTGGTCTTTTTCGCGCCGCAGCGCGGTTAATTCCTGAGGAGTCATCACACCACCTGATACGGTCAATTTCTCAACGTGAGACGGGCTGAGGGGGCACAATCTTACGGCGAAACCACGCCTGTAATCCGGCTCGTATCTATACGCCTTCACAATCCGCGTTTATAGTGTTGGGTATGGGTATAGTCGCAGACAAGGAGTCCCGTCGATGATCGACCTCTCACCCGAAACCTTCCGCGCCCTGGGCTATCAGGCGGTCGATCTGATCGTCGAGCGGCTGGCGGCGCTGCCCTACACGCCCGTGCGCCAGCCCGTGCCGCCGGAACTGCGCGACCAGTTGATGCACAGTCCGCTGCCCGCCGAGGCGACCGAGCCGTCCGAACTGCTCAACCAGCTTGCCGAGCTGGTGCTGCCCTACCCGATGGGCAACGCCAGCGGGCGCTTCTTCGCCTGGGTCAATTCGCCGCCCGCGCCGCTCGGCATCCTGGCGGAGCTGCTGGCGGCGGCGCACGATCCCAGCGTCGCCGGGGGCGACCACGCCGCCACCTACGTCGAGCACGGCGTCCTCAACTGGATCAAGGCGATCTTCGACTTCCCCGCCGACGCGGGCGCGATCCTGACCAGCGGCGGCAGCGTCGCCAACCTGATTCCGCTCGCCGTCATGCGCCACGTCAAGACCGAGGGTGCTGTGCGCGCGCAGGGCTTCCAGCAGCAAGCCGCGCCGATGGTGATCTACACCTCCGCGCAGGGACATAGCTGCATTCAGAAAGCGGTCGAACTGCTCGGCTTCGGCAGCGATTACCTGCGCAAAATCCCGGTCGATGCCGACTACCGCATGGACATCGCCGCGCTCGAAGCGCAGATCGCCGCCGACCGCGCCGCCGGGCTGCGTCCGGTCTGCGTCGTCGCCAGCGCCGGGACGGTCAACACCGGCGCGATTGATCCGTTCGACGCGCTGGCGGACCTGTGCGAGCGCGAAGAATTGTGGCTGCACGTCGACGGCGCTTACGGCGGCTTCGGCATCCTCGCCGAGCAGACCGCCGGACTGTACAAGGGCATCGAGCGCGCCGATAGTCTGGCGGTTGATCCGCACAAGTGGCTGTACCTGCCGGTCGAGTGCGGCTGCGCCATCGTGCGCGACGCCGGGGCGATGCGCAATGCCTTCAGCCTCGTGCCGCCCTACCTGCGCGACGACAACGCCCTGCCCTGGTTCTCCGAGTTCGGCATCCAGCAGACGCGCGGCTTCAAGGCGCTCAAGCTGTGGATGACCATGCAGCAGATCGGCATCGACGGCTACCGGGGGTTGATCAGCCGGGACGTGGGGCTGGCGCAGGCGCTTCAGGACAAGCTTCGCGCGTGCCCCGATTTCGAGCTGGTTGCGGCGGGTCCGCTCAGCGTGACCTGCTTCCGCTACGCGCCGCCCGGCAGCGCAGACGTGAATGCGCTCAACCGCAGGCTGCTCGAAATCGTCCAGAACGAGGGCAGAGTCTTCCTGACCGGGACGGAACTCGACGGGCGCTTCGCCCTGCGCGCCTGCATCGTCAATTTCCGCACGACCGAAGCCGATCTCGACCTGCTGCTCGACGTGATCGCCGACGCGGGCAAGCGCGTTGACAGCGACGCCACAGCGAGCTAATGTTTGCGGGTATAGACCTTAAGAAGGGGGTTTTGGGAGGTACTTATTATGCTTCATCGTTTATTGCATCCGCGTTTAGCCTTCTGGCGTCGCCGCGCCCCCGTGCGCACCGTTCGCCGCCCGGTGATGCGGCGGGCTAGCGCCAGAGCGCTGCGCCGCCACAAATAGACATCGCACCACTACTCCCCGCCCTCCGCTCCCATCGCCCGATAAGACAGCAGGATACGATTGGACTCAGGAAGGAGCAGCCAATTGAATTTCCTCACATCGCGCCCGCGCCCGTCCGGAACAGGTGCAGGTCGAGCTACGATTATCGGCGGTGACGAGCGCGCCCTGCGTGAATTCGTCGCCCAGTGGATGAGCAACGTCGGCTTCATGGGCGAAACGACCATCTACATCGGTCAGTTGCCACCCACTGACGCCGCGCTCCCCATGCCGCATCCGAAGGGCGCGCAGATCGTCGGGACGATCCTGCGCGAGACGACCGGCATCGAAATTCTGGCGCTGGTGAGCACGCCGCCGGAACAAGCCTTCGCGGATTACGAGCAGGCGTTGCTCGCGGGCGGCTGGAGCCAGATCGAAGACCTCCCCACCCGACCGCACGGCTTCTCGGATCGCCGGGCGTTCGCGCGGCGCTACTGCAACGACAGCGCCAAAGCCGCACTGTTCGTCACCGTCGGCACAGCCGCCGACGGCGCGACTGTGCTGCGCCTGAACCTGTCGCACGAGCCGAAGCCCTGCGCGCCACGTGGGATGGGCTACGACATCTACCAATACCTGCCCGACTTGCAGACCCCGCCCGGCGTCACGCTGCTGCCGTTTCGCAATCAGGGCATGGGCGGCGGCGGCAATCCGGGGTCGCGCACCGTCTCGTCCTCGGCGGGGCTGTCGAGCGAGCTATCCCCCGCCGAGATCGCGCAAGCCTACAACGACCAGTTGAGCGCGCTCGGCTGGCAGCAGATTTCCGCCGAAGCCGCGCCGCATTTCGCGTGCAGCAGTTGGGTGAATTCGCTGGAAGATACGCCCTGGAGCCTGACCTTCACGCTCGCCGCCGACCCGATCAGCGCGAACGAGTATCAGGTCTGGCTGCACCTGAGCGAGCGCGAAGAATAGGCCTCAAAGCAAAAGACCGGCTGCGCGCCGGTCTTTTTATACTGCGGAGAGGGTGGGATTCGAACCCACGGTAGCCTTGCAGCTACACTCATTTTCGAGACGAGCCGATTCAACCACTCTCGCACCTCTCCAATGGTTGAGCGCATTATACACAAGCCCGCGCCGCCGGAAAATCCCGAATTTTGCGCTAGCGCAAGTCCTTGAAGAAGCGCTGAAGCTGCGCCGTCGCTTCGTCCGCCAGCAGCCCGCCGGAGACTTCGACGCGGTGATTCAGGCGCGGGTGGCGCAGCACGTCGATCACGCTGCCCGCCGCCCCCGCCTTCGCGTCGACCGCCGCGTAGACCAGGCGCGGCAGCCGCGCCAGCACCATCGCTCCGGCGCACATCGTACACGGCTCCAGCGTGCAGTAGAGCGTCACACCGTCCAGGCGCCAGCGCCCCAGCGCGTGCGCCGCCTCGCGGATGGCGAGCATCTCGGCGTGCGCCGTCGGATCGCGGTCGGCTTCGCGGCGGTTGCAGCCCCTACCGATCACCTCGCCGTTGTAGATGGCGACCGCGCCAATCGGCACGTCGCCGGAGGCGAGCGCTTGCTCCGCCTCCGCGAGCGCCAGCCGCATGTAGTCGTAGTCGTTCATGGCGAGCGCTTATCGCTGCTTGAGCAGCTTATCGTATTCGGCGTGTGTCCCGATCCAGAACCAGACGTAAGTACCGTCCTCGTCACGGGTACAGGTCGCACGATAGCCGATACCGACGCGAACTGAATACCAGACGGGATCACCACCAACCGATTTGAAATTCAGTCCGGCATAGTTGGGGTCTTGCTCGAATTGAGCGTAGGCTTTATCAGCCTGCTGCTGCACGTGTGGCGGGAGAGCGTCGTAGAGAGCGCGGAATTCGGCGCGTGCGCTTGGACTTCACGGAGTATCGTCGAAATCCTCAGTCAGCCCGGCATGATATTCATCGAGCGCCTGGCGCGCCAGATCATCCAGCGGCGCGGTCGATTGGGCGAATTGGGCATCCCATAATTCATCATGCAAGCGCACCAGTTCGTGCAGCATCGCCGGGACAGCAGCGCTCAAATCATCGATGCCCTGTTCGGCGGCGAAGGCTTCGAGCAAATCCCACTCATCCTCGGTGAATGTTACCGTGATGGAAGGGTGCTCAACCTGCGCGGTTGTTTTTTGGGTAGACATTGCCATTTCCCGCATTTGTCGAACAGACGACCTCATTATACCATCGCTGAATCAGCATCAGCGCACTAAAACAGGCTCAACTGCGTCGCGTCGGGGTCATCGTCCGGCGGCGGTTCGTCATCGGCTTCCGCTTCATCCAATGCCGCTTCGGCGTCTTCCGGTTCGAGTTCGTCAGCGGCGATGGCGTCAGGCAGAAGAGCGTCCTCGATCTCCGGCGCTTCGAGGATTTCCGGAACGGCGACGGCAACAGGCGTCGTCTCCTCCTCGAAGATTTCCAAATCCGGCACGAAATCCGTACCCACGTCGTCGACGTGCGCCGTCGCCATCACGTAAAGCTGCCTGACTTCGTCCTCGCCAAAGCCCGCCTCGACCATCACGGTATGCAGGGTCTTCTCGGTGCCCTGGTCGCCCTGTCGCACGACGTAGGTGTAGTGCGCGCGCAGACAGTCGCGCCATTCCTGAGAGAAAAAGCTCGGCATGGCTAAAGTTCCTCCCGCTGCGTCCAGTCCGGCACGCGCGAGTTCATGCTGTACAGTTCATGCTGTACGACGAGAAGTCTTTCATAACCGAGAGTATACCTAATGACCGCATACACAATCCAGAAATTTGAAGCTCCCGCTGCGGCTCTGGCTCACGTGTGCGCGTGTACAGGTTCGGGATTGGGAACACCGCAGTTCGGGCACGCCACCAGCGTATCGTCGTAAAACAGCTTGCAGTTGGCGCAGCGGATAGCGTGGTAATCGCCACGTTCTTTGTCAAAGCGCCCTGAGTCCGTCCGCCGTCCATGATCGTCGTAAAAGCTGAGATAGCGTCCCAGCTCCAACGCCTGCACCTCCGGGCGCGCGAGGATTTCCTCGATGAACGGATCGGCGACCGCGTGAACCTGCCGGGCGACTTCGGCGGGCGGCGTGCCATTGATCTCGCCGACGCGCTGAATGTCCGCCACACGGTTGACCATGTCGATCCATGCCGGGTCGAGCGGATTCCAGATATAGGCATCGCTCTCGCCATACTCCGTGCGTGGCAGCACGTCGGAGGCGGCGAAGAAAATCTTCAGCGCAATCGCCCGCTCGTAGGAATCGACGTGGTTGAACGCGCGGTAGTACATGTCGATTTCGTTGGTGTACTGGCGGAAGATGTCCGCCGCGTAGCGCTCGTAGCGCGCAAATGCCTCCCGCGACACGTCGCCCGCGTCGAGACCCGCCGCAGTATCGCGCGCCGCCATGTAGGCGGTGCCCGTGCCGTAATTCATCCCCAGTGAAAAGAATGGGTTAATGAACATGGCAGAGTCGCCAATCGCGCACCAGCCGTCCCCTGCTGCCTGCTCCACGTCGTGCGCCATTTGCATGAACGCCGAGTACGAGCGCTGTTTTCCCTCGTAAGGCGCTTCGATCAGCTCGAAGTGATCCATCACCCAACGAATTGCCGGATACTTGTCGACCCAGTAGTTGAAGCGCTCCTCGATGCGCAGATGATCCACGTCGCGGTCGTCGCGGATCGTGAAGCCGATGCTGACGATTGGCTCGGTGGTCGCGCCGAAGCGCGCCTTGAGTTCCTCGCGGGTCGGGTACGTTTCGTCGGCGCCCTCCGGGAGATCGACCAGGTAATGGATCATCTGCTCCAGGTTCTCCTGCGGCGTCTCGCGCCACGAAATCAGCGAGATGAACCACAGCCAGCCGTCAGGAAAACAGATGTGTCGCGTCGCCGGGTACGTCCAGAAATCGACCGGAACGTCCTCCTTGACGCGGAAGTAAGCGAAGTAGGAGTTGTAGTTGAAGGTGCGGTGGAGTTCGGGCTGCTTGCGATACAGTCCCAGATGACGCGGAATCACGCTCGCCGGACCGGACGCATCGCAGACGACCTTGCAGCGAATCGTAAACGGCTGCTTATCCGCGTCTTCGCAGACAATCGTCTTCGTCCCGCTGATCAGGTCGCTGTCCTGAATGCGGACGCGCGCGCCCTTGATCAGTTCGATCCCCTCACGGGTCGTGGCGATGTACTGAAACGCCGTTTCCAGCACCCGGCGCTCGACCTGATAGGTTTCCTCGATGTCCACGACATCGAACTGGCAGTTCAACGCATCGGTATCGGCAGTGGTGTGGAACCAGCGCAAACCGGCTTTGTTGCCGAACAGGCGGCGCATGACGGGATAGCTGAAGCCCATCGCGCGGAAGCAGCGAATCGTGGTCGCCAGCGTGCTTTCGCCGACCTTGTGCCCCGGATGCTCGCGGCGCTCGACCACGATCACGCGCGACTGCGGGCGGAAGCGCTTGACCCAGGTCGCATAGACCAGTCCCAACGGTCCCCCGCCGATCACAACCACGTCGCATTCTTCCACCAACGGCGCATCGGGAGGTTTGGGCGGCACATTCAACAGTTGGTGGATTTGATCCGAGATGTTGCGAAAATCGCGGGCAAGCTGCGCGCCCAGTGTCTGCTGAAACGCCAGCGCGATCCGCGCGCTGCTGCTGACCAGGCGCTCGTAGTCCCTGCGCGGCAGCGCGGCGACCGTCACCTCGCCCGCCGCGATACAGTCGGCGGCGCGCGGCTGATCCTCGACCAGCGCGATCAGCCCGAAAAATGCGCCCGGCTCAAGCTGTTCCAGCGTGCGCTCGCCACGCCGTACCGCAACGTGCCCCTCTACGACGAGATAGATGGTGTCGTCCCGCTCATTTTCGCGGATAAAAACGTGCTGATCCGCCCGCCGGAAGACGGGCATCGCGTCCACAATCTGGTTGAGATCGTCTTCGGGGAGAGCGGCGAGGTAGGGGTTGAGCTGAAGCGCTTCCAAAACGTTCATTACATTATCCTTCAAATAATTGCGTATGCACCGCTACCAACGCCGAGGGGTTGTGCTCCTGTTCGTCGAGAAGCTGGCTGAGGGTCTCGTTGGCGTGGCGAATGCGTGCCGCGACCTGCTTGCACAGCACGTTCAGAAAGATACTGGCAGCGTGCGGGTGCTCGCGCCAGAACACTTCCAGACTGGCGCGATCCAGATGGAGCGCAGTGCAGCCCGCGTCGCTGCGAACGGTCGCGGTGGCGGGACCGGAACTCATCAGCGAGATTTCCCCCATCATCTCGTTGTCGCTGATGCGCGCCACCTGCCGCTCGCCTTCCGGCGTGTTCATGACGATATTGAGTTCGCCATCCCACAGGAAAAACAGGGAGTCGGTTTCCGTGCCTTCGGCGATCAGGGCTTCGGACGCTTCCAGCTCCTGAACCTTGAGCAGGTTGACGAACGCCTCCAGTTCGTCCGCCTCAAGCGGCGCCGCAAGCGCGGGAAACCGCGCCGCAAAAGTTTCCGCTGTCAGTTTGATCATGATCAGTCCTCAAACAGCTTTGCCAAAGCTATATCTTTTGTTGAGCAGTCGATTGACGATGTAGAAAGAAGGATACTGCGACACAGAGGAGATTACCAACAGATACCAAGAGACGCCTTGCTAGCACAGGAGCAAGCTGCTCGTAAGTTCGCAGGTCGGGCGTCCGTAACCCGTTGTGGCTCGCCGGGCTGATTCCGGGCGTCGATCCGCGCCGAATGAGTTAGGGCGATGTCCTGTGCGCTGCGCTCGCCAGCGTGCGGCAAGAACCAACTCTGCCTGACTATCAGCGATGGGAAACCGCTGGATCGGCGCCAAACACGTTGATACACCTTATGGGAGACTGTTTTACTCCACAATTTGAGTCTCTAGTTCGCAATCTCACCCAAGAAATCTCGCATCTCTTGTTGAAGTTGTGCCCCACTGATCTGCGCGCCGGCTTCCCACGCACGCCGATACCGTTCTTCGCCAATGGCGTCTGCGGCGTTCGCTCGCAACCGGCTCAGTAACGCCCACTGCCTCGCCCAATCCATCGGAAATGTCAATCCGGCATAAGAGATCGAGTTCTCTAGAAAGGCGTGCATAAATTGAAGGACTCTGTCGTGCTGCCCGGCGTCCGCGAGATGGATCAGATAACAGGGAAACCACAACGGCGCGAAGAACTCGGCGCGAACAAACTGGGGCGAATTCGAGGCGAAATCCCGATAGCGTTGCAGGACTGATAGGTCGCGCAGCCCCGCTGCCAGTATCGCCAGCGCAAACAGCAGCATGGATACATGCAGGTCCAGCGTGGAATTCGGTGGAAAACCTTCGTCAAGCAGCCGTCGCGTCTCAGCATAATTCTCGTCCCGCAGCCCGACAATCGCGCCGCGCAGCATCAGGACAAACCCTTTGACAACCTGATCGTTGAGATCCGCTGCGTGGGGATAAGCTTCGTCGAGAAGCGCTTCGGCTTGTGTGAAGTCGCCTCTAAAAGCGAGATTCGCTGCTTGCAGGCTGGCATTCCAGGCAATACCCAGGCGGTCGCCCATCTCATAGGCGATGGTCTTGGCTTCCGCCCAAAAGCCGAAAGCATGGTTTGTCGCATCAAAGAAACCACCGCTTCCGCCGCCCAGGTTGCGCAGCGAATTCGCCGTGCCGATTTTGTCACCAATCTCGCGGCGCAAATCCAGGCTCTGCTTGGCGAACAGATACTGTCTCTCGACCTCCAACAGAAGATTATTGCTCCAGCCGAGGTCGTCCAAAACCTGCGCCGCGTGATATTTGTCGCCTAATTCAGAATAGGCGTTCAGAACTCGCTTGCAGCAGGGGAATACCTTCCTCCTGGTTATACTCCGTGTGCGAGAGCCAATGCCCGAGCAGCCGCTGACAGAAGGCGATCTCGCCCCGATCATCGAATCGTTGAGCAATGCTCAAGCCCTGCCTGTACTTCTCCAGCGGATTTCCACGCGGATAGCGCACCAGCAGCACACCCGCCAGGCGTGAGGGATTGTCGACGTCGGCGCGCCAGACCTGGCGAGCCGCCTCAAACATTTGCTCGCCGTCCATCGTGCGATTGCGAAAGGTCAAGAACAGGTACAAACCCTCCAGAGCCTGCTCAATTGCTTCGGCATCGCTCTGGCTGACCGCCCAGTTCCACGCCATCCGGATGTTCTCAAACTCCGTCTCCATGATGCGCAGCGATTCCAACTGACCAACGCCTTTCAGTCTGGCGGTTAGCTGCGCCACGAGGGTGATATAGTAGCGGCTATGCGCAGTGAACGATGCCGTCACCGCAGTCGATTGCGTGAGTTTCTCGCTGGCGTACTCGCGCAGCAACTCGTGTACTTCGTAGCGCCCGGATTCATGGTCACGGCGCAGCAGGGACTTGTTGACCAGCACCGTGAGCGCGCGCAGGTTCGCGCCGGTGATCGTCATCGCAGCGTCGCGTGTGAACCCGCCGCGAAACATAGAAAGCCGGGCAAACAGCGACTGTTCTTGGTCGCTGAGCAAAGCCCACGAATATTCGAAGACAGCGCGCAGACTGCGCTGGCGCTCCGGCAAATCGTGCATTTCGCTTTCGAGAAAATCAAGGCTGTGACCAATCTCGTCAGCGATTTCGTGTGGGGTCAGCACTTCGATCCATGCTGCTGCCAGCAGTATTGCCAGCGGCGAACCGTGCGCCGCGCGGCAGATACGCGCGACGTATGTGAGATCGTCTGTGCCCAGCTTGAAATTGGGACGGGCACGGCGCGCGCTCTGCATGAACAGCTTGACCGCGCTGTAATCGAGCGCATCTGCGGGCGTCTCCCAATCAGGGAAATCCATGCCGTCGAGCACGAAGACCGTTTCGGCATTCAGGTTCAGCTTCTCGCGCGATGTTACGAGGATTTTGACCTGAGCCACATCTTGCAGGATAGCCTGCGCCAGGTCCCTGCCCTCTAATACATGCTCAAAGTTGTCCATGATCAGCAGCAACTTCTTCGGGCGGAGATAATCGAACAACTGCTGGCGAGCATCGCGCTCATCCTGGTGAAAAGCGTAACCGACGGCTTCCGCGATTACGCCGATAATGTGTTCCGCTGCTCCAATCGGCGCGAGGTCGATGAAGTAGATGCCATTCTCGAAGAGTGTTCGGCTCGCAGGCTGAGGCAAAAGCTGCGCGCCCACTTGCAGCGCCAGCCGCGTTTTACCCATGCCACCCTGCGCGGTGATGGTCAGCAGGCGCACAGCAGGATCGTTGAGGAGTTGCTCCAACGCGTTCAGCTCAGTCTCTCGTCCGACAAACGGGGTAATTTCGACCGGAAGATTGTTGCGCAATGTGTCACCGGGCGTCGCCGGTGGCGTGGCGAAACGCTTTTCTTCTCGCACGAGCACAATGGGAGCCGTCTCTTTTGTTGCTACGGCGCGCGCCGACAACTGCTCGGTGATGATGGCTTCGAGTTCGGAGCCAACGAGCCGCATACGCGGGATGCGCTCGGCAGGATTTTTCGCCAGCATCCGCTGAATCAGATCAATGAGACTCGGCGGTGCATCGGGACGCAGCGCTTCCAGGTCGGGCAGTGGCGCGCTGAGAATAGCGTAGATGAAGCCGCCCGGATGCTGATCGGGGATACGAAACGGATGCACGCCCGCCAAAACCTCAAACAACATCACGCCTAATGCCCAAATATCGGAACGAGCGTCTGCCGGAGCGCCCTGCAAGACTTCGGGCGCGATATAGGCTGCTGTGCCGAGTACATTGCCGGTTTCCGTAATCTCCGTGCCAATGACGCGGGCGACGCCAAAGTCGCTCAGGCGCGGCATTCCGTCGCTGGTCATCAGCACGTTGGCAGGTTTAATATCTCGATGAATGATGTTGAGGTGATGGGCGCGCGTCAGCGCGTCGGCAAGGTCAAGGGCTATGTTGAGGATTCGACTGATCGACAGCCGAGGCGTTTGCATGAGAACCGTATCGAGCGAGCCGCCGTCGACAAGCTCCATGATCAAATAGTAACGTTCGTTCTCATCAATGAAGTCGAGCAAGTGGACGATGTTCGGATGGTTCAACTGACGCAGTGTGTCGGCTTCGCGCTTGAAGCGCATCACCATCTCCGGCGTTGTCAGGTCGGGTTTCAGTACCTTGATGGCAACGGCAGCATCCGTGCGATGATCGACGGCGCGGAATACGTCACCCATGCCACCAGCGCCGAGTCTCTCCGTGAGGACATACCGATCAGCGATGATAGTTGCCGACATCGCGTTCTATCCGTTTTTGAGTCCGCCTGTAGATGAATTTATTGTATACCAATTGCGAATTATCGAACGAGGATCATCGGCAAACGAACCCTGCCGACATAAATGCGGATTTATGCCGATCCGGCACCGCCTGATAGGTCGGAGACGCTTGATCGTGGGCATAGAGGATGCGCCGCGCAAGCGCATCTATTTTGGCAACGGCAAGCGCTCACTCAACGAGTGATACGGCTTCCTTCCATTCGGGCACATCCACGCGCATCCCGTAGCGTTCCTTGAGCGAGTCCGCCAGCGCGAACTGTGCCTTCGGCTCGCCGTGAACCAGGAACGTCCGCTCCGGCTTGCGCTGCATCGCGCCGACCCACGCCAGCAGTTCGTCGCGGTCGGCGTGCCCGCTGAAGCCGTTGAGGACTTCGACCTGCGCGCGATTCTGGTAGGTCTCGCCGAAGATGCGCACCTCTTTGACATGATCGACCAGCCGCCGACCGAGCGTGTTCTCCGCCTGCCAGCCCACGATCAGCACGGTCGTGCGCGGGTCTTCGATGCGGTTGCGCAGGTGGTGCAGGATCCGCCCCGCCTCCGCCATGCCGCTGGCGGCGATGATGATCGCCGGGTCGCGCAGGAAGTTGAGCTTCTTGCTCTCCTCGGTCGTGCGCGTGTAAGTCAGGTCGTCGAAGCCGAACGGGTCGATGCGTCCATTACCGCTGGTCATGAAGGCGCGGATTTCGTCGTCGTAGCATTCCGGGTGCAGGCGAAACGCGGCGGTCACGTCGATTGCCAGCGGACTGTCCACGAAGACCGGCATGTCGGGGATGTCGCCCTTCAGCCGCAGTTGGTGCAGCATGTAGACGATCTGCTGCGTCCGCCCAACCGCGAACGCCGGGATGACGACCGAGCCGCCGCGCTTGAACGTCTCGACCACGATGCTTTCCATCCGTTTGGCGTCGTCTTCGTAGGGTGGATGCAGGCGGTCGCCGTAAGTGCTTTCCATGATCAGGTAATCCGTGCCGTCGATGGTCTCCGGGTCGCGGATGATCGGAATCCCCTTGCGACCGAGGTCGCCGCTGAAGACCAGCCGGTAATCGCGCTTCTCGTCCTGATCCTCGATGTCCAGCACGACGATGGCGCTGCCGAGCATGTGCCCGGCGTCCCTGTAGGTCAGCGTCACGCCCGGCGCGATCTGGCGCGGGCGCTCGTAGCCCTGCGTCGTGAAGAATTCGAGGCTGCGCTGCGCGTCCTGCTGTGTGTAGATCGGATCGACCTTCGGCTCGCCGCGCTTGCGCCGCTTGTTGACGAACTCCACGTCGCGCTCCTGAATGTGCCCGCTGTCGAGCAGCATCGAGGCGCACAGGTCGCGCGTGGCGAAAGTCGAGAGGATGTCGCCGCGATAGCCGCTCTTGATCAGGTTGGGGATGTTGCCGGAATGGTCGATGTGGGCGTGCGACAGCACCATCACGTCGACGGACGCCGCCTCGAAGGGCAGATGACGGTTGCGCTCGTTGGCTTCCGAGCGCTTGCCCTGGTACAGCCCGCAGTCGAGCAGGATGCGCTTGCCGTTGACCTCGATCAGATGCTGCGACCCGGTGACGGTGCGCGCGGCACCGTAGAATGTGATTTTCATGGTTCAATCTCAATCTCTTGTGAATGATCAGGGGTGTCAATTCCCGCGCGGCGGATCAGGTCGAAGACAACCTGCGCCGCGCAAATCGCCGCCAGCAGGAACATGACGACCAGCTCGTCCAGCCCGCCGCCGAACAGCCCGACGATCACCGCCCCCACTGCTCCGGCGATGCGCAGATAGATTTCGGGGCGTCCCGGTCGCTCCTCGTCGCCCTTGACGGTGTAATTTTCGATTACGCTGACGGCGATCAGCGCCAGCGCCACCGATCCGCTGACCAGCAGGCGATATTTATCCGGCAGCCCCTCGTCGTGCAGCGTCACCAGCTTATAGACGCCGACCGCCAGCGCGACCAGCGCCAGTTGCAGCGGCAGATGCGTATACAGCCAGATTTGCGCGCCGCGCGCCCAGTTGACCGCGCGCTCGGCGACGTTCTCGAAGTAGACCCACCACAGGCTGCCGACCAGCACCAGACCGAGCAGCGCCACGGTCACGCGCTGAAATTCGATCTCGTGACCGGAGAAGCCGCCGATCACCTTGATGAACGATTCGCCGAAGACGATGATCGTGAAGATGCCCAGGCGCTCCGGCAAATGGTGCGGGCTGGGCGGAAGCTGCTTTTGCAGGCGCACGGAACCGGGCGAAAGCGGCGTCCAGAAGTCGATCAGCAGACCCACACCCCAAAGGACGAAGCGCAGCGGCGTCGGCACGAACGCCGAGACCAGCCAGATCAGCGCGGCAATGGCGAAGCCGGTCGCGTAACGGCGCGCCAGCGGTCGCGCGGCACCGACGTAATGCGCGGCACGCAGGTACATCAGCACGAGGATGCCACGCGCCGCCGCATACGCCAGCGCGAACCCGACGGAAGTCTCGCCGAAGCCGTCGAAGACGTGGATCGCCAGCGCGGAGACGACGAATATCTGCGCGAAGACCAGCAGGTGATGGGTCAGATCGTCGGCGGCGAAGCGGTTGGCGTAAAAAGTCGTGCCCATCCACACCCACCAGATCGGCACGAACAGCAGGGCGAAGCCGAGGAATCCTTCGGGGGAGACATCCTCGCTCAGCTTGTTGCCCAACTGCACGACCGTCGCCACGTAGACGAGGTCGTAGAACAATTCCAGCCACGACACCTTGCGATGCGTGTCGGTATTCAGGCGGGGCGCGCTTGCCGATACAGCCATCGTGTGCCTCCCGTTGGTTTATCGTCGATACCGGCGAATCACTTCCAGAATTTCCGC
Organism: uncultured Chloroflexia bacterium; assembly: GCA_963760975.1. Lineage (GTDB taxonomy): Bacteria > Chloroflexota > Anaerolineae > Aggregatilineales > Phototrophicaceae > Flexifilum. The sequence continues at coordinate 137,686 of CAVXEZ010000021.1, read as the reverse complement.
CCCATAGACCTCCAGACGCCAGGGACCCAGCCCCGGCACGCCGTCCATTTCGTCGAGGCTGGCGGGCGCGCGTTCCGCCAGCGCCCAGAGCGCATCTTTCGAGATGATCACGTCCGATTCGACGCCGCGCTTAAGCGCCCGCGTCTTGCGCCACTCGCGCAGCGCCGCATAGCGCTCGACCACCGTCGGGTCGGCGGGCGGTTCGGGCGTCGGCGGTGTCGGCAGCCTGGCGCGCAGCCCGACGCTGACCGCGTCGAGCAGATCGCGCCCATAGCGCCGGATTTGCGTCGCCGAGACGCCCTCAATCGCGCGCATCTCGCCCAGGTTGGACGGAATCCGCTGGGCGATGGCGATCAGCGCCTTATCGGTCAAAATGCGGAAGGGCGGCACGTCGCGCTCCTGAGCGATGCGCTCGCGCAGGGCGTACAATTCGCGCAGGATCGCCGCCTCGCGCCGCGACAGGTTGTTAGGCGTGCCGATGTGCCAGTAGCCTTCGGGATCGAAGGTCTCGCGCCGCGCCGCCGGGACGCGGCAGACATCGCGGAAGGCTTCGTAGGCTTCCTCCAGCCGGTCGCGCCGCACCAGTTCTTCGAGAAAGTGATCGCGCAGCAGCGCCAGATAGTGCGTATCCATCTGAGCATAGAGCAGGCTGTCCGGCGGCAGCGGGCGCTGCCCCCAGTCGTCGCGCTGGTGTCTCTTGTCGACGTGGATGCCCGTCAGGTCGCCGATCAGGCTGCCCAGCCCGATCATTTTGTAGCCGCAGACGCGCGCCGCGATCATCGTGTCGAACAGGTTGTTGAAGCTGTAGTCGAAGTCGCGCTTCATGCACATCAGGTCGTACTCGGCGGCGTGAAACACTTTCTCAATCGTCGGGTCGGCGAACAGCGGCGCCAGCGGCTGCAAGTTGGGTATCTTGAGTGGATCGATGATGTAATCGGCGCTGCGGGTGGAAAGCTGAATCAAACAGACCCGCTCGCGGTAGGCGTACAGGCTGTTCGACTCGGTATCAATCGCCAGCAGCGTCTCGCCTGCCAGCGCGCGGACGAGCGCGCTCAGCTTGTCCTGGGAATCGACATAGGTGGGCTGCGGCAGCGCTTTGCCGTTCATCGCCATCGCGCCCGCTCCAAATTGAAACAGATTAATCTCATGTGATCCGTACAGAGATCGCTTGCCGAAACATCATAGCGCCTATTATCACCTGTGCGGGCGCGCCCTGACAAGTCAAAATATCGCGGCGCAGGGCTGCCAGCCACATCACTTCCGAGCGCAGGCGCGGCAGTCCCCCTTCCGTCTCGGTCGGTCGGCATACCCGGATGACGAATTTGCGCCCGTCCGCTGCGTCAACGCGGAAGATACCGTTGAACATATTCGTGATCAGGCGGACGCTTTTCAGTTCGAGGTCGTAATCCGCCAGCGCGGCGAGCGCCAACCGGCGCAGGCGCAGAGCGCGCCCCCGATTGGTCAGTGTATAGTAATCTTTCACGATGCCTTCCCCGTTGCGGGTGCTTCCCGGTACAATTGTGGTGAGGTGACTGGCAGAATACGCTGAGGACTCGGCGGAGCGGCGTTTGCGAGGGAAACATATCGACGCCCCTCTCAATCCGTAATTGAATCGTTCCGATTTCGTGATTCTTTTTGACAGTCCTCGTCAATTGTGATACATTTTACAAAGGACAAAGTAAACCTCAAAAACCGATATTACTTGCTCACCAAAACCGATTTTGCGTGTTATACTCGCGCTCATCCAGAGTCGGTTTCAATCCCTGAGGATTCAGGAGGATTACGTTTCGATGGCTACCAGCATAACCACCGGTGAAGCAAAAGCTGCCGCTCGCACCAGAGGCAGAGCAGCAACCGAGGTGCAGGTCAGCGCCCCAAGCCGCCGGGAATTCTTGTACTACATTTGGGGCGCATCCATCGCGCTGCTGCTCGGTGAAGCAACCGCCGGTCTTGTCTGGTTTGCCTTGCCGCGCTTCAAAGAAGGGACGTTCGGCGGCGTCTTCGACTTCCCGCCGGATAAAGTTCCCGCCGTGCAGACCGCGCCCTTTCACGACTCGGAAGGACGTTTCTGGGTCTCGCAGCCCACCGCCGGGTTGGTCGTCCTCTACGAGGTTTGCACCCATCTGGGCTGCATCCCCAAATGGTCGGAATCCAACTTCCGCTTTGAATGCCCCTGCCATGGCTCGAAGTACCAGCTCGACGGTCATTATATTGAAGGACCTGCGCCGCGCAGCCTGGATCGCTTCTTCACCACGCTCACGTTCGAAGATGGCACAACCGCCGCGATGGATGGTTCCGGCGACCCAATTTCGCTCGACGGTCGCGGGAAAATTACCAAGATTGCAATTGATACCGGCAAACGCATCAAGCGTGACGGTCGCGTCTAGCAAGCATGGCTCTACTTCAGGGACAAGGAGATTGAGGTAATGTCGGTACTCCCATTTCCGTCATTTCTCGATGACGTTAAGGAAAAGGGGCTGAAGCGGGCGGTCTTCGAAGGCATCAACGAAGTCACCGAGCGCCTCACGGCGGGTCTGAACGTTCAGGACGTCCGTGAAGCACTGCGCGGTGAACCCGCCAGCCGCAAGCCGAACCCACGCTTGCAGCCGCACGCCGATGGCTTCTGGCTGCACATGCGCCCCAGCTACTTCCATCAATCGGTGACCGGGCTGTATCCTACTTTCAGGCTCGGTTGGCTCTCTACTTATTTTGTCTTCTTCGAGACGATTACCGGCATCCTCCTGATGGTCTGGTATACGCCGTCGCCGGATATTGCTTACCAGAACATGCTCGCCATTCTGAGCAACGTGCCGCTCGGTCAGTTCGTGCGCGACCTGCACCGCCTCGGCGCGGAAGCGATGGTGCTGATCGTCTTCCTGCACATGCTCAGAACGTTCTTCACCGGCAGTTACAAAAAGCCGCGCGAGTTCACCTGGTTCTCCGGGGCGATATTGTTGTTCTGTACCGCCTTCCTCAGCTTCAGCGGCTACCTGCTCCCCTGGGATCAGCTATCGCTGTGGGCGGTGACGATTGGCGCGAGCATGGTCGAAGCCGCGCCGCCGGAGGTGGTCGGCACCAACCTCAACCTGCTCTTACGCGGTGGACCGCAGATCGGCGCGAACGGTCTGCTGCGTTTCTACCTGCTGCACGTGCTGGCGGTGCCCGCCCTGCTCTTCATCTTCCTGGGCGTCCACTATTACAAAGTGATCATTCACGCGCACAGCCTGCCGCCGCGCGAGGAGAACATCGGCGAAGATACCGCCAAGCGCGTCCCGCTGGATAAGCGCGTCTACTTCACGCCGGACGTCCTCACCAGCGAAATCATGTGGATCGCCGTCACGACGCTGATCCTCGTCGTGCTGTGTACCTGGTTCTATCATGCGCCACTGGAGTCGCACGCGAACCCGCAGGTGACGCCGCTCGGCACGACCGCACCCTGGTATTTCGAATGGATTCAGGGCGCGCTGAAACTGGGCGATAAAGTCCTGTGGGGCATCGTCTTCCCGACGATTGTGCTCGTCTTCCTGTTCGTCATGCCCTACCTCGACGTGAGCAAGACGCGCCGCTGGGCGCATCGTCGAGTCGCCTTCACGGTCGCCATGCTGCTGCTCTCGACGCTGGTCATCCTCAGCTACATGGGAACGGCGCGCTTCGGCGTCCACAACAGCGCCGACACGACCATCATTCACACGATGGTCATGCTGCCGCAGGACAAAGACCTCGGCAAGCTGCTGCCCGTGCCTTACGATCAGCTTGAGCCGGGCATGTACACCACGCAGGAACTCGACGCCGCGCCGAACGAGGCTGCCAACGCGCTCGCCTCGTTCAACACCGCCATCAACGGCGGCAATTACCCCGTCGAAGGCAACACGACGATGCAGGCTTACATGCAAACTATCCAGCTTGTGACCTTCAGCGATATGACCTTCAGTCCCATTCCGTCGGATGCGCCTGAGTTCAGATCCGCGATGGAGTACCTCGACCAGCAGTTGAAAGAGAACGCCAACGAGCTGCTCAACGGCTGGGGCGCGGTCGTCATCACCGAGCCGCAGAAAAATCTCAAGCGCGCTGATGTGATCCTGACGTGGGATGAAGTCCAGATCGAAGCTGGGCGCCCCGTGCTTGACGCGAACGGGCAGCCCATCCCGGTGTTGGATGCCGACGGTAACCGCATTCGCCGCATCAATTCCGATCACATCTATATCCACCGTGATTCGCAGTACTTTACAGCACCGGGGGCATAAGTAAGTGAACTTACAACGACTGCTCATTAACCGCATTGAACAGCGCATCCTCGTCGGCACGGTTGCCTTCCTGGGCATCCTCGTGCTGGTCGGCTGGGTCGCCATTAACGAAGGTGGGCGTATGGCTGCCTTCAATAAGGAGTTCACCGCCCGCGCGATTGAGGACGGCGCCATGCTCTTTAACGCCAGTTGCTCGCCCTGTCACGGGCAGGATGGGCGTGGCTCGGCGCGCGCGCCCGCGCTGAATTCGCCGCTGCTCTTCGGCTACGATTATCTGGCGGATATTCACAAGCAGCGCAGCGCGCTCCAGACCGAGCTTGACCTGCCCGCCACCACCGACGCGCGGAAGACGGAAATCAACAACCAGCTCGCGCAGTTGGATACGCAAGAAACGCAGCAGAAACAGCAGATGCAGGCTGCCATCCAGAAAGGGTATAACCCCGACGACTTCAATCGTCTGCTCAACGTCGGCTGGACGAGCAGCCTGCACAACTTCATCTACACCACCATCTTCAGCGGTCGTCCCAACAGTTCGTCGTACTGGCCTCAGCCGATGCCCTCCTGGTCGCAGGCTGCGGGCGGTCCGCTGCGCATCGACCAGGTTGAAGACCTGACGCAGTACGTCCTCAACTTCGACAAGGGCGACGCCTGGACGATTGACGACCTGAACGCCGTCAACCAGTTCCCGAAAGCGTCTGTTGACCCGGCTATCGTCGACCAGATGCAGCAGCAGATCAACCAGCTTCAGCAGTCGGGCGGCGTGCTGCCGCAGTACGTAGGCGTCGATACGTCGATTGACGACATCATGAAGGGCTTGCAGGGTCTCACCGGCGACCCGCAGCGCGGTACAACGCTCTATAACGGTCAGGGCACGCCGCAGCTTCCCTGCTATAGCTGCCACGAAACTGGAGCAGGAACCGTTGCACCGCCAACGCAGGGCACCTGGACGCGCGTTCAGGATACGCGCCTGCAAGACCCGAAGTTCGCAGGCTGGACGGGCGAGCAGTACATCGCCGACAGCATCATCCACCCGTCGGATTACGTGGTGCCGAATTACTCGGACGGTGTGATGCCGCAGAACTTCGGTCAGCTTCTCACCTATCAAGACCTGGCAGACCTGATCGCTTTCCTCAAGACGCAGGATCAGTCCAGCGGCTAAGCACGACAAACGGGGGGCGCCAAGCCCCCCTGTTTTTCTCACGTGCCGCGCTATAATAGGCTGCGCGACACACGCGGATGAAGGAAACGCCATGAACCTACGGCTGAACTTGAGAATCGTGCTGGTTATATTTGTGCTCGCCCTGCTCGTGAGCGTTCCGGTTTACGCGCAGGAGGCAACCCAGGCAGTCGAGCCGACGACGAGCGAAGCGACGCCCGCCGAGACGCATCCCATCGCCGGTGTGGCGGAAGAAACGGACGTGCAGGCGACGGGCGTGACCACGCTCGTGCTGCTGGTCGGCTTGGGGGCGGTCGCGCTGGTTGGCTTTGGCACGCTGATGCGCGAGAGCTTCAAGCCGCCGCAGGAAGAATAAATCGCTCGCATTTCAGGTCATGCAGGCGCACCGAAACCTTCACGTCCCGGTGCGCTTTTGATTCACGCCGTTCGCCTAATATAAGCACCCGATGAGAATGTCCCGCCAGAAGCGGAATTACTCTCGCGTCCGGCTCGTGACAGGCATCACAACGGGGTATAATGACCTCATCACGGTCGTAAACTGCTATAATGTGGACAGCTTGTCAGGACGGAATGGGAGTTTGGTATGGCGCAGGCTGCATGGGAGAAACCGATTGCGGCGCAGTTGCCCTCGCGTAAGAGCGGCGAGCGCTGGAAATTTCTGATCGGCGGCGGGTTGATCCTCGCCGCAGTCCTCTACCTGGTCGTGAGCGGCACGCTGACGGGCGCGCAGTATTTCATGACGGTGGACGAACTGTTGAGCAACCCGGCTTACGTCGGGCAGTCGGTGCGCATCACCGGCGCGGTCATCGGCGACACCATTCAGTACGATGAAAAGTCGCTCCTGATCACCTTCACGGTCGCCAACGTGGCTGATCAGCCTGCTGATCTGGGCGCTGCGCTGCACAACGCCGTCGTCGATACATCGGTGACGCGCCTGCCCGTGCGCGTGGAGAACACCGTCAAGCCGGAACTGCTGGAAAACGAAGCCCAGGCGATCATGACCGGCACGCTCGGCACAGATGGCATCTTCCACGTCTCCGAACTGCTCCTGAAATGCCCGTCGCGCTTCATGGAAAGCGGTCCGACGGCGGGGACGCTCGCGCCTGCCAGCGAGCAGCAGGTTCAAGTCGGGACGGGCGCATAATCCATGCTCGCTGAAATCGGCTTGTCCGGTCTGGCGCTGGCGTTCATCGCCGCGCTCTATGCCGTCGGCGCAGCGCTCTATGGCGCGCGCCGCCACGCCGATAAGATCGTCATCAGCGCGCGCAACGCGGCGCTCCTGACCTTCCCGCTTCTGCTGGTCGCGGCGGTGTCGCTGCTGTGGGCGCTGCTCACCCAGCAGTACCAGATCACCTACGTCTGGCAGGTGACCGACCCCAATACGCCGACCTTCTTCCGCTTCACGGCGCTCTGGGGGTCGCAGCAGGGGTCGCTGCTGTTCTGGTGCCTGATCATGAGCCTGTTCGCCTTCGTGGCGACGGCGGTCAACTGGCGCAGCAACCGCCCGCTGATGCCCTACTTCATCGCCTACACGATGGCGACGCTGGCGTTTTTCATCGGGCTGGTGCTGTTTTACGAGAACCCCTTCGCCCGCTACTGGATCACGCCCGACCTCGGACAGAACGCCGCCATTCCCTCCTACGCACTGATTCCGGCGGGCGCGACCGCCCCGCAGGCGCTTTACCTCGCGCAGACGGCGCACGGCTTAAACCCGCTGCTGCGTCATTTCGGCATGATCATCCACCCGCCCATGCTCTACCTCGGCTTCACGGGTATGGTCATCCCGTTCGCCTTCGCCATGTCGGCGCTGGCGTCGGGCGAGCTTTCGACCAACTGGATCAAGGCGACGCGCCGCTGGGCGCTGATCGCCTGGCTGTTCCTCAGCCTCGGCTTGCTGCTCGGCGGGCGCTGGGCGTATGACGTGCTCGGCTGGGGCGGTTACTGGGGCTGGGATGCCGTCGAGAACGCCGCTTTCATCCCCTGGCTGGTCGGGACGGCGTTCCTGCACAGCGTCATGATTCAGGAAAAGCGCGGGATGCTGAAGGTCTGGAACATGTTCCTGGTGATCTTCACCTTCTCCGCCGTGATCTTCGGGACGTTCGCCACCCGCAGCGGCTTGATCGACAGCGTTCACAGCTTCGCCCAGAGCGCCATCGGCGTGCCGATGTTCCTGTTCTGGGGCAGCATGACTCTGATCTCGGTCATCCTGATCATCCGGCGCTGGAGCGAGGGCAAGCTGCGCAGCGAGCGTGGTTTCGCGGGCGTCCTCAGCCGCGAATCGCTGTTCGTGCTCAACAACGTGGTCTTCGTCGCGCTGGCTGGCGCGATCTTCTGGGGCAGCTTCGGCTATCCCATCCTGACCGAACTGCTCGGCAGCACCCAGGGCACGCTGCGCAAGGATTACTTCCTTGAGGTGACGACGCCGCTGTTCATCGTCATGTACATCCTGATGGGCGTTGCGCCGCTTTCGGCGTGGGGCGTGACCTCGGCGCGGCGGCTCGGTCGCTCGCTGATCGTCCCGCTGGCACTGACGGCGGTCGCGCTGGTCTGCGCTTACCTGTTCGGCGCGCACAGCGCGGGCGCGTTGTTCGGCTATGGCGTCGTCCTGCTCGCCGGATTCGTCGCCCTCTACGAGATTTATCGCGGGGCGGCAGCGCGCACGCGCAGCACCAGGCGAACCGATGGTTCGCATGAAAATCTTCCGCGCGCCTTCGTCTCGATCTTCGCGCGCAACCGCCGCCGCTACGGGGGCTTCATCGTCCACCTGGGCATCACCGTGATCGGCATCGGCGTGATCGGCAGCACGCTGTTCCAGTTGCAGACGCAGCAAACGCTGTCGGTCGGTCAGAGCCTGACGCTCGGACAGTACACCATGACCTACAACGGGATGCTGCCCGGTCAGATCGCCGACGACAACCGCGTCATGGACATCGCGCAGGTGACGGTCGTCGACCACAACAGCGGCGTCAGCGGGCAGATTCGCCCGCGCCACGACTTCTATCCGCAGTCGTCCACAGGCATGAACCAGATGAACATCGCCGGGTCGTACAGCACCATCGAGGGCGATTTCTACGTGCTGCTCTCCGGCTGGGATCAGCCGGACGGGGCGACCGCGACCTTCAAAATCTACGTCAACCCGCTGATCAACATGATCTGGTGGGGCGGCTTGATCCTGATCCTCGGCACGGTGATTTCGGTGGGACCCGCCGAGCGGCTGCCCGCCAGCGTGCGCGAGCGCCGCATCGTCGCCAAAGGCGCCGGGGCGCTGGCATGAGACACGATTTCCACCCCCTCCCTAACCCTCCCCCGACTTCAGGGGAGGGCGCAAACGGAGCGTCGTCACTTGCTCCCCTCCCTGAAATCGGGGAGGGGAAGCTGACCTTAGCGAACCAAGGTTCGCGTGGTCAGCCGGGGTGGGGTGGCATTTTCCGCCCCAGCGACTAGCCACCTTCGCCATCCTCGCCCTGCTCGCCGCGATCCTGTTCGCGGCGCTGCCGCTGGCGGCGCAGGAAGCCACCCAGCCGGTCACCTTCGATCAGGTGAATAAAATCGCGCGCGAGTTATACTGTCCGGTCTGCCCCGGCGAAACGCTCGATGTATGCCAGACGCAGGCGTGCGCCCAGTGGCGCGACGAAATCCGCAACCAACTGGTGGAGGGGCAGAGCGAGCAGCAGGTCATCGACAGCTTCGTGCGGCGCTACGGCGACCGCGTGCTCGGCGCGCCGCAAGACCCGGCGCTGCGGCTGCTCTCGCTGATAGCGCCGTTCCTGATCGCGGCGCTGGCGCTGATCGTCGGCGTCTACACCTTCATGCGCTGGCGCGGTCGACCGCGCTCGACGCTGGAGCCGCCCGCCGAGCCAACGCCCGCCAGCGGCGCGTACCGCGACCAACTGGAAAAGGATTTACGGGAATAGGCGTGAACAGAATGAGCGACCTCGACATCTTACAGCGGCTTGAAGGTGACGCGCCGCCGCCTCGCAGAAGCTTGAGCATCGGCGCGCTCGTCCTGCTGATCGGCGTGGCGCTGACGGTGCTGATCTTCGGCTTGGCGCTGGTGCGCCAGCAGCAGGGCGCGCCCACGACGGGACCCGCGCCCGACTTCACCATCAAGACTTTCGACGGCAAGGAATTCACGCTCTCCCAGCAGCGCGGCAAGGTCGTCGTGATCAATTTCTGGGCGAGCTGGTGCGGTCCCTGCCGTGACGAAGCTGCCGCCTTCGAATCGCTCTGGCAGCAGTATCAGGACAAGGCTGTCGTCTTTCTCGGCATCACCTTCGCCGACGACCCGAAGGACTCGGAGGCATTCATGGCGGAATACGGCATGACCTATCCCAATGCCGAAGATGGCAAATCGGAGGTCAGCAAGGGGCTGTATCGCATTCAGGGCGTGCCGGAGACCTTCGTCATCGACAAGCAGGGGAACGTCGCCCGTTACTTCTGGTCGCTTTACATGCCCACAGCGGACGAGCCGCAAGCCGCCAGCGACGTGGACATGACACCCGCCGACTTATCGAAGCTCATCGACAACCTTCTGACGGACTCATGAGTATCCCCGGACTGCTGTTCGCGCTTCTCCTCGCCCTCTTCGTCCTCGTCTGGATCGTGATGCCGCTGTTCCAGCGCGACAGCAAGCCCGACGAAGACCCGCTGCTCTCCAAGCAGCGCGAGCGCCTGCTCGTCTACTACGAGCGCGTGCTGCGCAACATTCACGACCTGGACGAAGACCACGCGCTCAGCAAAATCAGCGAGGAAGAATACACCGGGGAGCGGGAGGAATGGGCGCAGCGCGGCGTCGAGGTGCTTCAGGCGCTCGACACCATCGCCGGGCGCGACGTGATCGCGCCGACCGCCCCCGAAGATACAGCGGTCGATCACGCCATTGACGACGCCATCGAAGCCGCGATTCAACGCTACCGCCAGCGGGACAGTCAATGAGCAATGATTCTCCAGCCTCACCCCGTGCGAAACTGCGTTTCGCCTTGCCCCTCTCCACGTTGTGGAGAGGGGGAGTTGAGCGAAGCGAAACGGGGGTGAGGTTCTTGATCTTCCATTCGTCGTTCTCCTCCTCGCGGGCTGCGGCGGGCTGGCGGGCGAGCCGGAAATCGTCTCGACGCTGCCGCCGACGACGCTCGTCCCCGCCGACGCCGGGCATCCGCAGAATGCGCCGGATATCGCGCAGGGCGCGCAGATTTTCGCCGCCAACTGCGTCCGCTGTCACGGCGCGGGCGGCAAGGGCGACGGCGAGCTGGTGCAGAACGGGCAGGTGCCCGCGCCGCTCAGTTTCACCGACGCCGCGACTTCCGCCGATCAACAGCCCGTCACCTGGTATGACACCATCACCAACGGCAACATCGAGCACCTGATGCCGCCCTGGGGTGACAGCCTGAGCGACGCGGAGCGCTGGGATGTCGGTATGTACACCTACATGCTGCCCTACTCGCAGGATCAAATCGCGCACGGTCACGACCTCTACGACGCCGATTGCAGCGGCTGCGACACCAGCGCCCTGACCGACCTCGCCACGATGGCGACGCTCAGCCAGAACGCCCTGATCGAGCATCTGGGCGCCATGCCCGCCTTCGCCGGGCTGAGCGATGCGGACAAAAACGACCTTGCTGCCTACGTGCGCACGCTGTCCTTCGCCAATCCGGGGGTGGTCGCCGCGACGGCGCAAGCCGAACGAACCGTCGAGCCGCCCGTATCGACGGCGGAAGTCGGCGCGACCTCAGGGACGGTCGACGGCAAAGTGACTAACGGCACCGCCAGCGGCAGCGTCCCTGACAATCTCACGCTGACGCTGTTCATCTTCGACGCCAACCTCAACCAGCAGCAGATGACGACCAGCGAAAACGCCGACGGCAGCTACAGCTTCGCCGACGTGCCGCTCGACCCCAGCAACACCTACGTCGTCACCACCAATTACCGCAACCGCGTCTTCGCCAGCGACCTGCTCACCGGCGACAAGCTGAGCGCCGACGCCAGCGACGGCACGGTCGACCTGCCCGTCACGATCTACGAGCTGACCGAAGACGCCGACGTGATCAAGATCGACGGGCTGGTGACGCAGATCAGCATCATCGGCGACAGTATGCAAATCGCGCAGGTCTTCAACTTTACCAACACGTCCGACCGCGCCTTCACCAGCAGCGAGACCGCCAGCAACGGCGAGCCGATTTCAGTAGTGATCACGCTGCCGCCGGGCGCGGTCGTGGCGGGCTTCCCGGACAATCAGAACCGCTACGTGGTCGATCAGGACAAGTTCACGGTCTTCGACACCGTGCCCGTGCTGCCCGGCGAGCAGCACATCGTCCAACTGGTCTACCTGATCCCTTACGATCAGGGCGCGATCATCGAGCAGCCGATGAATTACACGCTCAACGGTCCCGTGCGCCTGCTGATCAACCCGCCGACCCTGACGACGACGAGCGAGCAGCTACCATCGCTCGGTCAGCAGACGGTCGGCAATACGGAGTACGCGATCTACGGCGCGCCGCTCTCGCTGGCGGCGGGCGACGTGCTGCGCTACACCGTGAGCGGCGAAGGGATCAGCGCGACCGAGAACGCCGCCCGCAACGAGCCGGTGGTTTCGTCCAACAGTCTGCTGCTGGTGGTCGTGGGCGTGCTGGTGATCGCCGGGCTGTTGGGCGGCGGGCTGTTCCTGATCGCCAGGCGCAATCGCTCCGGCGATCAGCAGGTGATCGACATTCTGGTGCGCCAGATCGCCGAGCTGGACGCCGACCACGACGCCGGGAAAATCGACGACGACGCTTACGAGCAGCAGCGCAGCGCGCTCAAAGCGCGCCTCGCCTCATTGATGGAAAGGAAGAAGACGAGTGAAAAATAGAAAGCTAAAGGTTAAAAGCCTGCTTTCGCTTTCAACTTTCCACTTTTAACTTGTTTATGTCCGCGATCATCGAAACCCACGCCCTCGTCAAAGCCTACGGCTTGCAGCCCGTCCTGCGCAAGCTCGATTTCGCCGTCGAGCGCGGACAGTACGTCGCCCTGCTGGGTCCCAACGGCAGCGGCAAGTCGACGCTGCTGCGCCTGCTCGCCGGGCTGAGCAAGCCGACTGCCGGGACGATCACCGTCGGCGGCTGGGAACTGCCGCGCGAAGCCGCCGACGTTCGCTCGCAGATCGGGCTGGTCAGCCACAAGCCGCTGCTCTACGAGAACCTGACCGCCCGCGAGAACCTGCTCTTCTTCTGCCGCCTGTACAACCTGGACGATCACGAGGGGCGCATCAAGCGCGGCTTGGAGCGCGTCGGGCTGCTCAAGCGCGGCGGCGACCTCGTGCGCACCTACTCGCGTGGGATGCTCCAGCGCCTGAGCATCGCCCGCGCTCTGATCCACGACCCGCACGTCCTGCTGATGGACGAGCCGTATACCGGGCTGGATCAGGACGCTGCCGCCACGCTCGACGGCTTGATGCGCGACGCCCACGCCGAGGGGCACACCATCGTCATGATCACGCACGAGCTTGAGCGCGCCGCGCAGCTTGCCGAGCGCGCCGTCATCCTGACGCGCGGCGTGATCGGCTACGACGCCCCGATGACCGACGACATCGCTACCCGCTACTTCGAGACGACCGGGGCGGCGAGCGCACGATGACCGAAACTTGCGAAGCAAGCGAGGGAACACCAACGGTATGAAAACGCCTTTCTTTCAGGTCGTCCTCTCGATTGTCCGCAAAGATTTTCAGGCGGAGCTGCGCAGCCGCGAGCTGATCGGCTCGATGGGCTTGTTCGCCCTGCTCAGCATCCTGGTCTTCAGCTTCGCGCTCGAACTCGACCGCGTCGCCCGCACCGAGTCGATCAGCGGCGTGCTGTGGGTGACGGTCGTCTTCGCCAGCATCCTCGGCTTGAACCGCAGCATGGCGATGGAGCGCGATCAGGGCAACCTCGACGCCCTGCTGATCGCGCCGATCCACCGCGCGGCGATCTTCGTCGGCAAGCTGGTCGGCAACTTCGTCTTCACGCTGGTGATCGCGCTGGTGCTGCTGCCGATCATGACCATCCTGTATAATGTGAGTTTGTTCAACGGCTGGCTGATCCTGATTCTGGTGCTGGGGACGCTCGGCTTCACGACGCTCGGCACGCTGCTGGCGGCGATGACCGTCCAGACGCGCGCGCGAGAAGCGCTGCTGCCCATCGTCATGATGCCGGTCGTGCTGCCGATGCTGCTCGCCTCGGTGCGCTCGTCCACTGGAATCCTGGACGCCGCGCCGCAGAGCGACTGGATCGAGTGGCTGCAAATCGTCGCCGTGCTCGACGTGATCTACCTGACGATGTGCTTCCTGCTGTTCGAGTACGTGGTCGAAGAGTGAGCCATCAAACGGTAGGGGCGCCACCTGCGAAAATGAGGCTGTCCTGTAGATTTATTGAATTTTAAGGCAGATATGCTAAGATTTTCGCAATTCCAGTCAGGATAGGAGAAGTCGGATGAGTGCCGTTCGACCCATGCCCTCCGGGGCGCAAACTGCCACGCCGACACGCCGTCGGGTCTTGATTCTGCTCACGCTCGTCACGGTGATCGCCGTGCTGTTCGGCTTGTATCTGGCGCTGTTCGCCGTCGGGCAGGACGTGACCGAAGGCGACGTGCAGCGTATTTTCTACCTGCACGTCCCGGCATTCGCGGGCGCGTTCGTCGCCTTCGGCGCGACGGTCTTCGGCGGCATCGCCTACCTGCGCACACATAAGACCAAATGGGATACCCTATCGCTGGCGGGCGTCGAAGTCGGCTTGACGCTGGCGTTGATGAACCTCGTCACCGGCGCGATCTGGGCGCGCCCGATCTGGAACACCTGGTGGACGTGGGATCCGCGCCTGACTGCCGACGCCATCATGTGCCTGACTTACGCCGCCTACCTGATGCTGCGCCAGGGCATCGAGAACCCGGATACGAGCCGCCGTTTCGCCGCCGTCTACGGCATCCTCGCCTTCTCGACAGCGGTCATCACCCTGATCATCACGCGCATCCGCCCCGACACCATCCACCCGGTCGTGATCGGCAACAACCCACCCGACGCCCAGGGTGCGTTCAGCATGACCGCCACCATCAGCTCCGTCGTGGGCTACAATTCCGCCGTCTGGAGCATCCTCGTGCCCTGGGCGCTGGTCTGGTGGCGCATCCGTCTGGAAAATATCAATCTGCGCGTGAAAGCCATGCGCGCCCGCCTGCTGGAGCAGTAAATCATGGATGTCGTGACGCCGGATACCACCGCTTACCTGTACCTCGGACTGGTCATGTTCTTCCTGATCCTGACGCTTTTCATCGCCACGATGCTGATCCGCGCCAGCAATCTGCGCAAGGACGAGGCGCTGATCGAGCAGTTGAGCGAGGACGATAGCAAGTCGTAAAAGCAGCGGCGAGGGCATGAAGCGCTGCCCTCGCCGTTGTTTTATTCCCCTATTCCACCTGTACCAGCGCAATGTCTACGTCGAACACACCGTTGCTGATCACGCGAACCGGCGACTCGCTGCGCCATATCGGACCGCTGTTTTGAAAGATGTCGCTGCTCCGCGTCGTAACCGTCACGGAGACTTCGTAGCGTCCATCCGCGACAATACTCGCCGCGTCGTAGGTCAGCTCGAAATTGAATGGCACCTGCCGCCCGTTGGTGGGAATCTGCTGCGCTGCCAGCATCATCGCGGGCGCGTTCGGCTGGCTGGTATCCGACAGCACCACCTGGATGATGGCGTTATCCGGCAGGGCGATTTTCTGTGGGTAGCTCACCGTCCCGGTCAGCGTGCCAAAGTCCGTCGTCATGCTGGCTTCTTCGGTTGACTCCGGCGCAGGCGTAACCTGCGTCAGCACGATGTCCGCCGTCAACGCGCCGTTGTTGATCACCGGGACTGCCGCATCGCTGACCCATTGCAGCGCGCCATCGACGGAAATGCTGCGCGTCGACACTGTACGTGCCGTTAGGGTCGATGCTGGCGCTGTCGTAGCTCAGCGAATAGTCAAACGGAACCTGTCGTCCGTTCGCAAAAATTGTCTGCGACGCGACCGCGCGCGCCGGTGCGTCGGCGCGCGACACGTCCTGAAGCGTGACGACGACCTGCGCGGTCTCCGGCAGCGCGATCCGCTCCCGATAGCTCACCGTGCCGCTCACAGTTCCGAACCGGGGCGCGTCCTGTGCCTGTACTATCCCGGTCATCAGCCCAATCACGAGCGTGAATAGGACTACCACAAACCGCGATCTATTCGAGTTCCGCATCTCAAGACTCTCCCATCTCTCGGCTTTCGATAGCGCGAGTCGGACGAAACACGAGCTTGTATCGTTCCCTGTATCGTGCATCCTGATGTGCTTATCATAGGGGCAACGGCGAAATATGTAAATCGTAAAGAAAAATGGGCATCTTGCGGCAATCTTCGCGGCGATTATACTTGCCGTATGTGGACACGATACCTGCCGATCCTGCTGTTGATCCTCGCTGCCTGCCAGCCGAATACGCCTGCCAGCAACGCGCCGACGCAGGTGATCTTCCCGACGATGACGCCGGGGCATGAGGTCGCCGCGCCGCTGTCGCCCGCGCTCGCGGTGCCGCTCAACGGCTCCGGGCTGTCCAACCCCGCCACCGCTATCGCCGCCGCCAACCAGCCCACCGCGACGCCTAATTATCAATCCTGCCCCGCCACCAGCGACACAGCAGCGCTCGATACCGCCGCGCCCGCCAGCGCCCGCCTGATGGACGACGCGATTGCACGCTTCCTCTCCGACGGCGGCACAGTCGCCAAACTGGAGAGCACGCTGCGCGACGACTGGAACGTGCTGGGCGCGCTCGGCGCGGTGCGCGGCGACGTGGATTTGACCGGAGAAGGCACGCCAGAGGTGATCGTCACCTACGACACGCCGGACGAAGGCGGCGTGCTGCTGATCGACGGCTGCATCGACGGGCGCTACCTGACGCGCTATCAGGCAGCACTGGGCGGCGGCGTGCCGCAGGTGCTCAACACCAACGACATGAACTACAACGGCATCCCCGACCTGCTGTTCACCAGCCAGGACTGCACCAACGGCACGGGCTGCGTCTACCACACGCAGATGGTGACCTGGAACGCAGAGCGCGGGCGCTTCATCAACCTGCTCAGCGGCGCGATCACCAGCGATCAGATTCCCGGTATTCAGGATGTCGACAACGATCAGGTCAGCGAACTCATCGTGCGCTTCGACGACAGCGGGAATGCGACGACCGGACCGCTGCGCACGGGCTACACCGTCTACGACTGGAACGGCGTCAGCTACGTGCAGTCGGTCACGCAGTTGAACCCGCCGCGCTTCCGCATTCAGGTGATTCAGGAAGCGGATGCCGCCTTCACCGCCCAGAACATGGATCAAGCCATCACGCTTTACAACCTCGCGCTGGGCAGTACGGGGCTGGAAAACTGGTACAACGACGACACGGACACGCTGCGCGCCTACGCGCTCTACCGGCTGCTGGTAGCGTATGCCTTCACCGAAGACGACCGCCGCGTCGATACGCAGCAGACGATCCAGACGACCTACCCCGACCTGACCAGCGCGCCGCCCTACGCGCAGATGGCGCTCGACTTCTGGAACGCGCTGCAGGTGACCAACAACCTGCACAGCGCCTGCCTGCGGGCGCAGGAAGACGCGCAGACGCGCCCCGAAGCGCTCACGCTGCTCAACCGCTACGGCTCGCGCAGCCCAACCTATACTGCTAACGATTTGTGCCCGTTCTAAACTGAGAGGGGTCCGGTCGACTGCCGGATGATCAACTCGGTGTCAAGCTGAATTTGCTGCGTCGGCAGGGGTTCGCCGTTGAGCCGCTTGATCAGCAGGTCGACCGCTGCTTCGCCCAGCTCGAACATCGGCTGGCGCACCGTCGTCAGCGAAGGCGTGACCGTCGACGCCATCTCGATGTCGTCGAATCCCGTAATCGAAAGCTCAGCGCCGATTTCGAGACCGCGCTCGCGGGCTGCCTGCATCGCGCCAAACGCCTCCAGATCGTTGGAGGCGACAATCGCGCTGGGCGGCTCGTCCAAATCCAGCAGCACCTGCGCCTGCTGGTAGCCGCCTTCGTGAAACCAGTCGCCCTCGCGCACGAGCGCCGGATCGTAGGCGATCTCCGCCGCTTCCAGCGCGTCTTTATAGCCTTGAAGGCGCTGGCGCGCGCTGGCGTGAACCATTTGCCCGGTGATGAAGGCGATCCGGCGGTGTCCGAGGTCGATCAGATGATTCGTCACGTTGACGATGCTCTGCCGGTTGTTGACCTCGACCGTCAGGGCGCTGAGCAGCTCGTCGTCGCCCTGATAATCGACCAGAACGTACTCCAGATGGTACTGATGGCAGAATTCCAGCAGGCGCTGGTAATTATTGGGCACCACCAGAACGATGCCATTGCAGCCGCCCGCTTCCAGCATGTGGATCAATTCCTGCTCTTTCGAGCTGCGCTCGCTGTAGAGCACCGCCGAATAGCCCCGGTTTTTCGCCGTCTCGGAAACGCCATGCACGACCGCGCCCACGTAATCGCCGATCAGCGTGCCGGGGTAGACGATGCCAAGCGTGCCCAGCGCTGCGTCCCGCGAAATGTGGACAAGACCCGCCTCCTCCAGTGCCACGAAAACCCGATGGCGCAGGTTTTCGTCTACGTCGGGCTGCCCCAGAATGACTTTCGTCACCTGGTCTAAAGGCGCGCCGAGCGACTGAGCAATGTCCTGAAGGGTGATCCGCGTCGTGTTTGTCATGATTCGTTCGCCACGTGCTGTTGACTATCTTCCACTATATCGTAATCCCGAATCATTGATATGTAACATAAAAGTAACGTTAATTCGGAATCAAAAAACAATTCTTCCGGCGTTTGGCAAGCCGGACAAAGAGGGTACAATCTGCAACCCTGCCGGAAGCGTCACCCATCCAGGGCGCTGGCAGCGCGGCGCAGGATGCCGCGTGTATTGGCTTGCCTAACCATCTTTCGAGGAAACTTATGCCTGATCTACTCCCGTATTTCCAGAGCCAGCAGCAGGCGATGGTCGACCTGCTGACCACGCTGATCAATTTTGAGACGCCAACCCGCCAGAAAGCCTACGTCGACAAGATGGGGGCATTCCTGGAGGCGCAGTTCCGCGATCTCGGCGCGTCGTCCGTCACCCGCATCGCGCAGACCGAGGTCGGCGATCTCCTGCTGGCGAAGTGGAACGAGACCAGCCCCGGCAAGCCGATCATGTTCCTGATCCACATCGACACCGTCTGGCCCCTCGGCACGCTGGCGGAGCGCCCCCCGACCGTCAAGGACGACGGCAAAATCTATGGTCCCGGCGCCATCGACATGAAGGGCGGGATCACGGTGGTGCTGGCGGCGCTGCGCGGCTTGAAGGCGCGCGGCGAAATGCCCAACCGCCCGATCTGGATCATGATGACGACCGACGAGGAAGTCGGCAGCATCTATTCGCACGATCACATCGAAGACGCCGCCCGGCAGTGTGGGCTTGGTGCTGGTGATGGAACCCGCGACCCAGGAAGAAGCGCTCAAGACCTGGCGCAAGGGCATCGCCACCTACCGCCTGGACATCGAGGGGCTGCCCTCGCACGCCGGGAACGCGCCGGAAAAGGGCATCAACGCCATCACCGATTTCGCCCAGCAGGTGCTCAAGCTCAACCAGTTGAACGACTACCAGCGCGGCACGTCGGTCTCGGTGACGATGGTCGAGGGCGGCAGCGCGACCAACGTTATCCCGGCGCACGTGACCGCTTTCGTCGACACGCGCTCGCTGACGATGCAGGCGTGGGAAGAAACCTACGAGACCATGACGCATCTGGAGCCGTTCGTGCCCGGCGCGAAAATCAAGGTCGAGAAGATCAACGGGCACAAGCCGATGGAGCACGACGAGCAGATGATCGGCAACTTCGCGCAGTGCAAGCGCATCGGCGAAAGCTACGGCTTGACCATCCGCGAGGACGGCAGCGGCGGCGCGTCGGACGGCAATACCGTCGCCTCGCTCGGCATCTCGGTGCTGGACGGCATGGGTCCGCAGGGCGACGGGCTGCACGCGCTGCACGAGCAGGTCGTGATCGCCAGCCTGCCCCGCCGAGCCACGCTCTGCGCGGGCATCCTCAAGGACTGGAAATTCGAAGACTAAGCTGAACCACAGAGGACACAGAGATCACAAAGTGGTTTCTCTGTGTCCTCCGCGACCGCTGCGGTGAAATTCTTTACCACTTCTCCCAGCGCACCACCTCGTCCAGCTTCTTGCGCCCACCTTTGTTCGGCGTCCAATCGTCTGCCGGGTAGCCGAACGACAGCGACATCGCCGCGTAGCGCTCCGCCGGGATGCCGAGCACGGCTTTGGCGTCGTCCTCGCGGTGCAGCGTGGCGATGCACGAGCCGACGCCCAGTTCCCAGGCGGCAAGCTGCAAATACGACGAGGTCTGCCCCAGGTCGAAGCTCACGGAGATGCTGCGCTCCGCGCCGACCAGCACGACCGCGAACGCCGCGCCCGCCAGGTGGCTGGCATACGTACCCGTCTGCGCCAGCGCCTTGAGCGTCTCGCGGTCGCGGACGACGACGAACTCCCAGGGCTGGGTGTTTTTGCTGCTTTGCGAACGCCGTCCGGCGTCGAGAATCTGGTGGATCACCTCGTCCGGCACCGGCTGATCGCTGAATTTCCTTACCGCGCGCTTGCTGCGGATGGCTTTGCTGACATCCATTCGACTGCTCCTTTGTCTACCCGGAGGAGTTTAGCGTCGATCCGGGCAGCCGCAAAGCGATCAGGCGAATGGATTCAGCGAATCATCTTGCACGTCGTCGAGGATGGGCAGGCTGACCGTCACCGTCGTACCCATGTCAAGCTGGCTTTCCAGCGTGACGGAGCCGCCGGACATTTCTACCGCCCGCTGGACAATCGCCAGCCCCAGCCCGCTTCCCGCAACCTCGTCGAGGCTTGCTCCGGGTTCAAAGGCGGCGAACAGCCGCGACTGATCGGCTTCGGAAATGCCGATGCCGTGATCCTGCACGGTCAGGATGCACGCCCCTTCGTCCCGGTTCAGCGTAATGTGTACCGGGGTCTTGTGCGGCGAATATTTGATGCCGTTCGTGATCAGATTCACGGCGATCTGGCGCACCAGACGCGGATCAGCCGCGATCACGTCGGGGAAGCAGTTGTCGTAGATCAACTGGCAGCCTTCCCCATAGATGATGCGGAATTCAGAGACGAGTCTCTCGATAAATTGCCCGATATTCAGCGCTTCCGGCTTGAAGCTGCAGGCTGCTGTTTTCCATCTGGGCGATCAGGTGGAGGTCGTCGAGCATCTGCTGAAGCTGGCGCGCCGACGCCTCGATGCGGTTCAGGTGGATCAGACGCCGCTGCTCGTCCATGCGGTCGATGTGGTCGCGCAGCAGGCTGCTGGAGGTGACGATACTCGCCAGCGGATCACGAAAATCGCTGGAGAACATGGTGACCAGCTTCTCTTTGACCGAGCGCTGCTTCCGTTCGTGTACCAGCACTTCCTTGAGCAGATCGATCTGCTCCTGATACTCCTCGGCTTGCTCGGTTTTCCTGTCCAGCCGCGTTTTCACGGCGCGCAGCAGCGTTTTGAGTTCAAACGGCTTGGTGACGTAGTCGTCCGCGCCCAGTTCCATCGCCGCGCGCATGTCGTCGCGGGTGGTTCTCGCGGTCAGAAAGATGAACGGCGTGAACTGGGTCAGCGAATTGGTGCGGACATCGAGCAGCACGCCGTAGCCGTCGAGGCGCGGCATCTGGATGTCGCACACGATCAGATCGGGTTCGAAGGAAAAGGCGGTGTTCACACCCTCGACGCCGTCAGCGGCGCTGACGACCTCGTACCCCTCTTGCATAAACATCTCTTCGACGTTTTCGCGCAGGGACGGATCGTCCTCGATCACCAGGATTTTAGTCAAAGCGCACATCTCCCATTAAAAAATCACGGCGGCGCGGATGCGCTGTGCGCGCCGCATAGCCGTGTATACAAGTGTATGTCAGTCTATTTACTTCGTAACGTAAAGGATGCGGTTAAGCAATAGACGGGGCAAGATTGAGGGAAGCAGCCCACCGGGAAAAGGTTACGGCGATTTCACCGCCGCCAGCAGTTGATCGCGCGTGGTGATGCCGCGCATCGTCTCGATCCAGTCGAAAATCGAGCTGCTCTGGTTGAGAATCGCCTGTACCGCCGGACCAATCGGGTCGCTGCCGCCCTCGCCCGGCGACGCGCTCTGGTAGCCGCCGTAGAACGCGAAATACGCCTGATTCAGCTTGCGTATCTCGTAGCCGTGCGCCACGAACACCTCGCGCCGCTGCTCCATGTAGGCTTCGGCTTCGTCGATTTTGCCCTGCGCCAGCAGTTGATCGACCGTGACGCGCGTCTCGTTCATCTCCGCGCCGTAGTCGAAAACGTTCGCGCTGGAGCTGGGCGTCGCGGGCGTCACGTTTTCGGTCGCGGGCAGCGACGGCGGCGGCAGCAGATCGGGGTAGTACTGCTTGAGCACCAGCGGCGCTATCGTCTGACCGAACAGCTCGGCGGTCAATTCGTTGATGATGCGCGTCTCCCCGGCGAAATCGTACTCCAAGCCGAGCGGGAAGAAGAACAGATAGTGGTGCAGCCACTCGTGGGCGAAGGTCTGGATGGCGAACGGGATCGAGCTGGTTTCCAGGATCATCGCCGGGTAGAGGGCGATCCCGCCCAGCGGGACGATCAGCGAGGAAACGTCCAACTGCTTGTCGATCTGGTTTTCCAGCGCGTCCATCTCGTCGACCGTCATCGGGTCGAGGTTGATCGACACGTCGAAGCGGATTTGATCGCGCGGCGAGACGATCAGGAGATTGGGAACCTGCGTGAAGTGCATCGAGATCGGCGGCAGAAGCTGCCCGCCCAGCCCGAAGCCCTGCTTGACCAGCACGTAGGCGACCTGCCCTTCGAGGATCAACTCGGCGAGCGGCTGGCGCAGGCTCAAATCGGCGCGCATCGCGTCGCGCTGAGCGCGCAGCGTCGCCGAAGCAGCGGCAGGATCGCTGACAGTCGGATCGGCGTAGATAACGCCAATCTGCGCCTCAACCGCCTGAGCGTAGCCCAGGTCGCTCATGTAGGAACGGACGTAAGCCGAGCGCTCCTCCTCGTTCATGAATGGCTGCAAGCCGTAGAGCGCCTGCCCGGCTTTGAGCGCCAGCGCGTTGACTTCCCAACTGACGTAATCGAACTGCTCGTTGCGCGCCAGCACGGCGACCTGCGTCCACTCGTCGCCGAGCGGCAGCGACGAATAGTTGAGCAGGTACATCATCAGGAGCAGACCGATGCCCCACGCGATCAGCCGCCGCAGAAAACGCAGCGCGTGCCCAATCCAGTCGAAAATCCTCACACCAAACCGTCCGCTCTCATCCCGGCGATCACCGCTGATGGTCCGCATCGATATTAACACATCGCCCGCCGGAAGGGCGGCAGATCACGGACGCCGGAGCGAATGGAACTTTTCCGGCGCTTCCGTCGTCTTATAGATACCGCGTTAACACGTGTGGTAATCTTAGTGTTCCCGTAAGTCTGAAGGAGACTGTTCACATGTCCAGAATTTGGATATTTTCGGCTCTGCTCGTGACGCTGATCGCGCTGATCGCATTCCCCGCCGCCGCGCAGGAGCCGCAGGTCGCCGTCACGCTGGAGCGCACGCCCTGCTTCGGCGCCTGCCCGGTCTACACCGTGACGATTTACACCGACGGCACAGTCGTCTATCAGGGCGAGCGCTTCGTCGATGTCACCGGCGAGCAGACGGCGAACATCGACCCGGCAACGGTCGATCAGCTCGTCGCGGGTTTTGAAGCGGCGGGCTATTTCGACTGGAACGACGACTACACCGACATGCACATCAGCGACCTGCCGACGATCACCACGTCCGTCACCCGCGACGGCGAGACCAAGCAGATCGTGCGCTACGCGGGCGACGACAGCGCGCCGCTCGCCCTGCCCTATCTGGAGAACTGGATCGACATCGTGGCGAACACGCAGCAGTGGACGGGCAAGGAAGCCTCGCCGACGGGCTTGGCAAGCGGCGCTTCGCCCATCATCACGCTGGAGCGGCAGCAGTGCTTCGGCATGTGCCCGGTCTACGCGCTCAACCTGTTTGACGACGGCACGGTCGTCTACGTCGGCATCCAATACGTGGGCGTGACCGGTGTGCAGGTCAGCCACGTCGATCCGGCGGCGGTCGATATGCTGGTGCGGGAGATGACGGCGACCGGGTATTTCGACTGGAACGACGAATACACCCACCGCACCATCACCGACCAGTCAACCGTGATCACGTCGCTCTCGACCGACGACGGCTACAAGCGCATCGTCCGCTATGACGGCGATGCCAACGCCCCGGTCGGGCTGGTGCGGATTGAAGATCGCATCGACCGCGCGGTCAACAGCGCGCAGTGGGTCAAAACAAGCTAACGGAGTAGATTTTCACAAGGGCGAATTCGCCAACGAGTGGCGCGAGTTTCCGGATCACAACCGGCATCAGTAGGGGCACGATATATCGTGCCCCTACGAAAGTCACCTCGTGAATTTATCGCTAGCATCATTGGGCGACGAAATCGCCTCAAAATCCCCGCCCGGCTCTAATCCGTGAACTTGAAGCGCGCCACGCCGAGGGCGAAGAAGACCACCGTCATGCCGAGCAGCACCAGGATCGGCACGATCACCGTGCTGACTCCGCCGCCGCTGAAAATCACCGAGCTAAAGCCGTCCATCGCCCAGGCGACCGGCGAAATGTGCCCGACTGTGCGCATCCACGCGGGCACGATGTCGAGGGGCCACCACGCGCCGCCCAGCGGGCAGAGCGTCAGCGTCAGGAACAGCCCGATGCCGCGCGCCTGGCTCTCGTTCTTGAGGAAAGCGGTCAGCGCCAGCGTGAGCGTCGTCACACTCAGCGTGAAGCTCATCATCAGCAGCAGGATCGCCAGCGGGTCGCTGCCGTAATGCACGCCCAGCAGGTAGCCGAAGGTGAACATGATGGCATATTCGAACATGCCGACGACGAAGTTCGCCAGCAGCTTGCCGCCGAGAATCTGCGCCCGGCTGATCGGCATCACGGCGAGGCGCGGCAGGATGCCCGTCTTGCGCTGCTGGATGATGATCGCCGCCGTCGGCAGCAGCGTGAACAGCACGTACATCGTGCCGATGCCGGGGATCGACTGGCTGAAGCCCGCGCTGCCGCCCGCCTGCTCCGGCTGCTGCCCGACCACGTAATTGACCGTCGCCGGGTCTTGCGCCCACAATTGGCTGGCGTTCTGGCGCACGGTCTCGGCAAACGCCGCGCGATCCGCCTCGCTGCTGACGGCGTTCAGGTCGCTGGCGATGCCCACGCCGACCTGCGCCGCCACCTGCGCGCCGCCCAGTTTCTGCGCCGCCGCCTGCACCGCTTGCAGGATGTAGCTCGGCGCGGTGGTGTCTTCGTTCGAGCGGTAGGTGATGGTCACGTTCTGCCCGGCGCTCAGGTCTGCCGAGAAGCTCGCCGGGAGTTCGATCAGCGCCAGCGAAGTCGTCTTTTGCAGACGATCCACCGCCAGCGTCTCGTCCAGCGCCGCCCCTTTAAGCTGGCAGATGTCGCCCGCGTCGTTGTTCATCGGGCAGAGGACGATGCTGGGGTTCGCCGCGCGGATGTCGCTCAGGAATTGATCGACCAGCGCGCTCTGATCCGCCGCAACCGCAGGCGTCACCACGTCCACGATCAGCCGGGTCGTGCTGCTGCCGCCCGCGCCGTTGGCGTAGCCGACCGCATAGGAGATCACCAGCGGCACGAACACGAGGTTGATCCAGATGCTCCGGTTGGAGAGGAGGATACGCAGGTCGTTCAGGGCAATGTCGATAATGGTTCGCATGATTTCCTCCTCATACGTCCAGGCGGCGGTTGAAGATCGCCAGCCCGGCGACGAACATCACGACGCCCATGACCAGCAGCGCCGTCAGGTTCACACCGATGTCGGTCTGGTTCTGCGAAAGCTGGGTGAAGGCGTCCGTCCCCCAGTAGACCAGACTGAGCTGCGTCAGCGGTCGCATCGCCTCCGGGAAGACCGCCGTGCCGAAGAACGCGCCGCCGAAGACTGCCATCGCCATCGACACCACGCCGCCGATCACGTTGCCCTGCTCCGGCGTGCGCACCAGCGACGCCACCAGCGAGCCTAAGCCCGCCGCCGCCAGCGCCACCGCCAGGACCGTCAGCGCGATCAGTGGGAGGTTGCTCCCCCAGATGAATTCCAGCTTCCCGGCGAGCAGGCTGCCGACCAGCGTCAGCGCGATGATCAGGATCGTCACCTGCACGACGCAGGTCACGAACGTGCCGAACAGCTTACCCAGCAGGATGACGATGCGCGGGGTCGGTGAGACCAGCAGGCGTTGGAGCGTCCAGTCGCGCCGCTCTTCCAGCAGGCTGGCAGCGCCGCCCATCGCCGTGAACATCATGAAGAAGACCGCCTGCGCCGAGCCGAACGTCACCAGCGGGTTGAAGGTCGCCGCCTGCCCGGTCACGGTCTGCTGCCGGATGCTGACCGGGTTCGATGCCGGGTCGAACGCCTTCGAGAATCCCTGCTGGAAGGTGTCGCCTGCCGTCAGCAGGCGCAGCCCCAACGCGGGGTTGCTGCGCGCGAGGTCGATCAGCGACTGCACCGTCGCCTCGATGGTGATGCTGCCGGTGGCGATCTGGTTGACGATGCTGTCGGTGATGCTGCGGACGATGCTCGCCGAGATCGCGTTGGCGGGCGAGCCGTAAACTTCGACCGAGACCGGCTCAATCGAATGAGTCTGGCTGTAGGTCAGCTTCTGGCTGAAATCCGCCGGGATGATCAGCGCCGCCGCATACGTGCCCTTGTCGACCGCCGCGCGTGCTGCGTCGGGATCGTCGATCAGCACGGCGTTGGTCAGTTTGTCGATGGGGTCGTTGCTGCGCGGGATTTGCGGCAGAAAGATGTTGACGATGGTGTCGCCGTCGTTGATGGTCGTGCCGTTGGTCTCCGCCCCTTGATCGAGGTTGACAATCGCCATCGGGATGTCCTGCACCGGCACGTCGTTGTTCCCGTTGAGGAAGCCGCTGAAGGCGACGCCGATGATCGTCGCCAGCGCCAGCGGCGTCAGGATCATCATCAGGATCAGGTTGCGATCCGTGAAGGTGGTGTACAGTTCGCGCCAGGTGATTGCCCAGATTTTGCTGAACATGGTCAATCCCTCAAGGCTCGCCCGGTCAGGTGCAGGAAGACCGCTTCCAGGTCCGGCTCGCGCACCTCGACCGAGAGGATGTCCAGCCTGGCTTCGTTGGCAATCTGGATGATGTCCGGCAGGGCTTTACGCCCGCGCTTGGCGAGCACCGTGATCAAGCCGTCGGCGGGCAGGTGGTTTTCGACGGGAGCCGGAGCCACCTCGCCGGTGATCAGTCTCCGAGCGATTTCGCCGGTGCTTGTCTTCCGCTTGGCACTCGGCTCAGGCGCCGCGTCGTTTTCGCTGACGGGATTCGGCGTGCGCGCCGCGTAGGTCGCGCTGGTCACGCCGGGCACCTTCGTCTCGAAGCTGCGCAGCAGCGCGTCCGGTACGGTCTGATCGCCCACGTTGAAGATCAGGCGGTCTTCTTCGCCGACTTTCTGGATCAACTCGCCGACCGTGCCGAGCGCGATGATTTCGCCGTGATCGACGATGGCGACGCGGTTGCTGATCTCCTGAACTTCTTCCATCAGGTGCGAGGTGTACAGCACCGCGACTTTTTGCTCGTCGCGCAGGCGCAGGACGGTATCGAGCACGCGGCGGCGGTTCTGCGGGTCGATGCCGACGGTCGGCTCGTCCATGTAGAGAAGCTGCGGCTTGTGCAGCAGCCCGATGGCGATGTTGACGCGCCGCTTCATGCCGCCGGAGAAGCTCTCGACCTTGTCGTGCTGGCGATCCGTCAGGTCGATGAATTCGAGGATTTCGTCAACCCTGCGCGCCAGCTCCGCGCCGCCCATGCTGTACATTTTGCCGAAAAATTCGAGGTTCTGCCGCGCCGAGAGCGTCGGATAGAGCGCGATCTCCTGCGGCACGACGCCGAGCAGCTTTTTGGCGGCAATCGGCTCTTTGATGATCGAATGACCGCCGATCAGCGCGTCGCCGCTGGTCGGTTTCAGCAGCCCGCTGATCATCGAAATAGTGGTCGTCTTGCCCGCCCCATTGGGACCGAGCAGGCTGAAGATTTCCCCACGCCGAATGTCTAAATCGACATTTTTGACTGCAAAGAATTTCTCCCCCGTCGTGCGCTTGAATTCTTTGCTTAAGCCGCGCACCTGAACCAGCGTTTCTTGCATCACGGCATTCCCTCTGACTTATGCAATTCGTATACGCAGATTAGTACGATAGCGTGGGGAAAAAGTTACGAGGCTGAGCGCGAGCAAAAAAATAGGAGCAGCATATCTGCCGCCCCTATGGTGGTTGAACCCTGACTAACGATGCGAAACTTGTTTCGCCCGGCACTCAGTACTCGATGTAGCGCTTCCAGGCGTCCACGCCGCTGCCGACGGCGATCACCAGATAGCTGGTGCGCGGCGTCTTCGGCTCCCAGTTGAGCTTCATGCCCGCCTCGTTGGGCAGGCGGTCGCCCTTGCGATGATTGCAGTGATAGCAGGCGCAGGCAGTGTTGCCCCACTGATCCCTGCCCCCGCGCGATTTCGGCACGATGTGATCGACCGTGAAGTCACTTTTGCCGAGCACTTTGCCTTTCACGGCGTGCCCCGGCTGCGCTTTGCAGTAAATGCAGGTGAAATTATCGCGCACGAGCACACCCCGACGGCTCCAATGCGCCTGACGGCGCGGCACGTTGATAAAGGCGCGCAGCGCGATGACCGATGGAACTGGATATTTATCCCGAATGGTGCGTAGGAATTCGCCGCTCTGCTCGACGACCACCGCTTTTTCTGCCAGGACGAGGTTGATAGCGCGGGGGATCGAAATGACGGACAATGGCTCCCAGGTGTGTCCGTTAAGGAGCAGAACTCTGCCTTGTACGGTGGACACATGACACCTCAAGCTTCGTTCATTACAATCTTAAGAAGTATACCTCAAATCGGGCGGGTTTGCATCAGGTTTCACAAAGTCTTTAACTGCTTAATGAGCCGTTAGCAATCGGTTATCAGCGGTCGGCTAACGATTTGCAGCCCGCTGCGCGGACGGTTTTCGCTTTTGCTGATCGCTGACTGCGAAGCGCTGACCGCCCACAAAAAGAGGGAACCGCCAACACCCCTATGTGCTGCGCCGGGTTCCCTCTCTCTGTTCGACGTTGTCGGTTGTACTGCCTATGATAACGATAAAACCCTGCCGAACGTTCCGAACCAGTTTGCGTTTTAACGATAAGCCTGTCCCGCAAGTTGTGTATCAGCACATTACCGTATTCCCTGTTGGATGGTGGGCTTCACGCCCAACCACCCTCAGAGAGCGGCTGAACGTGAAGCTATGCGATTGAGTCCCTGTTGGCGTATGACTCACCTTCAGACATGGACATTTGCCTTTCTCCGCTTGCGCCCAGCCCGCCCGGCGTCAGGATAAAAACCGGACACGTGCCCACAGGGGGCTGGCGTTTTGCTGCGGCTTGCGCTGCGTCTGTTCATGTGAACTGTCCTTCGCGCGGCGTACCTGATTAACCAGGCGTTCGCGCTCGGCTTCGCGCCGTAAGTCTTTGTGGCGCTCTTGCGCAAAGATAAAATCACTGCGATTCGGGAACATGATGGCGTCTCCTGCCTTTGCCTAGATCGTCTTACGCTGGATGCCGGTGAACTGTTCAAAACTGCATTACACCAGTTCCGTTTGACAATTCCCGCTCTAGGACAAAGCGGTCGCCCGCCTTGTCACGACGACTTCCGTACCAGAGTCAACTCCACTGCCGCCTCCGCATTCTTGCTTTCGATCTCACTCATCGTCTCTTTGGCGGTGTAGATGACGTCGTACAGCCAGCTCACCAGTTCGGCGTTGCTGAGCGGGGTCACCGCCCGCACGTTGCCATCGCTGGCGGCGCTGTGCAGCTCATCCAGCGCTTCCAGCAGTCCCGAAAGACGTGACGTGTTGTAGAGCAGTTGCAGATTTGGTTGAAGCGTCGGTCCCATGATTACCTCGCTTGCAAACAAACGAATAAAAAAGAGCGTGAGACTTTTCCTTCACAGTCTCACGCCCTTCAGGGGTTCCCATACTTGGGAGGAGCATCATCTCGGTGGATGCGCTCCTTGATCGTAAGACTGTCCTATATACGTTCCGTCACCGCCAAAGTTCCCACCAGCGCTCATGCTGCGCGGCTGGCGCACGGCAATCACCGGCTGAACCGGCGAGCAGGCGGAATCCATCCAGGAATTCGTGCCTTTGACGTGCAAGATGAGCTGAGCGGCGAACGGATACGACATTACGCACCTCGCTCCACAACTGTGTTGTCGAGCATCGCCAGAATGCTCTCGCCGGTGATGAACACGCGACGCATCCCGTCCGGCTTGCTGACGCGCAGATGCCCATTCTTCACCAGTCGCTTTAAGGTGCTCAGGCTGATGCCCAGCGCCTCGGCAGCTTCTTGCCGCGAATACACGGCTCCTGGTTCGATACGGGGTTTAAGCGCTACTGACATTAAACTTCCTCCAATCATTCCACTCGGCTGAACGAGCCGAGGATGCGCTGTGCGCATCGGTTACTGGGTTCGGGCGGTTCTGCCCGTTTGTCTTTGTTCTGAGACTTGCAAGACGCAGAGCAGGCGCTGACGCCTATCCACGCTAGTGCATAGACTAGCACGGATTGATAGACGTGTCAAGCAGCAACATCTGCATTTAACCTGTGTTAAAGGTTCAAACAGGCTCAGGGCTTGACAGCCGTCGATGGCGCGCCGCATAATACTGCACAAAGCGATGATCGAGACAAGTACGCCGGATCAGCAGCCGAACAGGGAGCCAGCGCCACAGACTGAGAGCGCGGCAGGCAGCCCCGGCGGAAATTCCCTCGACCTGTGTGGATCAATCCACACGCGCTGACGGGTGAAGGTCGAATTGGCTTGGTAGGGGCGCACGGCTGTGCGCCCGTAGAAAGAGCAAGCCCGATTGTGTAGTCCGCTCCGCTTCCCGGCGTGATGGGTAATGAAGGTGGGTGCCTGTGTGTACGTCGTACACCTACACCAACCAGGGTGGTACCGCGGGAGACTGTGCGCTCTCGTCCCTGACAGTTCGTGGGACGAGGGCGTTTTTGTTTTTAGCGCCAAGCCACATCCGTAGGGGCACGATATATCGTGCCCCTACCCGACAGTGAACAAGGAGAAATCTATGCTCGAACAACTGGAGTCGCTCTATCAGGAGGCGCAGGCGGCGCTCGACGCCATCACCGACAGTAACGCCCTGCGCGAGTGGGAGATCAGGACGCTGGGCAAGAAGGGCGCGGTCACCGAGATCATGCGCTCGGTCGGGACGCTGCCTAAAGAGGAACGCGCCGCCTTCGGCAAGCGCGCCAACGAGGTCAAGGTCGCGCTGACCGAGGCGTTCGCCGCACGCGAGCAGCTCGTGAAAGCAGCAGGAACTGGCGCGCGACCTCGAAAGCGGCGCCATCGACGTGACCCTGCCCGGTCGTCCGCACCCGGTCGGCGGGCTGCACCCGTCCACGCAGATGCTGCGCAAGTTCTACGAAATCTGGGCGGACATGGGCTTTCAGGTCTACCGCAGCCGCGAAGTCGAGGACGACGACACCAACTTCACGCTGCTCAACATGCCGCCCTATCACCCGGCGCGCGACATGCAGGACACCTTCCACACGACCACGCCCAACGTCATCCTGCGCACGCACACCTCGCCGGGGCAGATTCGCGCCATGCGCGAGTTCGGCGAGGGCGGCACGCAGCCGATCCGCGTGATCCTGCCGGGGATGTGCTATCGCTACGAGCAGATTTCGGTGCGCAGCGAGATTCAGTTCCATCAGGTCGAGGGGCTGGCGATTGGCAGGAATATCCACCTGACCGACCTGAAGGGCACGATCAGCGCCTTCGCCCGGCGCATGTTCGGCGCGGATACCGACGTGCGCTTCCGCTCGTCCTACTTCCCGTTCACCGAGCCGAGCATGGAGGTGGACGCCGAATGCCTGATCTGTCACGGCGAGGGCTGCGCCATGTGCAAGTACAGCGGCTGGCTGGAGATCGCGGGGTGCGGCATGGTGCATCCGGTGGTGCTGCGCAACGGCGGCTACGACCCGGCGGTGTGGAGCGGCTTCGCCTTCGGCATGGGACCGGAGCGCATGATCAACCTCAAGTACGGCGTGACCGACATCCGCTACTACTGGGCGAACGATCTGCGTTTTCTGGAGCAGTTTTAAGCCATGCCGCTGCCGGTCGTCGCGCTGATCTGGCGCTTCCTCCGCACCATCTGGGCGCTGCTCAAAGACGCGGAGACGCGCGGAGTTGTCTATCTGGTGATCATCGTCCTGCTGACCGGGATGATCTTCTACCACAGCGTCGAGGGCTGGGGCTGGCTGGATTCGCTCTACTTCAGTGTGATCACCCTGACGACGGTCGGCTACGGCGATTTCAGCCCGCAGACCGACGCCGGCAAGGTCTTCACGATGATCTACATCTTCATCGGGCTGGGGATTCTGGCGGGCTTCATCACGCTGGTCGCGCAGAAGGAGCAGGCGACGCGGCGGGTAAGGCGGCGCGGGGCGCAGACGCAGGAGAGCAACGCAGAAGAAGCCGCGCCGGAAGATGAGACGGAATTGTAGAAGCAGCGCCCGCTGGCGGTTTAAACCACCAGCTACGAAAACCCGGCGACCCACTAAAGGGGTCGCCTCAAACATTGACTTAATGCCGCCCCTTTAGTGGGCGGCAAAGAACTTCTAGCCGAGGGTTTAAACCCTCGGCGACGGAATAAGACAATCAAAGGTTAAAACTATGCTCGTACCTGTATCGTGGTTGAAAGAATTCATCGACATCGACGTGCCGCCGGAGGTGCTGGCGGAGCGCCTGACCATCGCCGGGCTGGAAGTCGGGCACATCCAGTACGTCGGCTTGCCCCAGACGTTCATCGAGGGCATCCGCTATCCCGTCTCGGATCATCTCGTCTGGGATCGGGACAAGCTGCTGCTCGGCGCGATCCGCGAGGTCAAGGCGCACCCCAACGCCGACCGTCTGGTGCTGGCGATGGTCGACACCGGCGGCGCTGAACTGGAGCAGTGCGTCACCGGCGCGCCCAACCTGTTCGAATACAAGGATCAGGGCGTCATCGACCCGCCGCTGTGGACGATCTTCGCCGCCGAAGGCGCGGAGGTCTGGGACGGGCACAGCGACACGCCCAGGCGCATGATCCTCAAGGAGAAGGCGCTGCGCGGCATCCCCAACCGCAGCATGGTCTGCTCGGAGAAGGAACTCGGCATCAGCGACTCGCACGAGGGCATCATCCTGATGCACGACGATCCCGGCTTCCCGCCCGGCACGCCCGCGCAGGACGTGCTCGGCGACGTGATCTTCGACATCGAGCTGACGCCGAACCTCGCCCGCGCCTACAGCATCCTGGGCGTGGCGCGCGAAGCCGCCGCCCTGCTCGACGTGCCGCTGCGCGAGCCATCCTACGAGTTCGTCGCCGAAGGCGCGCCGATTGAGGGACAGGTCAGCATCGAAATCCGCGAGCCGGAACTCAACCCGCGCTTCACCTTCGCGCTGATTCACGGCACGACCGTCCAGCCGTCGCCGGAGTGGATGCAGCGCCGCCTGATCAGCGTCGGGCAGCGCCCGATCAACAACATCGTCGACGTGACCAACTTCATCACCTTCGAGATCGGTCAGCCGATGCACGCCTACGACTACGCCAAGCTGGTCGCGCGGGCAAGGCGGCGCAGGTCGCACCCGCACATCATCACGCGGCTGGCGCGGCAGGGCGAGCAGATCGAGACGCTGGACGAAGTTCAGCGCACGATGGACGACTTCAGCATCCTCGTGACTGACGAAGCCGGTGCGCTCGGCATCGGCGGGATCATCGGCGGCGCGGAGACCGAGATCAGCGAGGCGACCACCAGCGTGCTGCTGGAAGCGGCGAACTGGAACTTCATCAACGTCCGCCACACCATGCAGGCGCAGAAGCTCAGCACCGACGCCGGACTGCGCTTCAGCCGGGGCGTGCATCCAAGCTGGGCGATTCGCGGCGTCGGGCGCGGCATCGAGCTGATGCGGCAGACGGGCGGCGGCACGGTCGCGCGGGGCATCGTCGACGACTATCCCCTGCCGCCCGACCCCGTGACCGTCACGCTGCCCATTGCCGAGATTGAGCGCATCCTCGGCATCCCGGTCAGCGCGGACGACGCGGCGGCGCTGCTCATGCGCGGCGGCTTCAGCGTGCATTACGACGGCGACGCGCTCGACGTGGCGGTGCCGGACATTCGCATGGACATCGGCACGGGCATCGTCGGGCAGGCGGACTTGATCGAGGAGATCGGGCGCGTCTACGGCTACGGCTACGTCCCCAACACCATCATCGCCGACGAAATGCCGCCGCAGCGCGGCAATCCCTCGCTCGACCTGGAGGAGCGCACCCGCGATATTCTGGTGACGCTCGGCTTGCGCGAGAACATCAGCTACCGCCTGACCACGCCGGAGCGCGAAGCCCTGCTGGTGCCGCCGGGCGCGGTCTCGTCGCTGCCGCTGACGAATTACGTCGAGCTGGCGAACCCGATTGCCTCGGACAAGGTCGCCATGCGCCATACCCTGCTGGGCAATCTGCTGACCAACGCGCAGAACAACGCCCGCTTCACCGACCGCCAGCAGACCTTCGAGATCGGCGCGGTCTACTTCAAGCGCGCCGACCAGCCGCTGCCGGACGAGCCGCGCCGCCTCGGTCTGCTCATGACCGGCGCGCGGGCAGCGGAAGGCTGGATGAAGGACGGCGAGCCGCAGAACGTCGACTTCTTCGACCTGAAAGGCGTGGTCGAGGGGCTGCTGGAAGCGCTGCGCATCGGCGGCGTATCCTACAAGCCCGCCGAACACACGACCTTCCATCCCGGTCGCTCGGCGCTGCTGGTGGTCGGGGACAGCGAGATCGGCGTCTTCGGCGAGGTACATCCGCTGGTCGCCGAGCGCTTCGAGCTATCCGCCGCACCTGTGCTGGCGGCGGAGTTCGACCTCGACGCGCTGCTCAGCTTCGTGCCGGACGTGGTCACGATCCGCCGTCTGCCGACCACGCCGCCGGTCTTGCAGGACATCGCGCTGATCGTCAAGGAGGAGACGCCTGCCGCTGAAGTCGAGGCGGTCATCCGCGACGCGGGCGGCGATCTGCTCAAGGACGTGCGCCTGTTCGACCTGTACCGGGGCGAGTCGATCCCGGCGGGGCACAAGAGCCTCGCCTACAGCCTGACCTACCAGACCGACGAGCGCACGCTGACCGATCAGGAGGTGGCGCAGGTGCATTCGCGCATCGTGCGCACGCTGCATCACCGCCTGGACGCGCGCCTGCGGGCGTAAGACCTGACCTCACCCCTCAATCCCCTCTCCACGCCGCTTCACTTGTCGCTGTGCTTACAGTGGAGAGGGGAAGCAAAGGTGCAAACCTGCGGTTTGCCAAGCGAAACTTGTTTCGCCGTGCAGCGGGGTGAGGTCAAAAAAGTAGCGTTATTGGTTTTGAGACCCACCCCTGCACGCACATCCCCCACCCGCAACTTTAGAAATCCCTGAGCGCGCGCCCACAAGCGAAACGTTTCCTGTTATAATTACAAAATGGATTAAAGGAGATCGACATGACTGCTTACGGCATTCTCCTCGTGGACACCAGTTGGGCGAACAACGACTCGGTGGAGATCGACAAAGCCACCGAGATGCGGCACAAGGATCGGCTGGTCGAAGGCACGAAGGCGCTGATCTACGTGCGCGCGCCGGTAGACGCCGTCGTCGCCGAGGCGGAAGTGACGGGCGACATCGTCGAGACCGATGGCACGCCCCCCGACCCTGCTTTCAACCCGGCGATTCCGGCGAACCTGCGCAGCGAGCGCGTCATCGACCGCATCGAGACGGAGGCTGCTCCTCCCGCAGCGGCGACGGGCGTTCAGAACGTGGCGAACACCCTTCACGTGCCGCTGAAGCTGGTGCGCCTCAAAGGGCAGACAGAGCCGATCCCGCTCAGCCGCCTGCGGGCACTCTTCGGCAGCGATTTCAGCGTGTTCGACGAAACCTGGATTCCGCTGAGCCGAACGCAGTACGACGCCATCCTCGCCGCATGGAAGAAAGGCAAGTCGTCGTGACCCGCTACGCGATTCAGGTCGTCCCGCCGGAGTGGGACGACACGATGCCGCTGCCCTTCGACCGGGCGACGCACGATTCCGGCGCGGTGGAACAGGGGACGCACGTGCTCGTGTACCGGCGCGGCGAGGGCATTATCGGCGAAGGCGAGGTCAAGGGCTATTTCGTCCAGCCGGATATGTGGACGCCGCAGAGCAAAATGCATCTGCCCGATTCATTAGCCCGCGCCGATTACCTGCTGCCGCTGGGGATGGTCTACCGCCGCGAGGAAGCCATCCCGCCGGAAGCGGTGCGCGCGGCGCTGGACGATCCCGCCTTCCCGCTGGGCAGTAGCTGGCATCCCATCGACCGGGACGCATACGACCGTCTCAACAACGCCGACTGATTGCGCGCGAGGACTATAATCGAAAGGGTGCCGATTGCGCACCCTTTTTGCTTGCGAGCCTACCAGTCTGAGCGCCTGATGCCCTTACCGCTGAACCAGATCATCCCCGGCGACTGCCTCGACGTGCTGCCGGATTTGCCCGCGCACAGCGTCGACCTGATCTTCGCCGACCCGCCCTACAATTTGCAGCTTCAGAACGCGCTGTGGCGACCGAATCTCACCAAAGTCGATGCCGTCGACGACGACTGGGACAAGTTCGACGACTTCGCGCATTACGACGCCTTCACGCGCGCCTGGCTTCAGGCGTGCCAGCGCGTGCTCAAGCCAAGCGGGACGCTCTGGGTGATCGGCACCTATCACAACATTCACCGCGTCGGTGCGGCGCTGCTGGATTTGGGCTACTGGATACTCAACGAGATCGCCTGGATTAAGGCGAACCCGATGCCCAATTTTCGCGGCGTGCGCTTCACCAACGCCCACGAAACGCTGATCTGGGCGAAAACCTCGGAGAAGGCGCGCTACACCTTCAACTATCAGGCGATGAAGGCGCTCAACGGCGGCAAGCAGATGCGCAGCGACTGGCTGATCCCGCTGTGCAGCGGGGGCGAGCGCATCCGCGTCAACGGCGAGAAAGCCCACCCGACGCAGAAGCCGGAGGCGCTGCTCGAACGGGTGATCCGCGCCTCGTCCAACCCCGGCGACGTGGTGCTCGACCCGTTCTTCGGTACGGGCACGACCGGCGCGGTCGCCAAACGGCTGGGTCGGCGCTGGATCGGCATCGAGCGCGAAGCCGCCTACATCGAGGTCGCGCAGGCGCGCATCGACAGCGTAGTCCCAGAGCCGCAGGAGCCACCCGCCGCCGATGCGCGCTCGGAGCGCATCCCCTTCCGCCGCCTGATCGCCGAGGGCTTGATCGAACCGGGTCAGCCGCTGATCTTCCGCCGCGACCCGGCGCAGATCGCGCTCGTGCGAGGGGATGGCAAGCTGCAATACCGCGACCTGTGCGGCTCGATCCACCAGATCGCGCGGATGCTGGCGGGCGCGCCCTGCAACGGCTGGCAGCACTGGTATTTCACGGACGAACGCGGCGAACTGGTAGCGATTGACGCGCTGCGAGAGTCGCTGCGCAAACAGAGGGATTCGTCACGGAAATGAGCCGGACGCGCAGCTATGATATACTACGAACAGGCACGCGCTTCAGCATATCGTGATGGCGGCGTAAATCCAGATGAATTCTGTTCAAAGCATCAACCTGATTGCGATTAACCCTAAGATTCGCAGCGGTCGCCCCTATATTCTGGGCACAACTGTGACCGTTGCCGATATTGCCATAGCGCATCTCTATCATGGGCAGGACGCGGACGGCATCGCAAGCTGGTATGCGCTCTCGCTATCCCAGGTCTATGCCGCCTTATCCTACTATTACGACCACAAGCCCGAAATCGACGAGCAAATTCGCACGCAGATCAGGCGCGCCGAAGCACTAGAGGAAAAGCGAGTTGGCAACGAAGGTTCGCTTCTACCTCGATGAGAATGTGCAGGTCGCTATTGCCGAACAGCTTAAAAGACGCGGCATTGAGGCTGTGACTGCCCGCGATCTTGGTTCGCTTGGCGACGAAGATGTCGATCATCTGGAGCGCGCCAGTGAGATGGGTTATGTCCTTTGCACACACGACGCTGACTATGTTGACCTCGCGGCGTCAGGGAAAGAACACGCAGGCATCATCTTCGGGCAGCAGCACAAACACACGATTGGCGAATGGGTCGCCTTCCTTGAACTCGTGCATGGTGTCTACGGCGCCGACGAAATGCGCAATCTGGTGGAATATGTGAGAACGCTGTAGAGAGCCGTCTCACTGTAATTCCGTCCCCAGCCACTCGATCAGCCGGTCGGTGAGCGGTGGATCGGCTTGCAGCAGCGCCGTCCCGCGCGCCGACGAGTCCGCCACCGCGTCGTAGCCGCTCTCGCCACGCGCCGAGCCGCGCAGATATTCGACCACGCCGAAGTTCGCGGCATCGTTCTGCCCGACCGCCAGAAAAATCGGGCGCGGGTTGTAGCGGATGATCGTATTCTGGGCGATGTCGAGGTCGGTCGGCGTCAGCAGCACCAGCGCGTCGCACAGCGGCTCGACCGCGCAGCCCGCCAGCGCCACGTCCGCGCCCGCCTCCGCGCCGACGACCGCCATGTGCCCCGGATCGCCCAACTGCCCCAGCGCCTGAATCATCGCCTCGAAATCGCCCAGTGAAGTCGTGGAGTTCGCCGCCGAATTCGGGCGCAGCGGCATTACCAGCACGCTGTAGCCCTGATTTTGCAGGCGCAGCGGCAGGTCGACCCACGCGCTGGCATCCTGATCCGCCGCCAGCATGAGAATCCCCGGCGAGGGGTCCTGCGTCGGGCTGAGGTAGAGGTCGCCGCTCAACTGCGTGCCGTCCGGCGCGGTCACCTGAATCGACTGGCGCGTCTCGCCGGGCGCGAGCGTCCCGGCGGCGAGCGGCGGCAGTTCCGAGTCGCGCGGGAGCGAGGCGGCGGTCGGGTCGTTCTGCCCGACGTACTCAAGCTGCGTCGGCTCCTGCGCGGGCACGAACGGCAAAATCGTCGGGCTGGCTTGCAGGGTCGGCGCGGAGATCGGGCGGGTGGGGGTCAGCGTCGGGGCGATGTTGTCGCAGGCAGCAAAGGCAAACAGGCACAAAACAGCAAACAGTTGGCGCATAACGGAATTACGGTAGGGGCACGACATGCCGTACCCCTACGTCTCCATCAAATGGACGTGTCAACTCTAAATGGCGAACCCATGCTTGTCCATCCTCTACTTCGCCACCAGGATCATACGCGGCACGCCGTCCTCGAACGGGATGCGGTCGAAATCGCCGAATACCTCGTCGACTTCGAAGCCGCACGCTTCCAGCAGCAGGCGCATCTCCGGCAGGAAGAAATAGCGGATCAAGACCGGCACGACCGTGCGCGTCAGTTCGCCTTCGTCGCCGATCTCATCGTAAATCCAGGTGACGTGCATCATCTGCTCGGCGCGGTCGAGGCGGCTGACCGACTGCTGCATGACCAGATGTCCGCTCTCCTGCTCCAGAAACGTCCGCTCCAGCGTCAGCGCTTCGGTATCCGGCGCGGCGAAGGCTTCGCCCGCGTTGGGCAGGTCGATCAGCAGCGCGCCGCCCGGCGCGACCCAGCCGCGCAGCCGCTTGAGCAGCGCCTGCTGGATGCTCTGCTCGTGGAAGTGCATCAGCGTGTTGTAGGGGATGATCGCCAGCCTGAACTGCTGGTCGAGCGCGATTTTGAGCGCGTCGCCCTGATGAAACGTGACCAGATCGCGCAGGTAGGGCAGCGCGTCGCGCTTGCGCTGGGCGCGTTCGAGCATGGCGGGTTCGATCTCGATGCCATGCACGGCGTAGCCTTCCTGCGCCAGATGCAGGGCGACCCGCCCCGTCCCGCTGCCGACGATCAAAACAGGCGCGCCGCATTCCTCGGCAAGCTCGCTGTAGAGCGCCAGATCGTCGGTCTGGTTGGCGTGCTCGGAGTCGTAGTAGCGGGCGATGGTAGCGTAAAAGTTGCTCATGAGAATCGTAGGTCAATCGTAGTCTTTGGACACCGCCCACAAGTGTAGCGGCTTCGCTCATGGGGCGAAAGGGCGGTTTGCACAACCCCAAGCCTGATGCTACAATGCCGCCCGTCTCGTCAAAAGGGTGGGTGAAGTATGCGGATACGGGTATTGCTTGCGCTGATGGTTTTAATGCTGTCTACTGCCGTGTTTGCACAGGACGGCGGTCTCGACGCGACGATCACGTCCGACGCCAGCCTGCGCACGGGACCGGGCACCGATTGGCGTCGCATCGCGGTGCTTCCGGCAGGGACGATCATTCGTCTCGACGGGCAGGCGCCCGGCGGCGGCTGGGTGCGCGGCGTCACGCAGAACAACCAGCAGGGTTGGATCGTGGATAGCTCGCTCAACCTGAGCGCCGATCAACTGGCGGCGCTGCCCTCGAAATGGGTGGACGATCCCTACACCGTCTCCGCGCCAGCGGGCGGCGCGCCGCCTGCTCCCGCTGGACAACCCGCCGATCAAGCGCCTGCTCAAGCGCCTGCGGACAGCGCGCCGGTCGTCAACGCGCCGCCACCGCCGCGCGGCTTCCAGTACGGCGGTCACGTCGACGGCTTCGGCGAGAACGCCATCAACCAGATGCACCACGCCGGCATGACCTGGGTCAAGCGCCAGATTCAAGCCTTTCAGGATTACTCCAGCGCGATCAATCAGGCGCACGCCAACGGCTTCCACATCCTGCTCGGCATCGTCGGCGATGGCAACTCCGTCGGCGACGACAACTACCTCGACCAGTACGCCCAGTCGGTGGCAACTGCTGCCGCGCAGGGC
This sequence comes from uncultured Chloroflexia bacterium, assembly GCA_963760975.1. Classification (GTDB taxonomy): domain Bacteria; phylum Chloroflexota; class Anaerolineae; order Aggregatilineales; family Phototrophicaceae; genus Flexifilum. The sequence continues at coordinate 97,310 of CAVXEZ010000021.1, read as the reverse complement.
GCAGACGCCATCGAAGTCTGGAACGAGCCGAATATCGACCACGAATGGGCAGCGGGGCAGATCAGCCCGCAGCGCTACACCGAAATGCTGCGCCGCGCTTACAACGCCATCAAAGCCGCCAACCCGAACACGCTGGTGATCAGCGCCGCGCCCGCCCCGACGGGCTATTTCGGCGGGTGCAGCGGCGCGGGCTGCGACGACAACCGCTTCATTCAGGGCATGGCAGCGGCGGGCGCAGCCAACTACGCCGACTGCATCGGCGTCCACTACAACGAAGGCATCATCCCGCCCAACCAGACCAGCGGCGACCCGCGCGACAGCGGCGGCTACTACACCCGCTACTTCTGGGGCATGGTCAATACCTACTACAACGCCTTTCACGGCGCGCGCCAGTTGTGCTTCACCGAGATCGGCTACCTGACGCCGGAGGGCTACGGACCGCTGCCCGGCGCGTTCGGCTGGGCGCAGAACGTCACCGTCGCCGAGCAAGCCGCCTGGCTGGATCAAGCCGTCTCGCTGGCGGCGAACAGCGGCAAGGTGCGCCTGTTCATCATCTGGAACATCGACTTCGGCGCTTACGGCGCCGACCCGCAGGCGGGTTACGCCATCATCCGTCCCGGCGGGGGCTGCCCCGCCTGTGATGCGCTCGCCAGCTAACCCCCTGAGATCGCAGTTGAGTAAGCCGGGCGCGCGGAAACCCCGCGCGTCCGTTTACAGGTGTCCTATATGACCGATCATTTCCAGCCTGAAACCAGTTTTGGCGATACCGAGCCTTTAACCCCCACCATCGAGCCATTAATCCGCGTTGACGAACAGGAAGCCGAGCAAGAAGCGCCTCCGCGCGGTCGCGGCTGCGGCTGCTGGGTGACGGCGATCACGACGCTGGTCGTCTTCGTCGTGCTGGTCGGCATCGGGCTGTTCCTGCCGCCGATCAACCTGATGCAGCGCCTGACCAGCCCGCATTTCACGACGCTGACCAGCAGCGCCAACGCCGTCGCCGAGAACGGGCTGACGCTGGCTGCCTACAACCTGAGCGGCGGCAGCACGCTCGACGTATCGCTCAGCTCGGTGCCGATGAACCGCTTCCTCGCCGGAGACGCCAGCGCGGGCGCGTGGGTTCCCGACGCGATGGCGGCTGTTCCGCCGTCGCTGGCGCTTCAGAGCGCGGTCTATTCGCTGACGGCGACCGGCAGCGCCGGGCAGATCGCCGTCAGTATCGACCTGCCCGCCAACGCCGACGCCGACATCTTCGACATTTACGGCTGGAACGGCAGCAGATGGCAGTTCATCCCGGCGCACCCCGCCGACGGCAAGCTGGTGGCGACGGTCGATCAGGTGCCGGAGCGGGTTGCGCTGTTTCAAGCCGCGCCCACCGACCAGCCGCGCATCCTCGCCGCCTACGACGTGACCCAGGTGCTTTCGCCGGATGTCGCCCGGCTGGCGACGATCATCGCCCCGGCGGGCTTGCAGCCGACGCTCGACGGCAAGCTGGCGGGCAATCTGGCGGCGGGCTTCGACATGAACGCGGGCTATCTGCTCACGCCCGCCATTCGCAACTACGCCGACCCGCGCGCCACCGACCCCGACACCGTGACGGCGATCCTGTCCAACAGCAGCCTGCGCCACGAACACGCCGCGCAGATCGCCGCCTTCGCCGGGTCGGGCTACGACGGCGTGCTGATCGACTACCGCGACCTGCCCGCCGAGCAGCGCGACAGCTTCAGCGCCTTCATCGCCGACCTGGGCAAGCAGCTCGATCAGGCGGGTTTGCTGCTGATCGTCTCCGTGCCGATGGCGCAGAACCAGTCCGGCGAGTGGGACACGGGCGCGTATGACTGGCGCGCGCTCGGCGCAGCCGCCGATTATCTGCAAATCGACCTCAGCCCCGACCCGACGATCTACATCCCCGGCGCGGATCGCCCGCTGGAGGCGATGCTGCGCTGGGCGGTCGGCGAAGTCAGCCGTGACAAGCTGCTGCTCGGCTTGTCGGCGGAATTGCAGCGGCAGACGGGCGACGGCTTCACCACCATCAGCTACGATCAGGCGCTTTCGGCGCTCGGCGACGTATCCGTCGAAGCGAGCAAGACCGAAGCCGGGACGGTTGACCCCGGCAGCGAAGTGACCGCGCGGCTGGACGGCTATCAGGCGGTCGCAGGCGCGGAGCCGAACACCAACCAGCCCTATCTTGACTATGTGAACGCCACCGGCAACTCGGTCGCGCGCATGTGGCTGACCACGCCCGACGCGCTGCGCTTCCGCATGGATCGCACCGTGCCGTTCGCGCTCGGCGGCGTCGCCTTCGACGACCTGATGAGCGGCGGTCTGGCGAACGGCGTGCTCGACTCCATCCTCAACTACAAAGTGCAGATTCCGGCGCAGCCGCAGTCGCCCGCGCTGGCGCTGCGCTGGACGATTCAGGGCGTCGATGGCGTCATCGATACCGTCACGACCAACCTGGGCGAGCCGCTGGTCGCCACCATTCAGGCGCCGGACGGCAACTACGCCATCAACGTCGAAGTCGTCGGCAGCGATCAATCCGCCTCGCAGCGCGGCGGTGCGGCGGTCGCGGTCTTCGCGCCCACGCCGACGCCGACCCCACTGCCCACTTCGACCCCCACGCCCACGCCGCGCCCGACTTCCGTCCCGGTGCAGGTCGCCGCAGCGCCGTCCGGCGGCGGGGGGGCAGCCGTCGCGCCGGGCGCGGGCAGCATCGCCGGGGGCTTCGAGTACGGCGGGCACGTCAACAACCCGGCGACGGGCGCGGCAGGCGCGATGCACAGCGCGGGTATGACCTGGATGAAAATTCAGCTTCGCTACAGCCCCGGCACCGACCCCGGCGTCGCGTCGGGACCGATCAGCATCGCGCACGGTGCGGGCTTCAAGATTTTGCTTGGTCTGGTCGGCTACTCCAACGACCTGGCGGCGGGCGGCGACGGCTACATTCAGGGCTTCGCCAACTGGGTCGGCGGGGTCGCCGCGCTGGGACCGGACGCGATTGAAGTCTGGAACGAGGCGAACCTCGACCGCGAGTGGCCCACCGGGCAGATCAGCGCGGCAGGCTACCTGAAAGTGCTCTCGGCGTCCTATCAGGCGGTCAAGAGCCGCAACGGCAGCGTGATGGTCATCAGCGGCGCGCCCGCCCCCACCGGCGCGGAAGCCGCCTACCCCGGTCAGGTGCAGAACGACGACCACTGGCTGAGCGATCTGGTCAACGCGGGCGGCTTGCAGTATGCGGACTGCGTCGGCGTCCACTACAATGAAGGCATCGTCGCGCCCAACCAGACCAGCGGCGACCCGCGCGACAATTACTACACGCGCTACCTGCCCAGCATGATCAGCACCTATTGGGGTATCATCGGCGGGCAGAGACCGCTGTGCTTCACCGAGCTGGGCTATCTGACGCCGGAGGGCTATCCGCCGCTCGACCCGTACTTCGGCTGGGCGGCGAACACGACGGTCGCGCAGCAGGCGGCGTGGCTGGCGCAGGCGGCAGCCATCGCCTCGCAAAGCGGCAAGGTGCGCCTGATGATCATCTGGAACGTCGATTTCACCAATTACGGCGCAGACCCGATGGCGGGCTACGCCATGATCCGCCCCGGCGGGGGCTGTCCCGCCTGTGACGCGCTGGCAGCCGCGCGCTGAGTTCGATAAAGGGTTACTTATGCGAGCATCGACACCACGAGCACGCTTTCGCCGTCAGGTCAGGAATTTCACCCTGCTCTGGGCGGGGATCACGTTCATTATGGGCGCGGCGACCTTCATCGCCATCTACGCCGCCTACGGCACGCTGACCGGGACGAACAGCGACAACCTGCGCAACGTCGCCATCCCGACCGGGACGCCGCCCCCAGCAGCCGCCGCGCTGCCGACCAGCACGCCGCTCCCGCCGCCCACCACCGCCGCGCCGGTCACGCCGACGGCGCAGGAAGCCGCCGTGCAGCAGATGGATGCCACCGCCGCGCCGACCGCGACACCGCTCCCGGTCGATGTCAAGCGCTTCCAGTTGGGCGTGCAGGTGCAGGTCAGCTTCGACAACATGGGGCAGTGGATGGACGTTGCCGCCAATCAGTTGAGCGTGAAGTGGGTCAAGCAGCAGGTGCGCTGGGCGGACATCGAGAAGGAAAAGGGCAGCTACGACTGGTACGAGACCGATACCTACCTGACCGCCGCCGCCGAAAAGGGGCTGAAGGTGCTGGTCTCGGTCGTGACCGCGCCGGACTGGGCGCGCGATCCCGGCGTTGACCTGACCAAGAACGGACCGCCCGCTAACCCGCAGGATTACGCCGATTTCGTCGTCGCGCTGCTGCGCCGCTACCCCGGCGAAATCCATGCCGTCGAAGTCTGGAACGAGGAGAACCTCGACCGCGAATGGACATCGGCGAACGGGCTGAGCGCCGCCAACTACGTCAACCTGCTCCACACCACCTATCAGGCGGTCAAGGCGGTCGATCCCGGCGTGATCGTCGTCAGCGGCGCGCTCTCGCCGACCGGCTTGAACGACGGCGTCCACGCCTTCGACGATTTCGTCTACATGGATGCCATGCTCGACGCCGGGCTGCTCAATTACACCGACTGCGTCGGCGCGCATCACAACGGCATCAACGTCAGCCCGGATTACACTTACGACAACATCCCCAACGATCCATCGGCGATCTTCCGGGGACCGTTCGACAACCCGCACCACAGTTGGAGCTTCCGCAGCACGCTGCAAACCTACAACAACAAGATCGCGCTCAAAGGCGGCGATCAGAAGCTGTGCGTGACCGAGTTCGGCTGGCCCTCTGCCGAAGGACTCGACGGCGTGCCGGACGGCTTCGACTTCGCCAAGGACAACACGCTCGAAGAGCAGCGCGACTACACCGTCAAGGCGCTCGACTTCATGAAGGATCAGGATTTCGTCTGGCTGGCGTTCCTGTGGAACCTCAACTACGGTCCGCAGGCGGGCTGGGCGGCGGATAACGACAACGTGCCCTATTCGATCATCGGACCGAATTTCGTCTTCCGCCCGGTCTTCGACGCCGTGCGCGACTGGAACCGCGCCTACGAAGCCACGCAGACGAATTAGGCAAAACGCTATACGTAGGGGCGCACAGCCGTGCGCCCCTACAAGGACATAAACCCGATTGAATTCCATCCCCCGCCGCCTCAAACCCATCGCCGCCGCCGTCGTCCTGCTCGCCGGGATCGTCCTGCTGATCAGCGTGCCGCTCTCGTCCGCCGACGCCTTCATGGGCTTCGCCGTCACCGACCCGCCCTTCACGTCGCTGACCTACGGCATTCAGGCGTTCCTGTGGTGGGATCACGGCTTCGCCGGGCGCGACATGGACTGGATCAAGCTGATGGTCTTCAGCCACGTCAAACAGACCTTCGCCTGGGAGGACATCGAGCCGGAGCGCGACGTGTGGAGCATCGACCGCTCCGACGCGCTGCTCGACGAGCTGGAACGGCGCGGCTTGAAGGTCGTCGCCCGCCTGAGTGACGCGCCCGAATGGACGCATCCGGCGCTCGGCGCGCGCGGGAGCAGCTTCATCGACGCGCCGCCCGACAATCTGGACGACTTCGCCACCTACTGCGGCACGCTGGCATCGCGCTACAAGGGGCGCATCGCCGCCTATCAAATCTGGAACGAGCCGAACCTGAGCCGCGAGTGGGGCAACCAGCCGCCCAACGCCGCCGCTTACGTCGCGCTGCTCAAGGCGTGCAGCGGGGCGATCCGCGCTGCCGATCCGGGCGCGATCCTGATCTCCGCCGGGTTAGCGCCGACGGGCACGTATGACAACAGCGCCGTGCCGGACGACATTTACTTGCAGGCGATGTACGACGCGGGTTTCCAGCAGTACGTCGATGCGGTCGGCGTCCACGCGCCCGGCTACAGCGCCCCGGAAGTCCCGCCCGAAGACGGCGTCGGCGGGCATCGCTTCTTCACCTTCCGCCACGTCGAAGACCTGCGCCGGATCATGGTCGCCAACGGCGACGCGGCGCATCAGATCGCGCTGCTGGAAGTCGGCTGGACGACCGACCAGCAGAACCCGAATTACTCGTGGTTCGCCGTCGACGAGGCGACGCAGGCGCGCGATTTCGTCGCCGCTTACGAGTATGCCGCCGAAAACTGGCGTCCCTGGGTCGGCTTGATGTCCGCTATTTACATCGCCGATCCCGTCTGGACGCAGGATGATGAGGAATGGTGGTGGTCGATCACCACGCCCAGTGGGTATACTCGTCCGGCGTACATCGATCTGGCGAATATGGCGAAATACTGCGGCGACCGCGTGATCCCGGCGCGCGCGCCGAACAGCCCGGAGGCACTTGGACTTGTCCCCGTCGATCCTTGCGATTAGCTACTTCTTTCACCTGCTGGCGACGATCTTCTGGATCGGCGGGCTGGCGGTCCTGACGATCATGGTGCTGCCGGAAGCGCGCCGCGTGCTGGGCACGAACCCGGCGTTTTACAGCTTCCTGGCGCGCCTGCGCCGCCGCTTCCTGCCGCTGACCAATCTCAGCCTGGCGGTGCTGGTCGTCACCGGATTGATCCAGATGTCAGGTGATCCGCACTACGACGGCGTGCTACAATTCACCAACGAGTGGACGCGGGTGATCCTGTTCAAGCACATCGCCGTCGTCGGGATGTTCGTCTGCGGGCTGGCGCTGCAATTCGGCGTCGCGCCCGCGCTGGAACGGGCGACGCTGCTGGCGGAGCATCACAAAGGCGATCCTGACGACCTGGAGCGCCTGCGCCGCCGCGAATCCCGGCTGACGTGGCTGAACCTGCTGCTCGGCGTGCTGGTACTCGGCTTCACCGCCTGGGCGACGGCTCTGTAAATGCAGTGCCGAGTGCCGGGTTTTTAGCCTGGCATCGTCCCGTTCGATAACTATCGAGACGATGTTATTGGGAATACGATAAATTACGAACGTGAATAAATCTATGGGCGATTTTTTCACTCATTGCTCAGCACTTCGCACTCATCGCTAGGAGTTCTTGTTGTCCAACCGCGTGAGCTACACCCTGGCGGTCGCGCTGCTTTTGCTGGCGGCGGCGCTGCGCCTCCCCAACCTCGCCACCCTGCCGCCCGGCTTCACCACGAGCGAAATCAACGACATTCGCATCGCCGAAACGGAACGTCAGGGGCGCGTCGAAGTCTTCTACAACCTCAATGGGCAGGGGCGCGAAGGGTTGTATCAGGCGTTTCTCGCCGCCTCGACCAGCACCGGAGGCGGGCTGATCGGCTACCGCATCCTCTCGGTGTGGATCGGCATGATCACGCTGGCGCTGGTCTACGTGCTCGGCGTGCGCCTGTTCGGCAATCTGGCGGGGCTGGCGGCGATGGCGCTGCTGACCGTCAGCATGTTGCCGGTGATCCTGTCGCGCGAGATCACGCCGGAGGTGCTGCTGCCGCTGTTCGTGGCGGCGGTGCTGCTGGCGCTGACGCTGTCGCTGCCGATCTACGGCGACCAGCCCAACGCTACGCCCAGGACTCCGGCGTTCGCCGCCCTCGGCATCCTGCTGGGGCTGGGCTTCTACGCCCACCCGATCAGCCTGGTCGTGACGCTGTTCAGCATGGCGTTCATCGCCCTGATCGTGCTGACGCGCCGCCCGCTCTCGCGCCACATGCTCAGCTTCACCTGGTTCGCCATCGTCATCATGATCGTGATCGCCATGCCCTACGTGATCTCCAGCCTTCAGCATCCGCAGCTCGCGGCGGCGGGGCGGCTGCTGGTGGACGACCCGACCAAATCCTTCGTCCAGTCGTTCGTGGATGGCTTCACCGGACTGTTCTTCGTCGGCGACAGCAACCCGGCGATCAACCTGCCCGGTCGCCCGCTGATCGATCTGGTCAGCGGTCTGCTCGTGGTGGTCGGCGTCGTCGCGGCGCTGCGCGGGTGGCGGCAGGGACGCTGCGCCCTGCTGCTGGTCGGGCTGGTCTTCATCGCCCCCTTCGGCTTGCACGCGCCGCGCAGCCCGAATTTTCTGGCTTACGCGCCGCTGCTGCCGCTGATCGCCCTGTTCTTTGGGCTGGGCGTGACCACGTTCTACCACAGCCTGCCGCGCAACTCGCGCGTGGTCGCCGCCGTCGGGCTGGTCGCGCTGTTGATCTTCAACGTCGTCTGGCTGGCGCGCGACCTGTTCGTCAACTGGACGGCGCTGCCCGCGATGCAGCAAGCCTACGACGCGCGGCTGGGGCAGCTCGCGCATTACATCGACACGACCGCCGACACGACCCCCACTGTGATCTGCACCTCGACGCTCAAGCCGCCGGTCAACCCGGTTACCCTGACCAACACGCAGATTCTGGCGCTGATGATGCACCGTCAGACTGCCGTCCTGCGCTACGCCGACTGCGGCACGGCGCTGATCCTGACCAACGGCGGCGACCGCGAGCAGATCATCCTGGCGGACCCGTCCGGGTTCGATGGCGTCAATCCCTATCTGCGCGAATGGCTCAGGCAGGGCAGCGTGCTCAATCAGCCGAACCTGCCCGCCGATTCGGTCGTCGTCCTCAACGTCGCCGATTTGCTCGCCAACCGCGTCGGCAGCTTCATGACGACCGCGCCCGTCATGTTCGACCCGCAGGCAGGCGGCAGCACAGGCGTGGTCGCGCCGCCGCTGCGCTTCGGCGGCAACATCACCTTCCTGGGCTACGAACATAGCTGGGCGGATACCTATCACCCCGGCGACGTGATCCCGGTCATCACCTACTGGCGCGTCGACGGCAAGGTTCCGCCCGACCTGCGCCTGTTCACGCACATCCTGTCGGACGCTTCGACGCCGCCCGACGCGCAGAGCGACCCGATCAGCGTGCTGCCGGAGCAGCTTCGCCCGCGCGACATCTTTATACAGGTCACATACGTCCAGCTTCCGCGCCGCATCGCGCTGCGCACCTACAGCGTCTCGGTCGGCGCGTACCAGGACAGCACCGATACCCGCCTGCCCGTCTTCGAGGGCGACCAGCCGCACGGCACGCGCCTCTTCCTGGGGCAGATCACCGTACAGGGCAGCTAAGCATGTTCGAGATCGTCTTTCTGGGCACATCCGCCTCCGCGCCGTCGATTTACCGGGGGCTTCCCGCGCAGGCGGTGCTCGCCGGAGAATATCGCTTCCTGATCGACTGCGGCGAAGGTACGCAGCGCCAGATTTTGCGCAGCGGCATCGGCTTCAAGCGCCTGCACCACATCCTGCTCACGCACGCCCACCTCGACCACATCCTCGGCTTGGGCGGGCTGATCTCGACTTTCGCCCGCTGGGAGAACATCGAGTCGCTGGCAATCTACGGCGGTCGCCCGACGCTCGACCGCGTTTACAAGCTGCTGTTCGGCGTCGTGCTGGATTTCGAGCACCTGCCGATTGAGATCAAGATGCTGGAGCTGCGCCCCGGCTTGATCTTCGAGAGCAAAGCCTTCACCGTCAGCGCCTTTCCGGTCTTTCACCGGGGCGGCGGCAATTTCGGCTTCGTCTTTCAGGAGCGCTCGCATCACCCCTTCCTCGCCGAGAAAGCCGAGGCGCTCGGCATCCCGTCGGGACCGGAGCGCGGGCAGTTGGTCGCGGGCAGGTCGGTTACGCTGGCGGACGGGCGCGTGATCACGCCGGAGATGGTGCTGGGCGAGGAAGAACGCGGGGTGAAGCTCGTCCACATCGGCGACATCGGGCGGCTCGACAACGTGCGCGAAGTCGTCGCCGACGCCGACGCGCTGGTGATCGAATTGACGTTTCTGGACGACGAAGGCGAGACGGCGAACCAGTTCGGGCACATCACGGCGCGGCAGGCGGCGACGCTGGCGCTGGAGACCGGCGTCAAGACGTTGATCCTGACGCACATCTCGCGGCGCTACCCGGAAGCGCGCGTGCGCGAGGAAGCGCGCAGCGTCTTCCCGAATACTTACGTCGCCCGCGACCTCGACCACTACGTCGTCTACCGCGACCGCCCGGTCGAGAAGCTCACGCCGGAGATGATCCGCGCGCGGAATGAGGCGAACGGGGAAGACCAAGCCGATTGAGCTAGCGCTGCTCCCACAACTGGCGCGTGATCTGGGCGTGACCGAGGTGCAAGCCGGTGTGTTCCAGCGCGTGCAGCAGCGCCCAGCCCTTCGTGACCGCCTCGCCGTCGAACGACGTTGCGCCGGTCGCCGCAAGGTCTGCCAGCGCCAGCCGCTCCAGCGCGGTCTGTGTGTAGGCTTCGAGCGCCGCGAAGTGCGCCTTCAACTCGTCGTGGCTCAAGCCCTTCGCCTGAAACTCGGCGGCGCGGTTGCGGTTGGACGGATCGCCCAGCGCGGCATCGCCGATCCAGAAGCGCGCCGACCCGGTCGTGTGGACGACCAGCACGACGAACGAGTTCATGTCCGCGCCGGGAACCCAGTCGAGCGCCTCGGCGGGCAGGTCGTCGAACGCCGCGATGAAATCCCGATCCAGAATTTTCAGCCGTTCCAGATAATCCACGAAGAACTGTTCCACGATATTTTCCTCCGGTAGCCAGAAATTGTGATTCCATGTGGTAGGGGCACGATATATCGTGCCCTACCGTTACCCACAATCACCTGATTCTATAATGACGCGTGCTCACTCCCCCGTGAAGTACAGCGCCACCAGCATCAGCGCCGAAAAGACGTAGCCGACCACCGCCGGGACGACATCGCCGTGCGCGTAAAACATCGTCGCCGTGATCATGCCGCTGCCGAGCAGGATGGCGCGCGTCGTGCGGCGCTCCTGCGACTCAATGCGGTTCAACTGGCGCTGGTACTCCGGCGACGGATCGACCCGCATGATCACGTCACCGCGCTCAATCCGCGCCAGCACGTCGCGGTTGTCCGCCGTCGCGCGCCCGCCGAACAGCGTCTGCCCGATGTTGAGCAGCGTTTGCGCGCCGCCGCTTCCGAGTAATCCTTGCAGCACCGACGAGCCGAAGATGCCCGCCAGCGGGTTATCGCCGTTCTCGCTGACCTTCTGCACGATCAGCTTCTGCGCGTAAGGCTGGATTTCGCTCCAGGGGTTGAAGTTCGGGTCAAGCCCGGTGGCGATCCCGCTCAGGATGCCCATCGTCCGCCCCAGATAGATGAAGTCCTGCGGCACCTGGAACGGCATCGAGAACAGCAGGTCGTTGAACTCCTTGCCCAGCGCCGCCATGCTGTCGTAGCTCACGTCGCTGATCTGCGCCATCGACAAGCCCCATACCTGATCGAAGACAGCGCGCGTCGCCGCTTCCAGACGCTCGGTATCCGCGCCGGGCAGCAGGAAGCCCAGCTCGCTGTAGCTCTTGACCATCTTTTCGGGGTCGCGCGTGATCACCGCCGCCAGCGTGCCGATCAAGCCGTTGACGATCTGCGGGGTCAGCGTGCCGACCATGCCGAAGTCGATGAAGATCAGGTAGAAAGGATTGCCCTCCTGCCGGGTCTGCGCGTTGTAAGCGTCGGTGTCCGGCGGCAGCGGGTAGACGAACAGGTTGCCGGGGTGCGGGTCGGCGTGGAAGAAGCGCTCCTCGAATATCTGGCGCAGGTAGGTATCCATCAGCCGCTTGGCGACCTCCCTGCGGCTGATCCCGGCGGCTTCCAGCGCGGCGTAATCGTCCAGCTTGATGGTGGTCACGTCCTCCATCGTCAGCACGCTGTCGGTCGAATGCTCGTCGTAGATCGTCGGGATGTAGATGCCGAGGTCGGCTGGCGAACATCTCGGCGAAGCGGGCAGCGTTTTGCGCCTCGTGTTTGTAGGAGAGTTCCTCCAGCAGCACCCGCCCGAATTCATCGATCAGCGCGACGGCGTCCATGCGGCGGCTGACGAACCGGAACTTCATGGCGATTTGCGAGACGGCGAACATCGCCGCCAGGTCGGTGTAGCAGATTTCGACGATGCCGGGGCGCAGCACCTTGACGACCACGCGGTCGCCGTTCTTCAGGCGAGCGCGATGCACCTGCCCCAGCGACGCCGCCGCGACGGGCGTATCGTCAAACTGGCTGAAGCGCGCCGAAATCGATCCAAGCTGCTGCTCGATGATCGCGCGGATGTAGGCGGTCGGCACGCCGGGCACTTCGTCGCGCAGGCTGGCAAGCTCCTGGATCACTTCGGGCGGCAGCACGTCGCTGCGCGTCGAGACGAACTGCCCCGCCTTGATCATCATGCCGCCCATGTCGATGGCGAAGCCCCGGAAGGAGCGAGCATACCCCTGCCAGCGCTTGATGTTGCCCTTCTGCACCCGCTCCGGGAAATAGCGCTGCAACAGGATGTGCCACAGTACCAATTGGACGAACAGCCAGCCGAAATGCCAGACCACGCGCACGTAGCGGAACTGCATCCGCAGCGAGCGCGGGCGGTTCTGGATCACCTCGCGCACTTTGACCAGCTCGCGGGCGCGCTCCGAGAGCGAGTCGGCGGCGGCTTTGCCCCGGCTTGTCGAAAGGACGATGTTACCTGTCTTTGGCAAACTGGATGTTGAGAGTTGATCGCTCGAATTTAGCATCCGCTATTTCCAAATCCCACAGGGTATACGGTAAGACGATGTTGCGGCGGTACGGTCCCACGCGCAGCGTCAGCTCGTCGCGCGAGCGATAGATGTCGAGGTCTTTCTTGTCGGCGAACGGCAGCGGCACGGACAGCATGAAGCCGTCGCTCTGCTCGACGATCTGGTGCGTCTTGCCGTCGAACAGCTTCTGCACCGGGTCGATGTCTTTGTAAAGGATGTCGCCCAGCTTGCGCAGCGCCTCGATCCCGCTCACTTCCTGCCCGAACATCGGCGCGCTGATCATCGGCAGTTCCCCGAACGCCTCGTGAATGAAGGCGATGTTCTCGCGCTGCTTCTCTTTGGCGACCGCGAAGTAGGGATCGGTCACTTCGTCCGGGATGATGCGGTTGCAGATGATGGCGTCGGTGGCGTAGCCGTACAGGTTGAGATAGGTGTAGGTGCGCTGCGTCTCCTTGATGACCATCTTCTCCGGGTTGACGACCAGCCGAATGCTGCTGATCTCCGGGTCGCTCAGCAGTTGGCGCACGCGGTCGAGCGTGTCGAACAGCTTGCGCACCTCGTCCCAGGCGTCGTCCTGCGGGATGTCCTCGGTATTGCGACCGAGCACCTTGTTGATCGGGCGCAGAATTTTCGCCGCGCCGCGCGTCAGCGCCAGGATTTTCTCGAACCACCAGCGCGTCACGTCCGGCAGGCTGAGCAGGCGCAGCGTCTCGGCGGTCGGCGCGGCGTCGACCACCAGCACGTCGTATTCGCCCGACTGCACGTACTGGTTGATCCAGAGCAGATGCGCGCCTTCTTCCAAGTCCGGGCAGAATCGTCACTTCTTCCGCCACGATGTCCTCGACGCCCTGCCGCGTGAACAGCGAGGTCAGGTAGCGCTGGATTTTGCCCCAGTATTTATCCATCGAGTAGCGGGCATCGACTTCCTGCGCCCACAGGTTTTCGCGGATTTGGATCGGCTCCGGTCCAATCCGCGCTTCGAGCGAATCGCCGAGGCTGTGCGCGGTATCCGTGCTGATGACGATGGTCTTCAGCCCCATTTCGGCGCAGCGCAGCGCGGTCGCCGCCGAAACGCTGGTCTTGCCAACGCCGCCCTTGCCAGTATGCACGATAACACGCATGGTGTTTATCTATCCTCGATTGATAACGGCGTTATTATACAACGCCGGATTAAACGGATGTCGCTATGGTGTTATACGTGCGGGGCAAGCGGCGTGTTGCAGGATGGCGCGTTAGAAGTGCATCAGAACCATTGTAAGCTGCGGAGCAATCTTCTGAGCCTGTGGTGATGCCGTTGTGATTCGGTCGTAATCAGTAGCTCCTTCAACCGTGAGTCGATGCCGGTGACCCAGCGGCTCGTCGCTGGCAGGTCGACCGTCGCCCACCGATGTCCCAGCCCGTGCCTTCGGTCTGAGCGTACTGCCTGACGGCTGCGCATGCGCCCCCTCGCCAACCCACGAGCCGATTGGCGTGTACAAGCCGATCACGATGGTTTGGCGCGGACTGCCGTGAACTACATTTCTGCCGCTGTTGCTCACGTCAGCCCATAATTCCCGCCTTCGTGGTGGATAAGCCGCGAAGCCGACATTGGTTCACCAAGCAATCACGCTATGACGACATGTTATGATCGACCGCTGTCTGTCGCGCGCATGTGCGGGATGACTTCGACTGACCCACAGCTGGCGCGCTTCAGGTTGGGGTTATCGTCACCCATCCGCGCGTGCTTGTCGACAGTGCGATAATCCCGCACGCGGACGTTGCCGACCAGAATTTCATAAGCGCCATAGGTCTCGCAGCCGCTCATGTTGCAGGGCAATTTGTGGCTTCGGAAACATCTCATAGACGACACCAGCAATGCAGCAATCCTGAGGCGGTTGGAGTTCCGCGCCCGCGCTGGAGCCATTGATCGACAATCTCGCGCCTTCAATCGCCTCGATAGCGGTCGCTCTGCGTTCATTCCCGGAGCATCGTCGAACTGCACCAGTTCAATCGCAGAGTTCACCGTCGATTTTTTGCGGAGCCATAACGCATCTCCATGCTCAATGTGCCAATGATGCGTACATAACATGATAACATGAAATATCCAATTAGCGAGGGTCAGCGAACGTCCCTACCCCGTGCTCGCCAGCCAGGGCGGCGGGTCTTCGTCGGAGAACCAGGCGTAGTTGCCTTTGGCGTTCATCTCGATGACCTGGCGGTCGGGGAAGCGGTCGAGGATTTGCTGCTTGACCTTGCCGTCGGTGCCTTCGTAATTCCAGGCGACGACGATGTCGCTGTTCAGATAGGGACTGGTCACGCCCATCAGCGCACCAAACGCGCGCCAGCGCACGTCGTCGCCGTTGACGATCACCAGCACCGGCTGGCTGCCGCTGCGCCGCGCCTCGACGCCATTAATCTCGTCCCGCGAGATGTAGTTGTAGCCTTTGAGCACGGTGATGCGCGGCGTGCTGTAGAAATACAGGCTGTACGCCAGCACCATCGTCAGCAGCGCGTAGACCAGCGGTCGCTGCAAACGCCGCCGTGCCAGCCACGCCAGCGGCAGAGCGCTGATCAGGGCGATCCCGCTCAGCCCCTCGAAGAAATAGCGCGTGCTGTAGCGCTGCGACCCGATCCAGTACGCCATCTGGATGACGACCAAGCCGACCGCCACGCTCCACAGAATCCACGTCCAGGCGCGCTGGTGGTCGCGCCAGAACAGCAGCGGCAGATACAGCCACGCCAGCGCCGCGCCGATCCACAGCCAGCCGAACAGCGGGTTCGTCAACTGCGCGCCGCCCTGAAAATCGAGCGCGAAGCGCACCAGCCCATACGCGCCCGCCACCCACAGCACGATGAAAATCGCCTTGCGGCGGTAGGCGACCAGAAAAGCGAACGGCAGCAAAATCCAACTGATGCCGATTTCCAGCCAGTAATCGCCGTCGTTGAGCAGGTGACTGCTCACGTCCGGCTTGAGCGTGCCGTCCGCCTGCGTCATCGAGCCGATTTGCCAGCCGAACAGGTCGGCGGCGGTCAGCGAGAGGTCGTAGCGCGCCTGGAGGATGCCTTTTTCAAGCGTATGCCCGTGACGCCCGCAGCAATCGCCAAAGCCGATCTGATCGTAGCTCCAGACCAGCGTGTACAGGTCTTTGGTCGGGTTGCCGATGGCGAGGTAACTGTCAATCGGGACGATCACGGCGATCAGCAGGGTGAAGATGCTCAGGATCAGCAGCGGGGAGAGCGTGGCGAAAAAGCCATGCACCGCGACGTTGCGCACCGGCACGAATTCGGCGCGGCTGCCGACGCGCCCGGTTTCCTGTGTCAGCGCAGCGGCGGACGCAGCGCTGCTCGTCGCAGCCGCCGGAACGACCGAGATCGGCGCGGGATGCGAGCCGCGCAGCGTTTCGACCGTATCCAGCTTCCACGCTTCCGCCGCAGTCAAAACAGGGCGCGCTTCCACCGTCTCCGTCGTCGTGGGCGATGTGGAGCGCCCGCCGCCGCGAAGACTGCGCGCGCCAACCCGCGCACCAGCCGCACCAAACTCCACAGGATCAGCGGGAGCGCCAGCGCGATCCCCGTGATCGGGCGGTTGGCGACCAGCAAGCCAAGCGCAATCCCGGCGGCAGCGCCCCATAAGAGCGCGTGCCTGCCGCGCTCGATGCGCCAGTAGGCATACAAAAAGAAGGTCGTTGCGAACAGCGCCGACGTATGCCCCATCAGCGTGCCGTCAAGCAGCAGCGCCATCGGCGAAAATGCCGTCAGCGCGGCGGCGATCACGCCCACGTCGGCGTTGAAGATTTCCCGCCCCAGACGGTAGACCAGCGCGACCGACAGCGCCGCGAAGAAGGCGTTGATCACCCACTCCTGCCCCATCAGCGTGCCGAGCGTAAGCTGCATCGACCAGCCGGGCGTGTATTTGCCGAAGCGCTGCCCGCCCTGATCGATCAGGAAAGGCATCCAGTAGGCGCGGCGCGGCTCCGGAGTGGGGATGACGAGATTGCCGCCCGCGTACATGCGCGCCTGATAGAGGTAAGCCACCTCGTCTTCGAGGTGCGGCAGGCGCTCAAAGACGGTTCGACTGACCAGGGCGCTCATGAAAAACGCGAAGAACGCCAGCGCCAGCGCAACCAACGCGGATTTCGGGAAGGGACGGCTCATCATACGGAAAATTATAAGCTGGATTGACACTTGGCACAGCCCTTCTCACTGTTTTATAATCGGGCGACTTCCGTAAGAGACACCCAGGACGCCGCTGGCGTTTTTCAAGAGGGATAGAACGATGAAGGTCATTCTTTTAGCTGATGTTTATAAGCACGGCGTCGCCGGAGAAATCATCGAGGTCTCCGACGGCTTCGCCCGTAACTGGCTGCTGCCGCAAAGCCTCGCCAAGAAAGCCACGCCCGGCGCGCTGCGTCAGGCGGAGACTCTGCGCTCGCAGGCAGCGGCGCGGCGCGCGGCGCTCGACCACCGTCTGAACGAACTCGCCCGCCAGATCGACGGCGTGGAATTGTTCTTCGGTCGCCGCGCCTCGCCGACCGGCAAGCTGTTCGGCTCGGTCACGACCAGCGAGATCGCCGAGGAACTGAACCGAACCACCGGCATCGACATCAACCGCCGCCGCATCAGCCAGACGGCGCTGCGCGAAGTCGGCACCCACGAAGTGCCGGTGCGCCTGGGCAGCGAGACTTCCCCGGTGCTGCGCGTCACGGTTGTGCGCGAGGAAGAATTCAGTCAGATTCATGGAGCAGCGGGCGGCGGGGAATGCGCCCGAAGCCGAAGCAGCGGAAGCGCCTGTCGCGGAAGCGCCTGTCGCCGAAGCGTCGGCTGAAGCGCCCGCCGAGCCGGTCGAGGAGACCGCGCCTGAGGCTGCCGACACCGCCAGCGAGACTGTCGAGGACGTGGTCGAGCCGGTCGGCGATGTCGTTTCGGACAGCGGCGACGAACCACAATCCGCCGAATAGTCCTCGCAAGTTCAGCGACTCGGCTGTCGGCAACGCAACCGGGTCGCTCAGGATTCATCGTCTAAATGGATGCTCAGGCGCTCGGTCGCTACCTGCGCGAGACGCGCGAAGCCAAGGAACTGACGCTCGACGAAGCCGAGCGAGCGCTGCGGATTCGCCGTCGCATCCTCGAATCTTTTGAAAGTGGTGATTTCAGCCTCCCGGAAATCGCCCCCATTCAGACGCGCGGCTTCATGCGCAATTACGCGCGCTATCTCGGTCTGGACGAAGACCGGATCGTCGCCTATTACGAAGACTCCCTGCAAGAAAGCAGCGCGCCCCGGCGTCTGAGCGGGCGCTCGTCCCCCAGAAAACACAAAGACAAACGCGAAAGCCGTGAAAACCAGCCCATCGCGCCAGTCGCGCCGCGCTCGATCACGGACACGCCGCCTTCGCTGCCCGCCGTGCAGATTCCCGCGCCCGCCGAACCCCGGCGGCGCGGCACCAGCCCGCTGACGGTACTGCTGCGCCTGCTGGTGGCGGTGGCAGCCATCGCGGTGATCGCCTACGTCGTCATTCAGCTCGTGCAGACGAACACGGGCGAGCCGTCCATCCCGCAGGGCGACATCTTCGGGCAGCTTCCGCCGACGCCGACGATCACGCTTCAGCCGACCAGCATCGCGGCGATCCTGCCGACCTCGCCGCCCAACCTTCAGCCGGATTTCACCGGGCAGGGCGTGCTGGTCACGATCAACCTGACCGAGCGAAGCTGGCTGCACGTCACCGCCGACGGCACCGACCAGTACGTCGGCATCGCCGCGCCGGGCACGTCGCTGGAATACCCGGCGGGCAGCAACGTCACCGTGCTCGCCAGCAACGCGCAGGCGCTCGACGTGGTTTTCAACGGGCAGCAGCAGCAGACTTTCGGCGGGCGCGGGCAGATGGTCACCGTCACTTTCAGCACGAGCGGCGTGCAGATCGAAAGCGGTCCCGGCTACGCGCCGACGCCGATCAACAGCGCGACGCCGATGCCGACGCCAACCGACGCGGCGGGCGCGCTGGTCGCGCAACTCACGCCCAGCGACACGCCGGGTCCCAGTCCAACGCCCTCCGAGACTTTCACGCCGTCACCCGTCCCGTCGGATACGCCCGTGCCCAGCGATACACCCGTTCCGACGGATACCCCAATTCCAACCAATACGCCGATACCGAGCGACACGCCGACCCTCACGCCTGTACCCAGCGATACGCCCGTCCCGACCGACACACCGATACCCACCAACACGCCGACCTTTACGCTCACGCCGTCGAACACGCCGGTGCCGACCAGCACGCCCATCCCGACCGACACACCGATCCCGACGGCAACATCAATCCTGCCGCCGCGCGGCATCCCGCCCAACGCCACAGCGACGAAGGCGGGGGGATAAGCCTGTGAAAGAGAGCGTTTGATGATCGATAAATTAACCCCAGGAGATTTTCCTGCAAATCCACTGGAAAAACCGGGGTATCGAACTCGAATTCCACGACGAGTTTGACGGGACAAGTCTCGATACTGAAAGGTGGTATCCGTATTATTTGCCTCATTGGAGTTCCAGGGGACAGACAGCGCCCCATTACGCATTTGAAGATGGCAATTTGATCTTACAAATCGTCCGCGACCAACCGCCCTGGTGTCCTGAATTTGACGGACAAGTTCGAGCATCCGTCATTCAGACCGGAGAGTTCGCGGGCGCACTCGGCAGCAAAATCGGACAACTTCGGTTTAGCGACGCGCTGGTCGTCCGAGAAGCCCAGGAAATAGTGCAGACCTATGTGCCGCAGTACGGGTATTTTGAGCTGAGGGCAAAAGGACTCAGCACAGGTGCGAACCACGTGTCTCTGTGGATGATCGGCTATGAGGATTCGCCGGAGAAGTCCGGGGAAATCGCCAATTTCGAGTTGGTCGGCACACAGGCAGGGGCAGCCTCGTCGGCGGTGCGGTTCGGCGTACATCCCTGGGGCGACCCCAACCTTAAGGAAGAATTCTTCGAGGAAACCTTCGGCATAGATACCACCTGCTATCATATTTATGCAGTAGAATGGAAGCCAACCTGCATCGATTTTTATATCGACAATGTCCATATCAAAACCATTCATCAGTCGCCAAATTATCCGATGCAATTCATGTTGGGCATTTACGAGCATCCATTCGCAGGCGCGTGGACAGGCGCGTATGACCCGGCAGCGCCGTATCCCAAGCAGTTTGTGATCGATTATTTCCGGGCGTACCAGCCCAACGACGGTTATCGTAGCGAACGGAAAACATAACGGATGGCTTCGCGCAAGAACAGCTACTATCTGCTCAGCCTCGGCTGCTCCAAGAACACCGTCGATTCGGAGAGCATGGCGCAGGTGCTGCACCAGAACGGCATGTCCGGCGTCGGCGACCCCGGCGCGGCGGAGGTGCTGATCGTCAACACCTGCGGCTTCATCGACGCCGCCAAGCAGGAATCGATTGACGCGCTGCGCGAGCTGGTCGACGGGCGGCGGCACGGGCAGATGGTGATCGCCGCCGGGTGTCTCTCGCAGCGCTACGGAGCTGACCTGGTGCAGGAAGTGCCGGGGCTGGACGGTGTGATCGGCACGCGCCGCTGGATGGACATCTTCGACCTGATCAGCCGCCTGCGCCAGCGCAAGCACCCGGAGCCGCTCTATCACCTGCCCACCGACGCCAAAGTCGTCGGGCTGGACGAGCGCGGGGTTTTGCGCGCCAGCGTGCAGGGCGCGAGCGCCTATCTCAAGGTGGCGGACGGCTGCCGCCGACCGTGCGCTTTCTGCGCCATCCCCACCATCAAGGGCACGATGGTCAGCCGCCCGCTGGACTCGATTGTCGCCGAAGCCGTGCGGTTACAGGAGATGGGCGTCAAGGAGATCATCCTGATCGCGCAGGACACGACCGACTACGGGCACGACCTGGGCATGAAGGACGGCATGGCGCACCTGATGGACGCCATCGTCGCCGCCGCGCCCGGCATCCGCTGGATTCGCCTGATGTACGCCTACCCCGGCTACGTCACGCCACGCCTGATCGAGACGATGGCGCGCCACCCGCAGATTCTGCACTACCTCGACATTCCGCTCCAGCACGGGCACCGCGACACGCTGCTGCGGATGAAGCGCCCCGCCAAGATCGAATGGGTCTACGAGACGCTGGCGAATATGCGCGCCACCATGCCCGACCTGACGGTGCGGACGACCTTCATCGTCGGCTACCCCGGCGAGACCGACGCGGAATTCGACGGACTGCTCCAGTTCGTCAGCGATCTGGAATTCGACCGCGTCGGCGCGTTCAAGTATTCGTATGAGATCGGCACGCCCAGCGCCGCGCTGCCCGGTCAGGTGGCGGACGAGGTCAAACAGGCGCGCTACGAAGCCCTGATGGAGCTTCAGCAGGGCATCAGCCTCAAGAAGAACCAGCAGTTCATCGGCAGGACGCTCGACATTCTGGTCGAGGGGCACGGCGAAGGCGAAGACGAGGACGGCAGCCCAACGGGTGACGCGCTCAGCCTGGGGCGCAGCTACCGCGACGCGCCGGAGATCGACGGCTACGTGATCGTCGAGGGCGCGCTCCCGGTCGGCGAGATCGTCCCGGTGCGCGTCACCGGCGCGACCACCTACGACCTGATCGCCAGCGTCGATACGGGCGCGCCCATCGTCATCCAGCCCGGCACAATTTACGGCGAGGGGATGCTCGAATGAACATACGAGCAGAACGCTCGTCAGCGAGGTATTTGCAGGCAGCAAACCGCGCGGTTGCGGTGTGCTCTTCAGCCTGAGACAGTCTACAGCGAGGAAATACTCAGGGGATCGGGCTGCGGATGGCGCTTCCCCCATTCCGCGATCTTGTCGAGCGTGTGGTCGATACGCTTCGCCCGCGTTTCCGCCTTCTTCGCCGCGTCGATCCACTCGGCGTATTCGCGCTGGCACGACGGACGCATCCGCTCGAAAACCGCCTGAACCAGTGGGCGGGACTGTAAAACCCCGGCGAAATCGTTGGGGAGGGCGATCCCTTTCTTCGTTCGCATCGTTTGAGTCTCCGCTAACCGAGCGCCGACAGTATCATAGCGCATTTATGTCGGCTTGCCCTGGCGAGTTGTCATTCACGTGCTGATCGTCCGCACACAGATGCCGATTATCACCCCCGCCGAGCGCCGCGAAAACTTAACGAACCCCCGTAACTGCGTACTCTATACTATATTCACCTGTGCTATATCCGGGCAACATGTTCGTTCGAGAACCAGAACACGAGTTTCCGATGGCGTTCGAGTTTCGCTATATCCCAGAGTACCAGCTTATCTTCGAGCGGTTCTTCGGCAAAATCACGCTGGAAGACATCTACGAGGTCAACCGCCAGGCGTTCGCGGTCGTCAACCAGGTCGACGTGAACGTGAATATGCTGGTCGACCTCCGCACAATCCGCAGTTACCCGACTTCGATCAGCCAGATGCGCGCGATGATCAAACCGACGCAAAACCCCCGACTGGTCTGGGTTGTCCTCGTCGTCAGCAACCCGATGATCCGCATGATCGCCTCGGTGCTCACGCAGCTCGCCGTTCGCTCGGCGCGCTTCCGCGTCTTCGACGACGTGCGGGAAGTCGTGCTCTTCATCGGGAGTTTGCAGGCGACATCTCACATCCCCACGATACCACCAGGTGAATTACGCAAAATCCTCGATCACTCAGCGCTTGATGCCCACTGCTAAGCCGTCGCCGACGCCGATGATGCCGCTCTCAAGCTGCGGATGATCCGCCAGCGCGCGGTTGAAGACCAGCATCGCGCGATCCTCATCCGTCTCCGGCGCGACGATCCTGCCGTGCCGCAGGGCGTTGTGCGCGGCGACCATCCCGCCCGGACGCAGATTATCGACTGCCCACGCCAGATACGCCGGATAACCGCCTTTGTCCGCATCGATGAAGATGAAGTCGAACGGCGCCTGCGCGCTCAGGCGGCGCAGCGAGTCGAGGGCATCGCCTTCGATCAGTTCGACGCGCTCGGCGACCCCGGCGCGGGCGTAGGATGCGCGGGCGACCTGCGCGTGCTTGGCGCTCTTTTCGAGGGTGTAGAGCTTGCCGTCGGCGGGCAGCGCGCGGGCGATCCACGTGCCGCTGTAGCCCGCCAGCGCGCCGATCTCGACGACCTTGCGCGCGCCGACGGCGTGCAGCAGCAGTTGCAGCACCCGTCCTTCGTAGGGCTGGATGCTGATCGTCGGCAGTTGATTGCGGTCAGCTTCGGACTGAATCCAGCTTAGCACGTCGTCTTCCGGCGCGAACAGGTCGGTGATATACGTGTTTAACTGATCCTGGAGCAACTCCGAGACAGCCATCTTCACCTCGTTGCCATAATGGAAATTGCCACAAGGTTATCAAGCCGTCTCGGATTTGCAAGCGTTTGGCGGCGTTACTGCGGCTTGTACGCCACCGCGTCGATCTGGATGCGCGAACCCTCGTCGATGAACCCGGCGACAAACGCGGTGATGCGCGCCGGATAGCCATCGCTGAACTGCCGCTTGTACACGTCGTCCATCCGGTCAAAATCCTCGCGGTTCCTGAGCAGGATGGTCACTTTGACGACATCGTTCAGGCTGGCTCCGGCGGCTTCCAGCGTCTGCGCCAGGTTGCGGAAGCATTCTTCGGTCTGCTGTTCGATGCTCCCGCTGGGGTTCGCCGCCTGAAAGTTGGAGAAGATGAAGTCGCCCGCCCGGACGAAGGTCGAGAACGTGTAGTTCCGGTAGACGGTCTTGTCTGGATGCAGATCGACTTTCTCGATGCCCTTGCGCTGCGCTGGCATACAGCCCCCTGTCCCGAACTAACGGACGCCGACTGCCTGATAGTATTTGCGGAACAGCGCCTCGTCCTGCGGCAAGCCGTAGCCGTAGCGCCGCCGGATTGCCAGCAGGTCTTCGACGTTCTGCTGCGAGAGCGGGCGCACGCCGCCCAACTGCTCCGCCTTGAAGACCACCTCGGCGAAGTGTTCCAGCACCTCCAACCGCAGGTACGCCGTCCACAGGTCCGCGCCGACGGTCAGCGAGCCGTGATGCGAGAGCATGACCGCGTCGTGATCGACGATCAGCTCGCGGATCGAGTTGCGGTCGTCCGCGCCGCAGGGAGTCGCGTAGGGCGCGGTCGGCACCAGACCGAGCAGGATCACCACCTCGGCGAGCAGCGCCCGCTCCAGGCTGACGCCCGCGACCGTCAGCGCGACGGCGGTCGGCGGGTGCGCGTGGACGACGCCGTTCACGTCCGGGCGCTGACGGTAGCATTCGAGATGCATCAGGATTTCGGATGTGGGATGAAGACCGGCATTAGCAGCGGTCGGGATGTCGACGCGCTCCGCGTCCAGGTTGACGATGATCAACTGGTCGGGCGACATCTGCCCTTTCGCCAAGCCGCTGGGCGTGCAGAGGATACGGTCGTCGTCCAGCCGCACGCTGATGTTGCCGCTGGTCGCGTCGATGTAATTGTACTGGCGCATCAACCGCCCAATTTCGCAGATTTGCTCGCGCAGTTCCGTCTCGTTGAGAGAAAACGTCATGACTCACCTGAGTTTCGTTTGCTTTCGATTCCAATCTTTATGAAAGCATACTCCGCCCCAAAAGACTAGTGACATTTTTCACAATTCCTGCGCAATTCGTCGTGCCAGAATCAAAAACGGCGGGGAATGCCCGCCGTTTTGAGCGATGTCGTGTCGAGCCTTAGTCGACCTGCACCTTGACTTTGGTCGTGCCCGTCGAGGACGGACGGTCGCCAGAGTCCGACGAGGCGGGGCGCTCGCGGTTGAAGTTCTTGTCGAACTCCTTGCTCACCTGCTCCAGTCCCTCAAGCGTCGCGTCGAACAGCACCTTCATGCCGCTGACGAACTCGCGTCCGGCTTCGCGGCTGTGCTCCTTGAAACCCGGCGGCAGCAGCGCGTCGAGCGCCTTGCACGACTCTTCGACCGCACGCTGCTGATGGTGCAAAAACTCGTTGAACGGGCTGGCTTTCTGCTCGCCCGGCATCTCGTCCGTTGGTTGATCGTTGACCTGTTCGTTATCACTCATGGTGTAAACTCCTTTACCCCGTGTTCTACTCCATTATACGCCGTTCGCTAGGCAAATGTTGCAGCGCTCGCGTGCTTGAGGATCAGCAAACTGCGGAAGGTCAGGTCGTAGACCCGCCGCTCCGGGGAGCGCCAGTCGCGCTCCAGCGCCAGCCCGGTGTAGGCGCTCCAGTGCTTGAACGAGCGGTGGTTGAGGACATACAGGAACTTGCCGCCGCTCAGGGTCAGCATGTCGCTCAGGCGCACGAGCTGCTGGCGCAGTTCCGGGATTTGCGACACCACGCCCAGCCGCGCCAGCAGCTCGAAGCGGTGAAACCACATCATCCACGCCGCCGCGTTCATCGACGCCATGTCGGGGTTGAAGTCCAGCATCGCAAACGAGGCGGGCGCCATCCACTGCGACTTGTGGCGCAGGTAGATCGGCGGCAGCGGCGAGAGGTCGACCAGCCGCTGGATCGACGCGGCGACCAGCGCCTGATTCTTGCGCGTCCGCCAGCGCCGCGTATGCGCCAGCAGGCGCAGGTGATAAATGCTCACCCACTTTACGCCCGGCTTGAACACCAGCCGGTCTTTGTAGGGTTCGACGATCTCGTCGACGGCATCGACCGCCAGCACCGCCTCGAAGCCTTGCAGCGCGGCGGCGATCTGCTGCTTCACGTAGGATTTGTCCTCCGCGCCCGCGTAAGCCGCGACGGCGGCACGGATCATGCGCGCGCCGCCCAGCCCGCGCTCGTCCAGCAGCGCGCCGACCTTGCCGATGCCGCGATCCAGCCTGCCGGGATGGCGGCTCAGCGCCGTCAGCGCGGCTGCCAGCGCGGGCTGCGTCGGCTCGACGCCCTTCTCGCACAGCAGCCGGATTCCGACTTCCATGCCGGGCGTGCCGTGAAAGCTCCAGCCGAGCCAGCCGTCCGGCTGCTGCGTGGCGAGGATCGCTTTCACGGCGTCGTCCTGTAGTATCTGTTCCTGTAGATGCAGCATCACGCCGTCGGACGGCGGTTGGCTGAGGATTTCCCGGCGCAGGCGGTACTGAATTGAGGGGCACGCCCGGTCGAGTAGCTCGTCGATGACGCTGTCTGTCTGCATCCCTGCCAGCCTGAAAAAGCGATCAGGTCGCCGCCTCGTCGAGCAGATATTCCTCGATGTACGCGGCGACCATGCCCATCCACTTGATCGAGTTCTCGCGGCGAGTCGTGCCGTGTCCCTCGTTCTCATCTACATAATAACGCACATCGCCGCCATTGTTACGAATTCGCTCGACCATCTGGTCACTTTCCGACTTGACGACACGCGGGTCTTTCGCGCCCTGGATCACCAGCATCGGCACGCGAATCTGGTCGACGTAGGTGATCGGCGAGCGCTCGACCAGCAGGTCGTGGTCTTCTTCGGGGTCGCCGACCCAGCCCTTCATCATCGAGCGCCAGTGCGGCGGCAC
Source organism: uncultured Chloroflexia bacterium (assembly GCA_963760975.1). Lineage (GTDB taxonomy): Bacteria > Chloroflexota > Anaerolineae > Aggregatilineales > Phototrophicaceae > Flexifilum. Next base: position 71,442 of record CAVXEZ010000021.1, on the reverse strand, counting down.
GGCTTTGACGAAAGTGATCAGGTTCGACGGACCGACCAGATCGACGCCCAGCGCCCAGTAATTCGGCAGGCGCGTGACCGCGCTCAGCGTGGCGAAGCCGCCGAAGCTGCCGCCGTAGACGGCGATCCGGTTGGAATCCACCCAGTCGAGGCTTTGCAGGTACTTGGCGGCGTGCTCGATGTCGCCCAGTTCCGCGCCGCCCCAGTCGCGGTGGATCAATTTCTGGTAGCTGATGCCGTAGCCGGTTGAGCCGCGAATGTTGGGCGCGAGGATGCCGAAGCCCCGGCTGAGCAGGTATTGATACAAGCCGTTGTAGTTGTAGCGCGGGCGCTCCTGCGCTTCCGGTCCGCCGTGAATCGAGAGCACGACCGGGAATTTGCCGTCGCCTTTGGGGCGGTACAGCCACGCCGGGATCATGCGTCCGTCGTGCGTGGGATAATGCACCAGTTCGGGCGTCACCATGTCGTCGGGATCGACGCCGCCGATCATGCTCTGCCCCAGCGCGGTCAGCTCGCCCGTCTTGAGGTCGACCTCGTAGAGATTCGCCGCCTCGGTCGCGCTGGTGAAGATCAGCGCCGCGCGCGTGCCGTCCGGGTTCACGTCGATGTTGTCGATCACGCCAACCGGCAGCGTGGGCATCGGCAGCGCCTGCCCGGTCGTCAGGTCGCGCCCGTACAGCCGCGACGCGCCGTCCTCGTTGACGACCCAGATCAGCACGCGCCCGTCTCTGGAGAGCGCGGCGTTGTCGATGTCATGGTCGGGCGTTTCCACCCAGTCCCACTTGCGGTCGGCGAGGCGGTAGAACGCCAGCCCGGTGAACTCGCGCTGGTGGTTGCTGACGAGATAGAAGCCGCTGCCGTCCCGCGCCCAGGGACCCGGCGCGAAGATGATCTCGCCTTCGTGCGCCGTCGCGTTGACGACCTCGTCGGTGTGCGCATCCAGCAGCAGGATGTCCGTGTCGGTGTTCGACGTTTGCTTGAGACCGAGCAGGTAGCGCGAGTCGGGCGACCAGGCAATCGGGATGTACATCGCCCCGCCAGAAGGGAACGGGCGGCGCGTCTCGCCCGTCGCCGCGTCGCGCAGGATGATCTCCATGTTCGCGGGGTTCACGTCGTTGGCGGCGTAGGCAATCGTCTTCATGTCCGGCGCATACGGCTCGCCGCTGATCAGGTGCTGCGCGTCCATCTTGTGCGTGAGCGCCGTCGCCCAGCCGCCGCGCGCGCCAATCGTGTAGACCTGATGCTGCTCGTCGCCGTTCTGGTCGGCGATGAACAGGATTTCCTGCCCGTCGGGACGCCAGGCGACGCTGCGCACGGTGTTGTCGTTATAGCTGGTGAGCTGGCGCGGCATTCCGCCGCCCGACGGGATCGTCCACAGGTTGAACTGCCCGGTTACGTTGTTGACGTGCGCGATCTGTTTGCCGTCGGGCGAATAGGCAATCGCCCCCGTGTAAAGCCGCGTCGCCGCGAACTGGAGATACTGGTATTTCTTCATCCCGAACACCTCTTGAATTATTTTCAATGATGAACACTATTCTATAGATCGCGCGTGGGTGGCAAAAGGTTCAAAATTCGATGCTTATGCGAAAACCTCACCCTCCAACGCCCTCTCCACGCCGCTGCGCTTACAGTGGAGAGGGAGAGCTAAGCGTGCGAACCGAAGGTTCGCCGTGCAGCAGGGTGAGGTTCAAGGGCAGAGCGTCTCTGTATCGGTCACCTACAGTTCAATACCCCCGCGCGCGCTCGACGCGGTTGAGCAGCGGCAGCCCATCCAGATAGCGCTGCAAGTTCTCCGCGAACAGCGTCGCCGCCTTCTCGTTGTAGGTGGTCGACGAGCCGGACACGTGCGGGCTGAGGATCACGTTGTCGAGCTTCCACAGCGGGCTGTCGGCGGGGAGCGGCTCCTGCTCGAACACGTCGAGCGCCGCGCCGCCGATCTTGTGCGCTTGCAGCGTCTCGATCAGCGCGGCTTCGTCGATCACCGCGCCGCGCGCCACGTTGATCAGCACCGCCGTCTTCTTCATCTGCTTGAGCACGGCGGCGTTGACCATGTGATGTGTCGCGGCGGTCAGCGGCGTGGTGATGACCAGGAAATCGCACTCGCGCGCCATCGAGCCGAGCGCTTCCGACGGATAGAGGCGCGCCGGAATGTCACCTTCAGGGTCGCCCGTGCCTGCCTCACGATAGGAATTGTCGTCGGCGGGGTGCATCACGTCGCGCTTGGTCGCCAGCACCTTCATGCCCATCGCATCGACGATGCGCGCCAGCTCGCGCCCGATGTTGCCGTAGCCGACGATGCCGAGCGTCTGCCCGCGCAGCGGATGCGGCTCGAACACGCCTTCGTCGTGCTCCCACTCCGCTTTCGCCTGCAATGCGAGCATTTTCGGCAGCTTGTAGGTGAACGCCAGCATCATGGTGAGGCAGTACTCGCTCATCGGCGTGGCGTGGATGCCGCTGGTGGTCGTCACCTCGATGTCCTCGGAGGCGAAAATCGGCTCTTTGATCACGTGGTTGATCCCGGCGGAGTACAGTTGAATCCAGCGCAGATGCGGCACCTGCTCCGGCTTGGGCAGCACGCGCCCCGTGAACACGATTTCGGCTGTCCGCCCACGCTTTATCGGGGACGGTGGGGCTGTAGCGCTCAATGTGCAGGCGCGGCGACACCTCGCGCCATCGGTCAATCAGCTCGTCGGGAAAATCCATCGCCACAACCACGTGGATCGTTTCGCTCTCCGCCATCACTTCGCCTCTCTCCTGGCAACCCGGAACGCGCTCATATTAACGCCGCCGGGGATGCGAAGGCAACCGTAGCTTCGCCCGTCCCGGCGTGTTACATTAGGCGTCAGAATATGAAACCGACGATTTCGAAGGGGCGGGTTTCAAACCGAGTGGCGCTAGTTTCCTGACCTCACCCCGCTGCGCGGCAAACCTGCGGTCAGCTTCGCTTAGCTTCCCCTCTCCTTAGGGAGAGGGGATTGAGAGGTGAGGTTTTGAGGGAAGATTCGCGTACCAGCACCGGTCGTTTCAAGCCCGCCCCGACCGTTGACGAAATGACTTATTGAAGGAGACCAATCTCATGGGACTGATGGACGGCAAGGTCGCGCTGATTTTCGGCGTCGCCAACAAGAATTCAATCGCGTGGGGCATCACGCAGAAGCTGCACGACGAGGGCGCGACTATCGCGCTCAGCTACGGCGCGGAGATACTGGAGAAGCGCGTCATGCCGCTGGCGCAGGAAATCGGCTGCGATTTCGTCGAGCTGTGCAACGTCGCCAGCGACGACGAACTCGACGCCGTCTTCGACAAAGTCCGCGAGCGCTACGGCAAAATCGACGTGCTGGTGCATTCGGTCGCCTTCGCCAACCGCGAAGACCTGGGCGGGCGCTTCGTCGACGTGTCGCGCGAGGGCTTCAAGATGGCGCTCGACATCAGCGCCTACAGCCTGATCGCGCTGGCGAAGCGCGCCGAGCCGCTCATGACCGACGGCGGCAGCATCGTCAGCCTGACCTATTACGCCGCCGAGAAGGTCATGCCCAAATATCACGTCATGGCGGTGGCGAAAGCCGCGCTGGAGACGATCACGCGCTACCTCGCCAACGATCTGGGTCCGAAGGGGATTCGCGTCAACGCCATCAGCGCCGGACCGATCAAGACGCTGGCGGCGGCGGGCGTCCCCGGCTTCCGTATGATGCTCAAGTATTCGGAGAAGTCGTCGCCCCTGCGCAAACTGGTCTCGCAGGAGGAAGTGGGCAACGCCGCCCTGTTCCTGCTCTCCGACCTGGGATCGGCGGTCACGGGCGAGGTGATGCACGTCGATGCGGGCTACAACATCCTCGGTATGACGCTCGGCGAGGAAGAACTCGCCGCCATCGAAGCGCTCTAGCGCCCAGATATCGAAATCGTCGTCTGTAGGGGCGCACAGCCGTGCGCCCCTACACAGATACCTGTATCTTATAATCCCCGCGCCCGAATATACGCGGACACGTCCACGTTGTAGACGGCGTCTTCGACCACCGGCGTGAACCAGGCGAAGCCCTGATCCTGCCAGATGATCGCGGTCGGGGACGGAAGCTGGATGCCGTTGAAGCTCTGCCAGCCGAGGATTTTGTTCATCCAGAGGATTTTCTCCGGCGTCTTCTCGTCGCGCCAGCGCAGCGCTTCCAACTGGCGCATCAGCCCGGTTGCCGGATCGAACGTGACGGTGAAGCTGTCCTCGCCGTCGCCGGAGGGGATGACCAGCCGCGCGCTCGCCTCGTCGATGGCTTCCCAGCGCACGCGCGGGTCGGTCGCCAGAATCGACGGCAGCCAGACCGACTCGCCCCACAAGCCCAGCGCGGCGGCGCTGTCTATCTTCGCGCCCTCGCCGACCATGCCGAACGGCAGTTCCAGACGGCTTTTGCCGTCCAGAAACCACTCGTTCACCTTCATCAGCGGCAGCCCGAAAATGGTCGTCTCGATGTAATGGCGGTAGGCGTGCCCGGCGTCGTGGATGAAGCGCCAGCGCGCGTTGAAGGGAATGCCCATGAACTTCAGCTTGCCGCTGCCGCTGATAACCGCCGAGTTGATGACGGGAATTTGCTCGCCGATGGCGGCTTTGAAGAAGCGCTCGACCGGCGCGGGCAGGTCGGTGGGCAGCGGAATGGTTTCCGGCAGCGTGGTCGGCTCGGCATAGCGCGGGAACGGCGCGGGCTTGACCTGAAGCCCCGCCCACAGAAAGAGGACGATCACCGCCAGCACGATCAGAATCGCCACAATTTCCATAATCACGCCCCCCGTTCATGCTGATCCAGAACGCGCGCGACCGCCGTCCACCAGCACGGCGGTCACTGCTCAGGCGATTCTAAGCGATCCCCGCCTGCCTGTGAGGTGTTTAAATTCCCCATTGCGCAGGAGATTCGACACCGTTGGATTGTGGTGGAACTGGAGAGGAAGCGAGCACGCAGAGGAAGACGATTGCCCCATGTCCTCTGCGCGCCCGGTGGCGAAAACCGCTTACGTGTTATTCTCCGGCAGCGGATCGACGATCACTTCAGCCAGATCGTATTCCGACTTGAACCGAATTTTCGCCGACCCCGGCTTATCGCTGGCGGTCTGCTCTTCCTTCTCGCGCTCGACCAGCGTCACGATCACGCCTTTTCCGGGCAGGTCGATGCGCGTCAGGTATTCCCCGGTTTCCTGCGCGTTGCGCATGAAGCGCAGCCGGACGTTCGGATCCATGCGGCGCAGCTTGCCGCGCGCTTTGCCGACGTTCATCGCTGCGAGTTCGCGCGCCAGCGCCTCGCGTTCATCGCCGTTCAGGTATGCCATCGTCCCCATCCTCAGCGTTTCATAAAAGCATCGCCTAATTGTATAATCAAGAACGCCGAGAACCAAAGGGACTTCATGCAGACTACCTACTCCGTCCACGAACTGAATACGCACATCCGCAGCCTGTTCGACCTGGACGACCACTTGCAGGACATCTGGGTCGAGGGCGAAGTCTCCGGCTTCAAGCAGGCGATGCCCTCAGGACACTGCTATTTCACCCTCAAGGATGGCAAGGCGCAGATCGACTGCGCGATGTGGCGGTCGAGCGCGGCGCAGCAGGCGGTGCTGCCCCAGAGCGGCGACGCGGTGCTGGCGCACGGCTACGTCACCATCTACGAAGAGCGCAGCAAGTATCAGCTTTACGTGGATCGCATCCGTCCGGTCGGCATTGGCGACCTGTACCGCCAGTTCGAGCTGCTCAAGCAGCGGCTGGAAGCCGAGGGCTTGTTCGACCTCGACCGCAAGCGCCCGCTGCCGCTCTTTCCTCGCCGGATCGGCGTCGTCACGTCGGCGAGCGCCGCCGCCTTTCAGGACGTGCAGAACGTGCTGCGCCGCCGCTACCCGCTGGCGGAAGTCCTGCTTTCGCCGACGCTGGTGCAGGGCATCGACGCCCCGGCGCAGATCGTGCGCGCGCTGGATCGGCTCAACCGGCGCGACGACATCGACGTGATTCTGGTCTGTCGCGGCGGCGGCAGCATCGAAGACCTGTGGGCGTTCAACGACGAAGAGGTTGCCCGCGCGATTGTCGCCAGCCGCGTCCCGGTCGTCAGCGGCGTCGGGCACGAGACCGACTTCACCATCGCCGATTTCGCCGCCGACCTGCGCGCGCCGACGCCTTCGGCAGCGGCGGAGCTGATCACGCCCGATTTCTCCGAGATGCGCATGACGCTGAGCAGGCTCGCGCAGAACCTGAACGACGCTTTCCGCTACGACCTCCAGCGGCGCTACGACGCGCTCGCGGATCAGGAGCGGCTGCTGCGCCAGCTTTCGCCGCTGTCGCGCGTGCGCGCCCTGCGCCAGCGCATCGACGACTGGCAGATGCACATCGCTTCGGCGCAGCGCGGGCGGCTGGCGCTGCTGCGCGAGCGCGTCGAGGCGCGGGAGCGCACGTTGATCGCCAGCAACCCACAGGCGATCCTCGAACGCGGCTACGCCCTCGTCAGCGATCACGTTACGGGGAAACGAATCAAATCGGTGCATGATGCGCACGGCGACGTGATCATCCAATTCCACGACGGCTCTATTCAGGCAAAGGTTGAGCATGACTGAACCAGGTGAAACATCGGAGCTTTCCTTCGAGACGGCTTACGCCGAGCTGGAGGAAATCATCTCGCGGCTCGATTCCGGCGATCTGCCGCTCGAAGAATCGGTCAAGCTGTTCGAGCGCGGGCGCACGCTGGCGCAGCACTGCCAGACCCTGCTCGATACCGCCGAGCTGCGCGTCAGCCAACTGCTGGACGGCGGTCAGGTTGAGCCGCTGTAACATGCGGGCGAAGCCTTATCAGGCTTCCTAGCCGAAACTTGGGATATATTTCCATATCCCACTAACCCAAAATATCCCAACTTTGGGAAAAGATTGGGATATAAGGCGGTTATCGCAAGGAAGGCAGTTGTTTTTTCGTTATGGGTTGGCAAGGGCGCCAGAAGCGCCGGTTTGACCCCTGGCAACGAAAAATAAACGGCGCAAATGCAATCCTAATCAGAACGGAACAGAACTTATGGCATCGAAACCGATTATTTTCACGCTGGACGACGACCCGCAGGTGCTGGAATCGATCCAGCGCGACCTGCGCCGCGAATTCGGCAGAGACTATCGCATCATGCGCGCCGACAAGGGCGCGGACGCGCTGGCTGCCTTGCAGCAGCTCCGGCTTCGCAACGACGAGGTGGCGCTCTTCCTCGTCGACCAGCGAATGCCGGAGATCAGCGGGGTCGAATTCCTCGGCAAAGCCAGCGACTTCTTCCCCAACGCGCGCCGCGTGCTGCTGACCGCCTACGCCGATACCAACGCCGCCATCCAGGCGATCAACGAGATCAACCTCGACTACTACCTGATGAAGCCCTGGGATCCGCCGGAGGAGCATCTTTATCCGGTGCTGCACGATCTGATCGACCAGTGGCAGTCCAGCTACCGCCCGCCCTTCGAAGGCTTGCGCGTGATCGGTCACCAGTGGTCGCCGGACGCGCACCGCGTCAAGGACTTCCTCGCCCGCAACCGCGTGCCCTATCGCTGGATGGATTTGGAACTCGACCCGAAAGCGGTCGACCTGATCGCATCGCTCGACGCCCCGGCGCTGCCGGTGGTGCTGCTGCCCGACGGCACGCCGCTCACCAACCCGACCAACGTGCAGATCGCCGAGCAGATTGGCTTGAAGACGCAGGCGGCGCAGCCGTTCTACGATCTGGCGATTGTCGGCGGCGGTCCCGCCGGGCTGGCGGCGGCGGTTTACGGCGCGTCGGAAGGGCTGCACACCATCCTGATCGAGCGCGAAGCGCCCGGCGGTCAGGCGGGGACAAGCTCGCGCATCGAGAATTACCTGGGCTTCCCCTCCGGCTTGAGCGGCAACGACCTCGCCCGCCGCGCCGTCGCGCAGGCGACCCGTTTCGGCGTCGAAATCCTCACGCCCGCCGAGGTCGTCAAGGTGCGCATCGAGAACCAGTACCGCATCCTCTGCCTGTCCGACGGCAGCGAGGTGAGCTGCCACGCCCTGATGATTGCGACCGGCGTGTCCTACCGCCGCATCGACGTGATCGGCTGCGACGCGCTGACGGGCATGGGCGTCTATTACGGCGCGGCGATGACCGAAGCGCCCTCGGTCAAGGGGCAGGACGTGTTCATCGTCGGCGCGGGCAACTCCGCCGGGCAGGCGGCGATGTACTTCAGCCGGTACGCGCGCACCGTCTACATGGTCGTGCGCGGGGAATCGCTCGGCAAGAGCATGTCGCAGTATCTGGTCGATCAAATCGCGGCAACGCCCAACATCGCCGTGAAGCTCTACACCGAAGTGCTGGCGGTGCATGGCACAGAGCACATGGAAGCCGTCACGCTGATCGACAACCAAACCCGTGAGACCGAAAAGTACCCGGCAGCGGCGTTGTTCGTCTTCATCGGCGCGCTGCCGCACACCGACTGGCTCGAAGGTGTCGTCGAGCGCGACGAGCACGGCTTCATCCTGACGGGCAACGACCTGATCCGCGACGGCAAGCCGCCCAAAGGCTGGAAGCTCGACCGGATACCCTTCCTGCTCGAATCCAGCGTGCCGGGCATCTTCGTCGCCGGGGACGTGCGCCACCGCTCGGTCAAGCGCGTCGCGTCGGCAGTCGGCGAAGGCTCCATCGCCGTCCAGTTCATCCACCAGTATCTCGGAGAGTTGTAATGCTGGATCAGGAAGCACTGAGCAAAGTCCCGCTGTTCGAGCACCTGCGCCCGGATCAACTGCAATGGCTGCTCGATCACGGCGAGGAATATCAGGCGGACGCGGGAACGTACCTCTTCCATCAGGGCGACGAGGCGGATTATTTCTACGTCGTCCTCAATGGCGAGGTGCAGATCACGCAGGTCATCAACGGGCAGGAGCAGGTGCTCAACACGCACCACGACGGCGGCTTCAGCGGCGAAGTCCCGCTGCTGAGCGGCACGCCCTACATCGCCAGCGCCCGCGCCATCCAGCCGACGCAGCTTCTGCGCTTGGACAATCAGGCGTTCCGCGAGATGTTCTCCGTCTGCCCGCTGATCGTCAGCAAGCTGTTCAGCGCCCTGTCGTGGCGCATCCAGACGACCGAGGCGCTCTCGCGCCAGCGCGAGAAGATGTCCGCGCTCGGCGTGCTGGCGGCGGGCTTGGCGCACGAACTCAACAACCCCGCTGCCGCCGCGCGCCGCGCCGCCAGCCAACTGAACGACACGCTCGACCAGATCGAGCCGCTGCTGGTCAAGCTCGGTCAGCAGTTGAGCGAAAACCAGTTCGACCGCCTGCTGGCGCTGCGGGCGCAAGCCGTCGAAAAACTGCGCGCGCCCGACGAACTCGACCCGCTGACCCAGAGCGACCGCGAGGACGAGATCGGCACGTGGCTGGACGATCAGGAGGTCGAAAATAGCTGGGACATCGCGCCGACGCTGGTCACGGCGGGCATCACGCCGGATCAGCTCGTGCGCCTGCTCGATCAGATTGGCGGCGACGCGCTGCCGACGGCGATGGCGTGGCTGAGCGCCTCGCTCGGCGCTGCCAGCCTGCTGCGCGAGATCGAGCAGGGCACGAAGCGCATCTCCGAGCTGGTCAAGGCGGTCAAATCCTATTCGTACATGGATCAGGCGCCGCTGCAAGACATCGACGTTCACGAGGGCATCGAAGACACGCTGACGATGATGGCGTACAAACTGCGCGACAGGCACGTCACGGTCGTGCGCGCCTTCGACCGGAGCGTTCCACGCATCACCGCTTACGGCAGCGAACTGAATCAGGTGTGGACGAACATCATCGACAACGCCATCGACGCCATGAACGAAGCCAACGGCAAAGGCACGCTGACGATTCGCACCTGGGCGGACGACGAAGACCTGTGGGTCGAACTCTCAGACGACGGTCCCGGCATCCCGCAGGACATCCAGTCGCGCATCTTCGAACCATTCTACACGACTAAAGAGGTCGGCAAGGGGACGGGGCTAGGACTGGACATCGCCCACCGCGTGGTCATCACGCGGCATCACGGCGAGATCAAGCTGCTCTCGCAGCCCGGCGAGACGAAATTTCAGATTCGGCTGCCGCTCCATCAGGAAGCGCCGCAGGTCGCCCACGCCAGCGCCGACGGGGGTGAACCGGCAGAATAAACAGCAAGGGCAGACGCGAAGTCTGCCCTTGTGATTCACGCTGGCTCAGCCCAACGCCAGAACGCGCGCTGCGCCATCACGAACCAGCGTTGCCCGGAACCGCATCCGCATCCAGGTTGTTCGGCTCGCTGTCTGCGCTCTCCGGCGCGTCGTGGAGTTCCAGATGATTCTCGACGGCGCGCACGCCCGGCATCGCCTGAATCTTTTTGACGAGAGCCTGCGCTTCGCTGGCGAGAATCCTGCCGCTCAGGGTGACGGTGCTGTCATTCACCGACACGTCAACCGCTCCCGGAGCGCGCAGGGAACGCGCGATCTCGACCTGCACCTGCGCCGTCAGCGCCGTATCGGAAACGGCTTCCCGAACGCGCTTTTCCGTCTCCTCCACCGAATCTTTCGCCTGACTGCGCGCCTGCTTCGAGGCGGATTCGAGCGAATCGGCAGCCTGGTTGACCTGCGTCTTCGCCTCGTTTTGCAGCCGGGTCGCGGTCGCTTCCATCGATTCGGACGCGGATTCCGCCATCTGGTTCGCCTGATCGCGCAGGAACGCCCGGCGCGCCGCGCCCCGCTCAGGATCGAACAGGTACATCAGCGCCGCGCCTCCGAGCAAGCCAATCAGGAAGGCGAAGATGGCGAGCAGTCCCTCCTGCTGCTGCTGGCGTCGCCGCACTTCCCGCAGCAGCGGATCGTGCCGCAGCATTTGCCGCACGAAGCCCCGCCTGCCTGAGCGTCCTTTCTGCACCGCCCGGCGAACGGCGTCTTCGTAGATTTCGTGGGCGCGCTCCGGCAGTTCCTTCTTGATGTTGTCCAGCAGGTCGTTCATCTCGTGTTGTACGGTCATGGATCACCTCTCGCATTTATGCGCTGTTATAGTATTCGTAATTTAATGATGCCGATATTCGCGCTGCCGCCGATTCAGATCGGCAGTCAGCTTATGCTCTTAATGTAAAGTGTAATGGGTGATTCGTCAAGGAAATGGAACGTGAGAGTTTGTCAGCGCCGCCGCAGCAACATGCGCGGGACGGTGCGCGCTTCGTCGATCCCCAGCACGAACGCCAGCCCGAAAAAGACCGCGATGCCGAGCGCCGCGCCGAGCGCCGTCGTCAGCAGCGCGCCGGCGTTCTGGATCGCGCTGGTCAGCGCCCAGACGAACACGCCCATGCCCAGCGCCGCCGCCAGCGAGCGCCCCGCGCCGTTCAGGATGGAACGGTCGTGCAGGTCGCCGATGCGCCGCCGCAGCAGCAGCCAGAGCGTCCCCGCCTCAGCCAGCGTCGTCAGCGACATCGACAGCGCCAGCCCAGCGAAGGGTCCGCGGCTCAGGCTGTCCGGGCTGCCGATCACGCGGATGAAGATCAGGCTCAGGATGATATTCGAGATCATCGACGCCACGCCGACCAGCACCGGGGTGCGCGTATCCGAGAGCGCGTAAAAGGCGCGCGACAGCACTTCGAGCAAGCCGTGCCCGGCGATGCCGATGGCGAAGAAGGAGAGCACCCAGGCGGTCGCCGCCGTATCTTCCGCCGTCCACGCGGCGCGCTGGTAGAGCACGGCAATCGCCGGGCTGCCGAGCGTGATCATGCCGACCATCGCCGGGAAAGACAGGAAGAGCACGCTGCGCATCGCCCCCGCCAGCCGATCCTTGAAGCCGGTCATATCTTTCGCCGCCGCCAGCGCCGAAAGCGACGGGAAGACCGCCGTCCCGACACTCTGCGCGATCACGCCGAGCGCGAAAAACAGCAGACTCCACGCCGTCACCAGCGCCGTGAGGCTCCCGGGGATCATCCCCGACGTGAGGTTGACGTTGACGAGGAAGTTGATCTGCACCACCGCCAAGCCGAGCACGCGCGGACCCATCAGCACCAGCACCTCCGACACACCCTCGACGCGCGGATCGGGGTGGAAGCGCAGGCGGTGCTGCGCATCGAGTGCCCCGACGCGCGGCAAGCCGGGAATCTGGATCAGCAGGTGCAGCAGCGCACCGAGTACCGCGCCGAACGCCAAGCCGTAAGTCGCCGCGCCGCCGTCTGAAGGCAAGCCGCGCGCCATCAGGTCAGCGTACTGCGGCAGCACGCTGGCGTAATGCACGCCGTACACCGGGATCAGCCGCGTCAGCACCAGTGCGCCGAATATCTGCCCGACGTTGTTCATGCTCAGCGCCAGCGCCGGGAGCGTGAAGACCTGCTTGGCGTTGAGGATGCCCATCAGCAGACCGCTAACTCCGAAGATCGCCACCGTCACCAGCATGATCTGCGTCAGCGAGGTGGTGAGCGCCTGCTGCGCCGCGTTGGCGTTCGGCACCAGCAGCGCAGGCACGAGCGACGGCGCGAAGATGGTCGTCACCACCGCCAGCAGCGACGCCAGCACGAAGACGCACGACATGACCGCGCTGGCGAGCCGCCACGCGCCGCGCTCGTCGTTCTCGGCGAGGAAGCGCGCGAAGACCGGGATGAACGACGAGCCGAGCGCCCCGCCCGCTACCAGCACGTAAAGGATTTCGGGGATGCGCTGCGCCGCGTAGAACGAGTCGAGCGCTTCGCTGGCGCCGAAGGTTGCTGAAAACGCCGCCGTGCGCACCACGCCGAGCACGCCGCTGGCGACGAACCCGACGACGACGACCGCCGCCGCGCGAGCAATTTGCCTGTTGGATAAGACCGACATACGACCGCCTTGTGTTCCCGCTCGATTATAGCGGGATTTCTACGCGGCGGTCAGCGTGAGAGTCTTCGCTACACGACCCGCAGCACGACGAGGTCGAGCATTCGCCCGGTGCGCTTCTGGAATTCGGCGTAGAAGGGGTTCAACTGGCACAGCTTGTGCCACAGGGCGTCACGCCGCTGCCCCTCGATGTGCTCTGCCCTCACGGAATAGCGACGCGCTCCCACCTGAATCGTCGCCTGCGGAGTTTGCTGGAGGTTCAGCCACCAGGCGGGCGGGCTGTCGAGTCCGGCATTGGCGGCGCACACCACGTAATCGCCGCCGTCCCCCAGGTAGACCAGCGGCTTGGTGCGCCGTTTGCCGCTCTTGCGCCCGGTCGTCGTCAGCAACAGCACCGGGATTCCGCGCACGTTGCCCATCAGCCTGCCGCCGGTCAGCTGATAGAGAATCCGCTGCGACTCGTACATCCAGTTGGGATTCCAGACGGAAAGGCGAAATTGGAATTTCTCGGTGAACGTCCAGCCCGGCTGTGCGGTCATAAGCGCCTCGCAATGGTTGTAGGAAAAGGTGATTCTGCGATATAGTAAAGCAGGTTTCCCATATAGTAAAGTAGCCTTACTAATTTGTCAAGCAGAGGATCAAATTGACCGATCAAGACGACCGTTTCGTCGAGGAAGCGCGCCAGAAGCATCTGGGTCGCCTGTTACTGGAGGCTCAGCGCGGATTCAGCGAGAATTTTCTGCGGCGGCTGCGCGCCAGCTCTCCCCAGGCGCGCACTATCACGCTCACCCACGTCAACATCATCGCTCAGATTCCGGCTGAAGGCGTGCGAATTACTGTCCTGGCTGTCCGAGTGGGCATGACCAAGCAGGCGGTCGGTCAGTTTTTGCGCGACATGGACGCCAACGGGTTAATCGAGCGCGTGCCCGACCCCACCGACGGGCGCGCCACGAGCGTGCGCTTCTCGGAATTGGGGCGTCAGGTCATGCGCGACTCGCTCGGCATCAAGGACGCCATCGAAAGCGAATACCGGGCGCTGCTGGGCGACCAAGCCGTCGAAACGCTCCTGCACGCGCTGATCGCCATCATCCACTACGAAAACGACAAATAGCGAATCAAAGTGGCACACGGTCGGTGTGCCTCAGGCGTTGGCGAGGTCACTCAGTCCAGAGCGCCCGCCAGAACGCTGGCGGCATCGGGCGGCTCCGCGCTGAAGCGCTCGACTTTGACGCGCGCCAGCACCCACAACGACAGCGCCAGCCCCAGCGCGCCCAGCACGAAGACCGCGCCGTAGGACAGGCTGAGGTCGCCGCTGGCTTGCAGCGCCACGTCGCGCACGATGCCGCCGCCGGAGACGCCCACGCCGCGCGCGATGGTCACGACCAGCGTCCAGAAGCCCAGGAACGTCCCGGCGCGCCCGAAGGGACTCATCTCCATCATCATGCCGAGCGTGCCGATCTCCCAGATGCCCAGCCCCAAGCCGAGCAGGATCAAGCCCGGCGTGACCAGCCCGCGCACCTGCGCCAGCGACGACACGCCGAACAGCGCGAAGGTCGCCACCAGAATCGCCACGCCGATCACGCTCATGACCGTGTTGTTGAGGCGTTTGGAGCGCCGCGACAGCCACAGGAACAGCACCGAGCCGAGGATCGCCATGCTGCCCCAGTAACCCGAAAAGCGCGTGGTGACGCGCGCCTCCATGCCGAACACGTCGCCCGCGAACGGCTCCAGAATCAGGTCTTGCGAGAAGGCGAACAGCATCGAAAGCGCCAGATACCAGAAGAACAGCCGCGTCTGGCGGTTGCTCCACGCCAGCTTGAGGTCGCCCAGCAGCGAACTGCTCGTTTCGGCAGGCGTCTCCGCTTCCGCGATGGGCGCGTCCGTCGCTTTGCGGCGGCGTTCCTCGCCCAGCAGCGAGAAGAACCACAGCCCGCCCATAATCAGCCCGGCGGCGATGAACAGCGTTTGCAGCGTATCCGGCGAGAACTTCAGCCCGTTTTCGCCGCTGCTGGCGGGCAGCATGATCCCGAACAGCGGACCGCCGACGGCGTAGCCGAGCAGCAGGAACGTCCAGACGATGCCGACGGCGCGCCCGCGCTGGCTCGGCGCGCTGCGGTCGTAGACGAGCGCCAGAAACGTCGCGCCGGAGAAAGCGTTGCCCAGGCTGAACAACAGCAGTGAGAATGTGATGACGATCCAGTGGAGAGCGTCGGCGGGTGCGCCGCGCGCCAGATCCGCCGTGACGACGCCCAGGATCAGGACGCTGATCACCATCATCGCCCGCCCCGACCAGACCCAGAACAGGCGGCGGTAGCCGAAGATCGTCCGGCGGTCGGAGACGCGCCCCGCCCAGACGCCCAGCGGCGCGAGGAAATAGCGCAGCGCGACCAGCAGACCAATCGGCGTGGCGCTGAAGCCGAGATCGCTGATCATGATGCGGTTCCAGACGCCGGTGGCGATGATGTCCGCCAAGCCGGAGCCGAAATGGAAGAAGCCGATCTTCACGTTCCGCGCAGGGGTGAGGTTCTGTTGATCCATGTTCACTTTTTGTAGATTCACGTAGAAAATTGCAGAAATTATACGGGGTGTCATTCAACAATGTCAACGGGGATGCATGACAATCATTGAACGAGGGGAGATCGGTTACAATGAAACTATATAGTTTGTTATTGGAGTAAGTCCCCATGTCCAGTCAAGGACGCTATCGAAAAATCCTGGTGCCCCTCGACGGATCGGGCTGGGCGCAGCGCGCCGTCCCTCACGCCGTCGACCTTGCCCGCAGCAATGAGGACTCCGAAGTGATCCTGCTGCACGTCTTCACGCCGCCCGCCCGCGAATTCGCCGATACAATCGCGCTGGCGGGGCAGGACGAACAGGTGCAGTACTCCCGCGAGCAGATGAAGCAGTATTTGATCGGTCTGCGCGCCGAGCTGCGCAACGAGAACGTCAGCGTGCGCACTCACATGATCGAAGGGACAGGGGTCGCCCGCCTGATCTGCGATTACGTCCACAGCGAAGGTATTGATCTGCTGGTGATGAGCACGCACGGGCGCACCGGGCTGGCGCGGCTGCTGTTCGGCAGCGTCGCCCGCGACGTGATGGAATGCCTCGACGTGCCGGTGCTGCTGGTGCGCCCGGATAGGGAGTAGCTGACAGCCGTCAGTCAAACGGCGCTTCGCCCGCCGCCACCGCCCGCTTGATCGCCTCGACCGCTTCCCAGGCGGCGCGCTGCTCCTCCGGCGGCAAATCCAGCGCGGCAAATTCGTCCTCGTCCAGCACGCGCAGCGCTCTGTCAGGCGAGACGAACACGTCCAGCGCCAGATCGTCGGCGCGAATGGTGTCCGCGCGGATGATCGCCGGGCGCGTGACGTTGCAGTACCAGCCCTTGAGATGCCCGTCGTCCACGTCGTAGATCACGAAGACGTTGTACCAGCGGTCGCTGTAATGCCACTCCATGAAGATGTCGCCGTGCCGGAAAACGACGTATCCCGCATCCTTATCCTTGTAGTTGAAGGGCGCGCGCACACAGACCCAGGTGTCGCCGCGCGCGACCACCTCGCCGCTGTATTCCCAAACCTCCTCGCCCCGGTGATTCTGCTTGATCAGGGTGACGGTTTCGGGCATCAGGCGTGCCCCAGCGTATGCACGACCAGCAGAAAACCCGTGCGCACCGTGACCGCCGCCCGCGCCGTCGTCATGACGTTGCTGACGCCGCGCGCCGGACCGAAATACAGGTCTTCGTCCTTGAGGGGATAGTAGAGGTTTTCGGTGCGCACGCCGCGCACCGTGCCGTTGAGCGGGATCAGCGAGACGGTGTCACCTTCCGCCCCGGCGATCTCGATCCTGCCCGGTCGCATCAGCCAGGTCGCCTGATTCCCGGCGACCAGCTTCACGTCACGCCCTTCGAGGATCGGCAGCGCCAGCAGATAGATGTTGCTAAGCGCCTGGTCGAGCCGCCCGCCCGTCGCGCCAATCACACGCAGCCAGTCCGCGCCCTGCCCGACCGCCCACGTCAGCGCCAGTTCGAGGTCGGTCTCGTCCTTCTCAACCGGATGGCGCAGAACGGTCGCATCCTGCGCTTCGAGCGCGTCCACTTCGTCGGGGGTCAGCGAGTCCATGTCGCCGATCACGGCGTCCACCGACAGCCCATAATGCGAGGCGACGCGCACGCCGCCGTCCGCCGCGACGACCAGCGCATCGGAGGCATCCGCCAGCGCGCGCTCGACCATCTCGCCATCATCAACGGCGCCATTTGCGAAAATCAGAGTTTTCATGAGTTAAGTTGACGCTGCAAAGTTAAAAGTTGAAAAAGAAATATAACGCACAACACACCGGGTTTCGCATTGAACTTTCTATTATGAGCACTCAGCCGTGCTCTACCGCGTGCGCCGCCGCCAGCGTTCTTTGATTTCCAGCTTGCTGATGTCCGGCGCTTCCAGAAAATCGTTGGTCAGGCGCGCGAAGCGGTCGTCTTCCAGCATCGGGAAGTGGCGCACGTTCGGCAGCAGAATCGGCAGCAGCAGATGCTCTTTGTCGAGCGTGATGTAAGTGAGGATTTCCTCGCTCGGCTGGGGGATGAGCGGGTCGTCGACGCCGTGAACGACCACCACCGGCGCGGTCAGCAGCCGCAGCGTATCGAGCATCCGCCCGGCGTTGAAGCTCTCGACCGATTTGCGCAGCACCGGCGCGTCAATCTTGGCGAGGTCGACGCTCAGCTTCTCGTAGCTCGGCTCGTTGCGCCGGAAGCAGCGGGCGAGCAGCGCTTCGGGGGTGCTGCCTTCCATAAGCTGGATCAGCGGGTTGTGGTTGTGAATCGGCGCGGGCGTCGTGGGCGCGGGTGCCGGAGTGGTCGCCACCGTTGGCTCGGCGGCGGGCGGCGGGCTGGTCGCACCCGTCGTGCTCGTCGTACTCGTGCTATTCGGGTTGGTCGTGCTGGGACTCGTCGCGCCGCTGCGCGCGCGCGCCGACGCCAGCATCGCCGCGCGCATGGCAGCGCTGGCGCTGGTGGCGGGCGACGCGCTCGGATTCAGGTCGTCTGGCAGCGGCGGCAGCATTCCGGTCTGGCGCAGCCGTCCGGCGGGGATGCGGCGGTCGAGGTCGCCGGGGTCGTAGAGCGGCGCATCGGCGATCAGCAGGCGCGGCACGCGGTCAGGGTAGCGGCGGCTGAACTCAGTGGCGACCAGCGCTCCCAAGCCATGCCCGATCAGCGCGGCTTTGGGGATACCCAGGTCTTCCATGAACTCGTTCAGCAGGGCGATCTGCTGTTCCAGCGCGTAATACTTGGGGTCTTTGGCGGAATCGCCGAAGCCGTACAGGTCGAGCGCGTAGACGCGGTATTTTAATTGCAGATGCTGCATGGTCGGAATCCAGTAGCGCCACGATCCGATCCAGCCATGCACCAGGATCACAGGACGACCGCGCCCCAGCACCTCGTAGTGAATGAGTTTGCCGTCGGAGGTGATAGCGCTCATGAATCCGCTTTCGACGCTGCGCCTTTTGCGCTGATCAGTTCCGCCACGCGCCGGATCAGCTCGTCCGGCGAGAACGGCTTGAGGATGTAAGCGGATGCCCCGGCGCTCATGCCCGTCTGGATTTCCTCGTCCTGCCCCTTCGCCGACAGAAAGATGACCGGCGTCTCGCGGAAGTCGTCGAGCAGCTTCAACTGGCGGCAGGCTTCGTAGCCCGTCATCTTGGGCATTCGCACGTCCATCATAATCAGATCGGGCTTCGGTCCGTCCGTAATCGCCTTCGTCGCCAGTTCGACCGCCTCCGCGCCGTTGGGCGCGAGCGTGACGGTGTGCCCGGCGAACATCAGCGTGAAGTTGATCAATTCTCGAATGTCGCGTTCGTCTTCAGCGACCAGAATGTGCGCCATCGCTTACCTTTCAGCCGTTTTCTCGCTGGTGACCGGAACTGTTTCGGGACCTTCGATAGGCAGCGAGACGTAGAAGGTCGTCCCCTTGTTCTCCTGGGATTCGAACCAGACCTCGCCGTCGTGCATTTCCACCAGCGTCTTGACAATGGACAGCCCCAGCCCCGTCCCGGCGACCTCCATCACCAACGCATGTTCTTCAAAGCGCTCGAAGCGATTCCAGATGCGCGACTGGAATTCCTCCGGGATGCCGATACCGCTGTCCTTGACGGAGATCAGCATGTGATCGGGCTGCTTGGGGCGCGGATACGCTTCGATTTCAATCGTGCCGCCCGGATAGGTGTAGTTGAAGGCGTTGTCGACCAGATTCGAGAGAATCTGCACCAGCTTGAGGTGATCCGCCTTGATCGGCGGCAGCGCCGGGTCGAGCCGGGTGGTGACGGTCAGATTCTTGGCGGTGAACTGCGGGCGCGCCTGCAAATTGGTCAGCACCTGCCGGACGACCTCCTCGACCTGCACGAGTTCGAGCCGCAGGCGGTCGCGCCCGGAGTTGATGCGCGAGATGGCAAGCAGGTCGTTGACCAGATCAGCCAGACGGTCGGCGTTGCCCTTGATCGTGCCCAGGAAGCGCTTCTGCACGTCGCTGACCTCGCCCGCCGTGCCGCCCAGCAGCAGGTCGGCGTAGCCCTTGATGCTGGTCATGGGCGTGCGCAGCTCGTGCGAGACGTTGGAGATGAACTCGCTCTTCATGCGGTCGACTTCCACGTCGCGGGTCACGTCGCGGAACACCGAGACCGTCCCCAGGAACTGCTCGCCGTTGTACACCGGCGAAGCGTGGACGCTGACCACGCGGCTGCCGACTTCCAGCCGGTCGATCAGCAGTTCCGCCTGACCGTCGCGGCGCGGGTTCATCACCCAGGCGTCGAGCGCCGTCACCCACTGCGTCGTCCCGCCGTAAGAGCCTGCCAGCCGGGAGAGCGGCTGACCGAGCGCGAAATCGCGCGGGAGACCGAGGATTTGCTCCGCCGCGCTGTTGAACAGCACGACCACGCCGGAAGCATCCGCCAGCAGCACGCCGTCGGCAATGCCTTCGAGGATGGCGGAGTTCTTCTCGGCTTCTTCCTGCTCCGTGCGCAGCAGCATCGCCATGCGCTCGTTCTGGTCGCGGATCAGGTTATACAGGTCGGCGTTGTTGACCGCCGCCGCCACCTGGTTCGCCGCCGCGATCACCAGCTTGAGGTGCGGCTCGGTGAACTGACCGACCGTGCGCCCCAGCAAGACCATCACGCCCTGCACGTCCTCGTTGGTTTCCAGCACCACGCCGATGCCGCTGTGCCATTCGACGTTGGCTTTGTCCCAGTAATCGGTCTGCGTGAGGTCATCGACCAGCACCGACCGCTCGTGTTCCAGCAGCCAGTTGGCGAGCGCAGCGCCGGGGTGAGTCTGTCTGCTGCCGTCGGCGTTGGGCGACGGGTTGAGCAGCGCGCGGCTGTACAGGCTCTCCGTCTGCGGGTCGATCAGCATGACGACGCCTTCGTCGGCGTTGATGGCGCGAGCAACCATTTCGAGGGCGCGCGACAGCACGCGATCCGTGTCGAGCGTGCGCCCCAGTTCCGCCGTGATCTGGTACAGCGAGTTCAGGCGGTCGCGCTCCTCCTGCAATTCGACGGTGCGTTCCTGAACGCGCTGGTTCAGTTCGGCGGCGAAGTTACGGACGCGCTCGAACAGCCGGGCGTTTTGCAGCGTCGCGCCTAACTGCGCGGCAATCGTCGTCAGGACGCGGTTGTCGTTCAGCCCGAACGGGCGCGTCAGCGTGGTATCGCGCAGCGCCAGCACCCCGGCGACGTGATCGCCCGCCATCAGCGGCACGCCCAGAAAGCGCGTCGATTTAACATCGGTGACGATGCCCAGATTGCGCCGCAGTTCGGCGGCGCCTGGGTTATCGCCACCCATCACGACCGGGCGGTGCGAGCGGATGATGAACGAGAACTCGTCCTCGCCCAGCTTGCGCGAAGGCATCTCAATCGGTTGGCGATCTTTCAGCGCCAGTGGGAAGTGGATTTCTTCCGTATCCTCGTCGTAGAGCGCGACGTAAATTTCGCTGGCTTCCGTCAGGCTCGGAATCTGCTCGCGGACGATCTTGATCATGTCGTCGGTGTTCATGGTCGACGAGATCGTGCGGCTGATGTCGTTGATGACCAGCGACTGCTCGACCAGCGCGGCGGTCTGCGTCGACAGGCGGGCGTTCTCAATCGCCGTCGCCGCCTGCGCGCCCAGCGCCTGCGCCATGCGGATGTCGCGGTGGGTGAAGGTACGCACCTTCGAATTGAGTTCGATTTGCAGCAGCCCAATCGTCTGCTCGCGCACGATCAGCGGGACGAGCATTCGCTCGGTGTCGCCGCTCTTGGTCATTTCGGCGCGCTCTCTGGGGTCGGCGTCCGGCTCTTCCAGGCGGATGACGATGATCTGCCCATCGCGCAGCGCGCGGCTCTTCGCCGGGTACTGGTACAGGTCGTAGGTCGTGCCGGAGGGCGTGACGCGGTCGCGGTCGCCCTGCCGGTTCAGGTCAAGCTGGACGACCAGCATCTCTTCCACGTTGTCGTAAATCATCAGCGCGCCGTCGTCCATATCGAGCGCTTGCAGCGCCAGCCGGACGACGCTGTTGTACACCTCGTCCAGATCGAGCGTGTAGGAAGTCGCCTGCGCCGCTTCGAGCAGCGTTTCCAGCTCGCGCGTGCGCACCAGCGTCTGTTCGAGCAGGTTGGCGTTCAACACCGCAATCGCCGACTGGTTGGCGATGATGGTGGCGAGTTCCATCTTCTCCGGCTCGAACTCGTGCGTCGTGCTCATTTCCATTTCCAGCACGCCGCTCACCTGACCGCCGACCGTCAGCGGCAGGACGACGTAAGCGGCGGCGTTGCGCTGCTGAATTTCCTTGCGCACGGCGTCGTCGCCCTCGAAATGCGCCACGTCGTTGACTACCAGCGGCTTCGCCGTGCGCATCACGTACTCGAATATGGCGCTCTCACGCAGATCGACCAAGCCGCCGGGCGGGAAGTCGCCGCGCGGATATTCGACGACGGTGCGGGCGCTGTGCGTGTCGCGCTCGAAGACGTAGGCGCGCCCGCGCTCGATGCGCAGCAAATGCGCGATCTCGCGCAGAGCGATCTCCATCACGTTTTCAACGTCGAGCGACTGCGCCAGCGCAATCGACACGCGGTTGAGCAGGCTCAGGCGCTCGGTGCGCGTGCGCGTGCCCTCGAATAACCGCGCGTTCTGGACGGCGACCGCCGTCAGGTTGGCGATACGCTTGATCAGCGGGCGAAATTCCTCGAAGCCGAACGCCTGCGTCAGGTCGCTGCCGATGTGCATCGCGCCGAGCACGATACCGCCCGTGATCAGCGGGACGATCAGCGACGTGCGCTCGCCCACCATACGCCACGAGCGCAGGTCTTCGTATTCGACCCCGTCGTCGGCGCTGTAGAGGAAATCGTCGCCGTTTTCGAAGGTGTGCCCCAGCGCCGTGTTGTCGAGCGTCGTCTGTTGATCGCGCTGCACCACCAGCGAGCTATCGGCTTTGACGATGACCGTCACCATGTCGAAGCCGCGCTCCTCCGTTTTGAGCAGCGCGACGTGCATCCGCATGAACGGCAGCAGTTGCAGCGCCCCACGCGCTACCTTCTCGACGATCTCGGTCATGTCGAGCGTGCTGGCGATGGCTTCCATGACTTCGTTGAGCCGGGCTTCCTGCTCGGCGCTGCGGACGGTGCTCATGTACAGGCGCGTATTTTCGAGCGTCGTCGCCGCCTGATGCGCGAAGATTTCCAGGATTTCGATGGCGTTGCGGTCGGGGCGATGCCCGTCGAACGGGCGATCCAGGCTGATCAAGCCGAGCAGGTTGCCGCCCGCCCCGACGACCGGGATGATCAGCATGTCGCCGTCGTGCCAGTCCTCTTTGGTCTGCGGGTGCATCGTGCGCGTCACCGCCCGCCCGGTGCTGATCGCCTCCAAGCCGTCGACGTACCACTGCGAAACGTGCTGGAAGGGCAGGAAATACGACTCGCTGATGCGGAACTGCTCTTTCTCGAACAGCTTCTCCAGCGTCGTGATCGGCAGGGTGTTCTTCTTGCTTTCTTCGAAGGCGTCAATCGGCAAGCCCGCCTGCGCGACGCGGCGCAGCACGTTCGCGTCTTCGTCCACCATCATGATCATGACGATGTCGAAGCCGATGCTCTGCTGCACGCTGAAGGCAATCGCTTCGAGGATCGTCCCCGTATCGATATTCGACTGGAGCATCTGCCCCAGCTCGAAAATCTGGTTCAACTGCTCGACGCGGCGGCGCAGGCGGTCGCCGCGCTCCTGATTTTCGATGTAACGCAGGTTGTTGCCGTAGCTCAGCGAGGCTTTCGCTGCCAGCGTCGCCAGGAAGGTCGCCGCGCGCTCGTCAAAGTGGAACGGTTCGCTGTGATACAGGTGGATCACGCCGACGACGTGGTCTTCGTAGACGAAGGCAGCCGCCACCGCCGACCGCGCCGTGTCCGGGATCGGCTTGAGCGACTGACTCTGGTAATCCTCCACGACCACCGGGTTCATACCCTGCTCGACTGCCTGCTTCTCGATGTCCGCCAGCGCCAGCGACTTGCGCTCGCCCAGACGGCGCTCGACGCGCGGCGCGCCGTCGCTCAGCCATTCCGACGCGGGCAGCAGCAGCGCAATCGTATTGCCCTCGGCGTCGGTCGCCTGCGTCGCTTCCTGCCGGATCACGTCGAGCACGCGGTCGAAATCGAGCGTGGTCGCCAGTTCGTTGCTCACGCGCGAGATCGCGTCGAGTTCTTGCAGGCGGCGGCGCAGGTTCTGCCCGGTCGCCTCGTGCAGACGCACGCGGTCGAGCGCGGCGGCGACGTGAATGGCGATTGCCTGCAAGTTGCGGATGTCTTCCGTCCTGTACGGTGGCTCGCTCCGGTTGAACACGCCCAACTCGCCGAGCGACTGCTCGCCGACGACCAGCGGCACCATCACCACCGACTCGATGCCGATCTCAAGCGCGGCGCGGCGGTAATCTTCCAGCACGCGGACGTCGTTGACCACGTCGTTGCTGAGGAACACGCGCCGCGAGATGGCGACGCCGTGTTCGTAGCCCTTGCTGTAGGCGCTGTGGACGAAGGGTTCCGTCCGCTGGAAGCCGTAGCCGTACCGGGGGTAGCCGATCAGGTTGCCCGTCTGCGGGTCGAGCACGTTGACGAAGGCTGCCGGGCTGCCCGTCAAGCGGCAGATTTCGCGCAGCGTTGGCAGGAGGTCATCCTCGCCCGTCGTCACCATCCCGGCGAACTCCGCCACGCGGCGCAAGCCCTCGGATTCGTCGGCGCGCTCCTGCACTTCGCGCAGCAGACGCGAATTCTCGATCATGCCCGCGACCTGCGCGGCGAAGATCAGCAGCAGGCGGGCGTCGTTGTCGGTGAAATCCTCGCCGTTGACCTTGTTGGACACCTGCACCACGCCGAGCCGCTGCCCGCCGGACGCCATCACCGCCATCAGCGTCTTCTTGACGCCGAGCGCGGCGGCGAGTTCCGCCAAGCCCGCGCCGTGCGTCACCTTATCGGTGGCGGTGTCGTTGGTGTACCAGTAGTCGTCTTCCTGCCAGATTTCGTTCATGGCGCTGTCGGGCTGAAGCTCAATCGCGTAGTGCTCGATCAGGATGTCATCCAGCCCGTAGAACGGCTTCTGCGCCACCAGCCGGTTGCCCTCCTCGTCGTAGAGCAGGATACCCGACATAGCGATGCCCAGCACGCGGGCGATGCGCGCGTTGATGTTGGCGTAAAACTCGCCGGAGTGGCTGATCGCCCCGAACGCCTGCGCGATTTCCTGAAGCCCGGTCATCTCGGCGTCGTGTATTCGCTCGCGCTCGGCGAGGCGCAGGTCTTCGACGGCGACCGCCGCCTGCGCGGACAGCAGACGCAGGTTCTGCACGTCCTGCGGCGTGAACCCGCCGACCGAGCGCTTGTTGCTGACCTGAATCACGCCGATGCGGCGGCGGCCCACTTGCAGCGGCGAGAGGATGGCGTCCTTCAGCCCGGCGGCGTTGACCAGCACCGACAGCCGCATTTCCTCGGCGAGCGGCTCGCCCGCCAGGTCGCTCGACAGCCAGTAGTCGTCACCCTGCCAGATTTCGTAAGCCGCGCTGCTCGGCGGCACGGGGATGGCAAAACCGCGCACGACCTGATCGGGCAGACCATAGTAGGGCGTCTGCGCCACCAGCGCGTCGCGCAGCTCGTCGTAGATCAGCACGCCGCAGACTTCGGCGTCGAGCAGGCTGGCGATGCGCTCGGTGAGCGCCGCGAACACCCGCGCCGGGTCTCCTTCCAGCGCCGCGTAGTCAATCGCCTGCTGCACGGTGGCGAGGTCTTCGATGCGGCGCGCCTGCTCGGTATAGAGCAGCACGTTGTAGACCGCCGTCGTCACCTGTTTGGAGACTGCCCGCACCAGCGCCAGATCGCCCTGCGAGAACGAATGCGCGCTGGCGAACTCTAGCGTGCCGATCAACTGATCGCCGACTTCCAGCGGCACGCCGATGTAGCTGCGGAACATGTCATTGTTGAGCTTGGGGCGCACCGCCGTCTCGTCGGCGACATCCGCCACCATCACCGGCTTGCGATACTGGGCGATCCATCCGGTGATGCCTTCGCCAAAGGCGTAATTGCCGCCAGCTTCGGCGAGCGCCAGCACGTAAGCGATGTCCCCCGTCCAACCGCGCGGCGTCAGGACGAAATGCTGGTCGTCCCACAGGCAGATTTCGCCCGCATCGGCGGGAATCTCCTTGCGGACAATTGTCAGCAGCGCCTGCACCACCGGCTCGACGCCGAGACTGGCGTTGACCGTCTCGCCGATTTCGTTGACGATGCTGATCGCCCGGCTGAGGTCGAGCACGTCGGGGCTGGTGCTGGTCGACGACAATTCGCGCATGACCACGATCATGCGCCCCGCCCCGCCCGCCGGGCTGCGGCGCGAGACCGCCTCGACCCAGCGCTTACCGAGTTGGAACGAGGCTTGCGCCTCGCGCGTGAATAATTCGAGGAAGGTATCGGCAGGCTGCGCGTCTTTGGCGATGGCTTCCAGATCGGGGTGCTCGACGCCCAGCCAGCGGCGCAGCGTCTCGTTGGCGTGCAGGATTTTGCCCTGCTCGCTGGCGACGATCACGGCATCGCTGCCGGAGAGCGACGATACGTCGCCGAGCGCGATCTCCGCATCGGGCAGTTGCTCCAGCCGCTGGCGCTGAAGCGACCACAGAAACAGCCAGAGCAGGATGATCACTGCGCCCGCGAAGAGAATAACTGCCAGTCCCATAAGCCGTGATCCCGTAAGCGCGCGTTACCAGGACGTGAGAAGATTGGCGCTGCTGCTGTCCTGCCCGCTGACGCCCCGGCGGCGTTCGTCGGCAGCGAGTTCGGTCACTTCGCGGATGTCCGAGAATTGGTGCGTCCGCGTCGAGACCGACCCCGCCGCGAGTGTCATCAGCGGAACCTGCTGCTCGCCGTACATGCTGTCCGGCACGAGGATGTAGCCGCGCTCGCGGTCGATGAACGAATAGTGCTGCTTGATCTTCTCGTTGAAGGTCTCGATCAGATGATTTTTCAGCTTGTCCACGTCTTCCGCGCGGGTGATGATGATGAAGTTGTCCCGCCCCGGATGCCCGGCGAAATCGTCCGGCGTGCCCAGCTCGTCGATTACGTCGCCCATCAGCACCGCCGTGAAGCGGATCACCTCGTCGCCCGCGACGAAGCCGTACACGTCGGTGAAGGAGTCGAACTGGTTGATCTTGAGGTCGATGTACGTCCAGTCGCCCTCGCTGCGCATCAGCGTGCGCAGGTGGTCTTCGATCAGCCGCCCGGTCGGCAGGTTGGACTTCGAGTCGATCTGCGTCTGGCGGTTGGCGGCGGTGATGGCGTTCTGCACGCGCAGCTTCAGTTCTTCGATGTCGAACGGCTTGGTGACGTAATCGTCCGCGCCGAGTTCCAAGCCCTGAATCTTGTCGCCGCGCTCGTCTTTCTGCGTCAGGAAGATGATCGGAATGTGGCTGGTGCGGGTGGTAGTGCGCAGTTCGCGGCACACGTCGTAGCCGTTCATGTCCGGCAGCATGATGTCCAGCACGATCAGGTTCGGAAGCTGCTTGCGGGTGATCTTGAGCGCCTCGCCGCCGCGCGGCGCGACCTGTACCTCAAAGCCCTGCCCGCTGAAGTAAATGCGCAGCATATTGGAAATATCAAAGTCGTCTTCAACGACCAGAATGCGACCCTTGCTCATGCACTGCCCCTTACCACCGGCTCTCCGATTGCGGTGAAACGCTTCTCCCAACTATACAAACGAAACCGGCATATCGCCAACGCGGGCGAAGGTTAGTATTTTGAATCAGTATACCCCTGAAAGCGAGCGACAAGAGTAAATCTTAAACGCGCGTCATGGTACAATCATTTCAGGTAGAACAAGGACGGAGCCAACGATGGCTGTGCAGAAAACAACCGTAAGCGTCGAGGATTTTGAGCGCTTCGCCGCGCTCCCCGAAAACGCCGACTGCTTGCTGGAACTCATCGGAGGAGAAATCGCTGAAGTGGTCTCAAATGGAAAATCCTCTGCGCTTGGTGCGCGTATGATCTGGTTCCTGTCGGCTTTCGTCATGCCGAATAATCTGGGGTTTGTCACGGGTGCGGATGGTGGGTATCAAATAGGGCGCGAGCGTTATATCCCCGACTGTGCTTTCGTCTCGAAGGCGAAGCAGGCAGCACCCTCCGAAGAAGCCTACAATCACATTCCGCCCGATCTCGCCGTCGAAGTCCTGTCGCCCTCGAACACCCCGGACGAGATCGCCATCAAGGTCGATAACTACCTGCGCGCGGGCGTAGTCGTGTGGGTCGTCAATCCTGACGCGCAGCGCGTGACGGTGCATCGTCCCGACGCCGCGCCCAGGACCTACGGCATCGAGGAGACACTCGACGGCGGCAGCGTGCTGCCCGGCTTCACCCTCTCCGTGCGTGACATCTTCGCGGAGTAATTCCACGTGAGCGCATTTTCTTTGCTGACATCCAATGACTGACGACGATTTGCTTGCCACTGCCCAGGCGGCGCTGGCGGTGGGCGATTGGGAATCCGCCCAAAAGCACTTTGAAGCGTACCTCAAAACTCATGACACACCCGAAGCCCACGATGGATTGGGTATCGCGCTCTGGTGGCTCAACGACATCACGGCTTCTCACCACCATCGCGGGTTGGCTTATAACGGCTTTAAGCAGCGTGGCGACCTGCACCTCGCCGCGCTGATCGCCGCCTGGCTTGCCCGTGAACAGGTTTTTCTGCGCGGCAACGACAGCGCGATGAACGGTTGGTTTGCGCGGGCAGAGCGGTTGATCGCACAGGTTGAAGACTGCCGGGAACGCGGCTGGGTTACGCTCTACCGTGCATCGCTGCTTGCCGCTCCCTCACAACTGGAATCTACTGCTCAGGAGGTGCTTGCGCAGGCGCAGCGCTTCGACGATACGGGTCTGGAAACGCTGGCGATGGCATTCCAGGGGATGGCGAACATTGCCCAGAACCAGATCAAGCAGGGCATGGCACTGATTGACGAGGCGATGGCGGCAGCGACTGGCGGCGAAGTCAGCAATCTGATGGCGATCAGTGAGGTCTTCTGTGTGACGCTGTCCGCCTGTGAACTCGCGGGCGATTCGGTTCGAGCCGAACACTGGTGTCGTGCCGCCAATGAATTTGCCCAGCAGTATCGTTGTTCTTTCCTTTCTGCGTACTGCCGGACAGCTTACGGCAGTCTGCTCATCGAGACGGGACACTGGCAGGACGCCGAGGTTCAACTCACGGAAGCGATCCGGCTTTTTGATAAGGGGCATAAGGGCTTACGCATCCACGCCCTGCTGAAGCTCGCCGATCTTGAGGTTTTTCAGGGAAGGCTGGAAGAAGCAGAAATCCTGCTTGCCAACTATGCGGATCACACATCCGCGCTGATCCCGCTGGCGCGCCTCTACCTGGCGAAAGGCGAGTATCCACTTGCCAAAGCCATCCTGGATCAAGCGCTACTCTCGACGGAACGGGGCTTGATTGGCTCCGCGCCATTACTCATGCTGATGATCCAGGTCTCGCTGGCGTCGGGTGACATGCAGGCAGCCAAAGCGACAGCGGACGAGTTAACCGCGCTGGCGGAACGCGCGCAAAGCGAACTTCTCCTTGCACAAGCGGAGTTGAGCGAGGGTCAGATCAGGCGGCAAGCCGGTGACCCGGATGCGGCATCTTCATTTATCGCCGCCCTCGAAAACTTGCGTCATTACGACGAGTCCTTGCTGGCGAGCCGCGCCCGTCTGGAAATGGCATATACGCTAAAGGAAATCGACCCTGTGGGCGCAGGCGCGTGGGCGAACGCGGCGCTGGCATCGTTCAACCGATTGGGCGCGACCCACGACGCCGCCGAAGCGACCAAGCTCCTGCGCGATCTCGGCATCGCGCCGCACCGCAGTCCGCACCTGGGCGAGACGCTCACCGAGCGCGAGAATGAAGTTCTCGGCTTGATCGCAGCCGGGTTGAGTAACCGCGAAATCGCCGAGCGCCTCGTCATCAGCGTCAAAACCGCCGAACACCACGTCAGTCAAATCCTCAACAAGATCGGGCTGCGCAATCGCTCGGAAGCCGCCGCCTTCGCCGTGAGCCGGAAACAGGACGACTAGAGGCTGTTATTCACTTTTTGCCCCTCTATCCCCGACCCTTTCTCCCACACAAGCGGGGAGAAAGGGAGAAATGCACACGCTTGTGTCCCTCGCCCCGCTTGCGTGGGAGCGGGACAGGACGCGTCAGCGTCCTGGGTGAGGGGAAAGTCAGACGCAGAAGTTCATGACAGGACGACTAGGCGCACACCGAAACGCCGCACTCCGGTTTTCTTTCCCAAATAGGGGTACAAAATAGGGGATTCTCCAGATGCTTCGGACGTGCCGCTCGCCTATGCTATGGGCATCGCAAGTGAGACTGGAGAGCATCTTATGGTCACGCAAGCACAGCTACAAGCCCTGATGCGCAAGTCGGACGAGGGACGGGCGCTGTGGCATCTGGACGCGCTGCTCATCTTCAAGGCGCTTGGCTCGGAAACCGCCGGACAATTCTGGGCGTTGGAGGGACTCGCCGACCAGCGCATGGCGGTTCCGCTGCACACGCACAGTCGGGAAGATGAACTGTGGTACATCCTCGAAGGCGAGTTCGAATTCATCATCGGGGACGAGCGGCGCATCATCGGACCCGGCACGTTCGCCTATATTCCCCGTAACACGCCTCACAGCTTTTTCGTGAAGTCGGAACGGGCGCGCTGGTTCGGTATCGGCACTCCGGCAGGCTTTGACGACTGGTTCTTCGAAACCGGGCAGCCCGCCAAAACGCTCACGCTTCCGCCGCTGAATACGACCCCCGTCAACCCGGAAGCACTGACCGCCAGTGTGAAGCCCTACGGTACGGTTATCCTCGGACCGCCACCAAGCCGGGACTGATACATCATCGGGGCGTTCGAGGCAGCTAAATACCAGGGAACGCCCCTTGCCTTATGTCGACGACCACAGCTTGCGCTTCGCCGCCGCCTTTTCGCGGACGACGGCGATCTGCGCGTCGGTGACGGGCTGCTCGAACGAGCGGAAGCCGGACAGCCGGAAGCCGTGCCGCACGGCTATCGCCTCGATCTCCTGCGTCTGTGTGACCGTGATGTCCTTGCCGATGGTGTAGTCTTCGTAGCGCCCCTCCAGCGCCAGCGCCATCGTCTCCGCCATGCAGGCGTAGGCTTTGCGCGGCGGGAAGCCGAAATCGAAGTGGAAGTCCGGCGCGCCTGGCACTTCGACCATCCCGCCCTCGATTACCAGCACGTCGTCGCGCTCGGCGGCGACCCGCTTCGACACGTCGCGCGGGCGCGCCACGTCGCAGACGACCGCGCCCGGCTTGAGGTGCTGCGGCTCGATCACGGCGTGGACGGCGCTGGTCACGGCGAGGATCAGATCAGCCTCGTACACGTCGTGGATGTCGGTGCTGGCGCTGACGACGGCTCCGCGTCCCTGGCAGCGGGCGCGCAGGTCTTCCAGCGGCTCGATGTGCCGCCCGACCAGGATCAGCCGCGCGCTTTCCCCGGCGAGAAGCTGCGCGCACGTCCGTCCAATCGTGCCGCTCGCGCCGACGACCGCGACGGTCGCTTCGCGCAGCGGCAGTTCCATCACGCGGGCGGCTTCGCGCAGCGCCTCGACCGCGATGGCGACCGTGTAGCTGTCGCCCGTCGTCACCGGGATGTCGAGCCGCTCGGCAATCGTCTTGCCCGCGTCGCCCACCACCGACGTGAACGCGCCCAGCCCCAGAATTTTCGCGCCCAGCTCCTCCGCCATGTGCCCGCAGGCGACGATCTTGCGGTAGACCGTCTCGACCGGGAGCGCCATCATCGTCGGCGGCGTGAACGGGCAGGCGATCAGCCAGCCGCGCAGCTCGCGCCCCGTCTCGGCGGAGCGAATCCCCTCGATCTCGGAGAGATAGACGGGCGGGAAGTAGCGCGAGAAGAAATTGATCTGCCGCTCGGTGAGGATTTTCCCCAGCAGCGGAAACTTGCGCGAAACGTCTTTCTTGATCTGGATCGGATGGATGATAAACGCGAACGTGTCGTCGCTCATGCCCTAGCCTTGTGACCAGTCTTTGTATCCTCAGTGTAACCCAGTAGCGCGCAGCCCCGTATTTAGAAATGTGAACGAAAATAAGTTTGAGGATGGGGTGTTCATGGCTGTTGCTGCTGCGACCGAAAAGAAGGCGGTTCACCCGCTTCGTGTACGAGACTTTCGCCTGCTCTGGATCGGCGAAAGCGTTTCGCTGCTGGGCGACCAGTTCTACCTGATCGCGCTGCCCTGGCTGGTGCTTCAGCTCACCGGCAACGCGCTGGCGCTCGGCACGGTGCTGGCGCTGGCGAGCATCCCACGCGCCCTGTTCATGATCGTCGGCGGCGCATTCGTGGATCGTTTCTCGCCGCGCTCGGTGATGTTCGCGTCCAATCTTTTCCGCATGATCCTGGTCGGGCTGCTCGGCGTGTTGGTGCTGACCAACAGCATCCAGTTGTGGATGCTCTACGTGCTGGCGCTGGCATTCGGGATGGCGGACGCCTTCTACTTCCCCGCGCAGACCTCTATGGTTCCGGCGCTGCTGGAAAGCGACCAGCTTGAAATGGGCAACACCCTGACGCAGGGCATGGCGATGTTGAGCATGTTCCTCGGTCCGGTGCTCGCCGGGATCGTGATCACGGTGCTGGCGGGACCGTCGGCGGGAGCCACGCCGGGAGAAGAAGGAATTGGCGTCGCCTTCGCGCTCGACTCGCTCTCCTTCCTGGCGTCGTTGTTTGCGCTGTGGCTGATGCACACGCACAAAGCGGCAGCAGACGGTGAGCAGACCAACGTCATCAGTTCGATCAAAGAGGGTATGAACTACGTCTGGAACAGCGCCCTTCTGAGGATGATCCTGTTCCTGTTGATCGCCATCAATCTGCTGGTCACGGGTCCGTTTGAAGTCGGCATCCCGGTGCTGGCGAAGGTTAACCTGGCGGAAGGCGCGGCGGCGTTCGGCATTCTGATGTCGGCTTACGGCGGCGGCGCGCTGCTCGGTATCATCCTGGCGGGCGTGCTGCCCAAGCCGAAAGCGTCCCGTTTCGGTGTGGTGCTGCTGGGCGTGACCGCGCTGCTCGGCATTGGATTAATCCTGCTGATGATCAGTACCTCGACGCCAATTGTCGCCCTGATCAGCCTGGGCATGGGCGCGACGATGGGCTACGTCAACATCAACTTCATGACCTGGCTGCAACGCCGCGTCCCGGAGCAGTTGATGGGGCGCGTGATGAGCCTGATCATGTTCGCCTCGGTCGGCGTCGCCCCCGTGTCGAGCACGCTGGCGGGGATCATCCTGAACGTCAGCCTGCCCGCGCTGTTCGTCGGCGCAGGCGCGCTGATGACGGTGGTCACGCTCATCTTCGCATCGACGCCGACGATCCGGCATATGGGGCTGGGGATCGCCGAGGCGAAAGCCATGGATACCACTGAAATCCTGCGCATCACCGGCGAAATGCCAACGCTCCGCACCACCAGTTCGATGCCCGCCGTTCGGCTCTAAGCCGATGGATGATCACGTAGGGGCGTTCAATTGAACGCCCCTACTCGTTTTACTTACCACGCATTCCAGGTTTCTTCTTCGGGCGCGGTCTCGTTCGGGCGCGGATAGTGGCGCTCGTGGTTGATGTTGCCGACGTAGTGGTGGTCGCTTTCCTCGTAGCTCACGCTGCGGCTGATCACGCGGCGCTGCGGCGACGCCACCAGCACCACGTCCGACTCGATCATGCGACCGGGGAAGATCACCATGCCCGACCCGATGCGGCAGTTGTGTCCGATTGCCCCGCCGAGCACGACCTGCCCCACGTCTTCAAGCTGACCACTGATGCCCGCCGCGCGGATCGGCTTCTGCTCGATCAGGTTGAAATCGGTGAAGGTATTGCCCGCGCCGACGAAGCTGTTGCGCCCGATCACGCACATTTGCAGGCAGGTGTTCTGCGCGATGATCGAGTTCTCCATCATGGCGGTCAGGTAGAGCGCGGAGCGGAACGGCAGGAAACAGCCGTTGCCGACGGCGCTCATCATCAGCACGCAGCCGTCGTCAATCGTCACGTTGTCGCCGATGGTGCAGTTGTCGATCATCACGCCAGGACCGATGTTGCAGTTGTCGCCAATCTGCGCGGGTCCCGTGATCACGGCGGTCGGGTGGATGCTGGTGTTCTTGCCGACGCGCACGACCTCCGAGGTGCTGAGCAACTGCTTCTGTTCCAGAATGGCGCGCCAGAGCAGCTTGATGGAGTAGAAATTGTGCGTCTTGACGTAGCGGTCGAAGCGGCTGCCGCGCCCGAACATGCCGAAGATGATCGCCGCGAAGTAGACGTGTACCCAGCTTTCGACCGAGATGATGGCGCGGGCAGGCGCGTAATGCGTCAGGTCGCCCTGCTCCATCGTCATGAAGTCCGGCACGCTGTAGAAGCCCATCTCTTCGGCGTCGCTGGGCACGACAATCGGCAGCACGTCGTCGGTGTAGCGATCCGGGAAATACCACAGGTCGGTCAGATAGATTGGCGTGCCGTCGGCGGCGGTGGCGTGCTCGAAGCCCTGCGCCAGCGGCAGCGTGTAGGTGCGAAACGCCGGGTCGTCCACCGGGATCGCCGCGCGGCAGGCGCGCCCGCTTTGCAGCGCTCGCCCCATGAAGTAGTCGAGAAATTCCACGTCGAACCACAGGCTGTCGCGGTAGACAATCGCCGGACCCTGGACGGCGTACATCCCCTGCGCGTCGTTGATGATGTTGCCCAGACCGATGGCGGTTTTGAAATAGCGCAGGAAAACGTCTTCGTGGAGAATTTTCAGCGGGCGAACGCCAATCGTCAGCAGGCTGGCGGGCTGGTTGAACGGCGGGATGTGACGAGTGTCCTCAATAATGTAGCGCTGCATGGCTCATCCGTTGTCTAAAAAGTCGCGGAGGATTTTGTGAAAGCGCTCCGACTCGTCCATCATGGGGAAGTGCCCCGAATCCTCGAACATAGCGACGGTGCTGGCGGGGAGATACGACTTCAAGACCTGCCCCTGGTTGGGATTGACGATGTTGTCCTTTTTACCGTACATTCCCAGCACGGGCATCTTCAGTTCGGACAGGCGCGGGCGCAAATCGGTCTGGCGCAGCGTGCTGATGCTCTCGAAGAACGACCCCGCCGTCAGCTTGGATACGTCGGACGCCAGCATGTCGCCGACGGCTTTGCTGTCTTTCGCCATCCAGTGGGCGTAGACGCGCAGCGACGGCAGCAGAATGCGCTGGAAGCCGTTGTAGAGCGGCGGCGCGGTCTCCGCCAGCCTCGTCCAGCCGGGATATGCCGCCAGCCGCAGCAGCGGGCGCAGCGACGTGCCCTGAATCGGCGCGCCGACCGCGATCACCTTGACGACCTTCTCCGGGAAGTCGAGCGCGTAATTCAGCGCGACCGTGCCGCCCATCGAGTGCCCGACCAGCGGCGCTTTGCGGATCGCCATGCGATCCATGAACTCCTCGACCATCAGGACGAAGTTGGCGACCGAGAAATCCTGCGAGCGCCCGCCGGATTCGCCGAAGCCGAAGAAATCGAGCGCGTAGACGCGAAAATCCTGCCCGAACAATTCGACGGTCGGACGCCAGACCGCCCACGAATTCAGCCAGCCATGTAAAAGGAGAACAGGGCGCCCCCGACCATACACTTCGTAATGGACGATGCCCTGTTCGGTGACTAGAGATGCCACGACTCAAGCCTTAGTTTCGTTACGAATCCATTTCTTCCAGGATCGAGTAGAGCAGTTCCAGGAGGACGGTTTTCACGCTCTCTTTGTCGCTCGCCACGCAGGGCAGGAGCTTGACCCCTTCTTCGATGCGCAGGGCGATGCGCAGGTCGGCGGTATTCCAGGCATCGGTCATATCCTGCTTGTTGGCGGCGACGACGTAGGGCGTCGGCGCGTAAGCGCGGAAGGTTTCGAGGATGCTTTTCGCCTCGCGGAACGTCTCCGGCTTGGTGCTGTCCACCATGACGACGAAGCCGAGCATCCCTTCCGCGAGAATCTCCCACATGAAGTCGAAGCGCCGCTGACCGGGCGTGCCGAACAGGTACAGCACCAGGTCGTCGTCGACCGTGATGCGCCCGAAGTCCATCGCTACGGTGGTCGAATCCTTGACGGCGCGCTCCGCTTCAGAGCTGATGCCGCGCTCGGTCGTCACCACGTCAATCTCGCTGATTGACCGGATGAACTCCGTTTTGCCGGAACTGAACGGTCCCGTAACAACCATCTTGACAGTTTGCATAACCTACCCGCTCTCCAAAGCTCAGGTTCTAAATGTTGCGAATCCTGTCGATCAGCCTCGTTACCACGGTCCTTTGAACCTGAGGCGCGCGGGTCGCAGGTCGTTTCAACCCCTCCGAGACCGCGCTCGTCATACCGGGCGGCTTGACCAGCTCGACCAGCCCGGCTTGCTCCAATCCGAACACAATCCGGCGGATTTCGATCTCCGACATATTGTTGGCTTTGGCGATCTGCCGGATCGTGTTTTTGGGATTCACAAACGAGACCACGCGCCATTCTTCGACGCTCAGGTGGATGCCCTTGAATTTCTCGCGTGGGTTCTCCGGGAATTTCAGCGCCATGTCGAGGTTGGGCAGGTGCGCCGTCAACTGCTCGATCTCTTTGATGCGGCGCGCGCCCTCGATGATCACGTTTTCCAGATCAATCGGCACGAGGATACGGTCGCTGCTCGGCAGGACGTTATCGTCGAAGCGAAACGGTCCCTCGTTCCAACTGAGCAGGTTGTAGACCACGTCGAGCGTGTGCTGCTGAATACTGCTGACGACATCGCGCTGGGTGACGTAATTGGCGTTGATCAGCAGCAGCGCCAGCGCCTTGTCGCTGGTGTTGCGGGCGCGCTCCCGGATGATGCGCGCCTGATCGTCGGTCAGCTTGCCCGCCTTGTTGAGCACCGAGACCAGATTGCCGTCCTGCCCGCCGAGCATCGCCGAGATCAGCTTGCCGAGTTTGAAGGAAACATGGGCGCGTTCCTTGCCCGGAGCCATCTTTTCCGCGCCGACCGCGTCTTTCTCGCCTGTGCGAACGCCGTCGTAGATCGAGAGCGTGCCGGTCTTGCCCGCGAGGTTTATGAGGTTAAGCAACTGGGTGGTGCTAAAATCTCGCAAATTGCCTTGCAGCGGCATTCAAGCCCCCTACCTCTACCTCGGTCTGTATATTACAAAATAGCATGGAAATGAGAAGATCGGCGCAAAAACAATTCTGAAAAATATACAGTATGTTCCCGGCTGCTGCAATCACTGTCATGATTTTAATACCAACTCTCGCTTCAGGACAATTGAGCCTGAACCGGACGCGCGCGAGTATAATGGAGGCGTCGCAAGAGGAACGTGGGAGAGCCGTGCTGCGTAAATCGATCCTGATCGCCCTGCTGCTGGCGGCTGGCGCGCTGATTGTGCTCAGCCGTGCCGCGCCGCCGTCGCTCGGCTCGCCTGCCGCGACGCCCTCGCCGTTCATCGGACCGGATAGTTATCCGCCCGACGTCGACCCGCTGACCGGACTCGCCGTCGCCGATCCGAGCGTGCTTCAGCGCCGCCCCATCGACGTGAAAATTTCCAACGCGCCGCCGCTGGTGCGCCCGCAGGCGGGCATCGGCGACGCCGACATCGTCTACGAGCATTACGCCGAGGGCGGCTTGACGCGCTTCTCCGCCATCTTCTACAGCCGCGCGCCGCAGCGCGTCGGCTCGATCCGCAGCGCCCGCCTGATCGACTACGAACTCGTGCCGATGTACCAGGCGATGCTGGCGTATTCCGGCGCGAGCACCGGCGTTGAAGACAAGATCAACACATCCGATTTCTCGGCTCGCCTGTTCAAGGGCGTGCTTTACGGGCTGCCTTACTACTGGCGCGACCCATCCATCGACGTGCCGCACAACATGTTCACCAACCTCGCCGCGCTCTGGGATTTGGCGTCGCAGCAGGGCATCAACACACCGCCGGACTTGCACGGCATGGCGTTCGATCCGGTGGTTCCGCCAGGCAGCGTGGGCGCGGCTGCACACATCGACGTGCGCTATCTCGCCACGCGCGCCGAGTGGCAGTATGATTCAGGCAGTGGGACTTACAGGCGCTTCAGCGATGGACTGCCGCACGCCGACGCCAACACCAGGCAGCAGATCAGCGCCGAGAACGTCGTCATCCTGTACGCCCGCCACACCGACACCGACATCGTCGAGAGCGAGTGGCAGGGCGTCGTCAGCTACAGCATCGAGATGCAGTTGTGGTTCGAGGGCGACGCCGTCCTGTGCCGCGACGGGCAGCGCTATGACGTGCGCTGGTCTCGCCCGACGCGCGAAAGCCTGATCAGCCTGACCACGCGCGACGGGCAGCCGATGCCGTTCAAGCCGGGCACGACCTGGTTTCAGGTCTTCCCGCTGCCGGAGCAGCAGACGCGCGAATGAAGCGGTGAGCATCGAATGATCTCCGCAGGAGGCTCGAAGCCTCCTGCTACGAAATCAAGCCGACTAAAGTCGGCTGCAAGCAGCCTGCTTGAGCAGGCTTGAATTTATAGCCTGCCCCTTCGAGGGTCAGGCGACGGTAAGGGGGAACAACGCCGATGTCACATCGAACGCTCGAAATGGGGATCGCCGCCGTGCAGCGCGGCAGCAGCGCCGAAGGCGGGCGCCTGATCCGCATCGCCATCAAGAGCGGCGAGCTGTCGCCGCAGATGCGCGCGATTGCCTATCTGTGGCTGGCGGAGACGCAGAACGACTCGCAGCAGAAGCGCGCCAGCTACGGCGAAGCGCTCGCCGCCGATCCCAACAACACGGAGGCACGCACGCGGCTGGCATCGCTGCTGACGGCGCAGCTCCCCACGTCCTCGCCGGTGGCGATGCAGACGCAGGTGGCGGCAGCGGTGCAAAACGTCCCGCAGAGCGGCTTCAACATCGCCGATCACGTCGCCCACATCATCGGCGGACCGAACGGACCGGGCACCGCCTTCTTCGTCGCGCAGAACGGGATTCTGGCGACGACGCGCCACGTCGTCGGCGGCTTGCCGCAGGTCACGGTCGAGCTGCACATCGGGCGGCAGCTTCCCGGCATGGTCGTGCGCGCCTACACCGACCTCGACCTGACGCTGATCCACGTCGATCACGACCCCGGCGGCTTGCTGCCGATCACGCCGATGCCGCGCGTCGCCGACGACACGCCGCTGACCATCGTCACCTACGACGGCGAGATGATCAAGAGCAGCGACCGCCCGACCAACCGCGTCATGGCAGCGCACTGGATACCGACCAACACCGCCAAGCTGCTCGACGCGGGCGGCAACCCGATCTTCGACGACCGCAATTATCTGGTCGGCATGATGACCAAGAACACCAGCCGCACGTCGGGGCACATGTTCGGGCTGCACATCTCGGCGATCCGGCGCATGGTCGATACCTATCTGCGCGAGGCGCAAACGGAAAGCCGCGTCTACTGCCCATCGTGCGGCAACGCCAGCCGCGCCGCCGGAGCGGGCTTCTTCTACTGCGAGCAGTGCGGCAGCACCACACCGCAGGCGCTCAACATCAGCCGCTACCCGATCCCGCAGGCGGAGGCGTACTACGAAAGCGGACGCATCCGCTGCGTCGCCTGCGGCTCGATGGCGGGGATTTACAACGGCATCTGCCTGCGCTGCGGGCAGCCGCAGGGCGCGCGACAATCCTAGCAAATTCGTAGAGGCACGGCGCGCCGTGCCCCTACCCGGCATCTTATAGAGGGGGCAACATCATGTACAACATCGGCGGGCGTAAAGCCCCACAGCGGCTCGACCAGTACGCCCAGACCGTCGAGCAAATCCTGCTCAGCGTCGGCGTCGATCCGCAGCGCGCGCGCATGAACATACAGGACGGCTTCGGCTGGAGCTTCATGCGCGGCTCGGCGACCATCGAGGTCTACGTCTCGCAGCAGGAAGGGGCGGGCTACTTGCAGGTGCTCTCGCCGATCATCCACCTGCCGATGACCAATCTGCTCCCGCTCTACCGCCGCCTGCTCGAACTCAACTTGCAGTTGACCAACGCCGCGCTGGGCGTGCATCTCGACGTGGTTTACGTCTTCAGCGAGCGCCCGCTCGAAGGGCTGGACGCGGTCGAGGCGAACAACATCGTCACGCTGGTGGCGGGCTACGCCGACGAGATGGACGACAAGCTGGTCGGGGAGTTCGGCGGGCGGCTCTACTCGCGGATTTGACGATCAGGGCGAGGCGTGCCTCGCCTCTATACAATTTCAGGGTGCTTAGCTTGCCGCCGTCGCGCCAGATTAGCTCTCGGTGGACGCAGATGTCAGCCGCGACGAACGCCAGCGCCGCCACAAGCCGCGCGCATCCCGAATCAACTGCGGCAGGTACGCGCCGACCGCGATCAGAATGGCAATGACGATGGCGTACTGGTTGATGTGCTCGGCGGGCTGCGCGGGAATCGCCGGACCGAACGGGCTTTCCGGCACGGCGGGCTGCTCCGGGCGCGTGAAAATCAGCGAAATGTGGTTCGCCCAGGTGATGTAGAGCGGCAGGTAGATGGCGATTGCCGTCCAGATGGCGCTCAGCCAGCCGGGCGCGTCGAAAACCACGCTGACGGCGAAGGCGACCGCCGCGCCAATCGCGCCGATGATGATGTTGGTGTAGCTGTCAAGCGGCAGGTACAGGAAGAACCACTCGAACACGATCCAGACCAGCATCCCGGTCAGGAAGCCGAGGATCATGCTCAGGAGCAGGCGCGCCCACCAGGGCCAGAAGCCGCGCAGACGCTCCGGGATTTCCGCGCCCAGCAGAATCACCAGCCCGAAGACCACGCCGAAGGTGATGCCGGTCGTCAGCGACTTGCCCCAGCGCTCCGCGAAGAAGATTTGCGCGCTGGAAATCTCCGAATAGGCGTACCACCAGACGGCGATGCCCGCGAAGATCGCCGCGAACAGGTAGCGCCAGACGGCGCGCAGCGGGTTATCGGTCAGGCGGCGCCAGGTGTTGGTCAGCCAGGTATAGAGGCGCACCTGCTGGCTGACGCTCTTGGGCAGCGACGGCGCTTCGTCACGCACCAGCGCCAGCGCCCGCAGCGCCCGCCGCTCGCCGCCCCGCTGCCGATCCGCCAGCACGCGCACGCCCGCCTCGGAGCGAATCCGCCCGATGGCGCGGGCGGCGGCTTCGCTGACCTCCGCGTTATCCGGGTCGAGCGCCTTCTCCGCCAGCAGCCCGTCGATGTCCGGCGTGTAGACCACCTCGCGCCAGTCGTTGACGGCGGTAAGCTGCAAGCGGTGGCGCATGGTCGTCAGCATCTCGCTGCTGGGTTTCTTTTCCGCCTCGTTTGTTTCGATTGGTTCTTGCATCAAGCGCTCCCCTCAGACGGCTTGCGCCGGGACAAGCCTGCCGCGCATTTCCAGCACACGAATCGCCGCAAGCTGCGCAGCGGGGTTGGTTTCGACCTGCAACTGCTGCGCCACCAGACGCGGAATCTTGGGCGGGTCGGCGTCGGGCAGCGTCTCCAACCGCTGAAGCGCACGCACGCGCGCCGGGGCGTTCTCGCTCAGCAGAGCGTGCAGCGCCACCAACCGCCGCGAGTTGTCGTTCAGGCGGCTCCACCACGTGTCGATGTCGTGGTCGTATTCCAGCGCGCCGCGCAGCA
The DNA here is from genome assembly GCA_963760975.1 of uncultured Chloroflexia bacterium. Lineage (GTDB taxonomy): Bacteria > Chloroflexota > Anaerolineae > Aggregatilineales > Phototrophicaceae > Flexifilum. The sequence continues at coordinate 30,518 of CAVXEZ010000021.1, read as the reverse complement.
TCATCTCCATGCCGGATTCGTCGATCTCCAGCTTGTTCGCCTCGGCATTGACGTAGTAATCGTTGATCAGCATGTAGTGGGTGATGCCGAGCAGGAAGCGCCCCTGCCCGTGCAGCCAGGCGCGGTACGCCCGCGAGTAGATGTCGACCGCCTCGCGCAGCGCCATCGCTTCGGGGCTGATGTCGACCAACGTTTGCAGGTTGCCGGCGGGCAGGTCGATGATCGTCCTGGTGTCTTTCTCGCCCGGCGGGACGCGATCCTGCGGACCGCTGATCAGCCCGTCGAGCGGACCGGACAGAACCTCGTTGATGTTGAGGTCTTCGGCGGGCGCGGTGCGCGTGATCAGGTTGTCCATCGGACCCGTGATCAATTCGTCGAGCGGCTCGCTCTGGGTCACGAGGTCTTCGGGACGTGCAGCGCCGGGGCTGCGCATCGCCTGTGTCCGGGTAACGCTGGAGCGCGCCGGGGTTCTAGTGGTCACGCCGAGCGTTTCCTCAATCGCCTCGACGATTTCGCCCAGCGTCGTTGGGCGCTTGTTGAGATCCATCTCCGTCCCGCGCCGCAAGACCGTCGTGATGCCCTGGGGCAGCCCCGGCTCGATGGACTCGAGGCTGGGCAGCACCTCGTTCGCCTGAATCTGCTTGAGCGCCAGCGGCACGGTCGCGTCGAAGGGAAGCTGCCCGGTCATCATGTGAAAGAGCATGATCGAGAAGCTGTACACGTCGGCGCGCTGGTCGAGCACTTCCGCCGTGAGTTGTTCGGGAGCCATGTAAAGCAGCGTCCCTGAGCCGGGGTTGGCGGCGCGTCCTTCGGGACCCATCACCGTCGCCAGCCCGAAGTCCGCCAGATACGGCAGTTGGTAGCTGTCCAGCAGGATGTTGGACGGCTTGAGGTCGAGATGCACGACCTTGTTCTCGTGAGCATAGTCGAGCGCCTGCGCGACAGCGCGCGCCAGCCGCATCACCTCGTCGGGCGCAAGCGGACCTTCTTCGAGGAGATCCTCCAGAGAGCCGCCGGAGACGTAGCGCATGACGATGTACAACTGCCCGTCGTAGTCGCCGAACTCATAGATCGGCAGGATGTGCGGGTGTTCCAGGTTGGCAATTGTCTGCGCCTCGCGCTCGAACAGCTTGACCGGGTTCATATCGTGCGACAGGTCGCGGGCGACGGTCTTGATCGCCACCGTGCGGTTGAGGCGCTTGTCGCGCGCCGACCACACGTCCGCCATGCCGCCGCGACCGATGTGCTCGATCACGCGGTACTGACCGAACTCTACACCGACATCCATCTACGGTATCCTCTGTAAAGAATTGTTTGGACAAATCTCTCTCCGATCTAGTATACTGCGTTTTGATTATTCGCGGATTGTCCCTGAGAAGCGATGCGACTCGTCCTGATTTTCGTGCTGGCGCTGGGCTTACGATGCGGGTTGGCGGCGCTTCGCTACACCGACGATCTCCACAATTTTGAAAACGGCGATTACCCTCTCTATTCCATCGGCGCGGACTATTTTCGGACGGCGCACGACTTCGACAACAGCCTGTTTCTGGTGCGCCCGCCCGCCTATCCGCTGACGATCTTCGCGCTCAACAGCGACAATCGCGCGGTGCTCGCCCTCGATATTGTGGCGGGCGCACTCGTCGCCCCGGTGACTTTTCTCCTGGCGCTGCAACTGGGCTTGAGCAGCGGAATCAGCCTGATCGCCGCGCTGATCGTCGCCATCGATCCCGGCAGCATCGCCTATTCAGCCTTTCTCGGTCCCGAACCGCTCGCCAATCTGTTGATCGCGCTGGCGGTCACAGCGCTGCTCTACGCCATCCACGCATTCAACCCGATGCGCGCGCTGCTGTGGGGCGCTGCCGCCGGGATTGCGCTGGCGCTGTCGTCGCTGACCCGCCCCGCCAGCTATTTGCTCTGGATCGTCCTGGGGTTGTGGCTGCTGATCGTCAGGCGCAAGCGCTGGCTGGCAATCGGTGTTTTCATGCTGCTTAACCTGATCGCCGTCGGAGGCTGGATGCTCCATAATGGCGCGGTCTTCGGCAATCCGTCCTTCTCGACCACCGGACCCTACACCATGCTCTACTACCACGCCGCAGCGGTTGAGCACTTCGCCAACAGCGATAAATCCGTCGATGAAGTCTTCACCGAAATCAACCGCCACATCGAGGAACGGCTCGGTCACGACACGGCGAATGTCGACGCCGGATACGGACAGCATTATCTTGCGGCGACGCTCGACGTTCAGGACGCACTCTACGCGGAATCGCTGGCGATCTTCCGCGCCCATCCGCTGCTCACGCTGGCAACCTTCCCACTCGGCTTCGTCCGGATGTTCAGCAAGACCACGACGCTGTCCGGCTGGATGACGCTGATCGACGTGCCGCTGGACATCGCGCTGCTGGTGGGCACAGCGGTGGGGCTGTGGCTGGCGTTTCGCCATAAGCAGTGGTTCCTGTTCTGGTGTGTTTTGCTGATCTGCGCCTACTTCACGGCGGGAAATCTGCTGGTCAAGACCAGCGGCATCGACACCCGCGAACGCTCGATGCTGACGCCCTTCATGGCGGCGGCTTCCGCCTATGCGCTGGGATGGCTGCACGCGGGTCGATTGAAGGACTCTCCGTGATCAAACGACTGGTTTACCTTTTGCTCGTGCTGTCCGTCGCAGTCGTCGTCCAGGCGCAGGGCGACAGCGCCACTCCCGACCCGCTCATGCGCGACCCGGCGGCGCTCGCCGTGCGTTATCTGGGCTTCCAGGGCGATACGCCGCTGCCGCCGCTCACACCGATCTATCACGCCGGCGATCAGGCGCAGTTCTGGGTCGGCAAAGCCGACAGCGAGACGCCGACACGGGTCAATGCCACACTCGCCGCCGCCGCCGCCAACGTCTACCTGTGGGTCGAGGACGGCGTCGCCCCCGGCGACAGTCTGGCGCAGATGGCGCAGCAGCTCAGCCAGATCGTCACCGCCTATCGGCAGCGCAACAATTACCAGCAGGCGACGCGGCTGCCCGGCGTCGGCTCGTTCAACGACACCGGCGACGTGCTGCCCATCCCGGACGTGGACAACGATCCGCACCTGTACATCCTCTACACGACCAACCTGAGCGACGACAGCGACGCCATCGTCAACCCGATGGACAGCCTGCCCGTCGCCTATGCGCCCTACAGCAACGAGCACGAGATGCTCTATATGGATACCGCGCCCTACGCGGGCATGGCGCTGAGCGACCCGTTCTACGCGGGCACGCTGGCGCGCGGCATCTACCGCTGGATCATGAATTACAACGCGCCGGAGCAGTCGCCCTGGCTGACCGAAGCGCTCGACTGGCTGCTGCTGATCAACTTGCAGCAGACGCAGGTCGATACCGAGAGCCTGAACGCCTTCCTGCAAGCGCCGGATACGCCGCTGATCCAGCCTGCCACGCTGACCACGCAGTCGCCGACGTTCGGCGGACAGCAGCTATTCCTCGCCTACTTCCTGCAACGCTACGGGAGCGCAGCCTTCAACGATCTGTTCATGGAGCCAGGCGCGGGTGCGGCGCCGCTCGACGCGGTACTGGCGCAGCACAGGATCGTCGATCCCGTGAGCGGTGCGCTCGTCACCGGGGGCGATGCCTTCGCCGATTTCGTCATGACCAACGGGCTGAATCTGGCGTTCGGCGACGGGCGCTACGTCCATCGCGCGATCCAACTCCCACAGGGGCAGGTCGCCGCCGCAACCCAACTGGACGCGCAGAGCGAATTGAACGACCTGTCGGTCAGCCAGTACGGCGCGCAGTATTTCCGCTACACGCCCACGCAGGCGGCGACGGTCAGGCTGGATTTCGCGGGCAGCGCGACGGTCGCGCGCCTGTCGATGCCCGCCGACCGCGACCCGGCGGATCACTTCTACTGGTCAGGACGCGCGGGCGACCGCGACACGACGCTCACCCGCGCCGTCGACCTGAGCGGGGTCTCCTCGGCGACGCTGACTTTCGACGCCTGGTACGACCTCGCGGCGGGCTGGGATTACGGCTACGTCTCGGTCTCGACCGACGACGGCGCGACCTGGACGCCGCTCGCCGCCACCAGCTCCAGCCCCAACAACCGCAACGGCGCGGCTTACGGCGCGGGCTTCACCGGCATCAGCAATCCGGCGGGTCCGCGTCCCTTCCCGACCCTGGGTGCGATCATCGCCAGCGATGGGATGGGCATCGCCGGCGTGTCACCCGGCGGTCCGGCGGACGCGGCGGGCATCCGGACGGGCGACGTGATCATCGGCTACGACAACAAGGAATGGACGGGCGCGCCCAATATCCTGGGCATGTTGGCGAACTACGCCCCCGGCGATACGCTGCACCTGTACATTCAGCGTGGGAGCGACAAGCTCGACGTTCCGTTGGTGCTGGGCGCGCACCCGACGCGCATCGTCCAGCCGCAGCCGTTGTGGCTGGCGCAGTCGGTCGATCTGACGCCCTACGCCGGGCAGGCGATTCTGCTGCGCTTCGAGGCGGTCACGCTGCCGGAGCAGGAAGATGGTGGCTTCGCGGTCGACCACATCGCCATCCCGGCGGTCGGCTACCGCGACGACGCCGAAAGCGATCCGGTCGGCTGGACGATGGACGGCTGGCAGCAGGTCGATAATCAACTTCCGCAGCGCTGGATCGTGCAGGCGGCGACGGGCGGCACGCAGACCCAGTACCCGCGCGTGCAGATGCTGATCGCGCCCGACAGCGGCGCGTCCAGCGGCGAATGGCGTATCGCCGTCGACGCCAACGAGACGCTGACGATTGCCATCTCCGGCGCATCCGACGACACGACCGCGCGCGCCACGTTCAATCTGGGGTTTAAGGGCTAGGGCGACTATACCCACACAGCAGATGCCGTAGGGGCACGATATATCGTGCCCCTACTCCCCGTGATACGCCATCTTCATATAGGAGTCGCAGCGCTAGATGTCGGCGAAGCCGTATTCGGTGAAGTCGCAGACCGCCTCGTAGCCGATCACCTGATAGATGTGGTTCGAGGTCGGGTTGCGCTGGTCGGTGAACAGGAAGCAGAACTGACGCCCGCCGTCGAGCAGAAGCTGGCTCATCCCGGCGACGCAGGCGCTGGCGTAACCGTGCTGGCGCTGCTCCGGCGGCGTGTAGACGGGACCGATGCGAATACCGTGCGGCGTCGGTCCGCCGAAGCCCGCGTAAGAGACCGCGCCGCCGTCGTCCCAGATGTAGATGCCGGCTAACTCCGAGTGCAGGCGGTAATCCACCGAGATTTCCACATCTGCCATTTTGTGATCGTCGTCGGGGAAGGCTTCGCGGCGAAACCCCATCTCCCAGCCCAGCAGCACGTCGCGGTCGGCGTCGGTAGCGCGGCGCAGATGCCCCGGCACGCCTGTCACCGGGTTGACTTTCTCCAGCCTGAACGTCCGCAGCGGCACGTTCACCCGGTAGGTCTGCCCGGTAAGGCGCGCCCATTCTTGGGCAAAGGCGTTGCTTTCGTCATCCGGTGCGTTGACGCCATCGAGGACGACGCCGGAAGCGTGGATGTCCTGCGCCAGCAGTGTTACCGCCTCCGGCGACTGCGCCAGCGAGAGCACAAGCGCGCGTCCTGGGTTGGTGCGCAGGGCGACCAACTGTACCGCGCCGTCCTGTTCGACCAGCCAGAACAGCGCCTCTGGAAACCGTTCGGGGTCGTGCCGGAGCGTGCCCATCAAGCCGAGGCTCAGGTTATGCACCGCCTCGTGCCGCATCAGGTACGCCTCGACGCGGGGATAGAATACGTTGACATCGTTGAAGCGGACGACGTTCATCGATCAGCCTTTTCGCGCCCTTCCGCGCCTGTTACCGACCCTTATCCCCCATTATACAGTGGATTAAGAGGATTCTGGCGGTCGGGCACGATATATCGTGCCCCTACGACGATTGGGGTCGCTAGATCGACAGCGGTACGTCCAGCCGCAGCCACGTCCGCCCGACGCGAAAGAGCGTCCCCGGTCGCAGGCTGGCGCGCCCGCGCAGCGGCTCTTTCTCGCGTTCGAGAAACGTCCCGTTGCGGCTGCGCATGTCTTCGAGCCAGAACGACAGGATGAACGGCTCCGCCACCGACTCGCTGGCGGTGACGGGAGTCGCCATGCAGCCGAGCCGCGCGTGCAGCCGCGACGCCTGATTGTCGAATTGCAGGTGAATTTCGCAGCCTTCGCGCCGCCCGATGTTGAGGACGAGTTCGTCGCCCATGTGCGGCTGCTCGAAGCGCAGGGTTTTTCCGTCCAGCGGTCCGCTCATATACGTGACCGAAATCTCGCGTTCCATGCTATTCCTCGGTTTGCAGGTCGCGTGCCTGCTGGAGCTTGCGGCGCGTCGGCTCGTGTGCCGGGTCGAGCGCCAGCGCGCGCTCGAACATCTCAATCGCGCGCTCGTAATTGCCCATCATCATCCAGGCTTCGCCGCAGTTATGCCAGAACCACACGTCCTCGCCGTTGTACTTGACCGCCTGCTCGTAACAGTTGAGCGCTTCGTCCCAGTGATTGAGCGCCGCGTTCGCCAGCCCGCAGCCGTTCCACGCCCAGGCATAGGTCGGGTCGAACCCCAACGCCTGCCGATAGCTCTCGATAGCTTCGGGATACTGGTTGAGCCGCCGCAAGACCTGCCCGCGCCGCGCCCAGGCGGTCGCGTTGTTGGGCAGCATCTTGATCGCCCGGTCGATCATCGCCAGCGCGTCTTCGCGCCGCCCCATGTCCAGCAGCAGGTCGACCATGTTGGTATAGTACCAGATCACCGAGCCATCTTCATCCAGCGCGCGCTCATAGCTGGCGAAGGCTTCCTCGCGCCGCCCCAGCGCTTCCAGCGCCAGCCCGCGCCCGTTCCACGCCCAGGCGTAATGCGGGTTGAGCGCCAGCGCCTGATCGTAGGCGGCGAGCGCGTCGGCGTGACGGTCGATGCGGCGGTAAGCCTGCCCCAGCTTCGCCCAGCTTTCCGAATGAGTTGAGTCGAGCCTGGTGGCGTGTTCCAGCACCTCGCTGGCGGCGCGGAAATGACCGAGCGCGACCAGCGCATCGCCCTGATTGTACCAGTACCACACGTCCTGCGGATCGATCTCCATCGCTCGTCGGAAGCAGTCGAGCGCCTCGTCGTAGCGCTCGAACGACGCCAGCGTCAGCCCGCGCCCGTTCCACGCCCAGGCATAATGGGGGTCAAGCTCGATGGAGCGGGTGTAGGCGCGCAGCGCTTCCATCGAACGGTCGAGCCGCCGCAAGACCTGCCCCATCTTCGCCCAGGTGCGCGCGTTGCGGTTGTCCAGCTTGAGCGATTTTTCCAGCAGGTCAAGCGCGTCCTCGTGCCTGTTGAGCGCGATCAGCACGTCCACCTGCCCAAAAACGTAGATCGCGTCGTCGGGCGCGGCTTCGCTGGCGTGGCGGTAGGCTTGCAGCGCCTCGTCGTAGCGCTTGAGCGCTTCCAGCGTGATCCCCTGCTCGTTCCACGCCCAGGCGTAGGTCGGGTCCTGCTCGGTGGCGCGCCTGTAAGCGTCGAGCGCCTCGTCGGGACGATCCAACTGGCGCAGCACGTTGCCGAGCCGCGCCCAACTGCGCGCGTGCCTGGGGTTCGCTTCGATGGCGTTTCGCAGCGCGGGCAGCGCCTCGTCGTAGCGATTGAGCAGCGCCAGCACATTGCCCTGGTTGTACCAGTGCCACACGTCCGCCCCGGCGACCTGCGCCGCCGTGCGGTAGCATTCCAATGCTTCTTCGTAGCGCTCCATCTGCTCCAGCACGATGCCCTTGCCGTTGATCGCCCAGGCGTAGTCCGGTTGGAGCGCGATGGCGCGGCTGTAGGCGTCGAGCGCTTCTTCGTGGCGGCGCAGGTAGCGCAGCACCTGTCCCAGCTTCGCCCAGCTAAAAGCGTGCTCAGGGTCGACGCGGACGGCTTGCTGCGCGGGCTGCAAAGCTTCCTCGTACTGGCGCAGCTCGACCAGCATTTCGGTGACGTTGTACCAGTGCCAGACCTCGTCCGGCTGGTAGCGCGCGGCGCGCTTGAACGAGAGCAGCGCCTCTTTGTAATTGCCAATCGACTTGAGCACCAGCCCGTAGCCGTTGTGCGCCCACGAATACGCCGGGTCGAGCCGGATCGCCTGCTCGTAGCCGTAGATCGCCTGCAAATGATTGCCCTGCACGCGGTAAATCTGCCCCAGCTTCGCCCAGCTATTGGGATGCGCCGGGTCGACTTCCAGCGCGCGGTTGAGCGCTGCAATCGCTTCCGCATCCTGACCGAGATTGTGGAGCGCGTCCGCCTGGTTGTACCAGTTCCACACGTCGGTGGGGTCGATCTCGGCGGCGGTGCGGTAGCAGTCGAGCGCGTCCTGCACCCTGCCGAGGCGTTCGAGGATCATGCCGCGCCCTTTCCACGCCCAGGCATAGCGCGGCTGAATCCGCAGTGACTCGTCGTAGCTGGCGAGCGCATCGTCGTAGCGTTCGAGCAGGCGCAGCGTGCGCCCCTTGCGCGCCCACGCCCAGGCGTAGTCCGGCTGGAGCATGATGGCGCGGTCGTAGGCTTCGACGGCTTCGCCGTAGCGGCGGAGTTCCGTCAGCGAGTAGCCCTTGTCCATCAATTCGCGGGCTTCCAGCGCCGGACCCGCGATCTCCAGGGCGGGCGGCGTGCCGGTCACGTCTTCGTAGAGGGCGGTCAGCGCATCGGCGATTTCGCCCCACGATTTCGGGCGCTCGTTCCGGGTTCTTGGCGAGGCATTTCAGCACCAGCTCGCACAACTTGGGCGGCAGCGCGGCTTCGTCGACGGTCGTGAAGACGGGCTGCTCATTCAGGTGGGCATGTACCCACGCCTCGAACTTGCGCGCGCCGAAGATGTGCCGTCCGGTCAGCATCTCGTAGAGCAGACAGCCGAACGAGTAGATGTCCGAGCGCACGTCCACATCCTGCGAGCGGCACTGCTCCGGCGACATGTAGGGCGCGGTGCCCAGAATCGCCCCGACGCGCGTCAGCCGCTCGCTCGGATCGACCTCGCTGGTGTCAAAATCCACCAGCGATTCCTGAATGTCGAGCGAGCGCACCAGCCCGAAATCCGTCACTTTGGCGATGCCGTCGTGCGTCACGAGGATGTTGGCGGGCTTGAGGTCGCGGTGAACCAGCCCCGGCACGCGCTGGGTGGCGTGCTGCATCCCCAGCGAAATGTGCAGCCCGAACTCAATCGAGAGCGGCAGCGTCATACGCTTGTGCTCGATCCAACTGCGCAGGTCGGGTTCCAAGCCTTCCGGTCCGCTGATGTGTTCGAGGATGATGTACGGGCGCCCCTGAATGTTCTGCACCAGCCGCGCCTGAACGATGTAGCGGTGCTTCTCCAGCCGAATCCACGTCACCGCCTCCTGCACGAAGCGGGCGACGGCGCGCTCGTTGTCGAGGAAGCGGCTCTGGAAGCTCTTGAGCGCGACCGGCTCGCGCTGTTCGTGGTCGTAGCACAGATAGACGACGCCCATCCCGCCCCGGCGCACGTCCGCGACTTCGTAGCGCCCCTCGATGCGGTCGCCGACGTTGAACTCGTCGTCGGCGCTGCGCGTCCGCGTCCGTTCCGGCTGAATCGTCGCGTGCGACTCGGATTCGTAGAGCGATTCCATCTGCGCCGCCAGCGCCGAAGGAAGCTGCTCGATGCGCGTCTCGCTCAGCACCTCCTGATCCGAAACGGGCGTGCGCTCGATTGCCGCGAAATCGGTGGCGGCGGTCTCGCTCTGGAAGATGTTGCTGTCGCCATAGGCGACCGTGAGGTCGTCTGCGCGGCGGTTCGCGCCGCTCGCCCCGCGATACGCCTCCAGCAGTTCGTTGACGACCAGTTCGTTCGCGGCGTGGTCATCCTCCGCCAGCGCCCACAGCACGACCGCGTCGTTGCGCCGCCCCGGATAGGCGCGCGCCGCCGCGACCAGCCATTCGAGATATGCGTCGATGGCACGCCGCGCCCGCTCGCGGTCGAACGGCGTCCCCGCTTCTTCCTGCGCGCGGCGGTAGGCGATCAGCGTCTTGCCGACGTAGAACACCAGCAGGCGTCCGTCGTCCGCCAGAGACAGGCGCGCGCACAGGTCGCCCAGCGCGAACAGATCGTTCACGTCGCTGCGGCGCAGCGCCAGCCGTCCCAGCTTGCGCACCTCGCCGTTGGGATCGGTCGCAAACGGATCGCGCTGGTCGAGCTTGTGATGACGGCGCAGCGCCTCCCGAATCTGACCTGGCGTCTGCTCGATAGGCTGCCGTCCGGTCTGTGGAACTTCAGGGTTCACGGCTTGCTTACCACGCTTTCACAATCTCCAGTTCGCCGTAGCTCACGATGATTTCAAACAGATCAGCGGCGATGACTGCGGACGGACGCCCCTCATGCTCTCCAAAATCCATTCCGATGACATCCGCATTTACTCTTCCGGGATCACGTTCATCTTCGAGAATTTGCCATGAGAGCAAATGAAAATCCTTGAAGACGAGCCGAAACTCCCGACCCTCATCGTAGTCAGCGGTGATTTCCAGAGCGCGCGCCTCGTAATTTACGTCAATTCGATTGATGAGCCATGCCCCCTCGCTCAGTTTGAGCGTATCGAGGGCAATTTCAGTTTGTGCTGTCATCGATCACCACCCATTCATGCTGATCTCGTGGAAGATTGTGCCATGCAGCCGAACGTAACACAGTTCCTGTCGAAATGTTTATTCGAAAGCCCACGATCAGTTTTCCGTCGGAGCCATACATCGCGTAAGGAATGCGGATAATTTGTCCGTCGGGTCGAATCCACAATTCAGAGCCATCCCGAAATCGATACTGCCGATAACCACCGTTGGTTATTGAAACCCGCTTGATCTTCGGGTGATTGGTCAGATACCCATCCGCCTCCGCCAACGTCCATCCATCGAGAGAGCCAAATGTCGAAGCAACGCCAAACCCGCCGTATCCTTCGGCGGGGCGGCGCTTCTCCGTCAAGAGCGAACCTGCGCCGTGAAGCTCAGCCGATTTCCATCGACTTCCGCGAGGATAGAATCGCCCGGTGTGAAGGCATCTTCGACGATCTTGGCGCTCAGCGGGCGCGTCAGCAGCCGCTCGATGGCGCGGGTCAGCGGGCGCGCCCCGTTGATCGGGTCGTAGCCGGTTTGCAGAACCAATGCCCGTGCCTCGTCGCTCAGGACGAGGCTCAGCTTCTGCTCGTGCAGCCGCTCGTGGAGATCGCCCAGTTGCATGTCGAGGATTTTGCTCATCGTTTCGGAGGAGAGCGAGTGGAAGGTGACGATCTCATCCAGGCGATTGAGAAACTCCGGACGGAAGAAGCGGTTGAGGTGCGCCGAGTAATCCGCCTCGCGCTCGCCGCCGACGAAACCGAGTGACGGACGCGAGCCTTCCTCCGTGCCGATGTTGCTGGTCATGATGAAGACGGCGTGGCGCGCATCGACCTTGCCGCCGTGCGCGTCGCTCAGGCGTCCCTCGTCGAACACCTGTAAGAAGATGTCGAAAACTTCCGGCGCGGCTTTCTCCACCTCGTCCAGCAGCACGACGCTGTAGGGATGACGGCGCAAGCCGTCGGTAAGCTGCCCGCCGCGCTGTGTATCCTTGTAGCCGGGCGGCGCGCCGATCAGCCGGGCGACGGTATGCGCGTCGTGGAACTCGGACATGTCGAGGCGCAGCATGGAATCGTCGTCGCCAAACAGGAAACCCGCCAGCGCGCGCGCCAGCTCGGTCTTGCCGACGCCGGACGGTCCCAGAAACAGGAACACGCCAATCGGACGGTTGGGGTCGCTCAGCCCGGCGCGCGCCGTCTTGATGGCGGCAGCGACGGTCTCGACCGCGTCATCCTGCCCGACGACGCGCCTCAGCAGCGTCGTCTTCAGGTCGACCAGGCGGCGCTTTTCGTCGGTATTGAGATCGGTGACCGGAATGCCCGTCCATTCGGAGAGTACGGCGGCGACATTCTCGACGCGCACTTCTTCCGACATGTCGCTCTCGTCCTCCGGCGACACGGTGCGGATGGTCACGCGGGCGCAGGCTTCGTCCAGCAGGTCGAGTGCCTTGTCCGGCAGACGGCGGTCAGGCATGTAGCGCACCGACAGACGTACCGCCGCTTCCAGCGCCTCCGGGCGAATGGTCACGTCGTGATGATTTTCGAGCCGCCCGCGCTGCGCCGCCAGGATCGCCAGCGAGTCTTCTTCGCTCGGCTCCTCGATGTCAATCGGGCGGAAGCGACGGTCAAGCGCCGGGTCCTGCGCGATGGCGCGGCGGTATTCCTCGTGCGTCGTCGCGCCGATGCAGACGATGTCGCCGCGCGCCAGCGCCGGTTTGAGGATGTTGGCGGCGTCCAGATTGCTGTCAATCGTGTCGCCCGCGCCGACGATGGTGTGAATCTCGTCGATGAACAGGATCACGTTCCCGGCGCGGCTGGCTTCCTCGACAATGCCGATCAGCCGCTCCTCGAACTGACCACGCAGGCTCGTCCCCGCCACCAACGTGCCAACTTCGATCTGCACGATGCGTTTGTTGAGCAGCGACGTGGGCGCGGTGCCGTCGGAGATGGCATACGCCAGCCCCTCGACCACCGCCGTCTTGCCGACCCCGGCGTCGCCCAGCAGCAGCGGGTTATTCTTCTTACTGCGCGCCAGCGTGCGCGCCACCGCGCGGATTTCGCGCTCGCGGGCAATCGCGGGTCCGATGCGCCCATCGACCGCTTGCGCCGTCAGGTCGCGCCCGTACTTATCGAGCAGGGGCGTCGGCGTGCGCCCGTTGGGTTTCGAGTCATGCTCGGACGACTGCAAGAAAGGGTCGTCGCCCATGAAATCGTCCAGATCGGACAGGTGGAACAGTTGATCCTCGTCCGGGCTGGCGAGGTCTTTTTCGTAGGCTTCATTGAGCAGGCGCTGCAACCACAGGTTGACGTTGAAGCCCATCTCGATCAGCTTGCGAATCGGGACGCCCTCGCCCTCTTGCAGCAGCGCCAGCAGCACGTGAGCTTCGTCCACTTCCTCGGCTTCTTCGCGGTCTGCCATGAAGATCGCCAGCGAGAGCACCATTTCGGCGCGCGGCGTCAGCGGCAGCACTTCGTCCATGATGCCCTCGCCCGTGCCGATCTCGCGGCGGATCTCGTTGCGCACCTGGCGCGGGTTCAGCCCGGCGCGGCGCAGCAGTCCGGCGGTCGCGCCGTTGTCGATCTTGGTTGCCGCGATGAAGATGTGCTCGGTGCCGATGTAATTATGCCCCAGCCGCCTCGCCTCCTCGGCAGCGGCAGAGAGCAGCGCCGAGCAGCGCTTGCGAATTTCCTTTTCAGGAATGTCGGGCGGAGGTGTCACGATTACTCCTCAAGGTCGTTCACGGACTACCTGCCGCAAGTATAACGCAACTCGCTGGTCTGATGAAAAGAGGTTTCGAGCGAGCGTGTCCTCCACGAAACAACACAGCCCTATGCTATAATTCTGACCATACTCGCGGCGGACACGTGGCTGAACGATGGAGCGATTCCGATTTATCGATCATGCGTTGAAGGAACTTGAGCGCCGCGCAATTCCGGTACAACTGATCTTGGACGCATTGGAGCATCCCGATCAGATTGTACCGAATACTGAAGGGCGAGAAGCGTATCACAAGCGAATTGAAGTCAATGGCAAGACCTACCTGCTGCGAATCATCGTCGAGAATGGCGATACTGTAGTCACGGTTTACCGCACCAGCAAGGTGAGCAAGTATTGGAGCGACAAATGACCTTTGAATATGATGCGCAGGCGGATATTCTGCGAATGATTTTCAAGGACACGCCAATAGAGGAGAGCGACGAGGAGCAGCCCGGCGTGATCGTCGATTATGATGCAGACGGAAATGTAGTCGGCGTAGAAGTCCTCGATGCGCTCAAACGCATGACAGACGAAATCGCTTCCAACGCAATTTCGCAACAGAGAACGTCTTGATTGAGCTTGATTGGATCGCAGCCCTGGTTTACATCCGCTCGATCAAGAAATAGAAGCAGACCAGTGGCAACGGCTCGACGCAGCGATCCCAGATTTTGCGATTGATGGTGAAGTGGTATTCGTAGAGATGCCGGAAGGTGTCGGCGTTCATGAGTAGGCTCCTGAGGGTAAATCCTGCGATTGTTCCTTAATGACAGTGGCGTGACGTATCGTGCCTCTGCGCGACAGGACAACCCTCTACTTTTAACTTTCCACTTTCAACTTTCAACTGTCTTTACTGCGCCGTCGCCAGCGTGACCGTCGGCTCGGCGTTCTGCGGGACGCCGGGCGAGCCGCTGTTGATCCAGACGTAAGTGAGGACGTTGGCGATCACCAGCACGAGCAGGATGATCGTCAGCGTGCGCAGCAGGCGCGGCGTGACGAAGGCAAAGCGTCCGGTTGGCGCAGTCGCTGCATCGCAAGCGGGATCGACGGAAGGCGGCAGGCGCCGCCCCAGGCGCGCGTTGTCGAGCAGCCACGATTGCAGAATCGACGCGCCGAGCGCGATCCCGCTGGGCGTGGGCAGCAGAATGTCGCGGTATTCGAGGCTGCGCAGCGTGGCGTTGATGGCGGTCATGTCGAGCGGGAAGTCCGTCTCGACCAGCCAGCCCTGAATCGCCGCCGCGTCCAGCCGCCCCAGCGGATCGTTATAGAACAGGTCGCTGATCGCCGTCAGGACGATCCGCTCGTTGGCGCTCATGCGCTCCCAGAGCGCGCGATAGTCGCCTTCGCTGTAGAGGTAGATCGCGGGCGTCAGCGATTTCACGTCATCGAGCGTGAACACGTTCAGTTCGGGGTACGTCTCCCAGCGCCGGAAGAACTCGTAGCCGAAGTGCTGCGCCAGCCCCGGCGCGCCCCCGATCATGCGATGCACCGCCAGCGCGCACTCGTCCGGGATGGAGTACAGCCCATGGACGGGCGCTTGCAGCAGCCACTGCGTCTCGTCGCTGGTGAGGTTGCCCAGCCGCACCACGTCCATCGGCGCGACCAGCGGCGCGAACGCCTCGATGTCGTCCTCGAACTGCGTGTCGAGCGTCATCGTGATGTACAGATTCTGGAATTTCTGCGTCAGGCTGAGCAGATAAGCGAAGGTGTCGTCGGGAAGCTGCCCCTTGCGCACCGCCGCCAGCAGGCGGTCGGAGTCGTCGATCAGCAGCAGCAGCTTGCGCCGCACCGCCACCAGTACCTGCGGCAGAAAGGTCTCCTCCAGCCATTCGCGCGGGTGATCGTCCAGCGGGTCAAGCTGCGACAGACGGCTGAGCGTGTAGCCCTGATTGACCAGCGTCGCCGTGATCACCTGCGCCAGCCCCAGCAGCCAGTAGGATTCCGTTTCCGGGCTGATGGCGTGCATTCCCACGTAGATGCCGACCACCGTCTCTTTGAAGACCGGATCGACGTTGCGCAGCAGCGCCGTCTTGCCGACGTGCTGCCGCCCCAGAAACAGGATCGCGCCGGTGTTGACCGGATCGAAGATGCGGGTGTAGAGGCGCGCGAAAGCATCCTTGCGTCCCGCGAACGGCGCGGTCACGATGCCTGTCAGGTCGCCATAGTTGGCGTGGTAGGGGTTCACCGGATTGATCATAGTTCTCCATTATATCGAGGCAGGCTGACTCTTGCCGAATCTTGCCGCGCGTGGTGTATAATGCGACCTCATTCGAGGCAGATCAAGCACCAAGGTTGAGGACAAGTGAATCCAAGTACGTCACCGCGCGCCCTCGCGCTGGTCGGGATGCCCGGCGCGGGGAAATCGCTGTGCGCCCGTCATCTGGAAGCCAAAGGCTATTTTCAGTATCGCTTCGGCAGCATCGTCGTCGATGAAGTCTCGCGGCGCGGCTTGCCGATTAACCCGGAGAACGAGCGGACCGTCCGCGAAGAACTCCGCACGAACGAAGGCATGGACGCCATCGCCAGGCGCGCCCTGCCGATTCTCAAGCAGGCGCTCGAACGGCAGAGCTGCATCGTAATCGACGGGCTGTACAGTTGGAGCGAATACAAGACGCTGCGCGCCGAGCTGCGCGGTGAGTTGATCGTCGTGGCGATCATCAGCGAGCGTTCGCTGCGCTACGCCCGTCTGACCGAGCGGCTGGAACGCCCGCTGACGATGGCGGAAGCCGAGCAGCGCGATTATCAGGAAATCGAAAATCTGGAGAAGGGCGGACCGATTGCCCTCGCCGATTACACGCTGCTCAACAACGGCACGCCCGACGACCTGCTGCACGCGCTCGACGGGCTGATCGACAAGCTGGATTTTTATCCCTAGCAACTTGCCAAGCCGCTGCGACTCTATCTATACTCCGTTTAGAGATTTACACCGGAGCCAATGCTTTTGCGCCGTCTTGTCTTGATCGTCTTGCTGCTTCTGGGTGCTGTGGGCGCGCGCGCGCAGACCAGCACGCCGCAGCCCGGCGACCCGCCCGTGCTGGAGCGCATCAGCGTTTCAGTCCCCACCGAAAACAACAGGGTGACGGTCAGCGGAAGCGCTGGCGCAGTATTCCCCAACGCTTACGTCTCCGTGCGCAACCTGTACACGGGCGAGACGGTCTACACGCGGGCGAGCATCACCGGCAGCTTCAACGCGCAGATCGAGGCGCTCAGCAACACACCCTTCTGGATCAATCCGTCGCTTGACCGCGTGCCGCCCGAAGCGCAGAACGTCGCCGGATCGCTCCCCGGCGGACCCGGCGCGATCCTTTACAGCCAGCTTCGCCAACGAACATACCGCCCGCCACGCCGATCACGCAGATCGCCATCGACGGCGACATTTCCGACTGGGCTGCCTACCCGGACGCGCTGCGCTTCGACCCCGGCGCGCGCGCCATCTACGCGCTGCGCAACGCCGATTCGCTCTACGTCGCCTTCACGGGAGCCTACGTCAACGACGCTTACGCGCAGGTCGAGGTGCGCTTCACGGTCGATACGACCAGCTACACCGTCACGCTCGACCCGCGCCAGATACAGCCCGCCGCGCTGGCGCGCGTCAACCCGATTGCGCGCGACCTGGGCACGCTGGCGGTCGCCGCGCGGCAGGCGAGCGCGATTGAGCTGCGCATCCCGCTCTCGTTCCTCGACCGCGCCGACCGCCTGACGCTGGATCGCGTCCGCTGGATCGACTCCAACGGCGTCGAGATCACCAGCGACACGCTCGGCGTGGAAATCCCCAAACAGGACGAAGTCGACGGCGTTTTCCGCCCGACCAGCATCGTTGGGCAGACCGGATCGCCGTTCACGATTGCCGGGACGCTCGGCAGCGCGCTCTGGACGGCGCACGGGCGCGTCGATACGGTGGCGCTCTCGCCCGGCGCAAGCTGGCACGTCGAGATGGAGGTCGATTACGGCGCGACTGACGTGCCCAATGACGCCCGCATGATCGGCACGCTGGCGCTGCTGCCGATTGCGCGCAGCGTCGATGGCATGATGCGCGTGGTCGGCGGCGTCAACAGCAACAACGGCTGGTCGGGCGTCCTCACGCCCGGCGGGCTGCCGATTGACAACCTGCCCAGCCGGGTCACGCTCGGCGAAGCGGTCGCCCAGCCCTACCAGATCATCCGGGGCAAACAGGCGCTGGATTTCCCGCTCGACTTCACGCTCAGGCTGCCGCTCGACCTGCCCCCCGGATTGTACATCCCGGTCTTCACGGGCTACACGCAAACCGCCGACGGCGTGCGCACCGCCTGGGATCAGGGTGGGACGACGCTGGCGCGCCTGCCGCTGGTCGTCAACGTCGGCGGCGTGCAGGACGTGCGCCTGCTCTGGACGCTGTTCGCGGACAGCCCCAGCGACGGAAGCCGGGGCATCCTGCCCACCGAAGATCAGAGCTACGCGGCGCTCTCCAACCGCGTGCGCTTCAACAGCCCGACCTACATCCTGCCGCCCTTCCAGACGGGCACGCGCGACCCGATTGACTATCCGCTGGAGCCGTACCTGCTCGACGAGCTGCCCAACCGCTACAAGACCAGCACCGCCCCACTGATCCCGTTCCGCTTCCCCGGCGGACAAATCGAGGCGCAGGTCACGCGACCGGACGGCACGGTGGACGACCTCGGCAGTGCCGACATCGTCCAGAACCAGCTTTCGACCGATGCAGTCGACGAGCGCACCCTGTTCGGCGAAGAATCGCCCGTAGACGAATACCGCCTGACCACGCTCGATCCCAAATTCAGCGCCTACCAGTTCACGCAGTACGGCGAGTACCAGATCACGCTGAAAGGCGATTTGCAGGATATTTACGGCAATCACTACGAAGGCGGCGGCAGCTACACAGTCCTCGCCGCCGAGCAGCTTGATCTGACGCCCGGCGTGCTGCCGGGGACGCCGTTTGAAGTCGGCAACGCGCTCAACTTCGGGCTGCACGTCTCGCCCGGCGTCCCCGCCGACGTGACCGTCACCGTGCGCGTTTACCCGCTCGACGGCGGCGCGATGGTCGAGCGCAGCGTCACCGGCAAAGCCGGCGCGAACGGCTATTTCCAGCCCAACAACGTGCCCTTCGCCTTCTCGACGCCCGGCGAGTACGTGATCGACTACGAGGCGCGCTACGACGCGCCCGATCAGCGGTTGTGGGCGGCGAGCCTGCGCAGCGCGGGCGTGATCGCCGGGCTGAATCCGACTCTGGTCGCGCACGGCGAGCGCGGTGTGCCCGGCGTGAGCAGCGACGTGCGCCCGGCGTGGTTCAACACGCAGGAATACGCGCAGGTCGTCGGCAGCAGCGCGAACATGGCGCAGCTCTTCTTCCCCTACCACAGCGGCGATGTCGCCTGGATTGACGACGGACGCGACAGCGGCATCGTGCCGGAGATTCGCGTGCAAGACCTGCACTCGGAAAATGGCGACGGCGCTTACGCGCAGCAGGTGATCGCCTCGCTGCCGGATTACACCTCCGGCAGCGGACTCTCGATCCGCCAGCTTGCCGCCGAAGACGAATTACCCGTCTACAACAACACTTCGGCGCTGATGGATCAGGTCGGCAGCTACACCTACGTCAGCGCGGTACGCCCCAACGTGACCGTGCGCCAGTACGTCTCCGGCGGCGACGACGGCGGCTTGCCGCTCTACTGGGACGACGACGACCCGCTCAACCGCCAGATCGGCGCGGGCATCGGCGGCAACCGTCCCGGCGATTTCATCTTCCTGTTCGGCGGCGCGGTCATCCGCGCGGGCGACGTGCGCGATACGGCGATCTACGGCGCGCTGGCGGTGGTCACGGCGAACGATACGCCGCGCGTCTACCCGCCGGATCGCGGCTCGGCGGGCGGCGCGGACGGCGGCGCGCTGCTGACCGTCAACGACCAGCCCGTCGACATGTTCGTCGACCTGACCGGAGTTCAGCCCGGCGAAGTGCTGACCGTCGGCGACACGCTGGCGGTGGTCGGGCAGGTCGCCCCGCCGCTCGCCGCGCGGGTGACGACGACCTTTACCACGCCGAGCGGGCGCGTCCTCAATTTCACGGGCAAAGCCAACTCGGTCGGCTACTACTACAACCCCGCCAACCGCCTGATGGTCGATGAGCCGGGCGTGTGGACGGTCAGCGTCCACGTGCAGGAGGAAGGCGCGACTTCGGCGGGGCAGGTCGAGCCGCCGCTGCCGCAGGGCAGCGTGCTGGGCGCGCACGACGAGCAGTTCCAGATTTACGTGCTGCCGCAGGACGCCGAGCCGCTCCCCTGGAACCGCCTGCTGACCGACACGATCATCCCGATTGTCTCACCGTACAATTTCAGCTTCATCCTGCCGGAAGACTGGACGGACATTCAGGCGTACTACACCCTGACGACGCCGGGCTACATCATCGAAGAAGCGCCGCTGCGCGTCAGCGGGCGCAACTTCAGCTACCAGTACACCGCGCCGCTGCAAAGCCGTGCCTTCCCCAACCTGGAGAACGATGGGCGCAGCGGGTCTTACGTCGCCGACGTGCGCACGCTGACCTTCGTCGCCACCGGGGTAGACGGCTCCGGCGCGCCGCAGATTCGCAGCCGCACCTTCACCCTGATGCACGACCGGCTGATCACGGGGGGATGACGATGCGGCGGGAGGGAAGCCAAGAACGTTTTGGATTAGATTTTGAATGTGTCAAGGAAGCAGACATTGCCAAGAGTCCACGAAGAAGCCGGGTGCTTGTTTCTGATGTACTTCAACGATCATCTGCCAGCGCACGTTCACATCCACATCGGTAAAGGTCGTCTGGTGCTGAGACTCGACGAGTCCGCGACGATCATCCGCGCAAGAAACGTCAGCACTTCGGATATTCGGAAAGCGCAGCGTATCACGAAAGCCAACCGCGCCAAACTTCAAAAGGCATGGGATAATATTCATGGCTAGGGTGAGGAGTAATCCGATGCGCGATGTAAACACGGAAGAGACTGTGGATATTGTCGGTGAGGGTGAACTCATCTACGTGCCGCGCAACGATGCGGTGGCGGCGGAAGTCTGTGCGGATGAATTGATCGTGAGAACGCGAGACGGCAGGACGATCCATACGCCGCTCTCCTGGTTCCCGTTCCTTGTGAACGCGACTGATAAACAGCGCCAAAACTTCGAGGTGATGGGCACGGACATCTACTGGAGCGACCTGGAGGACGGCGTCAGCATGGAAGTAATTTTATTGGGGCGAAGCGGGACATGAGGGTGATCAATCTGTTTTGCCATTAACGCACCCCTGGATTGGTAAAAGTATCGTGCGCCGCGCCCCTAAACTGCTTGCGCTATCGCTCGTCCTGCTGCTTCTGTCACGCTGCTCCCCGCCGAATCATCGCGCCGCTCGCTCGCGCAGACGAACGCGACGCCGACGCCGCTGCCGCTGTTCGCGCTGCCGGACGCGCGCACCAACCGCGCTTACACCAGCAACACCATCGCCTTCGTGGGCGACACCCGCACGATGGTCGTCGCCAACATGATCAACAATTCGATGACGATCCTGCTCCCGGCATACGACCGCGTGCTCGCCGAAATCCCGGTCGGCAGCGACCCACGCTCGGTGGCGGTGACGCCGGACGGCACGCTGGCGCTGGTCGCCAATCACGGCGACGGCACGCTCTCGGTCGTCAGCATCGCCGATCAGGCGGTGGTCGCCACCATCCCGCTCGGCGGCGTGATGCCTTACGGCGTCGTCACCAACAGCAACGACACGGCTTACGTCTCGCTCGAAGGCAGCGACCAGATCGCCGTCGTCGACCTGCGCGACCGCCGCGTCAGCAGCACCATTGACGTGCCCACTATGCCCGCCGGACTGACGCTGTGGGGCGATTTCCTCTACGTGACGCACTTCTGGAGCGGCGCGCTCAGTCTGGTCTATCTGCCGCAGGGGCGTGTCGTCCAGACCGTCAGCACGGGCAGCGATACGGCGCTGTTCCAGAACTTCGAGCCGGACATCACGCGCGGCATCGCTTACCTGCCGGAGACGCGCCTCAACGCCCAGAACACGCACCTGACCTACGACACGACCGCCTTCCCCATCGTCAACGTGGTCAGCCTGCGCGATCTCTCGCTGCTGCGCGACCGCCGCATCCCGTTGATCACCGCCGACCGCCCGGTCAACATGCCCTTCGCGCTGGCGCTCGACCGCTTCGCGCAGCGGCTGTACGTCGCCAACGCGGGCAGCAACAGCATCTCGGTGATCGACCTGAACACCGGCTTCGCCCGCGCCAACATCCCGGTCGGCGCGAACCCGCGCGGGCTGCTGCTCAGCCTCGACAACACCGAACTCTACGTCCACAGCGCGCTCGACGGCACGGTCACGACCATCGACACGCGCTCGATGTCCGTCACCGACGTGCTGCCCGTGATCAACCTGAGCATCTCGCTCGATCAACTGCTCGGCGCGCAGTTATTCCACTCCGCCGCCGACATGCGCCTGAGCGCGGGCAGCGCCTTAAGCTGCGCCACCTGCCACTTCGACGGACAGTCCGACGGGCGCGTGTGGATGGGCTTCCCCGACGGTCCGCGCAACACGCCGACGCTTTACAACCTGCCGGAGACCGTTCCCTACAACTGGTCGGGGACGTGGAGCGAGCTGGCGGACGTGGAACTCAAGGTTCGCTGGCTGCAAGCGGGCACGGGCTTGATCGACGCGCCGACGGTAAACGACCCGCACGCCGGGATGTCGGTCGATCTCGACCTGCTGACGCAGTACTTGACCACGCTGCAAGCGCCGCCGAATCCCTATCAGTTCCCGCCGAGCGTGGTCGAGCGCGGCAAGCAGATTTTCGACTCGCAGAAATGCGCCGACTGTCACGTCGGTCCGGCGGCGACGGATTTGCAGAATCACGACGTGGGCACGGGCACGTCGCCGCTGGAGCAGCGCGGCACAGCCTTCGACACGCCCTCGCTGCGCTGGTTGCGGCTGAGCGCCCCATACTTCCACGATGGATCGGCGAAGACGCTGCGCCAGGTGTTCGAGCTGCCCGGCGCGCACCAGTTGATCTTCAAGCTGCCACCGCAAGACATCGACGCGCTGGTCGACTATTTGCTCACGCTGCCTGATTAAACGTACATAAATTCTAAATTTAACTCTTGCTAACTTTCAGGGTGGCTGTTATATTTATGATGGAAATGATAAAAATTGCGGTGTGAACTGAGGTGAATTGGATGAGCAGCGCGAGCGCCGCGATGCAGGACTATCTGGCAGAAGCCTACCGACTCGCTTACTACCAGAATGGCAATCCATATATTTCAACGTCGGCGCTGGCGGAAGTGATGAACGTCTCTGCCCCGGCGGTGACGCGCATGGTGCAGCGTCTGAAGGAAGCCGGGTATCTCGAACACGAACCCTATCGCGGCGTCTCCCTGACGCCCAAAGGCGAGCGTGAGGCGTTAATGAACATCCGCCGCCACCGTCTGGTCGAGGTGTTCCTCGTCAGCGTGATGAAATTCGGCTGGCACGAAGTCCACGATCAGGCGGACGATCTCGGCGTGGCGGTCAGCGATACGGTGGTCGAGCGCATGGCGCAGATGGCGGGCAACCCGCGCCGCTGCCCGCACGGCGAGCCGATCCCGACGGCGGACGGCAGGATGCCGCGCGTCCACGATGCGCCGCTCAGCGAATCCGAGCCGGGCAGCGAACTGGTGATCAGCCGGGTCAGCACGCACGACATGGACAAGCTGGCGTATCTGGGCGAACTCGGCTTGACGCCGGGCAAGCGCTTCAGGCTGATTTCGCGCGCGCCTTTCAACGGTCCGCTTCAGCTTGAGCGGGACGGCGAAACCTGCGTGATCGGTCACGAGCTGGCGGGCGTCCTGCGCGTCTGCCCCCCGGACGAGTTCGAACTGAAGTAATCCCGCCCTATCGACACGCATCACGCCCACAGCCAACAACGAATCGAATAAATTCCAGCGTCTCGGTCAGGTCATCGTCGGCGTGTTCGTGCCGCCAGACGAGCGCCCGCTCGATCAGCGGTCGCCACGCCGGATCAAGCTGTTCCAGCGCCCAGCTAGCGGCGTCGGGCTTGGAGACGACCGCTCCTTCGCTCAGCGTGTAGAGCGCGCGGCACATCGTCAGGATGGCGAAGGCTTGATAAGCGCGCGGGCGCAGCCAGTCCGCGCTCACAAGCTGCTGCGCCCAGAAATCGCGCAGCCCGTCGCAGACCGCCGCCTTCAGGTCAGCCGGATCGACCGGATCGATCAGCGTCCGGGGCGAAACCCCATAAACGACAACCCCATGCTCGCGCAGGATCGCGCGCTCAAGTATCCAGTTACTTCCGTGCTGCCCAACGCCGAAATCCCAGTCGATCCCCATCGTCGGGTGCGCGGCATTCGCCGGATCGTAGCGGCGGATAGCGGCGCGGGGAATGTACGAGCCTTCCAGCTTGTCGGCATAGCGCAGCCCGCTGGCAGCGATTCGCGCGTGCATCTCACGCAGCGCGTCGAGCATCGCCCCCGGCAGCTCCGTCGCCGTCACGACCAGAAAATCCACGTCGCTGGAGTCCGGGTCGAAATCGCCCAGCGAGAGCGAGCCGTACAGATACATCCCGACCAGTTGATCGCCCAGAATATCGCGCACGCCGTCCAGCAGCAGGCGCAGCAGCGCATTCACGTCAGGGTAAGGCGTGGGCTGGAGCGATGTCACGCGCCGGTCAGCTTTTGGCGGAGCCGCGCCACGCCGCCAGCCCCAGGCACAGCCAGCCGCCCAGAAACGCCAGCCCGCCGAGCGGCGCGACCGCGCCCATGATGCGCAGGTCGGTCAGGCTCAGCACGTACAGACTGCCCGAAAACAGGACGATGCCGGCGGCGAACAGGTAGCCCGCCCAGCGCGCCCACTTGCCGGGATAGCGCTCGACAAGCCACGCCGCGCCGAGCAGCGCCAGCGTGTGATACATCTGGTACTGCGTCGCGGTATGGAACGTATCTTCGAGGTCGGGATGCGCGGTAAAGTAGGCGGTCAAGCCGTGCGCGCCGAACGCGCCGAACGCGACGCCCAGAAATCCAAACAAGCTCGCCAGTAGTACAAAATTTCGTGACTGCATGATTTCCTCAATCAGCGTTACAACCCAAACAGGATATAATAAGATTTACTTATACAATTTTCGCGTTTGTCTTCTGCGCAGTGATTTATTCATTGATACGGGTTGCTGTGCTTATAGAGGCAAAGACTATCCGTGTTGTCTCAAGCAACGGTCGCGTTAGAGCATTTTTACTACGGGCAACTATTCTACCAGGGAAAACCTCAGGGCGACCTGCGGCTTCTGGCATCCTCGCCCGGCGTCCATAATGACCACGTCGTCGAAGCCGCCGAAGGAGCCGCCATCCCGCCCCTGCACGGCAACGCCGACGCCTCGTGGGCGCTGGTGCGCGGCGAAGCGAGTCCGTT
The DNA here is from genome assembly GCA_963760975.1 of uncultured Chloroflexia bacterium. Lineage (GTDB taxonomy): Bacteria > Chloroflexota > Anaerolineae > Aggregatilineales > Phototrophicaceae > Flexifilum. The sequence goes on along the minus strand of CAVXEZ010000021.1, from coordinate 5,796 downwards.
CCTGGTCGTGCAGGCGCAGATCGGCAGTCGCGGGCAGGCGATGCGTCACGTCGTCCTGATGCCGGTCGATGTGGTGCGCGCGCTCGGCGGGAATCTGGCGGCGCTCGTCAAGCTGGTCGAGCCGCAAATGCCCGCTTACGAACAGGTTGGCACGACTATCCCGCTGGTGCAGTTCGCGCAGGCGGGCGCGCCCGACGCCGCCGAGCAGGAAACCGCCATGCTGGCGCTGATGACCGCCACGCGCGACCGCCTCGACGTGATCGAGACGCTGCTGGCGGCGATCATTCAGGGCATCCAGATCATCGTCAAGGGCGCGCCGACCGAACTGGAAGAGCGCATCGCCTTCATCGAGGGGCTGCTGGCGCTGCTGCCGCCCCCGGCGCGTTTCGGCGTGACTTTCGCCACCCATACCCTGCCCTCGACCCGCGTCGATGCCCAGATTCGCTTCTACACCGACGACCCGGCGCCGCCGAATACGCTGATCTACCTGTGGAAAGAGGCGCGCGTCGAAGGGCTGGTCGTCGAGGACGAGTACGCCCGCTTCATCCGCAGCCAGCTCCGGCTGGATACCAGTTTAGTCATCGAGCAGACGACGGCGCTGACGGCGGTCGCCGCCTGGCGCATCAAGCGCGGCGATACGCTCGCCGATGCGCTCAAATATGCCTCGTACCGCATCAAGCTCGATACGGCGCTGGTCAACAACCAGCCCGTCGAAGCCGCCGAAGCCGCCAAAGTGCTGGCGGAAGACCCCACGCTGACCGACACGGTGCGCGCGGCTTACGTCCGTCACCTGCTGGCGTTCGCGCTGGTGCTGGACGAGATCGAGCACGCCGACAAGCTGGCGGTGGTCGTGCGCGGGCAGCCCGATTTGGAAAGCGTCATCCTCCAGCAGATGAGCGAGGCGCTGGCGGCGGGCAAGGCGGATCGCGTTTACCGGACGCTGTCGCGCTGGCTCTCCAACCCGCTCGGCTTCAACGGCATGTACTGGGTCGAACTGACGCAGCGCGCGGCGGTCGCCTACGCCGAAACGCTGGCGAAAGCCGGGCAGGTCGAGACGGTCAACGCCTTTTTGAAGCATATCCGGCGCAACAGCGGCAACATCGAAACCGCGCCGATCATCCCGCGCCTGGTCGAGATCGCGCTGCCGCTGGCGATCCAGCACCAGCCGCTCGCCGAGAACGTCTTCGTGCTGGCGGCGGGGTCGCTGACCGCCAACCGCTGGCAGCAGTTCATCGGCATCAAGCCGCTGCTGCAACGGCTGCCGCCCAGCCTCTCACAACTGATGAGCGTCCTCAGCGGGAAAGAAGCCCCGATACCCGGCTTGCTGGCGCAGGTCGCCGGAGATTTCGGCGACGAATGGCGCGCGCTGCTGATCATCCGCCTGACCGAAGTCGTGCTGCTGGTCGGGCGGCGCGATCTGGTCGATAACGCCGCGCTGACCGCGCTGATCAAAGCGTCGCAGTCCCCCTTCGGCGAATCCTACGATCCGCTGCTGCGCTGGATTGTCCGCAACCTCTCCGACGACGAGGTGCTGCTCAAGCTCGGCTTGGTCGGCTCGCGCTATCTGCTGCAAATCCTGTTCTCGCGCGGCGCTTACGACGACCTGGCGACCGAACTGATCCATCAGGGGCGCCTGCTCTACCCGACGGACAAGCAGTTGAATTACGCGGCGATGGTTCACAGCCTGTTTGTGGAGACGCCGTTCCCGGTCGAGCGTGTGCCGGCAGCGCTCAGGACGCTCAGCAGCAAAGGTCTCAAGCCGCTGCCGCTGGCGATGGCGTATTTCGGCGCGCTCGAACAGCACCACTGGTCGAACCTGCTCGATCCCATCGCGGCGGAACTGACGACGCTCGTCTTCAGCAACCGCCTGATCATCGAGGCGATCCAGCTCGACCTGATCATGCAGCTATTGCAGTACCACGTTCAGCGCAAGGACTCGAATTACACCGTGCGCGTGGCGTCGCTCGTCCCGGCAGCGGCGGCGCGGCGCAGCGAAGCCGGTCTCGCCCCGCTGATTCAGATGTACCGCGCGCTCAACTGGGACGACGACGTGCGGGCGGCGGCGATGGACGCGCTGCGCCAGTTCATCCGCCGGTGCAGCGACAGCTTCGCGCCGCGCGCCATCGAGCGCTTCATGGAAGACCTGGGCACGGAAATCGGGGAAGCGCTGGAAGCCACCCACGTCATGCGCCGTCTGATGGGCGGCGAAGACCTCGCCGATTACGCCTATTCGCTGCACACCGTCGCCCAGTTCTTCTACGATACCGGGCTGGCGTACTTCGACAAGACCAACCTGCCCAGCGTCCCCGCGCTGCTCAGCGACCTCGACAGCCTCAACGGCGGCTTGAACGACGGCGAGCGCAAGGCGCTTTCGGGCGCGCTGCTCGACATCATCCGCGTGACCGGCACGCTCAGCGAGCAGCACCGCAAGGTTCACCCGCGCGACAACGACGAGCGGATCGACATCCTGCTTCAGGGCGAGGGGACGGCGGAGACAGTCCTCGACATCTTCCGCGTGATGGGCGGCTATTTCTCGCGCGGCAAGCGCGTCACCGCCCGCACCGACCGCGCGCTGGGCAATCACCCGCTCTCCGACCGATCCGCGCCGATCCTGATGCGCGAAGTCCAGCAGATCAGCCGCCTGCTCAAAGCGGCGCAGCGCACGTTTCTGGCGGACGCCAGGATCACCGTCAGCGCGTGGGCGCTGCACGGCGAGATGGAAAGCCTGTGGAGCGACATTCCCCTCTACGAGCGGCGCACGCTGGTGCGCGACCTCGCCATCGACCTGGAGCGCATCCCCGAACTGATGCTGATCGTCACCGAGAAGGTCGACGCCAAAGCGCTGGTCGAGAACGGCGGCGCGTCACGGCGGCTCGACTCGAATAAGCAGCGCCCGGAAAACACGCTGAGTTTTTACCGCTTCATGTATGGCTATTTCAGGGCGCGCATCCGCCGAAAAGAGTAACCCCCATGCCAGCCGACAACTTCCAGACCAGTGACGGCTTGACGCTCTATACCGAGTACGCGCTGCCGGATGGCGATCCCAAAGCGGTCGTGCTGCTGGTTCACGGCTACGGCGAACACTGCGGGCGCTACCAGCACGTCATCGCGCGGCTGGTGGGCGCGGGCTACGCCGTCTACACGCTCGATCATCGCGGGCACGGCAAAAGCGAGGGCGTGCGCGCCTACTGCGACACCATGCTCCAGTTCGTGGAAGACCTCAAGCGCTACTTCGACCGCATGTCCGCCGCGCAGCCCGGCAAAAAGCGCGTCGTCATCGGGCACAGTATGGGCGCGCTGATCAGTCTGGCGTTCACGCAGCGCTATCAGGACGAGATCGACGCGCTGGTGATCTCCGGCGCGCCCGTCAACGCCGACGCCAACGTCTCGCCGCTGATGGTCTGGCTCGGCAGCATCCTGACTCACCTCGCGCCTAAGCTGCACCTGCTGCCCTCCAGCGGACCGGGCATCCTTTCGCGCGACCCGGAGATCGACATCGCCTGGGACAACGACCCGCTGACCAACAAGAAGCCGATGCGCGTCCGGCTCGGCGTCGAGATCAACAACATGGCGCGCGACGTGCGCGAGCATCTCGCCGACCTGCATCTGCCGATCCTGATCCTGCACGGCGCGGAAGACAAACTGGTCAATCCGTCGGGGAGCCAACTGGCTTACGAAAAAGTCTCGTCCGCCGACAAGACGCTCAAGCTGTATCCGGGGATGCGCCACGAAGTCATGAACGAGATCGGCAAGGAAGCCGTGCTCGACGAGATCGTCGCCTGGCTGGATCAGCACGAAGGGCGCACAGAACCCGACAGCACGCCTCCCGGAATCTCCTGAGCTTTCCTCACCTGACCAAGTAGTCCACCGCAGTTGACAGCGGCGGCGGGCTAAGCTAGGCTACGGACGGCATTTGCAAGGGCGACGCGCTTCAATCACTGGTTGACCGTCGCCCTTAACCGTTAGGAGATACGGCATTGCGCAAGTGGGCAGCCTTCTGTGTTCTCGGTCTCATCTGGGGGTCGTCGTTCCTCTACATCCGCGTCGGCGTCGAGCAGCTTAGCCCATTTCAGGTCGTCTTCATCCGCACCGCCCTCGCCGCCATCGGGCTGAACCTGCTGCTGGCGGTGCAGGGCAAGCATCTGCCGTTCAACTGGCGGCTGCTCGTCCCGCTGATCATTATCGGCATCGGCAACACGACTATCCCCTTCGCCCTGATCACGGCGGGCGAGAAATCGATCACCAGCGGGCTGGCGGCGACTCTGCAATCCGCCGCGTCCCTGTTTACCGCGCTGATCGCTCATTTCTTCTTCGTCGACGAACGGATGACGCCGCAGAAAGCCGTCGGTCTGATGATCGGCTTCGTCGGCGTGATCGTGCTGGGGAGCCGCAGCATCGTCGACGGGCAGATCGACGTGCCGCAGCTTGCGGGCGCGCTGGCGATTGTGCTGGCGTCGCTGTTTTACGCTACCTTCACGACTTACAGCCGCAAGATGATCCAGCATCGCTTCGAGCCGATCATCGTCTCCACCGGCGCGATGACCTTCGCCGCGATTTCGTCAGGCGTCTGCATGGTGGTCGCGCCGCTGCTTGGCGGGGAGGCGGCGGCTCCGCTCGCCACGCTCAGCAGCGACGTGGTGATCGCCATGATCCTGCTCGGCTTGGTCAACACCTTCATCGCCTACATCCTCTACTACTGGATCGTGCGCGAATTGGGCGCGGCGCGTGCCAGCATGGTGACCTACATCACGCCGGGCGTCGGGCTGACGCTGGGCGCGATTGTGCTGCACGAGGTGGTCGATTGGCGGCTGCTGGCGGGCGCGGCGCTGATCTTCGCCGGGATCGCCATCGTCAACCTGCGGATGTTCCGGCGGATCGGCTTCCGCAGCGCGCCGATTGCCGTCAGCGAAGAAGGCGCGCAAGGGTAGGCGAGGAGCATAGACAGAAAGCGTGTCTATCCACGCAAATTAAAAAGCGACCCTATTTGGAAACAAACAGGGTCGCTTGATTTATTCATTCTCAATAGCAGCGTGTTAGCGATCTCAATTCCACCCAGCCGTTGACACTGGTATCGCGCGGGGGTATCCCCACGTGTACCCACCACTGAGCACCATCCCAGTAGGGTGCTTCATTAAAAACGTCGATGGGCGGAATTGTCTGGCAGTCGTGCCTGTTAACGGTATTGAGGACTGGCGCACTGGAGGATGGACTGGTACGCAGCCAGACATACGGTACCGATGTTAGCACCCGGTACCCGCCGCTGGCGATCTGCGGTGGGGTCGGTAAAGCAACAGAAGGAGGAGGCTGTGTCGCCGCACCGGGTTCGAATACGGAGTTGAACTCAACCCAGCCGGTCTGGGGTTGATGGAGAAATGCGGTGACCTGAAGCCAGGTCTGGACTCCATCGTATGAGGTGACGTGGTTTACCCAGGTCATCGGGCGGGGGACACAATCGGTCGGGTAGTCCGTCTCCAGAACCTCCGCAGACGAGGACGGCGCAACCCGAATCCAGACGAAGGGAACTTGCAGGCGCACACACAGAGTCGATGATCCCTGCGCATTGGAGACTGCCGGGTTACCCCCGATGCAAAAAACGAGAATTACGAGTATTCCGAACAGCTTCACGAACCGATTTCGAATAAGCATTATTTGAGCCTTCCCTGTGCGGTCGCCCCCAGGAGAACGCAAGGGTGAATGCCTGAGATGCCGCACAGCGCCATCACCAGGGATTGTATACCAAAAGCGGCGCAGGCGCCGGGATGGTGAAGTCTTCGCTGCTGTTCACAACAGGGGTCT
>CAVXEZ010000020.1:0-55784 GCA_963760975.1 uncultured Chloroflexia bacterium | reverse complement strand
TGCTACCGTGACATGGTAATGTCAAAGGTCACATTCGGGGTATGATTATGCTCATCGTATATTATCCGATAATCGATTGGAATACGTCACGGCTCGTGCCGGGATGCCACCGGCTCCGAACAACAACAGCGGGCACGTCTTGAACGTGCCCGCCAGCAGCGAGTCGGAGATTCGAGTGCGCGGTGGCGGTAGCTAGAGCGCTTCCGGTTCGAGCATCGCTTCCAGTTGGACAACCTGGGCTGAGAGCGTCGCTTCCGAGAAGCTGCCACGCTGCTCCACGTAAGTCTGGTAGCACTCCTGGACGGCGTCCGGCTGCGCATCGACCAGCGCGTCCTGATCAACCTGGCTGATCGTCAGCCCGTAGGAGTGCATCATGTCGGTAGCGCTGTCGAGGTCTGCCCGCGCCTGTTCATGCTCGCCAAGCATCTCGTAAGCATTGCCGCGCAGCAGCACCAGCGTGATGAAATCCGGGTAGACAGCGAGCGCTGTGGTGTAATCGTCCACCGCCAGAGCATATTCGCCGATGGCAGCGTAGCTGCTCCCACGAGCCGCGTAAGCGCATCCGAAGCCGGGGATGGCATCCGCTACCGATGTGAACACGTCGATGGCGCGGGTGTGGTCGCCTTTTAGTTGATAGTAGTAGCCCATCCGGTAATCCACCAGCGCGGGGTGGAACAGTTCATTCACGCCCGGCTCCGCCAGTGTCTGGCTCTGCTGCGCCTTGCCGGGCAGCGCCGACATCAGGAGCGCAGCCGCCAGCAGCGTCGTCAGCATGATCTTGCCGAGCGCGCGCCGCAGAAGAGTATGGCGGGAGCGGCTGTCCGCCTGGGCTGGATGACGGCGCGCGGTGATTTCGCGCAGCTTCAGGAACAGTCCGGCTCCGAGACGATGCGGGGTCTCGTCTTCTTCAGCGCAAAGCTGAGCCAGCCGCTTGTTTTCGGCGGCACGCATCACGTCGTCGCGGTGCAGTTTGTTGCTCTGATAGTGATAGCTGTCGGTGTTCAGCTTGCCGTTCATGTTCAGTCCCCTTCTCGCTCAGGTACCGTGCTTGACTTTCATGTCTCTACAGTACGCCGGAGAGAGGGGGGGAAGTCACCACCCCGACAGTGGGGGAAAAGGGGGGATTGTCGGGAGGGGAGAACTAAAACAGCCGCAACAAGGAGTGGTCCTGGACAGGTGAAAACTAAACGATGGGGGAAACTAGAAGGGATTTACGATTCGCACAGGTCGGCGACAGCCAGCCACAGATCGGGCGCTGCCTGCGTCGACCTGTGCGAATTGGGAACAGCCGCGAGCAGACGCGCCGCCTCAGCGCGGTCGTACGCGAAAGCATGGGGGTGCTCAGCCGCCAGCGCCGCCAGTGTTGCCGCCTGCTGCGGATCGCCCTGCCCCAGCGCGACCTCGGCGGCGGGGATCAGCGCCATCAGGGCGAAGGCGTCGACTTGCAGCCGTTCGGCGTGCCGGAGCGCTTCCTGATAGCAGGCGACTGCGCGCTCCGCTTGATCGAGGCGGACGAGCGCGCGGCTGCATCCCGTCAGCGCCAGCGCCAAGCCGAGATCACGCTCAAAGTCTTGCGAAAGGTCATAGGCATATTCATTCTGGAAGTAATCTACTGCTGTTTCCAGGCGAGACAGCGCCGTCCCACTGTCGCCTTCGGTCAGTGCCAGCAAGCCGGACACAGTCTGCGCGAACATCGCGCCGTTGCGATTGTGATCCGCCTCGGCAGAATGCTCCGCCCTGGCGTACCAATTCTGTGCCGCCGCCAGATTGCCCTGCGCCAGCGCTGCCAGCCCCGCCATCCCCATGACACAGGTCAAGCGGTGATGGTGCGCTTCCAAGTTAGCTCCGCCATCCTCTTTGGCGATTTCGGCAGCGAGAGCTTCAACCTGCTCGTAGTCGCCTTCAGCATAGGCAAGTTCCATCAGATAAAGCCGATAAAGATTACGCCAGCTATGCTGCTCAGTCCCGGCGACATAACTCAATGCTTCTTCAAAAATCGGGCGTGCTTCCGCCAGTTTGCCCATGCGAAAGTAAATCTCACCCAGATCATCGAAACCGACTGTGTCATGCACGCTGCCCTGCTGACGCTTGATGGCGACGGCTTCTTCAATGTCGCGCAAGGCGTCGGTCAGTCTTCCTAGCGCCGCTTTCTGGATCGCTGTATTGATGAGCGCGTTCGCAACCCGAATCGGATTCTTGCTCACCCGGCGAACTGCCAGCACCTGCTCAAAGAGCGTGACCCGCTCCACCGTACTGCCTGAGTTCGCGCTGTTTAGCAAAGCGTAGGCAGTCAGTGTCGTCGCGTACATCAGCGTGTCGCCTATCGCTTCGCTGAGGGCGCGTGTCCGGTCGAGCGCGTCCCTGATTTCCTCAGCGGATAGCTGATCGCCATACAGAAAGCCGCTCCCGATATGGTAGCTTGCGAATGCTTCTCCCCATTTGTCACCAATGGACTGGTAGAGCGCCTGCGCCTCCCGCGCTGAGGAGAGCGCCCAGGTGTGATAATTCTCCCAGGGCAGCCGATCTGCCCGTGTCATGCGATAGAAGGCTCGTATGCGTGCATCTCCAGAGGCTTCCACCAGCGGCTCAGCTTCTGCCAGGCATTCGTCGGCGCGAGCGCGTTCAAACATGAAAATCAGCAGTTGCGCGCGGTGCGTCAGCACATCGCCCAGCAGCGCGTCGCGCGGTGGCGCAGCCTGATTCTGGCGCAGCGCCGTCGTCAGCAGCTCGAACAGGCTTGCGCCATCGACGTACCCACCGCGATAAAAGAAGTAGAGCCACAGGGGATGCACCGCGTTTGCCAACCGCGCGTAATCGCGGTGAGATGCCGCCCATATGACTGCCGCGCGCACGTTTTCGATGTCCACCTCGACATCGTTCTGCGTGTTAGTCTGGTTGAGTCCGGTCAGGTCGGATTCCAGCGAAGCGAGCGTCTCCAGGTAGTAAGCGCTGTGCGCCGCCCGCGCCGCATCGCCCGAACCCGCCGCCTCCAACTGCTCGGCGGCGTACTGGCGCAGCAGATCGTGGATGGAACAGCGCCCTTCGGCGTCCATCCACAACAGCGCCTTGTTGACCAGCGCCGAAAGCGTCCGCAGCGATGCCCCCGCGACCCGCTCCCCCGCGCGCCGCGTGAATCCGCCGCGAAAGACTGAGAGCTTCGCCAGCGCCTCCGCCTCGGTGGGCGACAGCCGCCGCCACGACGCATCAAAGACCGCGCGGATGCTGCGCTGGCGCTCTGGCAGGTCGCGCCACTGGCTTTCCAGAAAGTCGATCCCCTTGCTGACTTCGTCGGCGATTTCGCCGACTTTCAGCAGGTCCGTCCACGAGGCGGCAAGCAGGATCGCCAGCGGCATCCCCTGCGCCAGACGACAGATGCGTCCGATCTGGATCAGATTGTCGCGCGTGTATTCGGCGGAAAGCGGCGCGCGGCGGGCAGCGCCGACGAACAGACGAACGCTGCCGTAAGCCAGCAAATCGTCGGCGGCGTGCGCGCCCGGTATGTCCAGACCGCTCAGCGGAAAGACCGTCTCCACGCTCAGGTTGAGGCGCTCGCGGGTCGTCGTCAGGATTTTCACCTGCGGCGCAGTTTCCAGAATTTGCGTCAGCAGCGGCGCGGCGTCGAGCAGATGCTCGAAATTGTCGAGGACGAGCAAAAGGTGCTGCGGTCGAAAATGCTCCAGCAACTGCTGCGTCGGATCAAGCTGCCCCGACAGCGACACGCCGACGGCGGTCGCCATCGCCGAGACGATGTGCTCCGGCGCGGAGACGGCGTTGAGCGCGATGAAGGCAGCGCCGTGCCGGAACTCGCCCGCCAGCCGCGACGCGACTTCCAGCGCCAACCGCGTCTTGCCCATGCCGCCGGGGGCAAGCACGCTGATCAGCCGGTTAGCGGGGTCGCGCAGCAGCGACGAGAGCGCGGCGATCTCGACTTCGCGCCCGATCAGCGGCGTGGTCGGCGCGGGAAGCTGTGACGGCGCGGCATAACGCGGACTCGCCATCGCCACCGACACGACGGTATGCTCCGGCGCGGCGCTGGCGACCTGATCCGCCTCCTGTGTGTCGTCCGGGATCAGCCCCAGCGCGCGAGCATGAGCGATAGCCGTCTCCAAACTGTGTACGTCGAGCTTGCTGTAAATCTGCTTCTTGTACCACTTGATGGTGCTCAACGAGACATACAGGCGCTCGGCGATTTCGCCGTTGCTCAATCCGTCCGCCAGCAGGGTCAGGATTTCGAGTTCGCGCTCCGTCAGCGGCTCGGCGAGCGGCTGGACGTGCCTCGGCGCGGGCAGCGCAGCGCGGAACGCCCGCGCAAAACGGATCACGTCTTCGTAGCGCTCAGCCGGGTTCTTGGCGGTCGCCCTCGCCAGCACGGCGTCGAGGGAAGCGGGGAGATCAGGGCGCTGCGCGCGCAGCGAAGGCAGCGGATCGCTCAAATGATGCTGGAGCAGCGCGCTCACGGACGACCCGGCATACGGCTGCACGCCGGTCAGGATTTCGTACATCGCCACGCCCAGGCTGTAAATGTCCGCCTGCGGGGTCAAGTCCAGCTCGTTGATCTGCTCCGGGGCGATGTATGCCATCGAGCCGACCAACTGCTTCGCGGTGGTGATGAAGCTGGAGTCGATGGCTTTGGCGATGCCGAAATCGGCGAGGTAGGTGTTGTCCTGACTATCGAGCAGCAGGTTATCCGGCTTGATGTCGCGGTGGATGACGTGGCTGCGGTGCGCGACGGACAGCGCCCCCGCCACCTGATCGAGCAGGTTGGCGGCATCGCCGGGAGCGAACGGCTTCTGCTGGATGCGCTGTCGCACGGTGTCCGGCAGCCAGCGCATGACCAGATACGCGCCGCTTTCGTCGCGCCAGTAGTCGTAAAGCGGCACAATATGGGGATGTTCGAGGTGCGCGATCAACAGCGCTTCGCGCTCGAAACGCTTCACGAATTCAGGATGAGCGGCATGTTCCGGCAGGATGACCTTGATGGCGACTTCGCGCCCCAGCGCGGGCTGCACGCCGCGATAGACGACACCAAAGCCCCCCGAACCGACTTTCTCCCGGAACTCGTAGCCGTTGATGACCCTCTGCGTCAGCGTATTCATACAGACGCCATCCTGGCTTAAGGCTCGCGCGTGCTTAAAGCCGCATACCGTGATTGTATCATCCTTTGATCCGAAAACAGGCTGCCGCCGAGAGAAGATGACACTCATCATGACAAAATAATGAACCGCCCATGCCGAGGCACAAGGCGGCATCGTTTCAAGACGAAGCGATCCGCAAAATCGTCCAATCGACAGCGAAAATGACGTTCTTCATGTCGGATCGGGAAGGAAGCCGCTTGACTCCAATGCGCAATAACGATAAACCCTTATAAGGGGGAAATGTTTTTATTCTGCGGCGTCGCCGGCATATTTTATCGGATGAGCTAAAACCGTAGGATGAGCATAAAAAGAATGGTCGAAAGCGAAGTTCCGTTCGGGCAAGCGCTTTCTGTCTGGCTGTATCTGAATGATTTGCACCTCGACAAACTGATAAGCCACGATCAGATGGAGAAGACCTACCTCGCCTGGGAGACCGTCCGCAAGGAGAGCAATCCCTATTTCGAGGAAGGCACCGGATTCGAGGGTTATTTCGTCGGTCGCTGCTCGGTTCCAGAGACCGCGCTCGACGCGATCCTCGGCATCAATCAGCACATTCTGGACGCTATCGCCAGGATGTACCGCTACCAGTTCAAATTCCGCTCGCGGCTGATGAAGACGCTGATGCGCGAAAATACCGATCCAAATACGATCCACACCTGGTCGGCTTATTTCGGCGCGGAGCTGGGGCGGCTGCGCGCGCAGATTATCCTTGAGCCGGAGGCGCAGGAATTCCAACGGCAGACCTACAAGATCATCAGTATGCTGCCGCCGATGAACTACCAGGTAGCCGACCACGACGTAACCCAGACTTACGCCGTCGGGTCGCTGCCGACTCCTAGCCTCGCCAAGATGATGATCACGCCGCAGATGCTCAAGCCGACCCAGCAGGATGCCTGGCTGGTCGCCCAGAACATCGGCATCTTCGGGCATCCGCTGGTCAGGAAACTGCTCGACCGCGCGACCCTGAGCAGCGTGTCGCCGGACTTATTCGGCTAGGACATCGGACGCCCTTCCGCCTCCTGAGACGTGATCGCGCGGACGTATTCCGTTCGCTCGAAGGTCGTGCTGTTCTTGCTGTGGAACTGGCGCAGTATCCCCTGCATCCCGGCGACCGTGTCGTAATCGTTTTGATCCATCCACAGGCGCAGGTCGCGCTCGACAATACGCAGGTGGTCGATGCCTTCCTGCATCAAGACCGAGGCGAGCATCGTCACCTTCGCGCCGACCATCAGCATCTTGACCACGTCCTCCGCCGTATAGATGCCGCCCGTCCCCGCCAGATCGGCGCGGACGTAACCGTACAGCGTGGCGATCCAGTGGAGCGGCAGGCGCGAATCCTTCGGGCTGCCCAGCGGAATGTCCGAACTCAGAACCAGAGTCCTGGGATCGAAATCGGGCTGGAAGAAGCGGTTGAACAGCACCAGCGCGTTCGCCCCGGCATCGTCGAGCCGCCGCGCCATGCCCGCCATGTTGGTGAAGAAAGGCGCGAGCTTGACCGCGACGGGTATCTTGACCGCCGTCTTCACGATGCTGACGATGGTCAGGTACATGGCTTCGATTTGCTCGGAAGTCTGATCCATGTTGGTGGGGATGTGGTAGACGTTCAGCTCCAGCGCGTCCGCGCCCGCTGCCTCGATCTGCTCGGCGAAGTCCGTCCAGTTGCCGAGTGATTTGCAGTTGATGCTGGCGATGATCGGGATGGCTACGGCGTCCTTCGCCTTCGAGATGTAGCTCAGATAATCTTCCAGGCGAATGGGAAACTGCTTCTGCTCCGGGAAGAGCACCAGGGCGTCGGCGGGTGTCGCCGTCGGGTGCTCACGATAGTAATGGAGTAGCTGGCGCTCGACGCGGATTTGCTCCTCGAACAATGAGTAGAGCACAACCGCGCCTGCCCCGGCATCTTCCATCCGTTTGATGTTGTCAAGGTTTTGTGAGAGCGGTAACGCCGAAACGACCAGCGGCGAATGCAGCGGCAAATTCAGATATTTTGTATCGAGGTTCATGGCTTATTCAACCTCGCATTCTTTGTCTCCAAAAATGACTAAGTTTGAAACTGCTATTGGGTCGGTGTGCTGCTCCTTAGGTCAACTGCCTGTCTACGGGATGGTTCAATCGAGCCTCCTTGTGCTACTGCGGCACAGGCTCACCCGCCTCCGTCTGACACTGCGGCGCAGGCTGCGCCAGCACTTTGGCGATGGGTCGCAAATCCAGCCACCACTGTTTCTTGGGGCGCTGGTTCACCGGATCAATCATGCGCGTCATCTCCTCGATGTTGTGAGTTTGGATGCCGCCCGCCTCGATACCGATGAAGGCACTGACGGGCGTGTCCGTCTGCGCGTTCTCGACCAGAAATTCGATACACTGGGCAGCCAGCCGCGTCGCCTGGATGCGGTCGAACGGCGACGGATCGCCGCCCTGCTGCACGTGCCCCAGAATCGTCTGGCGGACATCGAACAATCCGCCTCCTTCTTCCTCGAACAAAGCAGCCATGAAGCTGGCGGTATAGATCGGGTTGGCGTTTTCATTGCGGATCATCAAGCCCAGGCGCTTGCCGCTCTTGAAGCCACCCACAAGCTGATCCAGGTCCGTCTGGAGGTCGCGCAGCGTGACGCCTTCTTCGGGCAGATAGACGCGCTCCGCCCCGGTCGCCAAGCCGCCCATGAGCGCCAGATAGCCGCAGTGACGCCCCATCACTTCCACCACGAAACAGCGGCGCTGCGCGATGGCGGACTGCTTGATTCGGTCTACCGCCCACATAATGTTGTTGAGCGCAGTGTCCGCCCCGATGCTGAGTTCGGAACCGGGCAGGTTGTTGTTGATCGACGCCGGAAGACAGATCGTCGGAATGTTGAAAGCGGGGAAGTTGTCCAGTTCACGATAAAGCTGGTACGCGCCCTGATAAGCAGACCAGCCCCCGATGATCAGAAGCCCCTGAACACCGTATTTTTCCAGATTGCGCGCGATGGCGTAGAGATCGCGTCCAGTCGGGACTTCGCGGTTCGCGCCCAGCTCAGAGCCGCCCATCGACGCCCAGCCGTTGACGCTCATCCAGTTCATCTCGCGGATGCTGCCGTCGATCAGCCCCTGAAAGCCGTTAGTCACGCCCAGCACGGTATGCCCGCGATCCAGCCCGATACGGACGGCGGCGCGGATGGCGGTATTCATGCCCGGCGCAGGCGCGCCGGAGTTCATCACGGCGAGCCGCAGGCGTTTTTGCCCCGGCGGCGGCTCGTGCGGCAGGGATCGCAGCAGCGTCCGCAGCGTGCGAAACGACTGTTTGAAGCTGGCACCGCGCAGCGCCATCGCCCGATCATAATCACGGGCGGCAATCGCGTCGGCGACGGCGTGCGTTTGTTCGACACACTGCATCAGCGGTGACTGCACGATGCGGTTGTTGCGCAAGCCGATCAACTGCGGCTCGACTTCCGGCGTCGCCGTGAGCACGGCGTCGACAGCGGCGCGTCCCATCAGCGTGCCGAGATTGCGATCAAAGGCGCTGGGCGTCCCGCCGCGCTGCACGTGCCCCAGCACGGTCAGGCGCACTTCCTCGCCCATCCGCTCTTCCAGCACCTTCATGACGTAGGCGCTGTCAATCGGATTGCCGTCACGGTCGTGCGCGCCCTCGGCGATAATGACGATGCTGTCGCGGCGACCCGCTTCGCGCCCCGCGATCAGGTCGGCGCACATTTTTTCTTCCCAGTTGTCGATGTCGGGCGGGCTTTCCGGGATCAGCACCCAGTCCGCGCCGGTGGCAATCGACGCCATCAATGCCAGATAGCCGCAGTTGCGCCCCATCACCTCGACCACGAACGTGCGCTGGTGGCTGGCGGCGGTACTGCTGATCGCGTCGACCGCTTCGGTGATGCGGTGCAGCGCCGTATCCGCGCCGATGGTCATGTCGGTGCCGAACATGTCGTTGTCGATGGAGCCGACCAAGCCGACAATCGCCAGATTAGCGTGGTCGTCGGCGGTCTGCTGGGTGATCTCGCCCGCCGTGACCAGTTCGTCCAGCAGCGAGCGCCATTCCTGCCGGAAGACGTTCGCTCCCGGTCAGGCTGCCGTCGCCGCCGATGATGATCAGATTGTCAATCTCGTGCTTGAGCAGATTGCTGGCAGCCAGCCGCCGCCCCTCACGAGTCCGAAACGCATCGCAGCGCGCCGTACCGATGATCGTCCCGCCGCGATGCAGAATGCCGCCGACCGAGTCCCATGACAGCTTGCGAATGTAGTCGCCGCCTTCGATTAAGCCCTGATAGCCTTCGTAAATCGCATACACGTCAACGCCGCGATTCAGCGCGATCCGCGTGATCGAGCGAATCGCGGCATTCATTCCCGGTGCGTCACCTCCGCTGGTCAAGACGGCGAGACGTTTGCTTGTCATGGTCGCTGTATCCCTCTAAATCAATGTGCCTGAGCGACTGCGCAATCACTAATCGAAAGAATATTCGCCAGGCGGATCAGTTCGGCGTCGAGGTCGCCAGTTCTGCCCACGACCTCGGCGAACGGTATCATCCGCACCGCGCCCTGAAGCGAACCTGCCAGGACGCCCGATTCGCCGCGCGCCAGCGCGTCGACGGCGCCAGCGCCCAAGCGCGTGCCGAGCATCCGGTCGAAGGCGCTCGGCGAAGCCCGCCGCTGAAGATAGCCGACCCGCGCCTCCCGCACCTTTCGCCCCGGAGAATCGCCTTTGGCGAGGTAGCGCCGCAGCCGGTTCGCGTCGTAAGCCGCGCCCTCCGCCACGACGACGATGGGGTGAATTCGCCCGGCGTCGTAAGCCCGCTTGATCGCCTCGGCGATCTGCTCCGGCGTCATCTCGACCTCCGGGATAACCGTCGCTTCCGCGCCGCTGGCGATACCCGACATCAGCGCCAGATAGCCGCACCTGTGCCCGGCGACCTCGACGATGAACGTGTCGCCGTCGTCGCTGCGCGTCGCCTTCAGGTGATCGATGGTGTCGAGCGCGACCGACATGGCGGTATCGACGCCGACGATCATGTCGAAGCCCGCCAGATCGTTTTCGACCGAAGCGGCGACTCCGTTGACCGGAAAGCCAAGTTCCGCCAGCGCCTGCGCGCCCGCCTGCGTCTTATCGCTGCCGATCACGACGAGCGCGTCAATCTCGTGCTTGGCGAGGTGATCAAGCGCGAGTTTCTGTCCGGCTTCCGCCGAAACGTGTATGTTGTTGATGCTGCCCAACAGGGTGCCGCCCCAGTGAATGATGCCTTCGACGGTGCGGGCGGTCAGGGGGATGAACTCACCGGCGACCAGACCGGCGTAGCCGTCGCAGACGCCTGTGACCTCCCAGCCCTGATGAAGCGCCATCCGTGTGGCGGCGCGAATCGCGGCGTTTATGCCGGGTACGTCATCGTCGCCAGTCAGAATTGCGATTCGCCGTATCATGGGCTTATGAACCCCTTTCTGCGATAGCTTACGGCGTATCTGCTGCTCCGTTCGATTTCAACTTGATGGGGACTGAACCGGAGTTCGGTCGTCGCGCCGGGGAAGCCGGTCTCCCTGAAAACTGAACGGAAGCGCTCGCAGGGAGACCAGCCGTGAAGCGCTAGGTCAGGAACATGGGCATTCCCAGGACGTGACGGATACTCGGTCGATAGCAGTCGGCGTCGTACAATTCGGCGACGTTGGCGTGCTTCTTGCCCTGCGTCAGTGTCGAGATCGGCACGTCGCTGTACACGCCGCGCTGGAGGCACACCAGCCGTCCAGATTCACCCCGCTCGATCAGACTCATCGCCACATGCGCGAAGTTGGCGGCGACCATCAAATCCAGCGAATCGGGCGCGCCGCTGCGCATCATGTAGGCAAGCTGCTGGTAGATGATGTTCTGCCCCGTGAGCTGTTTCAGCGTATCGCCGACGTACTGCCCGATGCCGCCCAGCTTCTTATGCCCAAACGCATCGGGCTGCCCGCCTTCGACGATCTCGCCTTCGATGGGGTGCGCGCCTTCCGACACCGTCAGCATGGCGTAGTTGCTGGGGTTGCTCCGCTTGTCGTCCATGATCAACTGGGCGAGCTTGTGGATGTCGAACGGCACTTCCGAGATCAGCGCGCGGTCAACGCCCGCCAGATACGCGGCAATCAGCGACGTTTCGCCGGAGTTGCGTCCAAACAACTCGACCACCGCGATCCGCTCGTGCGATCCGGCGGAGGTGCGCAGCGCGTGAATAAATTCGACGCTGCGCGTGACCGCCGTCGAGAAGCCGATGCAGTAGTCGGTGCCGTATACGTCGTTGTCCATCGTCTTGGGGATGGCGATGACGCGCCCGCCTGCGTGTGACAGACGCTCGCCGTAGCTGAGCGTATCGTCGCCGCCAATCGGGATCAGGTAGTCAATTCCGAGCTTGTCAATGACGTTGAGGATGTGCGGCGTCAGGTCCTGCGGCTTATCGTAGGTTTTATCCGGCTCGCGCAGGAATTCGGGGATTTCACTGGGTTTGACAACACCGGGATTAGTACGTGAGGTATGCAGAAACGTCCCGCCCGTTCGATCTATTCGGCGTACAGTTTCCTTGGTCAGCGGCATGACCCATTTCTGGGTTTCGTCGTCGTCCGGGTTAACCTGTACCAGTCCCATCCAGCCTCGGCGGATTCCGAGAACCTCGTAACCATTATCAATTGCCCGGTTCACGATTGCCTTAATAGCGGGGTTCAGACCGGGTACATCCCCACCTCCGGTTAAAACTGCAATTCGCATAGTATTCTCAATCCTTAAGCCTCTAAGTGTAATTGTTTTAATTAGTGTACCCTCACATCATCAAATGAGATTGTCCCCGAAAACCGCCTGTGAGGAACAGCACCATCGCATATGTGACATCCGTCACAAAACCCAACGAGGCATCAGAAAGGGGTAAACGCCGGTGCTATAATGCCCAATAGGATCGATATATATTTCTTAAGGAAAATTACAATGACCCTCGATCTCGTCCCTTCCGTCACTCATTCAATTGATCAGATTGCTGAACTGCTGGGCAGCGAGGCGGATTATTACCTCAACCACACCTGCCAGACGATCAGCAAGGAGCGCATTTATATCCCCGGTCCAGACTGCGTGAGCGAAGTCTGGGGGCAGTCAGATCGCAGCCCTCAGGTCATGCGCAGCCTGGAGCAGTTGCACACGCACGGACGGCTGTCGGGCACGGGCTACGTCTCGATTCTGCCGATTGACCAGGGCATCGAGCATTCCGGCGGGGCGTCGTTCGCCAAGAACCCCGATTATTTCGACCCCAACAAAATCGTCGAGCTGGCGATTGAGGGCGGCTGCAACGCGGTCGCTTCGACTTTCGGCGTGCTGGGCGCAGTCGCGCGCAAATACGCCCATAAAATTCCCTTCATCGTCAAGATCAACCACAACGAACTGCTGACCTACCCCAACAAGTACGATCAGGTCATGTTCGGCACGATCAGGGAAGCCTGGAACCTCGGCGCGGTCGCGGTCGGCGCGACGGTCTACTTCGGCTCGGAGGAAAGCACGCGGCAGTTGGTCGAAGTCGCGGAAGCCTTCGTCCAGGCGCACGAACTGGGCATGACGACGGTGCTGTGGTGCTACCTGCGCAGCTCCGGCTTCAAGGTTAACGGCGTCAACTACGAAACGGCTGCCGACCTGACCGGGCAGGCGAACCATCTCGGCGTGACCATCGAGGCGGACATCGTCAAGCAGAAGCAGCCGACGGTCAACGGCGGCTACAAGGCGCTCAACCAGAACGGCTCCTCCTTCGGCAAGTTTGACGAGCGCATGTACAGCCAGTTATCGTCGGATCACCCGATTGACCTGACGCGCTACCAGGTAGCGAACAACTACATGGGTCGCGTCGGGCTGATCAATTCTGGCGGCGCGAGCGGCAAGAACGACTTCGCAGACGCCGTGAAGACCGCCGTGATCAACAAGCGCGCGGGCGGCATGGGGCTGATCAGCGGGCGCAAAGCCTTCCAGCGCCCAATGGCGGAAGGCGTCGCGCTGCTCAACAGCATCCAGGACGTGTATCTGTGCGAGGATGTGACCCTCGCCTAGTTCGCGGGCTTTGACGCCCCGTCAAGTTTGGCGTATTGCGATAGTGGGGGCGACCTGCAAGCGACTCGTGTTACTCTCCTCACCTCACCCCGCTGCGCGGCAAACCTTCGGTTTGCAACGCTTAGCTTCCCCTCTCCACGCTGTGGAGAGGGGACTGAGGGGTGAGGTTTTAAGCGAAGATTCACGCATTGTACCACTCGTTGCTAGGTCGTCCCTGCTTGCCTGAAAAACCTCCACGCGAGAATATCAATACGTGCGCGCAACGTTAGAACAAAAGTTTGAATTCCATCTCCCAAAGCGCCGATTCCGTCGTATAATAGAAGCGCATAATACGGCAGAATCGAGATCGTAGGAATGCAAAACGCAGCGCTGGCGACGACACCATTTTTAGGTCGCTCCCATGAAATTGACGAGCTAGGCGCGCTTCTGGACGACCCATCGTGCCGCCTGCTGACGCTGGTCGGTCCCGGCGGGATCGGCAAGACGCGGCTGGCGCTGGAAGTCGCCGCGCACAAGCGCGATTTGTTCCCCGACGGCGTTTTCTTTGTGCCGCTCGCCCCGCTCTGCTGCGCCGAAGACATTCTGACCGCTATCGCCGAAGCCACCCCGTTTCGCTTTCAGCAGGATGACCGCGACCCGCGCGAGCAGTTCTTCGATTACCTGCGCGAGAAGCACAACAAGCGCCTGCTGCTGGTGCTGGACAATTTCGAGCACCTGCTGGACGGCGTGGACATCGTGTCCGAAATCCTGACGATCACGACCAACCTGAAAATCCTCGCCACCTCGCGCGAGGCGCTCAACCTTCAGGAAGAATGGGTGCGCCAGATCGCCGGGATGGACTACCCTGATCACAAAGACGGCAAGCCGCTGTCCGAATACAGCGCGATTCAGTTGTTTCTGGATCGCGCGCGGCGGGTACGCGGCGATTTCGACCTCAACGAAGACAGCGCCAGCGTCGTCGAAATCTGCCGTCTGGTCGAAGGGATGCCGCTGGCAATTGAGCTAGCGGCAGGCTGGCTGACGACGCTCCAGCCCGCCGACATCGTCCAGGAAATCCAGCGCAACATGGACATTCTGGCGACGCGCTCGCGCAACCTGCCGGAGCGCCACCGCAGCATTCGCTCCGTCTTCAGCCAGTCGTGGCAGTTGATCGGCGAGGACGAGCGCGAAGTCTTCCAGAAGCTGTCGGTCTTTCGCGGCGGCTTCACGCGCGAGGCGGCGGAAGTGGTGGCGGGGGCTTCGCTCAATACGCTGGCGGGGCTGGTCGATAAATCGCTGGTGCGCCTGAGCGCGGCGGGGCGCTACGGCATCCACGAACTGCTGCGCCAGTACGGCGCGGAACAGATGGACGCCGCCGGACAGACGGCAGCCGTCCAGCGGGCTTACGTCGAATACTATCTCGGTATGCTGCACCGGCTTGAGCACGACATCAAGTCGCAGCGCCAGATCGCGGCGCTGGACATCATTGCGGTGGAGTTCGAGAACGTGCGCAACACCTGGCACTTAGCCATTGCTCAGGGGTATTTCGCCGCGCTGAGTCAGGCTGCCGAAAGCCTGCACTTCTTCGGCGACATGCGCGGGCGCTATCACGATGTCCTGCCGCTGCTGCGCGCGGCGGTCGAGCAGTTCCCGCCCGACCCCACGCCTGAGCAGGCATATATCCTCTCACACATTCAGGCGCGGCTGTGCCGCCTGATCCTGCTCAGCAACATGCGGATCGACTTTGATCCGCACGCGCTGATCGACGACTGCCTCGCGGCGGCGCGCGTGCAGCAGGACGAGGCAGAGATCGGCTTCTGCCTGATGGTGGAAGGCATTATTGCGGTCTGGGAAGAAATTCTGGAATCCTCCGAGGATCACCTCTACGACCCGACCCGCTCGCTGGCGATTTTCCAGGAATGTTACGCAGTCTACAAAGCGCTGGGCGATCCTTTCTACGAAGCCGAAGCGCTGGTCTGGGCATCTTCCTCAACTGTTGACGAGGGCGATCAGGAAAGAGGGTACGAGCGGCTCATGCAAGGGTTGGAGCTGCGACGCGAGATCGGGGATCGTAACGGGATCGCCTGGATCACCTTCAATCTGAGCGAGGCAGCGCTGATGCAAATGAACTACGTAGAATGCGAGCATTATGCGCGCGAGGCGCTCACGTTGATGCGTGAAATCGGCAGTCTGAAAGGCATCCTCCAGTCGATGTTCAAGCTGGCGGAGATGATGGTGCTCAGGGGCAGCCTGGAAGAAGCGCGCGCGCTCACCGAAGAACTGCGCGACCTCGCCAACGAGACGGACAATCTGGACGGCAAAATGCTGGCGGCGGGGCTGCTGTCGTTCCTGGTCGGCGTGATGGACGAGAATTATGCCGAAGGCGAAAAGCTGGCGCTGAAAAACCGCACCCTCTCGCTGGAGCCATTCTTCGGCGGTCACTATGACCTGAGCACATACTGGGGACAGGTGATCGCCGACTGCGGTCTGGGTCATTATGACGCCATCCGGCTGCGCTATGCCACTCTGTTCTGGTCGCGTTACAATGATCCGGGTCCGGCGACGATCTGCCTGGCGGCGGAAGCCTTCGTGCGTACGCACGAAGGCGCGCCGGAGTCCGCCGTCGAACTCCTCAGTCTGGCTTCGAGCCAGCCCGTCTGGGCGAGCGGCTGGCTCGACCATTGGGCGCTAATCATGCGCCTGCGCGCCGATCTACGCCGCCGGTTGGGCGAAGCAGCCTATCAGACAGCCTGGGAGCGCGGCGCTCGGTTGGAAGTGGTGGCGACTATCCGCTCGATCATCGGCAGGCAGGGCGAGGCGCTGCACCCATCCGCCAACCAAGCGCTGATCGATCCCCTCAGCGAGCGCGAGCTGGAAGTGCTGCGCCTGATCGGCGAGGGGCTGTCCAACCGCGAGATCGCCGAGCGGCTGGTGCTTTCGGTCGGCACGGTGAAAGTCCACACGCGCAACATCTACGGCAAGCTCAGCGTCAACAGCCGCACGCAGGCGCTGGCACGCGCTGCCGAATACGACCTGCTGTAATCCTTCCTGACCCATATAAACCCGTAAATAAATACCACCGTCCCGGCGACAGAATACCACTTTGGGTAGATCACACTACCACCGCTCCTGCCCTATGATAAGAGCGTCAACAGGGAGACAACGAGAGCGGTTCGGCGCGGCACTTGCCGCCGTGACCGAACATACGAGGAGGCGTTCAAATGGATCCCACCACTATCAACCGTCTGGGACAAATCCGCCACGAAGAGATCGTGGCGTGGGGAACAGCACAGCGCGGAGAACCCGCCGAGTTCTGGCTGGCAGCGCTGCTGCGCATCGTCGCGCGGCTTCCGCAGCGGGCGCTCAGCGCCACGCGGCGTCGGAACAATCGCCTTTCCCCGTTAGCGACCGGCAGCCACGCGGCAGTGACTCACTGCCCATAGACTCGCACAAACGAAAAGCCACGACCGTTATGTTGGTCGTGGCTTTTTGATTGCGTAAGGGTGTTCCATAGAACGCCCCCACTCCATCCCCTACGCCAACCAGGGCGTCGTCTCAAACCAGTGTTCGGGCAGCACCTCGCGCTCGGCTTCCATCAACTCCTTCAGCACCGCGTCGGCATCCGGGATCGAGTTGGTCAGCGGGTCGGTCATGATCGCCCGGCGCAGCAGCGTGTAATCGCCCTTGACGATAGCTTCGGCGGTCAGCTCGTGCGTATCCAGAATGACTTCCTGCATCGCGCGCAGCCCGCGCGGCATCGCGCCGACAGGACGCGGCTGGACGCCGTTTTCGACCGTCACGTCGCTGAGAAGCTCCAGAAATGCGTCGTCCGCCATGTTGGTGACCGCGCCGCGATTGGGCGTGTTGATGTAGAACGGGCGCTGAAGACCGCCCACCATCGTCTCGATGATGTCGGTGGCGTGGTCGGGACCGAAGGTGGTCATGTAGTCGGCAATCGGCGTGCGCCCGGAGACGAAGCCGTCCACCTGCTCCCACATCGACTCGTGCCAGCGGTAGCGCGCGTCGGTCTCCCAGATCGACAGCGGCGGGATGTCGTCCGGCGCGTGCCCCGCGCCCTGCCAGTAGCGCAGGTATTCTTTGGTGTGCGCGACGCAGGTCGGCACGCAGCCGAACACGTCGTAGAGTTGATAAGCGATCTTGGCGTTGAACTTGCCTTTGGCGTCGCCGCTGCCAGTGTCGGCGAGGGCGTCGCGGCGCAGCGACTCGCCGATAGCGGGCATCACGTCACGCCCGTCGTATTCGGCTTTGAGCATCCAGGTGAAGTGATTGACCCCGGCGATGCGCATGTCGAAGGCGGCGTCAACGTCATCCGACCACTGCGACTCGCCCTCGATGATGCCCGCCTTCAGCGCGTAACGCCGCTTGATGTGCGGCATGTGCAGGCTGTCGCACAGAGCAAAGGTCTTGAGCTGCGGCGCGTGACGCATCAGGGCGATGCCGTTGACGGCGCTGGGGTTGACGTAGTTGATCACCCAGGCGTCCGGGCAGATTTCGGCGATGTCGCTGACGCAGTCCATGATGACGGGCAGCTCGCGCATAGCGCGGAAGATGCCGCCGGGACCAATCGTGTCGCCGCTGCACATGCGGATGCCGTATTTCTCGGCGACGGCGCAGTCGATACCCCGGTAGTAAACAGTGTTGGCGGCGAAGCTGAGCACGACGAAATCCGCGCCCGGCAGCACGTCGCGCCAGTGGGTCGCGGCTTCCAGCTTGAGCGCGACGCCGTTGTCGGCGATCACCATCTCGGCGAGCTTCGCCATGCGTTCCAGCCGCGACGGATCGTTGTCGACCAGCGCCAGCGTGCCTTTGTTCAGGTGCGGCGAATGCACCATCTGCCAGATCGCCTGCCGCCCGAAGAACAGGCTGCCCGCGCCGATGATGACGACTTTCGGATATGCGTGCGTTTGCATCACGTGGATTCCTTCGGCTTGCCCCAGAAATCGACCTCGACGCCGCTCAGTTTGGTCAGCGCTTCGAGGTAGAAGTAATCTCCAAACGGCATGAACTGCTCGACGGCGCGATTGGCGCTGACGTTGTAGCTGGAGTCGCGCAGCAAGCCCTGCGCTTCCGGCGACTCCTCGAAGCAGGCTTCGGTCAGCCGCGCGACCATACGCTGCGCTCGCTCTTGCAGCGAAGCGGACAGCGCCGGATCGTCCACCAGCGTCGCCAGCTTCATCATGCCGCAGGCGGCGATTGCCCCGGCGGAACTGTCCCGCTTGCGCGGCGCGTCCGGCGCGAGGCGGAAATCCCATACCGGGACGAGGTCGTCGCCCAGTTCCGCCCAGAAGCGCTCGCTCACGCGCTGCGCCGCGTCGAGCATGTCGGGTGCGCCCGTCCAGTCCGCCGCCAGCGCGAAGCCGTAGATCGCCCACGCCTGCCCGCGCGACCAGTGCGAGTTGTCGGCGAAGCCCTGCGCCGTCTTGCCGCCGATGGGTTCGCCCGTCTCCTGATTGAAGAAGTAGGTGTGAAAGGTGCTGCCGTCCTCGCGGACGATGTAGCGCAGCGTCGTGCGGGCGTGCGCCAGCCCGATCTCGGCGAATTTCGGGTCGCCGGTCTGGTCGCTCGCCCAGAACAGCAGCGGCAGGTTCATCAGGCAGTCCACGATGATACGCCCGCCTTCAAACGGGTCGTTCATCTTGCCCCACGCCTGAATGTACTGCCCGACCGGGTGGAAGCGCGTGATCAGCCGATCCGCCGCCGCAATCGCAAGGTCGTGCGCCTTCGCGTCGCCCGTGATCTGCCACTGCGCCCGCGCGCTCAGCGTGTAGAGGAAGCCCAGATCGTGGCTCTCGTCGATGCGGTTGACGAGGCGGTGCTCGAAGCTGCTCAACTGGCGCTCGGCTGCCGCCCGGTACGCCGGGTCGCCGGTCACGAGGTACGCCAGCCACAACTGCCCCGTCCAGAATGAGGTCATCCAGTGATTGTTCGCGCCGAGGACATATGCCATGCCATCCCCGTTGTGGGGGTACTGGTCGCCGAAGCGGGTGATATTCGCCCGCACGCGCCCGACGGCGGTCTGAAGCGTGTCGGCTGCAAGCTGATTTCGGATCATGTTCGGCTGACTTCCAGTTTCCACGAGTTGCGCTGTTGAGGGGCGCGCACCGCCAGCAGGATACGGTACAGGTGGCTGCCCCAGACGGTCACCATGCGATTGTCCGTGATCATAATCGTCTCGACCGACGCCGTGAATTTCGCAGCGTCGTAGTGTACCACGCCGCTCGCCGTGACACGCCCATCCGGGAGGTCAGCGGGCGTGAGCGCGATGACGCCGGGCTGTCCCAGCGCCACCTGCGCGGGTGTGAGCAGGCTCATCGTCAGGCTGGTCGGCGCGTGGTCGAGTTCGTAGTCGTCCTCGACGATCACCGCCTGCCCGCGCGCCAGCCGCACACTGCGCGTCCAGCGCTTGAGTCCCGCTTCCGGCGGGTACGCCCCGGCGATGTCGAGCGTCAGGCGCGCTTCGGCGGCGTCCGCGCTGTAGGCTACGTCGCGCGCCGCGAACTGCTCGCCCGGCTGCTGCTGCGCGCCGTCGATGGTCGGCAGGTTGTGGTAGGTGGACTGCATCGTCCAGATTTCGTAGCGCTGCGGGCTGAAGGTCTTGCGGCTGTAGGTCTCGACGCCCGCGTCGACCAGCAGCGGCAGACCGTCGAGGTAGACGACCCATTCGCCAATGTCGTTGTGGTTGTGGCTCTCGTCGTTGTGCCCACCTTTCGCCGCGACGTACAACCCGCGCGCTGACCGCGCCTCGTCCCGCGCCGTCATCACCTGAATCACCGGCAGCCACACGTCGCGCGGCTGCGGCGCATAGGCTTCGGCGCTGTCCATCGCCCCGGCGTTGAACAGGCTGCGCAGGCGGCGCATCGGGCTGTGAATCGGGCTGCCCCACGTGCTGATCTGGCTGCGCGCCGCTTTTTCGCGCTGCGCCAGCCACGCGCCGAACGCCATCATGTCGCGGTCGCCGATGTACTGCCCGTAGCCGAAGACCAGCGACGCCTCCGGCACGGATACTGCCGAGGCATCGGCGAAATTGAGGACGTAGCCGCCGTCGATCTGCGCCCGGTAGATGAAGCGCCCCATCTCCTGCACCAGCGGCTCGCTGCCGAGATTCACCTGCCCGCCCGTCGCCTGATCGAATAGGTCGAGCGCGTCGTAGAGCGACCCGGCGGCGCGCATCCAGTAGCCGGGACCTTCGTCGCAGCCGCCATCCGCCGGGTAGGGATCGAGGAAGCAGTCGATGCTGCGCATGATCTTGGCGACCGCGCGCCGCCGCCGTTCCTCATCGGTTTCGACGAACAGGACGCAGGCGAGCCAGTTGGAGTTGACCCAGGGATTCCAGTTATTCGGGCGGTGCTGCGGGTCGGCGAAGCCCATCCAGCCGAAATCGTCGCGCTCAAGCAGAGGCGTCAGAATGCGCCGCTGAATTTCGCCGGCGATGCGCGCGTTGATCAGCGGCGAAACGGCGTCAAGCTGCGGCGCAAGCAGATAGCGAATGTAGGCGAGCGCGGCGGCGGTCTCGGCGGCGAACAGGTCGACCGTCGGCTCCGCTGCATCCGGCAGATCGACTCCGGCGCGCTGCACCCCGACGTGCGCCGGAAGTCCCCAGTAAGTTTCCTCGCAGATCAGCCAGATGCCGTTGGCGATCTGGTCGACGAAGCGCCCTTTACCTTCGGCGCATTCCGCCAGTGCCAGCGCCAGCAGGATATTGCGCCGTCCGAAATTCTCGTCTTCGTAATAGGAGCGGTTGCCGATGCGGGCGTATTCGAGAAAGCGGGTCGCCAGCAGCGCTTTCCACTCCTGCTGAAGCGCCGCCTCGCCCGCCGCGATCAGGGACTGGCGCAGTTCCGCCGGGATTTTCTCCCAGGCGTCGCGCGCCGCTGCCGTCGGATAGGGTTTCCAATCCGCTTGCGAGACCAGCCGGAGTGACTCGGCTGGATAGCGTTGAGAGAGCATGATTCTCCTTCTTCATGTGAGTCAGTTCGTCACCACCGGGACGCCCTCAAGCTGAAGCTCCTCCGCGAAGTGACAGGCGACCATGCGGTTGCCTTCGATGGCGCGCAAGGGCGGCGCCTCCACTTTGCAGCGCTCCTGAGCGTAGCGGCAGCGTGGGTGAAAATAGCATCCGGTCGGCGGATGCGCCGGGTCGGCAACTTCACCTTCAAGGATGATCCGCTTCGAGCGCAGACGCGGGTCTGGCTTGGGGATGGCGGACATCAGCGCTTCGGTGTACGGATGTTTGGGCGCGCGGAACAGGTTGTCCGTCGGCGCGAGTTCGACCAGCTTGCCGACGTACATCACCGCCACGCGGTCGGCGACGTATTCGACCACGCTCAAATCGTGCGAGATGAACAGATAGGTCAGGTTGAACTCGTTTTGCAGCTCTTGCAGCAGATTGAGGATTTGCGCGCGCACCGACACGTCGAGCGCCGAGACCGCTTCGTCGGCGATGATCAGGCGGGGGTTGAGCGCCAGCGCCCGCGCGATGACGATGCGCTGCCGCTGACCACCGCTGAAAGCGTGCGGATAGCGCCGCATGTATTCCGGGCGCAGCCCGACCTGACGCATCAGCACCGCGACCCGCTCTTCGAGTTCCTTGCCGCTGGCGATCTTGTGAATCCGCAGTGGGTTGGCGATGATGTTGAAGATGGTCATGCGCGGGTTGAGCGACGCGAACGGGTCCTGAAAGATCATGCGGATGTCGCGCCGGTACGGTTTCAACTCGCGCTCGCGCAGCCCGGCGAGATCGACCACCGCTTCCCGCGTCCCGTTGCTCTGATGGCTCTGATAAAGGATTTTCCCGGCGGTCGTGACATAGGCGCGGACGATGCAGCGCCCGATGGTCGTCTTGCCGCAGCCGCTCTCGCCCACCAGCGCCAGCGTCTCGCCGCCGTAGATGTCGAAGTTCACGCCATCGACGGCTTTCACGTCGCCGACGTGCTTGTTGAGCAATCCCTTGTGAATGGGGAAATACTTCTTCAGCCCGACCACTTCGAGCAGCGGCGTCTGCTTGCTTCGATCTCCGTTCATGGCATTCATGACGCCTGCTCCTCGTAGAGCAGGCAGCGCACCGTGCGCCCATCCGGCAGCGGCGTCAGCCTGGGATGGATCACGTCGCACTTGCCTGCGATGCGTTTTTCGCAGCGGTCGTGGAAAGGGCATCCGGTCGGGCGTGTGAACGAGTCGGGGACGCTGCCATGAATCGGGTTCAGGCGCTGCGCTCGCCCATAGCCCAGACGCGGCACCGATTTGAGCAGCGCCTGCGTGTAGGGATGCTGAGGGTCGTGGAACAGCTTGTCCACCGGAGCCTGCTCGACCACCTCGCCGAGATACATCACGACGACTTCCTCGCACATTTCCGCGACGATACCGAGGTCGTGCGTGATCAGCATGACCGCCATGCCATAGCGCTCCTGCATGTGGCGCAGCAGGTCGAGGATTTGCGCCTGCATGGTCACGTCGAGCGCCGTCGTCGGCTCGTCGGCGATCAGCAGCTTGGGACCGCACGCCAGCGCCGTTGCGATCATCGCCCGCTGGCGCATCCCGCCGCTCAACTGGAAGGTGTAGGCGTGAACGCGCTCTTCGGGCTTGGGGATGCCTACGTCGCGCAGAAGCTGGATCGCTTTGACCAGCGCCTCGCCCCTGCTCGCGCCGGTATGCAGGATGATGCCCTCGGTGATCTGATCGCCGATGGTGTGGACGGGGCTGAGCGAGTTCATCGGCTCCTGAAAGATCATCGAGATGTCTTTGCCGCGCACATCGCGCAGCTCACGGCTGTTGTCGCCGAATGCCGCCAGATCGATGATGTCCGAGACGCCGTTGCCGGAACGGTTGAACAGAATGTTGCCGCTGACGATCCGCCCCGGCTTGGTCACCAGCTTGAGGATCGAGTAGGCGGTGACGCTTTTGCCGCAGCCGCTTTCGCCGACGATGCCGAGCGTCGTGCCGCGCCGCAGCGTGAAATCGACCCCGTCGACCGCCTGCACCGTACCCTCCGGCAGGTAAAAGTAGGTGCGTAAATCTTTGACCTGTAAAAGGTAATCTTCCAAAGTATTTTCCGTTCCACTAATGCGAATACGGGTCGGCAGCGTCGCGCAGTCCATCGCCCAGGAAGTTGAGCGCCAGCACCGAAACCACCACGCCGACGGCAGGCGTCAGCAGCCAGGGCGCAGTCGCCACCGCGCGCACGTTTTGCGCATCCTGAAGCAGCACGCCCCAGCTTACGACGGGTGGGCGCAAGCCCAAGCCGAGGAAGCTGAGCGCCGTCTCGGCAAGGATCATCCCCGGAATCGCCAGCGTGATCGACGCGATGATATGGCTGTAGAAGGCGGGCAGCATGTGCTCCAGGATCACCCGCATCTGGCTCGCGCCGTCCAGCCGCGCCGCCATGACGAAATCCTCGGTGCGCAGCGCCAGGAAACGCCCGCGCACGACGCGCGCCAGCGCCGTCCAGCCGATGAACGACAGGATGATGGTGATGGCGAAGTAAATTTGCAGCGGACCCCACGTGATCGGGAGCGCTGCCGCCAGACCCAGCCATAACGGTATCGTCGGCAGCGAGCGGATGAAGTCGATCAGGCGCTGGATGAAATTGTCAATCGCGCCGCCGAAATAGCCGGAAACCCCGCCCAGCAGGATGCCCAGCACGAGGCTGATGGCGACGCCGACCAGCCCAATCGTCATCGACACGCGCGTGCCGTAGATCATGCGGCTGAGCACGTCCCGCCCGATAGCGTCCGCGCCGAGCAGATAGACCCGATCTCCCGGTCGCGCCGGACCGAACAGATGGATGTCCATATCGAACAGACCGAACAGCTTGTACGACCAGGTATGGACGAACAGGCGCACGGGAATCTGCTTGTCAGGATCGACCACGAACGTCCGGCGCAGCGCCGCTGGATCGATTTCGACCTTGTAGTCATTCACGTAGGGGTTGAATTCAAGGTAGCCGTTGCTGGTGTCGAACAGCGAGAGCGGCTGCGGCGGCGCGTAGGTATAGCGCGCCGCGAAATCGGCGGGATCGTAAGGCGCGAGGAATTCGGCGAACAAGACGATGAAATAAATGATCAAGAGGACGATCCCGCTCACCAGCGCCAGCTTGTGACGGCGGAAACGCCACCAGATCAGCCGCCACTGCGGCGCGACCAACACGCGCGCATCACCGCGTACAGCGACCTCATCGTCTGCAACCGGGATGGCGCGCTCATCGGTCAGATCACGAGCGGGTAGCCCGCTGGCTTCGTTCTGTTCAAGTGCCATAATTGTTCACTTTGCGCTTACGTATACCGGATGCGCGGATCGACCAGCGCCAGCAGCAGGTCGGAGACCAGCGTGCCGAGCATGGTCAGGATGCTGAGCAGGAGGATGAACGCTCCCGCGAGGTACATATCCTGGGTGAGCAGCGAGCGGAGCAGCAGCGGACCGACCGTCGGCAGGCTCAAGACCACCGCCACGATGATCGACCCGGAGACCAGCCCCGGCAGCACCCACCCCACCGTGCTGATGAAGGGATTGAGCGCCACCCGCACCGGGTACTTCATGATCACCCGCCACTCCGGCAGCCCTCTGGCGCGGGCAGCAATCACGTAGGGCTTGTGCAGCTCGTCGAGCAGGTTGGCGCGCATCACGCGGATCAGGGCGGCGGTTCCGCTCAGCCCAATGATGATCACCGGAATCCACAGGTGGCTGAGCAAATCCAGCACTTTTGCCCACGACCAGTCGGCGCTCTCGAACTGCGGCGAAAACAGCCCGCCGACGCTCTGGTTGAAATATTTGAAGGCAACGTAAAGTAAAACCAGAGAGATCAGGAAGTCAGGCACGGCAACCCCGATGAAACCGACCAGCGTCGCTATGTAATCGCCGGGCGAGTACTGCTTCACGGCGGAATAGATGCCAATCGGCAGCGCGATCATCCACGTCACCATCAACGTCACCAGAGCCAGCACGACCGTGAGCACCATCCGGCTCCAGACGACTTCCTCGACCGGGCGATTCCACTCGAAGGACTGACCAAAATCGCCTTTCGTCAGGATATTGCCCATCCATTTGACGTATTGAACGGTGACGGGTTGATCCAGCCCGTACTGCTCGCGTAGGCTGTCCACCAATTGCTGGCTGGCGGTCTGCCCATCCGCCGCGATGTTGGCGATGTAGGAGGTGAGGAAATCGCCCGGCGGAAGCTCAATGATGGCGAACGCGACCACTGAGACGGCAAAGAGCGTGACGACGAGGGAAATCAAGCGTTTTATGACAAAACGTAACATATTATTTTCCCTTGTTGCGGCTGTGCCCCCTCGTGAGAGAGGACACAGCCGGACTTACGGGTCGAACTAATTGCCGTAATAGAAGGTGAACGGGTTGGTCGGACCGGGATTCGGATACAGCCAGGCAGCCAGAATCTGATCTGGCACGTTATGGACGTTGTTCTTGACGATGCCGTAGCCGTTGGCTGGCAGCGCGATGCCGATCACGTAGAACTGATCCGCTGCGACCTGCAAAATCTGGTTCATCAGCGCAGCCTGCCCCTCTTGGTCGGGAGTCGCCTGCAGCTCACGATAAAGGTCCATCTGCTGCTTGACAGCATCCGGCGGTACCTCGCCACGCGCGTCAGAGGGGTCGTTGTAGTAATACTGCCACGCTTCGGCGAAGTTCGATTCGTTGGAGAAGGGGAAGTACCAGCGCGGTTCCAGAACGACTTCCAGACCACCGTCACCACCCCAGACGTTGGCGTCCTGCTGGTTGGCGGCTTTGCGGTTATAGAACTCGGTGCGCTCCTCAACCACTACCTGCATGTCGATACCGACAGTCTGCCCAGTACTGCTGAATCAGTTGGAGATCGTCGGGCCACTCCGGCTGCAGCGAGGTAATGGCTTCCATGGCAATGGTCAGGCGATTGCCGTCGGGCATCAGGCGATAGCCGTCGGCGTCCTTGTTGGGCAGCACCTTGTCCAGTTCGGCATTGGCGTCGTCAGGATTGTACTCGGTGTACTGCGTTGCCAACTGGTCGTTATAGAACGGCGACTGCGGGCGCGGACCGACCTGATAGGGCTTCCCCTGCCCGACGTAGATGGTGTCGATGATCTCTTGACGGTTAATAGCTTCGGAGAGACCAATGCGGAAGTCCTTGTTCTGGTAGATTTCGCGGTGCTGCTGATCGAGGTTGGTCAGGTTGAGCGCGAGAACCATGACGTTCGAACTGCTGGGTACAGTCTCATAGAAGTGGAAATCGCCCGCCTGCTGCGCGTCGTAGAACACCGAGCGGTTGGCGTTGGTGGCGATGTGGCGGTCCTGCACGTCGAACTCGCCGTTGAGCGCTTTCAACGTAAGCGTCTGCGGATCGCTGGCGATGGTATAGTTCACACCGTCGAAGTAGGGAAGCTGATTGCCATCGGGATCGACTGCGTAGAAGTACGGGTTACGTTCCAGCGTCACTTGAGTCGCGTCCGGCGTCAGCGGGTTGACGACATGCCACGCCCAAACGGTCGGCAGATCGGCATTGTTCCAGAGCGTATTCGGGCGTCCGGCAGGCAGCCCGCCCTTCTGGCTGAACAGATCGACCCAGCTATCCAGTCCGGCGGCTTGGGTTTCCGAGTCGAGGGTTGCCTGGTCGGTATATCGATTATGGAACTGCATCAGGTAGTGCTTGGGCTGCGCCGTGAGCAGTTGAGCGTTAGGGGTCGCCAACTGCGACATGAACAAACCGTTGGGAGCGGCGAATGTGAACTGAACCGTATAGTCGTCGAGCTTTTCCGCCTTGACCGGCTCGCCGCCGGAAACCAACCACGCGGGCGGCGCCGGAATCAAGTCAGTGTCCAGCCACTCGTCGTTGACGGCGAACAGGATATCGTCGGCAGTGAAAGGCTCGCCGTCCGACCATTTCATGCCTTCACGAAGATGGAAGGTGAACACGGTGGCGTCGTTATTCACGTCATAGGATTTGGCAATATCCGGAACAATCGCCGTCCAGTCGACGTTCCAACGCACGAGACCAAAATAACCGACGGTGCGCGTGAAGCCTGCGTCGTCACCGACACCGCGCGAACCCATATGCCAAACTCCGCCGTAGGTGCCAATGCTGTCAATAGGCGTGACGACCAGCGGGTCAGCGGGGAGACGACCCTCCACCGGAGGCAGATCGCCAGCGGCAACCGCCGCGTCCAACGATGGCGACTGCTGGTAAGTCATCCCCTGCGCAAAAGCGACGGACGACAACAGAAGAGCAGTAATCAGAAACAGAACAGCTAAACGAAAGTGTTTCATGTTGCATCTACTCCTAAGAAATATTCAGAACAATTGACGAACTGCTCGTTCTAATGACCCCCTTTCTATGCGCAGCTCTTACGGAGCGCTCTCACGAACGACGAGTTGATGTTCCAGGGAGATGTCTTCTTGCTCGATGCTGTCCGCCTGAATACGCTTCAGCAGCAGGCGCGCAGCCATCGCACCGACTTCTTGCTTGGGCATGACCAGGTCCATCGTGGTCAAAGAAGGTGTTGTAATTTCCGCCATAAAATTATCGTCGTAGCCGATTACCGCGACGTCATCCGGCACGCGGCGTTTCAGCATCGCGCAGGCTTGCAGCGCTCTGCCCGCAATGCCGCTGTTGAAGCAGACCAGCGCGTCGAGCGTCGGATTTTTTTCGAGCAGGTGATAAATGACATCGGTCGTGGCAGGCTCAGGATCGCGCACGGCGATGGACTGCATCTCCGGGTCGAAAGGCAAATCGGCGTTCTTGAGGGCGCGCTCGAACCCGCAGCGGCGGTTCGTGGTCGCGTAGGTGTCGATGCCGATGCCCACGTAGCCCAAATGCCGCCGCCCGTTCTTGATCAGGTGCGCCACGACCTGTTCCATGCTGCGTATCTCGTCGGTGTACAGACGCGCCGCGATTCCGGGCTGGACGTAGGTATTGATGACCACAGCAGCGCGCTGGTGACGCAGGTACTCGTTCACCACTTCCATGCCGTTGCGCGCGCTCAGCACCATGACGCCATCCACGCGGTTATCTTCAAAGATTTCCATCACCGTCTGCTCGCGGTCGGCTCTGCCGCCGCTGTGCCCCAGCAGGATGTGATAATCGTTGTCCCAGAACACGCTTTCCGCGCCTTCGATAATCGCGCCGAAGTACGGGTTGGAAAGTGCGGGCACAAGAATGCCGATACGCATGGTCATGTCGGTGACGAGGCTGCGAGCGATCTGGTTGGGGCGGTAGCCCAGCTCGTCCATCACCTGGAGGATTTTCTGCCGCGTCGCGTCGCGGATTTCTCCCTTGTTGTTGAGCACGCGGGAGACCGTCATCTTAGAGACGTTGGCTTTTTCAGCGACGTTAGCAATGGTTACACGAGGTCTGCTCATTGGGTTCGCAAAAAAGATTTTCTAGTTATAATTGCGGGACTAATTTTCCGTTACCGATAACGTGATCGGTAACATCACTCTAGCCCGAAATTAGACGGCTGTCAACAAATTCTTGAAAAGCGCACAAATACCCCCGATTGAGAGAATAATTCGCTTACAAACACTGTGAGGATTCAATGATCGAAAGCACTTATATTCCTTTCACCCGCGCCGAAGCCCTCGACCTGTGGTCGTGGCTGGTCGCGGGGTGGGCAAACAGCCTCGACGCCAGCGGCGCGCGCACCTGGATGGATGGCGTCCCCAACTATGCCGACGCGGGCGGCTCGTTCGAGGGCGTCACGCGGATGCTCTGGGGTCTGGGAAGCTGGCTCTCGTTCCCCGACCGCCCTGCTCAGGTCGAATGGCGCGGCAGGTCGTATGATCTGGAAGCGCTCACCTATCGCGCGTTTGTCAACGGCTGCGACCCGGCTTCGCTGGGCTACTGGGGCAGAGGGCGCTACGGCGACGACTGGGATCAGCGCACGGTCGAGACGGCGCAGGTGGCGTTCGCGCTCTGGCAAACGCGCGACCGCATCTGGTCGCGCATGAGCGCCAAAGAACAGGACGACGTGATCGCTTTTCTCGACCGCTTCGGTCAGCGCCCGTCCATGTGGATGAACAACTGGGCGCTGTTCTGGGCGCTCAACCACGCCGGGCGGAAAGTCCTGGGCAGAGCATACGAACCCGCAATCATCGACGAGGTGATGAACGACTATCTCGACGGCGTGTACTGCGGCGACGGCTGGTACGACGACGGTCCGGTGCGCGGCGTCAACGCCTTCGACGATTACAACACGTGGGTATTCGCCATGCACATCATGGCGTGGGCGCAGATGGATGGCGACTCCGCCCCGGCGCGGCGCGACGAGCTGCTCAGCCGCGTGCGCGCGTGGATGCAGCACTACCCCTACTTCTTCGCGCACGACGGTGCTTACGCCGAGTTCGGGCGCAGCCCGGCATACAAGTTCTGTCGGCTGGGCGCGGCGGTCTGGGCATACCGGCTCGGCTGCTGGGATCATCCGGTCGGGATGCTGCGGCGGCTGGTCGGCAAGCACATTCGCTGGTACGTGGATCGCGGCGCGGTGCGCCCGGACGGGACGCTGCGCCAGTCGCTGACCGCGAGCGGCAGCCCGGAGGTAGTCGAGCGTTACATCTCGACGGGCGCGACCTACTGGGCGATTCAGGCGTTCAGCGGATTGTGGGGTCTGCCGGATGACGATCCCTTCTGGACGGTGGACGACGAGCCGCTGCCCTCCGAGCAGGGCGATTACGTCAAGGTGTTTCCGCAGCCCGGCTGGGTCGTCCGGGCGAAAGACGGGCACGTCCAGCGCTTCAACGCCGGAAGCGTCAAGCCGGAATACGGCAACAAATACGCCAAGTTCGTCTACAGCTCGCGCAATCCCTATAACGTCGGCATGGACGGCGGTCAGCCGAGCATCGACAGCAACCTGTGCCTGAACGAAGCAGGTGTACGCGGGCAGCGCCTGCATAACCTGACGTTCGCCGTCGGCGCGAGCGGCTGGCTGCGAATGCGCTATCCCATCGAGATCAACGACCATCGCCACGTGGTGGATACGACCGTGATCCCGCTCGGCGACGTGCATCTGCGCGCGCACCGCATCACGCTCGACCCGGCGGCGGCGAACGTCACAGCGGAGGAAGGCAGCGCGCCGCTCGGCTACGACGCCGGAGCCGCGCCCGCTCTGCGCATCGACGGGGATTGGGCATTCGCCGAGTACCGCGAAGATACTGTGGGCATCCGCGCCGTGTCGGGCTACGGCGCGCCGCCGCAGGTGATCCCCGGCAGCCCGAACAGCGTTTACGGCTTCAATCTGGTGGCGGCGCTGCACACGCCGGCGCTGAAGCCCACGCACGAGCTGGTCTGCCTCGTCTACGCGGGCGGATACCCCCACGCGGCGCAGCTTCCGCGCGTCGAAGGCGCAGGCTGGGACGCGGACGGGCAGTTCACCGTGCAGGTCAACGGCGAGGTGCTCACCGTCCCGCCGCTGGAGGAATAAGCGGCTCCGCCGAGAGATGATGCGGCTTGCCAACTGAATCATGGTGGTTCGTAGGGGCAGACCTGCGTGTCTGCCCCATTTTGCGGGCGCACGTGCGACCTTCGGTTGCCTGGGTTCGCCCCTACGACAATATGCCTGCCTCAATGTGAAAAACGCATAATCCGCCCGCGCCATTTTGCGAACGTTCTCTAATGTGCCTTTCCCCGCGCCGAATCCTCTTGACAAAAATTAGACACCGAGTGTATAGTTTTCTGGTAAATTAGAATCGCAGTGTATAGGTTCACATGTCCGTCAAACATACCCTCCTCGCGCTGCTCTATCAGCAGCCCATGCACGGCTACGAGCTTGGGAAGCAGTTGAATCTGGTCGTCAATGCCGAGTGGGATGTCAAGCCGGGGCAGATCGCCAGCACGCTGGCGCGGCTGCGCGATGCCAATCTGGTCGATTATGAAGTCGAGCCGACCGACGACGCGCCGGATCGCAAGGTGTATTTCATCACCGCCGAAGGGCGGCAGGAGCTGGAAAGCTGGTACAAAACCCCTGAAGTGCGCGATTACCGGCTGGGCGATGCGTTCTACATCAAGCTCGTGCTCAGTCTGGTGGGGGGACCCGTTCCGCCTGAACAGGTCTTGATGATCCAGCGGCGCGAGCTGTACCAGCAGCTTCACGAAGTCACCGAGCTAAGCCGTCAGACGGACCCGCGCAAGCAGCTTCCCTGGCTGCTCCTGCTGGACAGCGCCATCATGCACCTGGAAGCCGACCTGCGCTGGATCGAAATGTGCGAGGCGCGTCTGCCCGATCTGAAACACTACACGCCGCCCAAGCCCAAGCGAAAAGTCCGGGGGAGACCCCGCCGCAAGCGGACGACGGTTACGGAAGCCAAAGCCACCAGTCCAACTGAGGACTGAGAGGTTTATAAAGGGAAAACCATGTCAATCATCCATACCGAAGCACTCACGAAAGTTTACGGCGCTGATGATCACCCGATTTACGCGGTCAACGCGGTCAATCTGGTCGTCGAAGAAGGGGAGTTCCTTGCCATCATGGGACCGAGCGGTTCCGGCAAAAGCACCCTGCTCTATATGATCGGCGGACTGGAAAAGCCAACCAGCGGCAAAGTCTGGCTGCGCGACGCCGACATGAGCGCGCTGGACGACGACGCCCTCTCGCGTCTGCGCCGAACCTCGCTTGGCTTTGTCTTCCAGTTCTTCAACCTCGTCCCGGTGCTGACGGCGCAGGAGAACGTGGCGATGCCGCTCATCCTGGACGGCGTGCCGCGCGCGGAAGCATTGAAACGCGCGGGCGAAGCGCTGGAGAAAGTCGGGCTGGCGGATCGCGGATCGCACCGCCCGTCCGAGCTTTCCGGCGGGCAGCAGCAGCGAGCCGCGCTGGCGCGCGCGTTGGTCGCGCAGCCCGCGCTCGTGCTGGCGGACGAGCCAACCGGCAACCTGGACTCGCGGTCGAGCGACGAAGTCGTGCAAATGCTGCGCAAGACCGTCGACCAGTGGAAACAGACCATGATCCTGGTGACGCACGACCCGCGCGTCGCCGCCTACGCCGACCGCATCGTCTTCCTGAAAGACGGCAAGATCGTCGACGACAACGTGCTCAAGGGACAGGGCAAAGCCGAGCAAATCCGCGAGCAGTTGAGCAAAGTCGCGTTCAGCTAGGAAGTGCATAATGACCGCAAAACGTAACGAACTCGGCGCAAGCATCTGGCAAATGACCCTGATGGGCTTGCGCTATCTCAACGGGCGCAGGCTGCGCACCGTCTTGACCACGCTGGCGATAGTCTTCGGCGTGGCGCTGATTTTCACGATGAATCTGGTGCTGCCGTCGGTGGTCAACGCCTTCAAGCTCAGCATGAGCAGCTTTTCCGGCGCAGACCTGACCGTCACCAGCGTTTCCGGTGAATCGTTCGCCCCGGAGGACGTGCTGCCGAAAATCTCGGCTGTCTCGCAGGTCGAGGCGGTGACCGGCATCCTGCGCCGGCAGTTCGCCCTGCCCACGCTAACCGGCGGCGATCTGGGCAGCACCAGTCAGCTCACGATGATCGGTGTCGATCCGACCACCGCCAGCAACGTCCGCCAGTTCACCATGAGCGACGGGCGCTTCCTCGAACCGGGCGACACCGGCAAAGCCGTCTTCCCGGCGGGCATCGCCGATTTCGCGCCGCAGCTTAAGGTCGGCACGACCTTCCCGCTGATCACGGCGGGCGGCTTGAAGATTTTCACGCTCGTCGGGCTGCTGGCGGATCAGGGCAATCCGACTTCGCCGGAGCTTTACGTCAGCCTGAGCGACGCGCAATCCGCCTTCAACCAGCCCGGTCTGATCAACACGGTTGAGGTGTCCGTCGCAGCGGACGCGGATCGTGGCGGCAGTTTCCGCGCAGGTGCAGCAGGCGCTCGGCGACAGCTTCCAGATCAACGCGCAGGATAATTCATCGAGCGTTGCTAGCGGCACTTCAAACCGGCTTCGCCATCTTCAACCTGCTCGGCTTGCTGGCGCTGTTCCTGGGCGCATTCCTGATCTTCAACACCTTCCGCACCGTCGTCATCGAGCGCCGCCACGACATCGCCATGCTGCGCGCTATCGGCGCGACCCAGCGGCAGATCACGACCATGATCCTGATCGAGAGCTTCGTGCAGGGCGTGATCGGCGCGCTGATCGGGCTGGTGCTCGGGTTTTTGCTGGCACTTGGCGGCATCAGTCTGGTCAACCAGTTCTGGACGAACTATCTGCATCGCGGCGCGCTGACCTTGCAGCTTAACTGGTCGGCGGTGGGCGTCGCCGTCGTGCTGGGCGTGCTCGCCGCCCTGATCGCAGGGTATCTGCCCGCGCGGGCAGCAGGCAAGACCTCACCGCTGGAAGCGCTGCGCCCGGATACCGTTTCCAGCGTTCACCGCGCCGCCCGCTGGAGCCTGATCGTGGGGGCGGCGTGCATGGTGCTGGCGGTGCTGGCGCTGGCATTTACGGGCAGCAAAGGCGCGGCAGGCGGCGCGCTCCTGTTCCTGTTCGGCATGTTGATCGCCGCGCCGGGGCTGGTGATCCCGGCGGCGCACCTGTTCAGTCCCCTGCTGACGCTGTGGTTCGCCCGCGAGGGCGATCTGGCGCGCAGTAATCTCGTGCGCCAGCCGGGGCGCGCCGCTATCACCGGCGGCACGCTGATGGTCGGGCTGGCGGTGCTGGTGCTGATGGCGGCGGTGGTGATCTCGTTCGGCGATCTGATCCAGAACCTCGGTAATGTCAACTTCTCCAGCGACATCATCCTGCTGCCGCAGTCCATCGGCGTGTACGACAACGTGGTCGGCGCGGACTCGGCGCTGGCGGACAAGGTGCGCGCGCTGCCCGAAGTCCAGACCGTTGGGACGCTGCGCTATGCTTCGGCGGCTGCCAGCAACCAGCAGAAGCTGGAAGTGCTCGGCATCGACCCGAACACCTACCCGCAGGTCGCTTCGCTGGAATTCAACCAGGGCGATGCGGCGACTTCCTTCCCGGCGCTGGCGGACGGGCGCAACGCCATCGTGACCTCGCTGGCGCTGTCGGCGCTTAACACGCAAATGGGCGGCGATTTCGTCATGCAGACCGCCGAAGGTCCGCAGACCTATCACGTCGTCGGGATCGGCAACGACATCATGACTTTCAAGGTGGCGGCGGTCTTCATCTCGCAGGCGAATATGGCGGCGGACTTCCACAAGACCGAGGACATCATGCTGCTGGTCAACCTGGTGCCGGGCGCGGACAAACAGGCGGCGCTGGCGGACGTGAAGAACATCACCAAGGATTACCCGCAGTTCACGCCTAACCTGTCGGGTCAATACCGGGACGATCTGATCCAGACCAGCAGCGCGCGCTTTCGGGCTGTTCTACGTGATCGCCCTGCTCATCCTGATACCGGGGGCGCTCGGTCTGCTCAATACGCTGACGATCAACATTCTGGAGCGGACGCGCGAAATCGGCGTGATCCGGGCGGTCGGCGGCAGCCGGAAGCAGGTGCGGCGCATGGTGATGGCGGAAGCGCTGCTGCTCGGCGTATTCAGCGCGGCGATGGGCGTGCTCGCCGGGTGTCGCCATGAGCTACGGCTTCATTCAGGCGTTCGGGACAATCGGCTGGCAGATGCCCTACACCTTCCCGCTGATGGGTGTGATCGCCGCGGTGATCATCGGCGTGCTGCTGGCGCTGTTCGCCAGCATCCTGCCCGCCCGCAGCGCCGCCAAGCTCGACATCATTCGCGCGCTGCAATACGAGTAAGCGCAGCGACATCTACGCAATTCAGAGGCAGCGGGTCAGTCGTGAATTGACCCGCTGCCTTCGTCTATCTCCATCCTGCGACATTTCCCAGCCTTGACAGCGCCGAGTCCAATAATTACAATATTTATAATAGTAGTGATTCGACTTCAAATGGATTCCTGCCTGGGTGCGGTCGGCGTGACGGGGAAGCGCGGGCAAAATCGCCACGCCCCAAAGGCGCTAGAGAGACGGAGATTTGCATGACGAGAGCGCGAGCGTTCGCGGCAGATGAAGGTGCGGCTGTTTGAACGACGTCACGGCGATCACGTTTGCGGTTGTCCTCCTGATCTCCGTCTTCATCTCCGGTCGCGCGCAGCGGACGGTACTCTCGACCGCCGTCATCTTCCTCGTCGGCGGCTTCCTCGTCGGTCCCGGCGTGCTCGGCTTGAGCTACGTTTACCCGCAACACGCGCTCGAAGCGACGCTGGTTCAACTGGCGCTCGTCAGCGTGCTGTTCACCGACGGCATGAGGTTGCAGCTTAAGGAACTGCGCGATACCTGGCATCTGCCGGGACGCGCCCTGCTGCTGGGGATGCCGCTTACGTTCCTGATCGTCGCGCTGCTGGCGCGTCTGCTGTTCGGCATATCGTGGCTGCAAGCCTTCCTGATCGGCGCGGCGCTCAGCCCGACCGATCCAGTGTTCGCCTCGCTGATTATCGAGCAGAATATCATTCCGCTGCGCCTGCGCCGTCTGCTCAACATCGAGAGCGGGCTGAACGATGGGTTGGCGCTGCCCGTCGTGCTGATCCTCCTGCGCGTGATCGGCATGGACTCGGTTGAGCCGCTTCAGATCGCCGGGGAGTTAATCGGCGGGGTCGTGATCGGCGTCGTCGTGCCCTGGGTCGTCATCCGGCTCGAAAAGACGACTTTCTATTCCGCCGCCGCGATTTACGAGCCGCTCAACGCCTTCGCCATCGGCATCCTCGTGCTGGCGCTGTGCGCGCTGCTCAACACGAATGCCTTTCTGGCGGCGTACAGCGCGGGCATCACGATTGCCACGCTCAGCGACGAAGTTCGGCAGGCGTTCGAGCGCTTCGGCGAGCTGCTCACCGAACTGCTCAAGGCGGCGTCGCTGTTCGTGCTGGGGATGCTGATGCAGCCCAGCCTGTTTCTGGAAAGCGGCGCCAACGCTTACGTATTCGCCGCGCTCGTGCTGCTGCTGGCGCGCCCGCTCGCCATCTTTATCGTGCTGAGCGGGCAGAAGCTCTCGCGCCTGGAACGGATCACCGCCGCCTGGTTCGGTCCGAAAGGCTTCGCGTCGATCTTCTATGCGCTGCTCGTGCTGAAATCGGCGCTGCCGCACCGAACCGAGCTTTTCGACATTCTCGCGCTCACGATTGTCCTGTCGATCATCCTGCACTCGTCGACCGACATTCTGTTCACACGCTGGTTCAAGCAGCACGATCAGGCACAATCGTCTGCTTCCGCAGCGCGCGCGGTCGAGGCGTCGGAAGATTAACCGTGACGAGCCATAACGAGGTATAGTCTGGTCATCCAACGGCAGGATACACGAAACGCATGACGGATCATCGACACTGGGCGCAGAACCAAGACCGGCTGCTGCAACTCATCACGTTCCCGCGCTTTGGTATCATCAGTGATTATGACGGCACGCTCAGCCCGTTCGTCGCCCAGCCGCAGGATGCGGTCATCACGCCGGGCAACGCGCGGGCGCTCGACCACCTCGCCGGACAGGTGACGGTCGTCGCGCTGGTCTCCGGGCGCAGCGTGGCGGACTTGCGCCAGCGCTTCGAGCGCCCCTGGGCAGTCTACTATGGCAGTCACGGCATGGAATTCTGGCGCGACGGGCGTGTGCAAATCGCGCCGCAGGCGCAGCCCTTTGTCGAGCCGCTGCGGGCGCTGCTCGCCGTCGTTCGGCTCCGCGAACATCCCCGGCGTGCTGGTCGAGAACAAAGGCGTCACGGCATCCATCCATTACCGGATGGCGCCGGATAAACCGGAGGCGCGCCAACAGCTTTACACGCGCTTGCAACCGCTCTGCGATCAATACGGCTTCCAATTGAGCGAAGGTCAGTTCGTTTGGGAGATCAAGCCACCGCTTACGTTGACCAAAGGCAGCGCCGCGCAGGCAGTTGTCGAGGACTGCCGTCTGGAGAGCGCCCTGTTCCTGGGCGACGACGCGACGGATGTCAACGCCATGATCCGGCTGCGCCAGATAGCTGCCGAGCCGCAGCGGAATCTGCGCGCG
The DNA here is from genome assembly GCA_963760975.1 of uncultured Chloroflexia bacterium. Classification (GTDB taxonomy): domain Bacteria; phylum Chloroflexota; class Anaerolineae; order Aggregatilineales; family Phototrophicaceae; genus Flexifilum. The sequence continues at coordinate 18,727 of CAVXEZ010000020.1, read as the reverse complement.
CTCTCGATTGGCGTCATCCATCCAACCACGCCGGATGCGATCCGCAAGCAGTGCGATCTCACCGCTGACGGCGTGGACGATGTCGAAGTGCTGCTCACGTGGCTCAGCCAGCAGCGCGCCGCTTCGACGAACCCTGATCACTAACGCATCGAGGTTGAAATGCCACCTTTGCACATTGTAGTCATCTCCAATCGCGGTCCTTTCTCGTTCACGCGGCGGGACGGCGAACTCAAAGCCCGGAAGGGTTCCGGCGGGCTGGTCACGGCGATCAGCGCCGTCGCCCGCGATTACGACATCCTCTGGATTTCCTGCGCGCTCAGCAAGGGCGACCGCGAGTGGCTGGCGCAGGAGGGCGACGGCATCCACGAAGTCGAAGGCATGAAAATCCGGCTCACCATCCCCAACCCGACCGAATTTCAGGCGTACTACAACGTCATCAGCAACCCGCTGCTGTGGTTCGTGCAGCACCAGATGTACGACACGCCCCGCTCGCCGATCATCGACGAAACCGTCTGGAACGCCTGGTCGGAAGGCTATGCGGCGGTCAACCGCCAGCTTGCCCAGGTCGCCGCCGAGAGCATCGCCGAGCTGGACGGTCAGGTGATCGTCATGCCGCAGGACTACCACCTCTATCTCCTGCCGCGTTACCTGCGCGAGCTGGTGGGCGACGACGTGGTGATCCAGTCGTTCGTGCATATCCCCTGGCCCGGTCCCGACGCCTGGCGCGTCTTCCCGGTGAAGATGCGCCGCGACCTGCTCGACGCCATGCTTCAGGCGGATCGCGTCGGGATGCAGACGGAGCGCGACGTGCGCCGCTTCCTGCAAACCTGCGTGGACACGCTGCCGGATGTCCACGTCGTCAAGCCCTGGCGACAGCTTGCCTACCTGGGGCGTAAATTCGATGTCGCGCCCTATCCGATTTCGATTGATGCCGCGTATCTGGACGAGCGGCTGAAGAGCGAAGAGGTGCAGACTTACGCGCGCCAGTTTCGCGGGCGCTACGGTGACCGCAAGCTGCTGCTGCGCATCGACCGCGTCGAGCCGAGCAAGAATATCCTGCGCGGCTTCCTCGCCTTCCGCAACCTGCTCAATGCCTATCCTCAATATCGCGGGCACGTCGACATGCTGGCGCTGCTCGTGCCCTCACGCACGGAAGTGCCGGAGTACCGGCGCTACCTGCGCGACATCATGGCGCTGGTCGGGGACATCAACGCCACCTTCGGCGACAGTGATTGGGAGCCGGTGCGCGTCCTGCTCGGCAACAACTACGACCGGGCAATCGCCGCGCTCAGCATCTTCGACGTGCTGCTGGTCAACCCGCTGGCGGACGGCATGAATCTGGTCGTCAAGGAGGGCGCGGTGCTCAACCGCAGCAACGGCGTGCTGATCCTGTCGGAGGAAGCCGGAGCGGCGGAAGAATTCGGCGACGCGCCGCTGATCGTCTCCCCCTACGACGTATACGCCACGCGCGAAGCCATCCATTACGCGCTGACGATGCCGCTGGAGGAGCGGCAGGAGCGCATCGAGCTGCTGGCGAAGCAGGTTCACACCAACGACATTCATCGCTGGTTCGCCCGCCAGCTTGCCGATGCCCAGCAGGGCAAGAAGCATTAGCTCGATGCGCCCCGTGCGCGGCTGCTTGACTACTTTCGCTGCGGCATTTCAGGATTGCCGGGATTGAAGTGCTTGAGCATGACCAGCGGCTCGCACGAACTCAGGTTCGTGATCTGGATGCCTTCGCCCGCAGCGGCGGCGGTGACGAAGAACTCGTCTTCGGTCATCTCGCCGAAGCGAATCAGCGAAGGCGACGAGATGGCGTGCTTGCCGAAGCGCCCGTATCCCTGAACGCAGATCATACCGTAGGCGGCGGCGTCCCGAATGGTGACGCTTCGCCCCGGCAGCACCGTCAGCTCTTTGGCGCTGAAGAAATCGCCGCCGTAGACGACCCATTTCTCGCTGTAGCCTTCGCCGCGCATGGCTTCCAGATCGCGCACGGGCTTCGGCTCCGTGAAGTGGTTGTCCTTGAAATTCGGATCGACGTTGGCATCCCAATCAACCATCGAAAGCAGGTAGTCGTAGTCGTGGTGCTTGTCCGGCGGCACGTCCTTGACGACCATCGACCAGTCGACCACGAGGTAATCGGCGATCAGGGACTGCCACATCGAGAATACGTCGCTGGCGCGCTGCGGCTCGTAGGTGCAGAACGTGCCCGGCGCGTGCAGAATCCCGGTGGGGACATCCCAGCCCGTGCCCGGCGTCAGGCGGTAGGCTTTGGACAGCGCCAGAATGTGGTTATCGCCCTCGTCCCAGCGTTTCAGGCAGTCGACCACCTGATCCTGCGTCGTGCCCGGCTCCAGCCCGAAGAAGGTGTACGGGAAGGCGTCGAGCGCGAAGTTGTACTGCGCCGGGAAATAGTAGGCTTCCGGCTTGCCGACGCGCCCCACGTTGGCGGCGATTTCGTCGCTCTGATGCAGATGATGCGGCAGCGGGTACATGTTGTCGAAGAACTTGCTGTACATCACCCAGCCGCCGTAAGCGTCCATCGCGGCTTTGCCCAGAAACGCCTCGCCCATCAGCCCGATGGCGTCCAGCAGCGTCACCTTCTCGCCGTCGACGTAGATATAGCTCAAGCCTTCGTCCGGCGCGGTGAGCGGACCGTTATCGGCATGTACCGTCGAGGAAAACCAGCGTTCGTCAATCCCGCCGCGCGCCGCACCCAGCGCGTACAGGTCGTTCGGGTGCAGGCGCAGCCGCCGCCCCGGCACGCTGAACGAGCGCGGCACCCAGTTCGGCATGAGCCGCACCACGCCCCCGCCCTGCTCCAGCGCTTTGTTGATAAGCCCCACCTTTTGCTGATCCTGCTTTTGGTGATCCTGCTGCGCGGTCTGCATCATCCTGTCCCTTTCGTAAGCAGCGAGTCCGGCTATCCAGAAGCGCCCTGCGCGGGCGCCGGGACGAACCGAACTTCAAAAAGCCAGCGCCAGAGCTTGCCCGTGATCAGGAACGTCCCGCTCTGCGGGTCGTAGGCGATCCCATTGAGCACCGCTCCTGAATCCAGCGTACTGCGCTGGTCAGACGTGAGCAAGCCGGAGGCGTCGATCAGCGCCGTCACCCGTCCGCTGGCTTTGTCGATGCGCAGGATGTTATCCGTCAGCCAGACGTTGGCGTAGATCGAATCGTCCACACATTCTAGCTCGTTGATCTGCTGAACGGGTTGCCCATCGAGCAGCACGTCCAGCGTGCCGAGCGGCGCGAGGGTTTGCGCGTCGCGCTCGGTGATCTGGGCGCTGCCGTCGCTGGTGTAGAGATGCGTACCGTCGTAGCACATCCCCCAGCCTTCGTCCGTGTATTGGAACGTGTCCGTAAGTTGGAGCGTGTCGGGGTTGTAGACGAAGCCCACGTCCTCGCGCCACGTCAGTTGCAGCAGCCGGTCGCCGACGAGCGCGATCCCCTCGCCGAAGTCCTCGGCTGGCAGGCTGACGCTGTGAAGCACGTCGCCCGTTTGCGGATCGACTGTGCGAATGGTCGACTTGCCATACAGCCCGGTGCTTTCGTAGAGCTTGCCGTCCGCCAGAAACAGCCCCTCCGTGAAGGCGGTCGGATCGTGCGGGCGCGTCGAGATGATCTGCGGAACCAGATGCTCGACCGGCGCGCTGACGCCGAACAGCGTGTCAAGCTGATCGCAGGCGGCAAGCGCGGCGATCAGGACGACGAGCAGCAGGATCGCGCCGCCCCGGACGAGGCGCGCGCGATCCTTGATCATGTGCTGGTCAATTTCGGAATTGTGGTGGTTCACGCCGGAGCCTCAGCGCTTGAGCTGCTCAAGATAATGCTTGCGAAACTTGGCGACCTTCGGCGCGATCACCACGCGGCAGTAGCCCTGATCGGGATGATTCTTGAAGTATTCCTGATGATAATCTTCCGCCGGGTAGAAAGTATCCAGCGGCGTCACCTCGGTCACAATCGGGTTATCCCACAGATGCGCCGCGTTCAATTCGCGGATGACCTGCTCGGCGGTCGCCTTCTGCTCCGGCGAGTGGTAGAAAATCGCCGAGCGGTACTGCGTCCCCACGTCCGCCCCCTGCCGGTTGAGCGTGGTCGGGTCGTGGATGGTGAAGAACACGTCCAGAATGTCGCGGAACGACACGACATCGGGATCGAACGTAAGCTGCACCACCTCGGCGTGCCCGGTCGCGCCCGTGCAGACCTGCTGATAGGACGGGTTAAGCGCCGTGCCGCCCGCGTAGCCGGACACCACGTCCTCGACGCCCTTCAATTCATCGTAAACCGCTTCCAGACACCAGAAACACCCACCCGCGAGAGTCGCTACTTCCCTGCCCATCGTTATGCCTTTGCACTCGTTTCATACCGTCGTTCTATTATAGCGAATCAACCGCGACCAATTGCTATTGTCTGCGATGATCCATTTTCTTTTTCGCGTTCCTCTATGCTATGATAATTTCATTACGGGGCGGTTACAGGACGAGGTGCTATGTCAGCAAATGTCGATGCGATGGTACGCGAAGGGATCAATGCGTACAAAGCGGGGCGTAAAGACGAAGCGCGCGCGCTGCTGCTGAAAGCCACCGAACTCGACCAGTACAACGAGCAGGCGTGGCTCTGGCTGAGCGGTCTGATGGACACGCCCGACGACCAGCGCACCTGCCTCGAAAACGTGCTGGCGATCAACCCGGACAACGACCGCGCCAACCAGGGTTTATCGTATCTCACCGGGCAGACATCGGCGGGCAACGTCTCGCCGTTCAGCGCCTCGGCGCCGCCTGCCGCGCCCGATGCGCCATCCGCGCCGACCAGCGTCGAATGGAGCGCTCCAGAAGAACCTGCGCCGATGCCCGCCGCCTGGAACAAGCCGCCCCCGGATGAGCCGCGCGGGGAAGCGCTGGACGACTGGGTGACGAACCTCAATCTGCCCATCAATCAGGCGCCGAACGAAGCCTCGGTTTTCATGGCGGGCGACGACTCCGCTTCTTCCGCCTCACCGTTTGGCGATTTTGCCCTCGACGAAAACGACGTGTTCTCGGACGGACCCTTCAGCGCGCCCGCGACCACCACGTTCGACGACGAACCCGAACAAGCGCCCCCGCCACGACGCAGAGCCGCCCTCGAATCGTCGGGCATGATGTCGCCTGTCGCCCCCGAAGTGACACCAGAACCGACGCGGCGTCCGCGCAATCGCGGCGCGCGCGGCAACGGCGCGTTCCACACCGCCGAACAGGAGCGCATCACCATGCCGGTCGAGCCGGAAGGCGAGATGTTCGGCTATATTCCGCCGGAGATCGCCCCGACGCGCCTGCCGGGGACAGTCGAGCGCACGCCGATTCTGCTGACGCTCGCCATGATCGGGCTGATCGTGCTCAACATCGCCGCAGCAGTTATGGTCATGTGGGGCATTCTGACCTGATCCACGCTGGACATCCCGGCAGCGCCTGTGCTAAAATGACGCTCCATTAGGGGAAGCCCGATTTTAGAGAGGAGCCGCGGCGTTCGAGAGCCGCCCGTCAGTTATGGCTAATCATAAATCCGCTATCAAACGCATTCGTCAAAGCGATAAACGCCGCGATTATAACCGCGCCTACCGCAGCCGCGCCCGCACCTTCGTCAAGAAGGCGCGCATCACCATCGACGGCAGCGATACGCAGGCTGCCGAAGAGGCGACCCGCCTCGCCATTCAGGACCTCGACAAAGCCGCGAGCAAAGGCGTGATCCACAAGCGCAACGCCGCGCGCCGCAAGAGCCGCCTGATGAAGCAGTTGAACGAGATGAAAAACGCTTAGCACATTCGTATGTTAAAAGAAAACCGGCTTCGACGAAGCCGGTTTTTTGTTTCGGTTAAGTTTTTACACTTCTTGTAATGTTAAGGTGGCATTTTCAAGGGTAGGCGTCGGCAAGGGGATTTCCAGTCGGTAGCCGACGCCGCGCACCGTCTTCAGGTAGCGCGGTTTGCCGGGGTCTTCCTCAATTGCCCGGCGAATCCAGCGGACGTGTACGTCCAGCGTGCGCGTGTCGCCCAGGTACGACGTATCCCACACCCGCTCCATCAATACCGCGCGATCCAGCGTTTCGCCCGGATGCCTGAAGAAGGTTTCGACCAGCAGGACGAGCTTCGGCGTCAGCGCCGTCTCCTGCCCGTTGGCGAACAAAATCCGCCGTGTCAGATTGATCGAAAAAGGTCCGCAGGTGACGACGGAATCCCCGGTGACGGGGTGCAGGAGCCGCTCGATGCTGTTGGCGATCTTGCGCGCCGTGAACGGCAGAAACAGCACGACATCCGCCGGTGTATCGGCGTCCGCTTGGGAGCCGGGATGCAGGTGAATCAGCGGAATTGCCCCCAGCCCATCTTTCAACTGCCGGGCGATCCGGTCGCCAGGAGTACGCATCGAGATGGCGTCGAGGACGACGACCGCGTAGCTGCCTTCACGGAGGAGTGTTAATGCCTTCTTGCCGCTCGGAACGGATGTTACTTCGTAACGCTTCTTCAAGGCGTCCGAAAACGTCCCGGTGCGCTCAATCACTAATATGCGCGCCACGCCACCCCTCCCCGGCAGACAAGTAGACACTCCCCAGAGAAGACATTATAGCCCTGATCGTGCTATGAGCAAGCAATTGCTCATAGCACATACTGCCCAAATTCTTCATCTTGAGGTAATCTCTCGGCAACTTAAAGGCTGCGACAACGGTTGAAGGCAAAGCAGTTTGATCGACAAACTTGACCGAAAAATCGGATGGCAGTGGCTCGACGACCTCACTCAGTGGGCGGTCGAGCAGGCAGTGACGATCCAGCAAATCCCCGCACCGACCTTCGCCGAAGAACGCCGCGCCGATCACGTCGCCGCCGTCTTTCGGACGCTGGGTCTCGAACAGGTGGATACCGACGACTTCTGCAACGTCTACGGCTTATTCCCCGGTCGCAGACACGGCGCGCCCGCCGTCATGGTCGCCGCGCACACCGACACCGTGTTCCCCGAAGCGACCGATTTGAGCATCCGCCGCGAGGACGACCTGATCTATGGACCGGGGCTGGGCGACAACAGCATGGGCGTCGCCGGAGTGCTGGGAGTCGTCTCGGCGCTGCGCCGCGAGGGCATCACGCCGGAATGCGACCTGTGGATCGTAGCGACGACCCGCGAGGAAGGCTTGGGCGATCTGGGCGGGATGCGTGCCGCCTTTGCGCGCCTCAAGCCGCAGATCGGCAGCGTGATCAACGTCGAGGGGCTGGCGTTCGGGCACGTCTACCACGCCGGGATCGCCGTGCGCCGCCTCAAGATCACGGCGCGCGCGCCGGGCGGGCATAGCTGGCTGCACTTCGGGCGACCGAGCGCCATTCACGCGCTTGTGCAGCTTGGCGCGCAGATCGTCGCCTTACAGCCGCCGCAGACGCCGCGCACAACCTACAACATCGGCTTGATCGAAGGCGGGCAGTCGATCAACTCGATTGCGACCGAAGCGGCGCTCTGGCTGGACATGCGCTCGGAGGAATCGGGCGCGCTGGGGGCATTCGAGCAGCAGGTTCGCGCGGCGGTCGCAGCGCTGGGCAGCGACGAGGTGACCTTCGAGATCGAGGTCGTCGGCGACCGCCCATCGGGGTTCGTCGCGCCGGAGCATCCGCTGGTACTGCGAGCGCTGGAGGTGCTGACGCAGGTCGGCGTGCATGGCACGCTGGAGACCGGCAGCACCGACGGCAATATCCCGCTGTCCGAGGGCTGCCCGACAGTGACGGTCGGCGTCACGCGCGGCGGCAACGCGCACCGTCTCGACGAATACGTCGAGGTCGGCGCGGTCGCGCAGGGCTTACGTCAACTGATCCTGCTGACGCTGGCGACGGCAGAAGCGATGGGGTGAATCCCCACAGGTTATCCTACCTGTGGGGTCTCAACGTAATCGACCATTGTGCTGGGTTCGGGAATGGGCAAGCCTTCTTCGCGCAGCCCTGCAAATGGAATTCAATGGCTTCCTGTATAAGCTGAATGACTTCGTCGTGCGTATCCGCCGCCGCCCCGCAGCCGGGCAAATCCGGGGCATAAGCACCATAGCTTCCCGTTTCGGGATCATGCTCGATAACAACAGCGTAGCGCATCGCTCTTTGCCTTTCGCGGAAGCAACCTCACCCCGTCTCGCTTCGCTTGACTCCCCTCTCTAAGGGAGAGGGGAAACGCGAACGAAGGTCGCGCGGGGTGAGGTCTTTTCATAGCTTCTTCAGCGCTGCTTCCAGGCGGTCAATCTCCTCGTGCGTGTTGTAGTGCGCCAGCCCAACGCGCACCATGCCCTCCGGCTTGTTCAGGCGCCGCATGATTTCGACCGCGTAGTAATTGCCGTCCCAGACGTAGATGTTCGCTTTCGCCAGATGTGTGGCAATCTGATGCGGCGTGTAGCGCTTGTGGCTGAAAACGACCGTCGGCACGCGCTCAGCTGTAGCGCGCCGGGTCGGTGATGCCGCTGATCTGAATATCGTCGAAGCGCTGAAGCATCTCGATCAGGTGTGCGACCAGTTCCCGTTCGTAAGCGACGACGCCCGCCGTCCCGCCCAGGCTGTCCAGATAATCGACCGCTGCGCCAATCCCGGCGATCAGCTCGAAGGCGGGCGTGCCCGTCTCCCAGCGATGCGGCGGCTCGTCGTGCGCCGGACGCACTTTGTAGGCGGGCAGGCTTTCCAGAAGATCGTAGCGCCCCCACAGAATCCCCTGATGCGGACCGAAGAACTTGTACGACGAGCAGAGCAGGAAATCGCAGCCAATCGCCTGCACGTCAATCGGGACGTGCGGCGCGCTCTGCACCGCGTCGACGATGTGCAGCGCTCCGGCGGCGTGCGCCATCTGCGCGATCTGCGCGACCGGGTTGATCGTCCCAACGGCGTTAGAGGCGTGGACGGTCGCCACGATCCGGGTATGCTCGCTCAGCGCGGCTTCGAGGCTGTTCAGGTCGAGCATACATTCCGGCTCGGCTGATGTCCACCCAGCGCACGACCAAGCCGCGATCTTCGGCGACGCGCAGCCAGGGCGAGACGTTGGCGTCGTGATCCATGCGCGTCAGGACGATCTCGTCGCCGGGTTTCGGCGCGCTCGCTCCGTGCCCGGGGATGCTCGGATACAAATCCTGCGCCAGCGCCCGGCTGAGCGCGAAGTTGAGCGTCGTCATGTTCGCGCCGATCACGATCTCGTCGGCGCGCGGCGCGTTGAGGAAATGCGCCAGCTTCTCGCGCGTGGCTTGCACCATCGCATCGGTGGCTGCGCTGGTGGCGAATGCGCCGCCCGCGTTGGCGTTGGTATGCTGGAAATAGCCCGTCACCGCGTCGATCACGCGCTGCGGCACCTGCGTCCCGGCGGGATTGTCGAAATAGACCGGATGCGCGCCGCCCGCGACGGTCTGCTGCAGGGCGGGGAATTGGGCGCGAACTGCCTGAACGTCAAACATGCTCCACATCCTTGTTGTTGACGGGAAACAAAGGCAAAATACTAACGCGATCCGCTCTGGCGAGCTAAGTCCGCACGATCCACCGCCCGTTGACGAAGGCTTCAGCATGTCCGACTACCAGAACCTGCTCACCGAAAACCGCCTGCTCAGCGACGCCGTCAAGCGCCGCGTCGAGCAGCTCGCCGCGATCAACACCGTCGCCGCCAGCGTCAGCCAGTCGCTCGACCTGAGCCAGACGCTGCAAACCGCGCTGCAAACCGTCCTCGGCATCACCGGAGCGGAAGCGGGCGGCATCAGTCTGATCGAGGCGGCAACGGGCGACGTGGTTTTGCGCGCGCAGCAGGGCTGGATTCACGATTTCGTCGACAAGAACCCGATGCGCATCCCTGACGGGGCGGGCATGTCCGGGCAGGTTATCCGCAGCGACAGCGTGATCGTGGAGAACGACCTGAACGGGACGCAGCAGTTCGCCGTGCCGCGCTTTCAGGAGGAGGCGTTTCGCGCCATCGTCATGGCGCCGATGCACGCGCGCGGCAAGGTGATCGGCATCCTCAGCATCATGAGCTACGCGCCGCACCGCTTCGACGAGGACGTGATCGGCGTGCTGCGCGTGATCGCCGATACGGTCGGCTTGGCGCTGGACAACGCCCGCCTGTACGAAGCCAGCCAGGAAGACCAGAAACGGCTGGGCGCGATATTGCAATCGACCGCCGACGGCATCATTGCCACCGACTGCACCGGGCGCGTCCGGCTGATCAATCAGGCAGCCGCAGCCATGCTCGATCTGGATGCCGCCGCCGTCATCGACCAGCCGCTGCGCAGCGCGCCGATGCAGCCGCGCCTGCGCGAGTCGCTGCTGTTCGCGCTCTCGTCGCGCGGAGAGAGCAGCCGCTCGTTCCTGGCGACGACCGACAGTGGGCGGGCGCTCTCGGTGCTGGTCTCGGAGATCGCCGTCGAAAGCCAGGTCGATCAGAATCAGGATACCGAGGGCTGGGTGATCGTCCTGCAAGACGTGACGCACCTGCGGGCAGCCGAGACGGCGCGCACGCGCTTCATTCAGGCGGCGGCGCACGACATGCGCAACCCGCTCGGCGTCGCCCAGAACGCGCTGGAGATGCTCGAACGGCGCACCGCCGACCAACCGGACGAGACAACCCGCGAGATCATCGGCATCGCCGCCGGGAGCATCGAGCGCTTGCAGCGCCTGATCGACGACCTGTTCAATCTGGAGCACATTCAGAGTGGTTACGGCTTCACACTGGCGGACGTGGACATCGGCGAATTGGTCTACGAGGTCAGCGCCGCGCTCAAGCCGCAGATCGAGCAGCGCGGCATCGCCTACCACGTCGAACTCCAGCCGGGGATCGCGCCGCTGCGCCTCGACCGCCAGTGGGTCAGCCGCGCTATCTCGAATTACCTCGACAACGCCATCAAGTACACGGAGCCGGGCAGCCATATCACGCTGCGCGTCTTCACCGGCGGCGCGCTGCTCCACGTCGAAGTCGAAGACGACGGACCCGGCGTGCCGGTCGAGGCGCAGGCGCGCCTGTTCGAGCGCTTCTATCGCGCCAATCAGGACGACCGCACGCCCGGCACCGGCTTGGGGCTGGCGATTGTCAAGTCGGTGGCGGAGGCGCACGGCGGCGGGGTCTACGTCAAGAGCCGCCCCGGCGAAGGCAGCGTCTTCGGCATGACGCTGGCGCGGGAATCCTCATAAAAGTGCTCTCTGTGTTCTCTGTGGTTCAGTATTCTCGCGGAAAGGAACAGGGCGCACACGCAGAGGCTTGTCCGAAAATCCGCCGAGGGTTCAAACCCTCGGCTAATGAGAACCTAGCCGCCCACTGAAGGGGCGGCATCGGTCAAGGTCTCATGGCGACCTCTTGTGCGAACCAAAGGTTCGCCCAGGTCGCTAGGTTTTTGGTAGCTGGCGGTTTAAACCGCCAGCGGCAAGTGGACATTTTCGGACAAGCCTACGCAGGTGCGCCCCTACGATATGCGTTGTAGCGGATTACGCCCGCTCGATGTTCGCCCGAATCTGCTGCGCGATCTGCCCGAACTCGTCGCTGTAGGTATCGCTCAACTGGCGCGGGCGCTCCAGCGACACGCTCACGTCGGCGTTGATCTGCCCCGGTCGACGGCTCATCACCAGCACGCGATCCGCCAGCAGCACCGCCTCGTTGATGTCGTGCGTCACCATCAGCACGGTCTGCCGTTCCTGCCGCCACAGCGCCACCAGGTCAGCGCCGACCTGCTCGCGCGTCAGCGCGTCGAGTGCGCCGAACGGCTCGTCGAGCAGCAGCACATCCGGGCGCTGGATCAGCACGCGCCCCAGCGCCACCCGCTGCGCCATGCCGCCGGAAAGCTCGCCGGGGTACGAGCGCGCGAACTCCGCCAGACCGAGGCGCGGCAGTAAGCTCTGGGCGACTTCGTAGCGCTCCGGCTTGCTCGTGCCGCCCAGTTCCAGCGGCAGGGCGATGTTGTCCAGCACCGTGCGCCAGGGCATCAGGTTCGCGTCCTGAAACATCAGCGCCACCCGCCGCGACGGCTGGCGGATCGGCTGGTCGTCGAGCGTCGCTTCGCCGCGTGTCGCCGGGATCAGCCCCGCCAGCACGCGGATCAGCGTGCTTTTGCCGCAGCCGCTCGGTCCCACCAGGCAGACGAACTCTCCCGCCGGGATCGTGAACGTGACCGGACCGAGCGCCGGGAGCGCATGTCCGTCCGGCGCGACGTAGGCGACCGTGACGCCGCGAACGCCGATGCGCGCGCTCATGAAGCGCTCGGCAGGAAGTCGTTGGTGTAAGCGGCGCTGAGATCGGTCGGCGCGCTTAGCTGCCCCATTTTGATCAGCGTATCCTCCGTCACCTGCCATGACGCCGGATCGGTGTAGCCCAGCTTGTCCGCATCCCACAGATCAATTGACGACATCAACACCTGCATTTGCAGCAGCGTGGTCGAATTGAACTGACCGCTCAGCCCGTCGAGCAGCCCGGCGCGGTACTGCGCCATCTGGTCGCGGGTCATGCCGGTCTTGAGCGCGTCCGCCTGATTCGAAGCAGCCTGCTCCAGTGCCGCCTTGAGGTCGTCGGGCAGCGGCAAGCCGTCAATGTACTTGGCGCTCAGCAGATACGCCTCCGCCGGGTTGTTGATGGTATCGCGCAGCGCATGATCGAAGGCAGCGACGAAGGCGGAGACCAACGCGGGGTCGTTGGCGATGGTGTCCTCGTTGGTGACGATGCCGTTCGAGACCATGTCGGCAGCGGCGGATACCGGGAAGACGGTAATGCCGGTCACGTCGCCGCAGTCGTGATTGTTGATACGATCCTGAATTTGCAGCGGCTCGTTGTTGACGTAGATGACCGCCGCCTGCACGCCGCCGACGCAGACCACCTGCGGCGCGTTAAAGCCAATCGACTGAAGATGCACGTCCTGCTCGGTCAGGTTGTTCGCGCTCAGCAGGGCGATCACGCCGGTGTACGACGCACCGAACAAGCCGGGGATGCCGATCTGCTTGCCCTTGAGGTCAGCCGGAGACGTGATGCCGCTGGTGTCGGTGACGACCACGCCAATCGGATACTGCTGGAACCACTCATAGACGAACCTGACCGGACGACCCTGCGACCGCGCCACGATGATCTGCTCGCCGCTGGCGAAGCCGAACTGAAGCTGGTTGGCGGCGATCAGGTTGATGCCGTCCGGCTCGTCGCCCGATTGCAGCGTGACGTTGAGTCCGGCGTCGGCGAAGTAGCCCTTCTCCAGCGCGACGTAGACCGGCGCGAACTGGATGTTCGGGATGTAGGTCAGGAAGAAGGTCAGGTCGCGCGGCGCGGACACCGTTTCGGTCTGCGCCTGAACGCCGAACGCCCCCAACAGCAGCAGGGCGAGTACCAGAGTGAATTTGCGAAGCATAGCCTCTCCTCATCAAAGACGATGAAATGCGAAGTATCCACAGCACCTCACCCCGTCTCGCTATGCTCGACTCCCCTCTCCACTGTGTGGAGAGGGGAAGGCAACCGCAGGTTGCCGGGGTGAGGTCTACGTTCAGCCTTTGCGCACGCGCATCTGCCACGCCAGCGCGCGCCGCTCCAGCAGCGCGACCGCGCCGTACATCAGCCGCGCGATCAGCGCCAGCATCAGAATCGCCACGAACACCAGCGGCGTGTCGTAGTCGTAGCGCGCGCGGTTGATCAGGTAGCCCAGCCCGGCGTCGGCGCTGATGAACTCGCCGACCACCGCGCCGATCACCGCCAGCACCGCGCTCACCTTCAGCCCGCCGAACAGGATCGGCAGCGCCGCCGGGATTTCCAGCCGCGTGAACATCTGCCAGGGCGTCGCCTCCAGCGAGCGCATCAGGTCGCGCAGCGAGGCGGGGACGGTGCGAATACCGACCAGCGTGTTCATCAGCATCGGGAAGAACACGATCAGCGCGCTGGTGATGATCTTGCTGGTGGGACCCGCGCCGAACCAGATCACCAGCAGCGGCGCGTAGGCGACCACCGGCGTCGACTGGAACGCCAGCACCAGCGGCGAGAGCGCTTCTTCCAGGGCGCGGCTCTTCGCCATGACGTAGCCAAGCAGCACGCCGATGCTCACGCCGATGACCAAGCCGACCAGCATCTGCGAAACCGTCGTCCAGGTATTCAGCCACAGCCGCCCGTCGCGCGCCACCTCGATCAGGCGCTGGACGACCGAGAGCGGCGTCGGGATGATGAACGTCGGATACAGCTCCAGCATGGTGATCATCTGCCAGACGGCGATGATCAGCAGAACTCCCAGGATCGGCGCCAGCGAACGCAGCGGGGTGCGCCGCTGGACTCGCCGTCTTAGTTGATTGTAGAGTGCATTTGCCTGCATGAAAAAACCCCGTTCGCAGACCGACGGGGCTTGTTGGTGAAGTGGTAAGCCAATAAACGCCACACGACGATCGCCGCGCCAGCATCATTGACTTTTCGCCAATGGAACAGCAAACCAGCGAATCAACTCCGCTCGTGTTTGCCGTTCATCCCTTCTCCCATCCGGACTATACCGTCGGCTCTGGAATTTGACCAGTATCCACCGGCACAGGTTCGCCTGTGCGCGGGTAGCGGGCTTGGCGATCTTCATCGCCCTCACCGCCGGTCGGGAATTTCACCCTGCCCCGAAGGTCACTATTCTGTTGTACACGTATTGTAACACACATTGGATGAGAAGAGGCGAAGTAGTCCTATTGGATTCGCATATAATCCCCTGAAAGAGACAGGTGAACCGCCAGGACGCCGAGAGGGGATTTTCTCAGTGTCCTCTGCGGTCTCTTTGGTTCAATGCTTTCGAGTTTGACGGGCGCGAATCAGCCGAGCAGTTCGTCGAAGCCGTTGTCGACCAGCGCTCGCGCCGCCGCTTTCGCCAGCGCCGGGCGGCTGCTTTCGGCGAAGACGATGTCTTGCAGCACCATCAGCGCCTCCCACCCGCCGATCTCGCCCATCAGCTCCAGGATGGCGACGCCGGTCGCCTCGCTGACGCCGCTGTAGAGTTCGTCGGCAAGCGGCTGGATGGCGTCCTCGTCCAGCCTGAGGAATGCCAGCCGCGCCTCGATCCGTTCCATCAGCGACGTGCTCGTCAACTGCTCGATCAGCCGTCGGGCTTCTTCCGGCGTCATCGCGCGCCCCGGATCAGTAGGTTCCTTCAGCCGACGGCAGCGTGAACTTGAAATTGCCGCCCTTGCCGTCTTTGCCGTCCGGGTTGTCCTCGACCCAGATGCGCCCGCCGTGCGCCTCGACGATGTGTTTGGAGATCGCCAAGCCCAAGCCCGTACCCTCGCCGCCGGAGCGCGACGGATCGACCTGATAGAAGCGCTCGAAGATGCGCTCGCGGTGATCCTCAGGGACGCCCGGTCCCCGGTCGAGCACGCTGATCGTGACTTCATCACCGTTGCTTTCCGCGCGCACGCGGATTTTCTCGCCGGGCGGCGACCACTTGATCGCGTTGTGGATCAGGTTGATCAGCACGCGCCGCACCTGGTCGCGGTCGGCGAGCACCTGAAGATCGGTCGGCACCTCGTCGACGATCTCGATCTCTTTGGCGTCGCTCTGGTCGATCACACGCTCGATGGCTTCGCTGACGATCTCCTTGATCGGCTCGCCAACTGCGCGCAGGATCGCCTGCCCCAATTCGATCATCGAGAGGTCGAGCAGTTCCTGCACCAGCCACAGCAGCGAATCGGTCTCGCGCGCAATCGCCCGCAGGGCGCTCGTGCTCTGCTTGCGCTTGGGCTTCTCCTGTTCATGGAACAGCCCGTCGATGATCAGGCGGATGTTGGCAATCGGCGTGCGCAGCTCGTGCGAGATGTTCGCCACCATGTCGCGGCGGGCGCGGTTCAGGCGCACCAGTTCGCTCACGTCTTGCAGCGCCAAGCCGATGAACAGGTTGCCGTCGCGCCGGATCACCTGAACGCGCAAGCGGTAGGGATGCCGCTGGTACGTGACCTGCTCCTCCAGATTTTCCTCTTCGTTCGCCAGCGCGTCCTCGACCATCGTCTCCAGTTCGGGCAGCGCAGTCACCTCCGAGAGCAGCTTCCCGGCGGGATGCGGATCGTTGAACATGATCTCCGCGCTCTGATTCGTGGCGATCACGTGCATCAACTCGTCAACCACCAGCAGCGCGTCGTATGCCGCGTTCGCCAGCGTTAGCGCCAGCGCGATCCTGTAATCACGGTCGTTGGAAGAGTCTTCTTTCGAACTGCGGAGGATTTCGAGGGTGGATTCCTGTTCGGCAAGCTCCTGTTTGAGCATCGTCAGGATTTCGTCATGCCGCTTGAGCGACTTCCGCAAGGCTTCGAGCGCTGCTTCGCGCTCGCTCAGGGTTCGCTCAACCCCCGGAGGTTTTGGCTCGCTCCCGTTATCCGGCGTATCCGGCTGTTCGAGCTTCTGCTCGTGCTCCATCATTTCATTCATAGGCATTCTTGCCTCCGCTGCTATCCCTCGAAGCGATAGCCGACGCCGCGTACCGTCACGATCCGGCGGGGATTCGAGGGGTCATCTTCGATCTTTTCTCGCAGCCAGCGAATGTGAACGTCCACCGTTCGCTTGTCCACGAAATAATCATACCCCCAGACTTTCGTCAGGATCAGGTCGCGCGAGAGTACGACGTTGCGGTTGCGCATCAATTCCGCGAGCAGGTCGAATTCCTTGTTGCTCAGCTTGGTCTCTTTGCCGTCCTTGAACAGACGGCGACCCGTCAGGCTGAGGCGCAGGTCGTTGGAGACCAGTTCGTCCTGCAAGGCGGGGCGACCGGGCGCGCGGCGCATCACGGCACGCACGCGGGCGAGAAATTCGCCCAAGCCGAACGGCTTGACCACGTAATCGTCCGCACCGCTTTCCAGCCCGACGATCTTGTCCACTTCCGTACCGCGCGCCGTCAGCATGATGATCGGGATATGCGCCGTCGCCGGGTCGCGCCGGACGATGCGGCACAGGCTCAAGCCGTCCAGCTTCGGCAGCATGATGTCCAGCACAATCAGATCGGGATGCTCGTCGCGGACTTTCTGCAAGCCTTCTTCGCCATCCCCCGCTACGGCGACGGAGAAGCCTTCCCCCTTCAGTTTCTCGGCAAGATTACGAGCCAGCGTTTCTTCGTCTTCGACGATGAGTACTTTTGCCATGTCGTCCTCGACTGTTCGATTCACACAGGGTTAAAAATATCAAGTTTGTACTAAGTCGAGTTTAAGGTCACAGGGAAGTTTTCTTAACACTCTTAACGTTCAGACCATGCACGAACGCCGCCGAGTGAGGCTGCGGCACGAATGCCATTGCGGATGGCGGCAGCGGTGACTTCGGCGGCGAACGCGCCGACCAGATTAACATCGGCGGCGATTTCACCCGTCGCCAGCGCGAAGATCGTGTCGCCGTCGTACATCGTGTGCGCCGGGCGTACCGCCCGCGCCAGACCGTCGTGCGCCATTTGCGCGACTTTGTTCGCCTGCGCTTTGGTCAGGCGCGCGTTGGTCGCTACTACGCCGATCACGGTGTTCTGCCCCGGCGACGGACGCGGGATCAGGCGCAGCGCGTTGAGCACGCCGACGAACCCGCCTTCCGGCAGACGCAGCCCGCCGATGATCTGTCCGTCCTCGTCCACCACGTCGC
This sequence comes from uncultured Chloroflexia bacterium, assembly GCA_963760975.1. Lineage (GTDB taxonomy): Bacteria > Chloroflexota > Anaerolineae > Aggregatilineales > Phototrophicaceae > Flexifilum. The sequence continues at coordinate 1,184 of CAVXEZ010000020.1, read as the reverse complement.
CGACGGCGTTGACGGCGCACAATGCTGCGACGATCAAGCCATCACCCAGATCGACGCTCGCCGAGCCGATGCCGCCTTTAGTCGCTAACTCGTTGCCCATCATCGCGCCGATGCGGCAGCCCGTGCCCGCGCCGACGCTGCCCTGCTCGACCGGATCGTCAGTCGCGTTGGCGCAGGCAGCATATCCCATCGCCGCGTCCGGACGCACGTCACCGCGCCCAATTGCCAGATCGAAGAGAATCGCTGAGGGGATGATCGGCACGAGATGCCCTGTGCCGGTCGTATAGCCGATGCCGTGCTCCTCCAGATAACGCATCGCGCCATCGGCAGCCGCTAATCCATAAGCGCTGCCCCCGGCGAGCATCACCGCGTTGACGACCTGCACGTTGCGCAGCGGATCGAGCAGCGCGGTCTCGCGCGTACCGGGCGCGCCGCCGCGCACGTCCACCCCGCCAACCGTATTCGGTGGGCACAGGATCGCAGTGCAGCCTGTGATCGCGTCCAGATTGGTCATGTGACCGACGCGAATCCCCGGTACAGCCGTCAGGGTGTCATTGGTCATCGTCGTCTTCGGGGAGCATGTCTGTATCGAACATGTCCATGTCGTCGGATTCGTCTGCATCGTCAAACTCGTCTACGTCGAGGATAGTCAAAGCCCGGTCGTAATCGTCGGGATTGACCAGCACTTTGACTTCGCCCAGGGGACCGATGGTAATGCCATACGCTCTGCCGACCGGCTCCTGATGCACGAGCGCGTGGATACCCTCGTTTTCCAATCGCCCGGCAACAATATAAGCCTCTGGCTCGCTGTAGGCAACGTAAACGACCATCCAGGCATTGGAATGCGCAAGAGGTTTTGGATTCATCCGTCATGATGAAAGCCTATTCTGCGGGTTCGACGAAGTCGTCTTCGTCACCCTCGTCATTGTCCTCGACATCCTGCTCCAGGATACGCAGCGCTTGCCCGTAGTCCTGTTGATGTACAAGCACGGACACCTGACCGAACGGATCGAGATAGACCCCATAGGGATTGCCGCTGAGGACTTCCCGATGGACGTAGGTTTCGATGCCCGCATTCTGCAAACGCCCAGCAACGATGATCGCTTCAGGCTCGCTGTGCGCTGCATAAGCGATAACCCATGACGGGCGCGAAGTTTCTGATTGGCTGTTCATAAATAGGAGTT
>CAVXEZ010000019.1:0-85676 GCA_963760975.1 uncultured Chloroflexia bacterium | reverse complement strand
GGGAGGTAGGATTCGAACCTACGATAGGCGGCTCCAAAGGCCGCTGCCTTACCACTTGGCGACTCCCCAAAGATGTCCAAATTATACCAGAATGCCTCGCAGAGACAATCCCCTATGACCCGTCATGGTGGCGCACGCCGATGGCGCGCTCGATTGGCAGCACGAACAGAATCCCGTGATTCGGCTCGGTCAGGTCGCCCAGCGTTTGGTTCGCCGCCGCGACCAGCGCATCGACCAACGGCTCTTCGACCAGCGACAGGATAACCTCGCCGCGCTCCTCCATGTCGTCGATGATCGCCGCCATCGCCGCGCCCATCGAGACCACCATGCGCGGCAGTTCGACCGACCCGGAGCGGAGTTCCTGCTGAAGCGTGTGCAGCCCATGCGAGCGAATGATGGTCACGCCGGGAGCACCCACGTCCTGCCATGCCTGGGCGATGTCCAGCCCGTCTTCCATCTGCGCCGTGATCAAAATGACCAGCTTCATTTCGTCTCCTTTCCGAAGACCTGCCGCACTAAAATGGGCGTGATCACTGTGGTAAGCAAAATAACCAGAAAGAGCGAAGCGAACAGCGGCTGATCGGCGTGAAAGACACCCGCCGAAAGACCGAGACTGGCAATGATCAGTCCGACTTCGCCGCGTGAGATCATGCACACCCCCAGTTGCAGCGACTGGCGGTTGTTGAACCCGCCCATCCGAGCGCCGATAGCGCATCCGCCGATCTTCGAGATCAGCGCGGCGATCAGCAGCAGCAGCGCGAATGGCAGCGCCGAAAGCGGGAATATCTGCAGATTCGTCTCCAGCCCGACGTTGATGAAGAAGATCGGGACGAGGAAGGCATACGCCATGTTCTGCGCCGCTTCCTCAATTTCGTGGCGGATGTCCTCTTTCGCCCGGCTGAAGCCGACCCCGGCGATGAACGCGCCCGTGATCGCCGCGACCCCGCCCCACGTCTCCGCCGACCAGCCGAACAGCAGCGCCAGCAGCAGCGCAATCGCCGGGATGCCATACGACTGCCGGACGGCGGGCATCCGGTCGAGCCAGCTCATGAAGCGCGGCAGAACGAACCACGCCAGCAGGAATGCGCCGCCGATGTACAGCGCCATCCGCGCGATGATGATGAGCAGCGCGCCCACGTCGACGGCAACCGCCGCCTCGCCGCCGCTTCCGCTGATAGCGACTGCCAGCGAAACCAGCAGGATCGCCAGCACGTCGTCGATCAGGGCGGTCGCCAGCAGCGCGTTGCCGACTTTCGTGCGCAGCAAGCCGAGTTCCAGCAAAACCTGCGCCGAAATGCTCACCGAGGTCGCCGCAAGCGTTACGCCCGCGAACAGCGCTGGCTCCCAGCCATAGCCGAACGCCATCACCAGCGGCAAGCCGAAGATTACCGGAAGAACCGCACCGATAAACCCGGCGATCACCCCGACCTTGCCAACCTTCGCCAGCTCCTTGACGTTGACTTCCAGCCCGACGATGAACATCAGCAGCAGCACGCCCAGCTCCGCAAGCTGCTTGATCGTCTCGTGCAGGTCGACGCCGTTCAGGATCGGCGCGTGCAGCAGGTCAAGCAGGGTCGGTCCCAGGATGACGCCCACGATCAGCTCGCCGAGCACACGCGGCTGACCGAGTTGGCGCGCGACCGCGCCGCCGATGCGCGACGCAGCGATGATCACGCCGAGCGCGAGGAACAGGGCAATTGCCGGGTTTTGCTCCATTGGACTCCTTATTCGTAAGCTCGATATATGCCTATTCCATCATAGAAAGTCATTCTATGCTAGAGTAATCCAGACGTGTTTTTACGCTTTTCATATTCAGGCGAAGATCGGTCGCGGCGACCGCGTGGATTGGTCATTTTGTCTAAGCGTCGCAAACGTTATCCTATACGACGATCCTGAAGGCTTGAACAGAGGGAATGTCATGGAATCCAGACTGATCGGGGGCTTGAAAATTCCGGTGCTCAGCTTCGGCACGGGGACGTTTGGCGGGCGGGGCGATTTCTTCGCCGCCTGGGGCAAGACCGACGTGGCGGAAGCGACGCGCCTTGGTCGACATGTGCCTGGACGCGGGCGTCACCATGTTCGATACTGCCGATGTCTATTCCAGCGGCGCGGCAGAGGAAATTCTCGGCAAAGCGCTCGGCAGCCGCCGCAGCCAGGTGATCATCTCGACCAAGGCGACGTTCAACATGGGCGATACCCCCAACGACCTCGGCTCGTCGCGCCATCACCTGCTCAACGCCATCGAAGCCAGCCTGCGCCGCCTGAACACCGATTACATCGACATCTACACCATGCACGGCTTCGACGCGCAGACGCCTGTCGAGGAAACGCTGCGCACGCTCGACACACTCGTCCAGAGCGGCAAGGTTCGCTATCTCGCCTGCTCCAACTTTTCCGGCTGGCACCTGATGAAATCGCTGGCGATCTCGGATCGCTACGGCTGGTCGCGCTACGTGGCGCATCAGGCGTACTACTCGCTGCTGGGGCGCGAATACGAATGGGAATTGATGCCGCTGGCGCTCGACCAGCACATCGGCACGATTGTCTGGAGTCCGTTGGCGACCGGACGACTGTGCGGTAAGTATCGCCGCAACCAGCCGATGCCCGAAGGCAGAATCAAGAAGGGCGCGGGTGAGGGTCCGCTGCGCATGGAGGCGCTCTACGACATCGTTGATGTGCTGGACGACATCGCCAAGGAAACCGGCAAGACCGTCGCGCAGATCGCCCTCAACTGGCTGTTGCAGCGCCCGACCGTCGCCAACGTCATCATCGGCGCGCGCGACGAAGCGCAGTTGAACGAGAATCTCGGCGCGGTCGGCTGGAACCTGACGCCGGAGCAGGTGGCGAAGCTCGACGCCGCCAGCAACATGGACAAAATTTACCCGTACTGGCATCAGAGCGGGTTCCCGCGCAACCCCTTCCCGGCAGGGTGAAGTAGTAATCAAAACGGAATCGTAGGGGCACGGCGTGCCGTGCCCCTACCTCGCAATATAAGGCTATGTAGAGGCGTTCAGTTGAACGCCCTTTTTACGCCCGCTATTTCCCCTCGTCGGGGTTGGGGAAGGCGTTGCCGAACGATCCGGGCGGCGTCGTAGGGGTCGGCAGCGCGGGCGCGCTGTAGTCAATCGGCAGCGCGTCGATGTACGCCTGCGTCTCCAGCGTCAGCAGCGAGAGCCAGCCGACCGTTCCCCCGGCGTTCACCTTGATCCAGCCGTTCAGGTAAGGGCTGCGCGCCATCAAATCGACCAGCGTGCCGTCGTTGACGATCCCGATTGCCGGGAAGGTCGCGTCCGGTCCGCGCCGCAGGTTGACTCCGGCGGGCGCGTGAACGCGGGCGCGCGTGCCCAGCTCGCCGAGCCGCTGCGGTGGCAGCGGCGTCTCGGAATAGACCGCATTGATGTCGCCCACATTGCTCGCCAGCAGTTCCGCCAGCATCCAGCCGGTCTGCCCGTTTGGAAGCCGGACGTTGTACCAGGTGTTATCAGGGTTGCGCCCCAGGATGGTCAGGCTTTGCCCGCCGGGAACCTGCGTGATCACGCTCGAATAGATGTCCGGCGAGACGCGCAGATTGACCGCGCCCTGCGTGCTGGCGAAGCCGGGCTGCGGCAGGATCAGCGGACGGTCGAACAGCGGCACGGGCAGATTGCTGGTGTAAACCGGATCGAGCGGGATCGGCGCGGACGGCACCTGCGAAGCGGCGGAGACGTTGCCGTCGGGGTGCGCGACGCTCACCTGCTCGCCCGGCAGCAGCGTTTGCTGGCGACCGAGCGCCAGCACCGACGCCTGCCCTTCCAAGCCGACGAAGATCGTGCTGCTGGCGTCCGCCGTGACCAGCAGCGTCCCGTACAAGCTGAGCGAGACGCCGTTGATCGAAAGCTGCGCGCTGCCGTCGCTTTGCAGGATCACGCTGTTGCGCGGCGCGGCGTCGCAGCCGGGCGGCGACGGATTGATCTGCGCGATGCTGGCTGTCCAGGGCGGGATGTCCGGCGGCGACACGTCGAACAGGGTCACGTCGCCGATCACCAGCATGGTCACGTTGAGCGGATCCGCCAGCCGCAGCCAGATGATCCCCAGGCTGTCGTTCTCAGTCGAAATCGGCGACGTGCGGATCGCGTCAATCGTGCCGACATCGACCAGCGCGCCGACGGGCGCGAGCGCGTTGCTGACCAGCCCGGCAGGCTCCGCCGCCGGGGGCGCGCCGCCGTTGCAGACGTAACCGCGCGGCTTGTTGACGCAGGCGCTGCTGGCGTCCGTCCACAGGTGATCCAGCACCAAGCCGCAGGTCTCGCCGCTGACGACCGGTACGCTGTCCTGCGCCTGAATCGGCGCGAGCAGTGCGGCTGCGAACAAGGACAAGAGGAGAAGCACAAGCAGTTTTGAATAGCGCATGTTGATGATCAGTTGCGTTGGCTCGATTGCGCTCGATTGTACCAGATTTTGTGTTAGAGTCGTGGCAGATGTAGACTGGAGCAGCTCATTGAACGCGCGCAACGATCCTCCCATCCGCCTGCTGGCGAAATTTGAGCAGGTGTTCCCCTCGACTTCCCCGCAGCTTTTCGTGCAGGCGCCCGGACGCGAAATGTGGGCGGCAGTCAGCTTCAACGGCATGGGGCACTACACCGTCTGCCTGGCGGACGGCGAAGGGCGGACGACCTTCACCTGTCAGAGCGCCAAGCGCAAGCAAACAGTCTACCATCGCCCGCTGCCCCGCTGGGCGCGCTACATCGCCGGAGCCAGCCTGATGGTGGACGTGGCGCAGATGCCGGGCATCGATGTGGTCGTCTGCGGAGACGAACCGCCGGGACCGCGTTACGAGCATTCGCTCGGCATCCTGTTCGCCGCGCTCTGGTACGAGATCAACCGGAAGCCCTGCGACCCAGCGCGTCTGTTGGAGATCGCCGAGCGCGTGCGCCGCGAGTATATCGAAGGGCAGCCGCCCCGTTCGGGAAGTCGATAATGCCAAACGATCCGAAGGAAACGATCCATAATATGGAAATGGCGCTCGGCGCGGCGTTAGCCGAGGTCAAGCCTGACGCACACCTGTCCTGGAAGTCGATGTTCGGCGGCGCGGGCTACTACGCCGATGGCGTGATGTTCGCCGCCTGGTTTGGCGCGGGCTTGGCGCTCAAGCTGCCGGAAGATGCGCGCGCGGAACTGCTGCAAATTCAGGGCGCAGCGCAGTCGCAGTCGGCGCAGTACGTCGACGTGCCGCCCGCTTTTCTCGCCGACCCGCACCTGCTTGAACCCTGGGTTGAACGCAGCGTCGCCTATGTCAATGCGCCGAAGAAACGCCCGTCCGGGAAGAAATCTGGCTGAGCGCCAGAAGCGAGGACTAACGTGATCGCGGTCGAAAGTGCGCAGCGTATTGCCGAAGCATGGATCGACGCCTGGAACCAGCGCGATCTGGAAGCGATTATGCAGCATTACGCCGATGACGTAGAGTTCTGGTCGCCCGTCGATCGCCCAAGCGGTTGGGGGTCGCCAGCGGGAAGCTCGAAGGCAAGGCGCAGGTTCGCGCCTATTTCGCGCGCGGTCTCGACGGGATACCCGCGCTGCATTTCACGCTTCTGCAAGTTCTGCGCGGCATGGACAGCATCACCATTTACTATCAGCGCGAAGACGGCTCTCAGGTCGCCGAAGTCACCGTGCTGGACGCCTACGAGCGGGCGATCAGGGTTCGGGCGCACTACAGCCCCGACGCCAGCGTTTGGCACACGTGAGCCTGGAAGTATTCTTTTGACGAGAGAAAAGTGTAGGGAAATGATATGCCTCGCACCTACGACATCCTCTGTATGGGGCGCAGTTCCATCGACCTGTATTCCAACGATGTGGGCGCGCCATTTGAAGAGATCACCAGCTTCGCCGCGCTGGTCGGCGGCTGCCCGACCAACATCAGCGTCGGCACGCACCGCCTGGGGCTGAAATCCGCCCTGCTGACCGGGTTGGGCAACGACAAGGTGGGCGATTTCATCCGTCACTTCCTCACCCGCGAGGGCGTGGAGATGCAGTACGCGCAGACCAAGCCCGGCAGACGCACCAGCGCCGTGCTGCTCGGCATCCAGCCGCCGGATCACTTCCCGCTGATCTACTACCGCGACAACAACGCCGACATTCAGCTTGAGATCGACGACGTGCTCGCCGCTCCGGTCGCCGACAGCCGTCTGCTGTTGATCAGTGGGACGGGGCTGTCCAAAGATCCAAGCCGCAGCGCGACTCAGTTCGCGGTGGAGCTGGCGGGTCAGGTCGGCACGGAGGTCGTGCTCGACCTCGACTACCGCCCTGACCAGTGGCATGACGTGCGCGCCTTCGGCATCTCCACCCGCGTGACCCTGCCGCTGTGCGACATCGCCATCGGCACGGAGGACGAAATCAGGGCGGCGACAGGCGCGAATGGCGCCGAGGAAGCGGTCGCGCGGCTGCTTCAGGGCGTGCGCAAGGCGGTCGTCTTCAAGCGCGGCGGCGACGGTTCGCGCGTGTACACCACCTCCGGCGAGGTCTTCGACGCGCCGCCCTTCAGGATAGACGTGCTCAACGTGCTCGGCGCGGGCGATGCCTTCGCCAGCGGCTTCATCTACGGCTATTTGCAGGGCTGGGGATGGGCGAAAGCGGCGCGCATGGGCAACGCCACCGGCGCGATTGTCGTCACGCGCCAGGGCTGCGCCAACGACATGCCCACGCTCGACGAAGCGCTGGCGCTGGTCGAGTCGCAGGGTGGGTTTTAGCGCTCGCGCGCCTTTCGGATGATCTGCCGCGCGTCCTCAAGCGTCGCGGCAGTGAAGATTCTGTCCGCGTAGTGTGCGCCCAGGATGTTGATGCCCGCGTGAGCCAGAGCGAGCAGCTTCGTGTTGTCCGGCACGATCACGATCACGCCCGTATTGGGCGGCGCGGACAGGATTCCGTGAACGCCCAGCGGCAGCAGCCAGGCGGGTGGGTTCATCGTGGTTTTGTCCAGCGCATGGGCGATCAAATCAACTCGATGCGGTTCTTCGAGCACGCGCGCTTTGAACTCTTCGATGCCGCGCCGCGACACGTCAATATCCCAATCTTGCTGCATGCCGAGATAGAGGATCGTGTGTTCGGAGTCATCCCAGTCAAAGGTAATGATCATCGGCGGCGCTTTTCAATCAGATGGTTCTGGCGCAAGAACGGACAGTACGGAGATTATGCCACACTTTGAGCGCCAGTAAGCATTCAATTATGAGTATCCAGCGACTCCGGTGCGCGGGGCTGCTATGCCGGTCTGCTATAATGGAAGCGGGGGTATGAAACGATGCGATTTCCCAAAACGTTCCTCGCGCTGCTGTGTTTCCTCCTGCTGGCGACCACCGTCACCGCGCAGGGCGATGTGTTCGGCACGGTTTACCAGACCACCAACGTGCGCAGCGGACCCGACACCCGCTTCGAGATCGTCAAGCAGCTCAGCGCAGGCGACCGCGTGCAGGTCGATGGGCGCGACGCCGACAGCCGTTGGCTGCACATCCTCCTGTCCGGCGGTGAGGGCGGCTGGCTGCCGGTCTTCGCCCTCGTCATCGACGGCAGCGTCGCCGATGTCCCGGTGATCGAAGAGGACAAAGGCACGCCTTCGCCCTCCGCCAGCGTGAGTGTGATCTCCTACGGGCGCGTCAACGTGCGCAGCGGACCGGGCATCGAATACGACATCGTCGGGCAGCTTGACGTGAACGATCAGGCGGAGGCGCTGGCGCGCAGCAATGCCGATAACGACTGGCTGATGATCCGCCTGGGCGCGACCGAAGGCTGGGTCGCCTACTTCACCGTCAACGTGCAGGGCGACCCGCACGCGCTGCCGCTGCTCGTCCCCGACAGCAGCGGCACGAGCCTGATCCCGCCGTCGCGCCTGCTGCGCGCGCGCTTCAACGTGCGTCTGCACGAGCAGCCGGAGCTTGGCAGCAGCGTGATCGTGATCGTGCCGTTCGACAGCCAGGTCACGGCGATTGGTCGCAGCGCCAAGGGCGACTGGCTCTTCGTCGGCTACAACGACCAGACCGGATGGGGTGTCACGCAGTTGTTCGACATCACGCGCGACGAGCTGCAAAAGCTGTCGATCTACGAAGGCGAGCCTGCCTCGCCATAACTCCATAGCCATTCAGGCGATTCGTAGGGGCGAACCTGTGTGTTCGCCCTGGGCAGACCCGTGTGTCTGCTCCTACTTCCATCTCGCCCGCAGCAAACTGAGCACCTCGGCGCTGCCCGGCACCAGTTCCAGTGCCTCGACGAAATGCCCAACGTCGCTCCAACGAGCAGCGCTTCGCCAGCGCGAACAGCACGGCGTTCAGCGCCGGGTCGCGCGCCGCCGCCATCTGGATCAGGGCATAGCGGTGCAGGTCGTCGGACTGAGTCGCGCTGACGATCTGCTCCAGCAGCGGGTACAGCTCGGCGCGGTGGTGCGCGACGACGTAGCTGACGATCCCGGTCTGCTCGACCGCGCGATCCCCTTCGACGAAGCGTCGCGCCGCCGCCGCGTAGAGCGCCGCCGGAAACTCGCCGTCGAAGGCTTCCAGCGCCCGGCTGACCACGTCGGCGTACTCCGGCTTGTAGCCGCCCACCAGCAGCACGTACTGATAGATCGGCTGCCAGCGCTCGTAGCGCACCAGCAGATTGAGCGCCGTCAGCGCGGGTTCGCCGGAGAAATCCGACGTATCGCCCACTTCGCTCAGGAACTTGATGGCGTGAAGCTGCGCCAGCTCCGCGTCGATCCCCACCACGCCGATCAGCGCCATCGAGCGCAGCTTCTGCGCCACGTCGATCTGCGGCGTGGGTGGGATGCCTTCGTAGACCGCAATCGCCCGCAGGTAGAGGTCGCGGTCGTCAGGGTGTCCGATGTCGATCAGCAGGCGCACCAGCGCCTCGCGCAGCGTCGCCCCGCGATCCTTCTCGGTGTTCTCGAAGTAGAAATTCAGCCGTTCGCGCAGCACCGGGCGGGCGCTGTCGTCCAGCGTTGAGCGCCTGAGCACGCTCAGCGCCGCCTCGACGTGCCCCCGCGCCGTCGTCGCGCTCAGCAGTTCGAGCGCCAGCGCCGGATCGTCCGTCTGCTTCAGCCGTTCCGCCAGCGATTTGACCATGTCAATCCAGATACTCCGTAGGGGCACGATATATCGTGCCCCTACCATGTCCCAATATACTCGTTATCCCACCGTCGCCAGCGCTTCCGCGAACAGCCGCAGCGCCTCGTCCACCTGCGCGCCGTTCACCACCAGCGGCGGAATCCAGCGGATCACGTTGTCGAACGTGCCGCAGGTCAGCAGCAGCAGATTGCGATCCAGGCAGGCTTTCTGCACCGCCTTCGCCGAGTCCTTGTCGGGCTGCCCGTCGCGCGTAAACTCGACGCCGACCATCAAGCCGCGCCCGCGCACGTCCCCGATGATCGGGTATTCGGCTTGCAGTTCCTTCAGCCCTTCCATCAGACGCTCGCCCTGGCGCGCGGCGTTGCCGGGCAGGTCTTCGTCGCGCATCACAGCAATCGTCGCCACGCCCGCCGCAGCCGCCAGCGCGTTACCGCCATACGTCCCGCCGTGCGATCCGGGCGTCCACTTTTCCATCAGCGCCCGCGACGCCCCCACCGCCGAGATCGGCACGCCGCTGCCCAATCCCTTCGCCATGATCACGATGTCCGGCACGATCCCGGCGTGCTCGAAGCCGAACATCTTGCCCGTGCGCCCGAAGCCGCTCTGCACCTCGTCCATCACGTACAGGATGCCGTAGTGATCGCACAGGTCGCGCAGCTCGCGCAGGAAGCGCGCCGGGGCGGGCACGTAGCCACCCTCGCCCAGCACCGGCTCGATCACGATGGCGGCGGTCTCCTCCGGCGCGGTCTGCCCCTTGAGCAGCGTGTGCAGTTGGTCGAGGCAATAGTCGGTCGTCTGCTCGTCGTCCATGCCCAGCCGATAGCCGTAGGGATACGGCGCGACGAACACCCCGCCCGGCAGCGGCTGGTAGCCCGCCCGGTAAATCGTCTTGGAGGTCGTCATCGCCATCGTCTGAGCGGTGCGCCCGTGAAAGCTGCCCTGAAAGACGATCACGTTCTGGCGCCTGGTCGCCTGCCGCGCCAGCTTGACCGCGCCCTCGGTCGCCTCCGCGCCGCTGTTGGAGAAGAAGAAACAGTCGATCTCCGGCGGCGTGACTTCGTTGAGCTTTTCGCTGAGTTCGACGACGGCAGGCGAGATGACGATGTTGATCTGCCCATGAATCAGGTTCGCCACCTGCTGCTGGATGGCAGCGACGACGCGCGGGTGGGCGTGCCCGGTGTTGGTCACGCCGATGCCGCTGGTGAAGTCGATGTAGCGCGTGCCGTCGGCGTCGTACAGGTAGATGCCTTCGCCGCGCACGGGCTGCACCGTCGTCAGGTGCGTCCACACGGGCGATAGATGATAGAGTGGATCCATTTGCATAATCAGCGTGTCCTATTTAAGAAGATCGGTGCAGATTTTAGTCGATAATTTGTCTTTATCGAATAATGATCTCACAATTGTGACAAATAGAATTCGGATTACGCCATACCCAATCAGGAGGCTTTCTATGCGCAAATTGCTCCCCTTGTTCCTCATCCTCGTCCTTCTCTTGAGTGCATCCGCCATCGCAGCACAGGAAACCACCCCCGAACCCACCACTGAAATCACCGCACCGCCGGGCGAAGTGACCACCGAGCCAACCACTGAACCCACCACCGAAATCACGACGGAGCCGACCAGCGAAGTGACCGCCGAGCCGACTGCCGAATTGACCAGCGAAGCGACGCCGGAAGTCACGACGGAAGTCACGCCGGAAGTGACCCCGACCGCCGTCTACATCCCGGTCGCTACCCCGACGCCCGTGCCCGCCATGAAGCTGGATACCACGCCGCGCATCGCCGTGATGTCAGCCTTCGCGCCGGAGCTGTCCGTCCTGCTTGGGCAGACGACCGTCGAGACCACCTACACCGTCAACGGGGTCGATTTCGTCACGGGCAGTCTCGCCGGTAACAAAGTCGTCCTGTTCCTCAGCGGCGTGAGCATGATCAACGCCGCCATGAACACCCAATTATTGATCGACCATTTCAACGTCACGCACATCATCTTCAGCGGCATCGCTGGCGGCGTGAACCCCGACTATCACATCGGCGACGTGGTGATCGCCGCGCAGTGGGGGCAGTATCAGGAAGCCTATGCCGCCCGCGCGCTGACCGACAACACGTTCGCCGCGCCCGACTCGACGCCCTTCCCGCCCTTCAACTTCATGTATCCCGCAGTTGGTCAACGTGCGCACGGATTTGATCCCGTCCGGTGAGGATAAGTTCTGGTTCGAGGTCGATCCGCAGATGCTCACCGTCGCCGAAACAGTCGCGCCGACGGTGGTGCTGAAAAACTGCACCGCCGCCAACATCTGCCTGAACGACCCGCCTGTCGTCCACGTCGGCGGCAGCGGCGTCTCCGGTCAGACCTTCGTCGATAACGCCGAGTACCGCGAGTACGTCCACATCACCTTCGGAGCGGACGCGCTCGACATGGAGACCGCCTCCGCCGCGATGGTCGCCTACGCCAACGACGTGCCGTTCCTGGCGTTCCGCAGCCTGTCCGACCTGGCAGGCGGCGGTCCGGGCGCGAACGAGATCAGCACGTTCTTCCAGCTCGCCGCCGACAACTCCGCCACCGTCACCATCGCCTTCTTGAACGCCTGGGCGAGCCAGTAAATCGCTCCACCGCACGTGGATTGTTTTGTAGGGGCGTAGCATGTTACGCCCCTACACGCTGTCTCACAAAACGATTGCGCTTGCCCTCGCGTCCGCTTTGGCGTTATGCTTCGGCGCGACAGTCAACCCGCGAATGCGCAGGAGCAGCCATGCTCAAGCTCGACCACGTCATCATCGGCGTCAAAGACCTCGACCGGGCGATTGCGGATTACCGCGCGCTTGGCTTCAACGCCTTCTACGGCGGCAGACATACCAGCAAATCGACCCACAACGCGCTGATCTGCTTCAAGGACGGGACGTATCTGGAGCTGCTCGCCCCGACCGGCGATCCGCCGCAGCCGGGCACGACCGACTTCAGCGTGCTGCTCAAAGCGGGCGAAGGGCTGAAGGGCTACGCGCTGGGGTCGTCCGACCTGGCTGCCGACGCCGAAGCGCTGCGGGCGCGCGGCGCGAACGTCGGCGCGGTGAGCGAGGGGCGGCGGCTGCGCACGGACGGCGTTGAGCTGCGCTGGCGCACGGTCGCGCTCGACGGCGGCATGGCGCCGTTTCTGATCGAGGACATCACGCCGCGCAGCCAGCGCGTGCCGGACGACCTCGCCAGCGTCACGCACGGCAACGGCGTCACCGGCATCGCCAGGCTGGAGGGCGCAAATTTCGAGTTGCTGCACGGCAACCAGACGCTGACCGCGCTCGTCTTCAGCGCCGCCGAGCCAAAGACCTTCAACCCGCTGCTGACGCACGGCGTCAAACTGTCGACAGCCTGAGCGCACTCCGGCACAATCGCGTCTATTGCATCGAGGCGTAACCCCATGCCCAACAACGTCGAACTGATGACTTTATTCTGGACGACCGCTGGCATTTACCCGAACGAGGGCACGATCAGCCGCTACGATTTCAAGGATCGCGTCGAGGCTGCCGCCAGAGCGGGCTTCAAGGGTATCGGCATCTGGCATACCGATCTGGCGCACATTCTCACCCGGCGAACGCTCCCCGAAATGGCGGCGATCCTCGACGACAACGGCATTCAACACGTCGAGCTGGAGTTCCTCACCGACTGGTTCCTCGACGGCGCGCGCAAAGCCGAATCGGATCGCTACAAGCGCCTGCTCTTCGAGGCATCGGCGGCGCTGGGCGCCAGGCACGTCAAAATCGGCGATTTTCAGAACACGCCCTGCCCGATGCCGCAGATCGTCGAGGCGTTCGCTGCCCTGTGCAGGGAAGCGGAGGACTACGGCGCGACCATCGGCTTCGAGTTCATGGCGTCGGCGATGCTCCCCTCACTGAAAGACTCGCTCGCGCTGGTCGAAACGGTCGGCGCGTCCAACGGCGGCGTGATCGTGGACATTGTCCACGTGGTCAGCCAGGGCATCCCCTACGAAGCGGTCAGCCGGATTCCGCTGCGCTACCTGATCAACGTCGAGCTGAACGACGGCACGCTGCCCGGCAGCCCCAACCACGATTCGTCAGGCGCGCGGCGCTTCTGCGGCGAAGGGGAGTACGACATCAAGGGGTTTATCGAGGCGGTCAGGCGAACGGGCTACGCCAATCCCTGGGCGGTCGAAGTCTTCTCGCCAGAATTCCTTGAACTGTCGCTGGACGAACTCAACCGGCGCGCGTTCGACACGACCATCGCCGAATTCGAGGAGTGAACGCGGCGTCAGGCGGACGGCAATCCGTATGCCTTGATGCGCGGGAAGATCATCACGACGAAGGCGATCACCGCCGCCAGTTCCAGCAGGCGACCGGCGAGCGCCAGCCCCGGCGCGCCGATCCACGAGTTGAGCACCACGACGACCAAGCCCGCGTTGAGCAGCGCGTATGCCAGCCAGCCGAGCCGCTCGCGCCCGTAGCGCTTTGCGGTCGGGAAGCGCGGCATGATCCAGAAGGCGACGCCCATCCCCAACTGCATCGTCCAGCCGAGCATCACCAGCTCGACGTGCGCGTTGAGCAGCCGCAGCGCCGACGGATCGATCAGCACGCCCTTGTTGAACAGCATCCACATGCCGAAGCTGAAGCCGATCCCCAGTTCGAGCAGCGCGGTGCGTACCATCCACACGGTCAGACGCGGCATCGCTAGCGCTCCTTGACCCGTCCCCAGGTGTTGACGATGAACGCCCAGCCCGCCAGAAGCTGCAGGATGGCGGACGCCGCCAGCATCCAGCCGAGATTCCAGTCCGGCTTGAGCGTGTTGAGCGGCTCGCCGAAGACGCGCAGGATCAGCCCGACGTTGAGCAGGACAAAGACGATCCAGCCCAACTGCTCGCTGCCGCGCGGGTTGGCTTTGGAATACTTGGGGAACATCCAGTAGACCACGCCCATGATCAACTGCGTGATCCAGCCGACCATCAGCAGGTGGATGTAGACGGGGTAGAGCACGGCGAACCCGGCGGGCAGGTTGAAGACCGGGCGCGCCAGATAGAGCACGCCCGCCGTCAGCCCGACGACGAAGTAGGCTAATCCGGCTTTGATGAACGTGCGCGAGAGCAGCGGCATAAGACCTTAGAACCTGTAATCCACAAAAATAGAGGCGGGTTCAAGCCCGCCTCTATTGAGAACCTCGCAGCCAGAGATCACTGCCCCGCTTCCGGCGTAACCTCGACCTGCTGGAAGATGTCCGGCTGGTCATCACCTGCGACGAACAGGTAGCCCGCCAGCCCGCGCTCAAGGCGGCTGAGCGCGTGATCGACCAGGATATAGCGCCCCGGTACGTTCACCTTGAACTCGACCATCGTCGCGTCGCCGGGCGGAACCACCGTCGTCTGCACGTCGGTCATCGGGGGCGTGGTCAGCGACCCCAGATTATACACCCGGTCGAACTGCTCGCCGATCACGTGGAACGCCGAGGTGAAGTTGGGACCGCCGACGCCGAAGAAGATGCGCACGGTCTCGCCGACGTTGGCGTGCAGGGCGTTCTCGTCCGTCGTCAGCGCGTTGGCGGCGCCGTTGAAGACGAAATACTGCGGGCGCTCGTCGAGCATCGCCTGATAATCGAACGTCAGGCTGCCCTTCGTGCCGAACGGTTGAGCGGTGTAAACCTCGCTCTGCATGACGTAGAACTCCCGATCCACCGGCGGCAGCCCGCCGGCGGGTTCGGCGACGATCAGCCCAAACATGCCGCTGGCGATGTGCTCGGCGACACTGGGCGTCGCGCAGTGATAGACGAAGACGCCGGGCGAAAGCACCTTGAAGCGGAATGCCGTTTCCTGTCCGGGGTTGGTCTGGGTGAGTACCGAGCCGCCGCCGGGTCCGTTGACGGCGTGCAGGTCAATCGAATGCACCATCTGGCTGCTGGTATCGTTGTGGACGTGCAGTTCGACCGTATCGCCCACCCGCACGCGGATCATGGGACCGGGGACTTTGCCGTCGAAGGTGAAATAGCGGTAGGTCGTGCCGTCGGCGAGCTGCCCGTTGACCTCAAGCGCGTGCAGGTCAACGCGCACATCCGTCGGACCGCGATCCCCAATCGGCGCGGGCAGGTCGGCGGGATTGCGGATGATCGACACCGCGTCGGCGGCGGCGGGCGCGGCGGTAGGGACGGCGGCGACCGCTTGTGCCTCAGCGGTCGCAGCGACATAGCTGGCGAGCGCTTCTCCGCTGACGGTCAGCGTACCGAACATGCCGATCTGGCGATGACCGGGTTGGGAGCAGTAATAGACGAAATCGCCGGGATGATCGGGAACAAATTCAACCGTTGCCTGCTGATCCTGCGCCGCCAGATCGCCGGTCGAGACGCCAAACTCGTCAATGTTCAGGTTGTGCAGCACCGGGTCGCCGTTGATCACGGTGATGCGCACCGTGTCACCTGTGTTGGCGCTCAGGTGCGGGTTGATCTGCCCGTCGATGTCGCCGCCGACCCCGATGTATGCCATCGCCGGAGTCTGTCCGATGATCGTCTTCAGCGTGTACTCGACGACTCGACCTTCCTGTGTCGACGTATTCGTCGTCGTGGCGGTCGCCGCCTGGGCGACGCTGGCGTTCGGCGTGATCTGGATGGAAACCGGCAAGATCGCCAGAATGACGACGGCAAACGCGATCAAGACGATGGCGGCAAAGCTTGGGCTAACCTGTCTGTTCATGAAAGTCCTCGATTCTGCAAATGAGATACGGGAGTTCAATGGCGCCGACGGGGCAGATCGTCTCGCAGGCGGCGCAGTAAGTGCATAAGTCAGGCGAAACGAGCGCGGCTTTATCGCCGACCTGTCCCAGCGCGCTCGTTGGGCAGGCGGCGATGCACTCGCCGCATCCGATGCAGGTATCTCGATTCAGCCGGGGAAACCAGTCGTTCATGCCTGACTCCTGACGTTTGTAGTCAGCCTACAGGCGAATGAACGCGCTGTCCTTGATCTGGATCAAGTTGGGGGAAATCGGTTATAACGCCGCCAGATCGCGCAGCAGGTCTTCGCGGATGATGACGATGCGGTGGCGGTCGAAGCGGATCGCGCCGTTGTCTTCGAGCGTGCGCAGGGCGCGGCTGATCGTCTCCGGCGTCGTGGCGAGGTACGCGGCGATAGCGGCGCGCGTCACGCCGGGAGCGCTCAGCGCCGGGTCTTCCGCCTGCTTGAGCAGAAAGCGCGCCAGCCGCACCACCGCGCCGTAGAGTGCGAGGTCTTCAATCTGGTGGACGAGTCCGCGCACGCGCCGCGCAAGCAGCATGATTACGCGCCGCGCCAGCACCGCGTCGGCGGTGAGCGCCGCGTCCAGGCTTTCGGATGGAATCAGCCAGACGCTCGCCGGGCTGAGCGCGGCGGCATTGGCGGGGTTCGCGCCGCCGTCAAACGCGGCGATCTCGTTGAACGTGTTGCCTGCGCCGAGCAGGTGGAGGATGTGTTCGATCCCATCGGGGTTGATCTTGAAGATTTTGACGCTGCCCGTGTCGATCAGCCACAGCCCAAGCGCCGGATCGCCTTCGTGAAAGATGGCTTCGTTTGTCTCGAAATCACGGCGAAGCGCCTGCGCGCATCAGCAGATCGAGCGTCGCTTGAGCGCAGCCCTCGAAATACGGCAGCGCGCGCAGGTGATCGATGAGATCAGGCATGGAGATCGCTTCGGATACGGAGTCAGTATCCCCATTGTAACGCTCGCCGTATGGAGACGCACCGGCGCGCGCTCAAGCGATCACTGCTTCAGCCGCGCATCGCCCGGCGGCACCTGAATGATCGCGCCCCAGGGCTGGTAATTGCTGTAGAACACGTCCCGGCTGATCTCGTTGCCAGCGGTGTCGAGGATCACCCGCGTCACGCGCACCTCCGCGCCCTGCGCCGCCCAATCGACCTGAAGCTGCTGCCCGGCGCTCAGGTTGGGGTTCGCTTCGTAGACCGTCGGCGCGGCGGGCTGCTCGTTGGTGATGACCGGACCCTGCTTGACCACCTGCCGCCCCGGATTGGTGCTGTAGAAGCGGAACTGCACGGAATTGTTGCCGGGGAAGACCGAGGTTTCGATCAGCAGGCTGAAGTCGGTGTCGTTCAGGAAGCGGAAGTCGAGGTTGTCGAGCGGATTATCGTCCTGATAAACCGACGCATCCATGCCGACGCCTTCGCCCTGCTCGTAGTAGCCGACGCGGTAGCCGTGCGCGTAGCGCTCGACAATCGGGAAGCCGCCGTAAAACGCCGCCTGAAACGCCGTCGTGCTGACCTGACAGACGCCGCCGCCCACGCCGTCAATCGTGCGCCCGCCGACGATCACTTTGCCGGAGACGTAGCCCGCTTCCGGCGCGACATCGCCGAGGACTTTGTCGAACGAGAAGATGGTGTGCGGCGGAATGATCACGCCGTCGAACTTCGACGCCGCCAGGATGATGTTGTCCTTGCGCGCCTGCGGCGACCCGGTGTAGAAGGTCGTCCCCTGCGAGACCATCTGCGTGATGCCCAGCTCGGCGGCGCTCACGTCGTCGGGGTACTGCGGCAGGGTGTAGTCGAACGCCACCGGCACGACGCGGTTGGTGCTGCTGAAGATCGCCTGCTCCATGCGCGCCAGCGTCTGCGGGATGTTGAGCGTGCGCCCGTTGCGCGCGGGCTGGATCACTTCCAGTTGGTGACTCTGCTCGTTGAAGTGGAAGCGCGCGTCCTGCGGCGTCGCCAGCAAGCCGGGCGCGAGCGTTTGCAGATACGCCTGAAACGGCGCGGGGTCGACGCTGACTTCGTAGCGCAGCGTGCCGTCGCCGTTCTTGACCGTTGTAATGCGCAGCAGCGCGCGAATCTGGTCGACGCTGGCGATCCAGGGACCGAGCGTATTGCCGTTGGAGTCGTCGGCGACCAGCGTCACCGGCGCGGAGAGGGCGATTTTCGCGCGCTCGGCGGCGGCGGCGGCGTCCCAGGCGACCGGCGGCGTCTCGTTGATGATCAACGGGACTTCGCCGCCGCTGCTCAGGTGGAGGATGGCGTCGTCCAGGCGGCTGAGCGTCGAAGTGATGTCGAGCGAGCGCCCGCTGCTGCCCAGCGTCGCCTGAATATCGGTGCCGTTGACGGTCAGGGTCGCGTCCTGCGGCGGGCGGTTGATCGTCCCGGCAATCGTCTCTAGCTGCGCCACCGCCTCGTTCTGGTCGTAACGGATGATCGGCGAGATGCTGCGCCCGTTCAGCCAGGTCAGCGCCTGCGTGACCAGATCGTCGAGCAGATTGCTCCCGTGACCCGGCGCGAAGGCGTCGCTGACCGTTGTGTCGGCATCGAAGGTCACGCCCAGATCGCCCGCGCTCAACTGCCAGAATTGATCGCCGTCCCGAAAGGTGAACACGGCATCTCTGGCGTAGGTGAAGCGGTCTTCCAGCGCCGACCGCGCCTGATCGCGCGTCATGCCGCTCAGGTCGATGCCGTAGGACGAGACGCCGGGGATGACGCGATCCCGAAAGGCGATCTGGTAGACGCCGACCAGCGCCGTCAGGATCAGCATCAGCAGGATGCCGCCGCTGACGAACAGGATCGGCAGCCGCACAAGCCAGGGACTGATCAGGGGATCGTTGGGTTGACGGGGTTGCTCGACGGGGAACGTCGCCATGCAAGGACTCCGGTAACACTAAAAATACCGCCGCGAAGGCGGTTTTGGGTGGGTGTAACATCCGTTATTTTAGCACAGACGATCCACGATTTGGGGAGCGATTCTCAGGGAGGGGTGTTCGCAGCCGTCTGCGTACTGACGGTCGATGCCGCCATGCTGTAGCGCGGGAACGGCAGCGGATTCGGCAGCGCGTCGAGCGCCTTGCCGTCCAGACTGGTGCCGTCAATCGTCAGGTCGTCGAGCAGGTCGGGCAGCATCGCCCGGATGCGCTCGGACTGCGCGGTCGGCGCGCTGATGTTGCAGACGACGACCTTGCCCATGCCGGGGATCGCCAGCGCGATCACCAGCGCGCGCACACCGTCACCCGTCGTTATCAGGTAGTAGGCAGCCTGATAAGTGTCCCACTGAAAAGCGGCGGGTTTGCTGACGACGACATCGTAACCCATGTGGCTGGGCATGTGGACGACCCTGTCGAGCACCGCCCAGGCATAGTTGGCGTCGCTGTCCGGCACGTCGAATTCGTCGGGTGCCGGCACGAAACAGTGAATCAGCACGCCGCCTTCGATCATGCCGGTCGACGAAACGGTGTGCTCAGCAATCACCAGACCATTGTTTTGATCGGTTTCCCAACCGGCGGGACGCCACATGCCGAAGCTGACGCCGTTCATGTCAGTCTCCAGCCATCCGGGAGACGTGCTCCCGCTGTCGGACGTAGCCTCAGGGGTTTCGGGTATGGTTTCTGTGGGCGCAGCGGATTGGCAGGCGGTGAGCAGCAACACCGCTGCGAGAAGAAACCGTTTCAACATAACGTATTCCGAAGCTCAATGCCTAGACAACACAAGCCGAGACCGCTCGCACGCGGAGCGAGACCCGTCTGATCCCCATCGTATCACGATCAGGGTTGTCTGAGCGGGAATGCTAAACGGTTTCTCATCCGTAGGAACGCCCGAAGCGCTGGCGCAGCATCCGCACCAGCCAGCGCAGTTCCTCCAGGCGCAGCAGCGCCGTCATCGCCACGAAGATGGCGAGGCACAAGCCCGCGCTGACGCCGACCAGCGCCGCCTCGCGCACGATGCCTGCCGAGCCAATCACGCGCTCCAGCAGCGGCAGTGTCAGCAAGCCGACCGCGCCCATCACGCCCGCCGCCGCGCCCGCTTTGAGCGTCGTCAGCAGCAGGCGCTGGTCGCCCAGCCCGCGCATCCGGCGGGACAAAACGTAGGCGGAAAGCGAGCAGTGTGTGACCTGCTTGGCGCTGTCCGCCAGCATCAGCGCAAATAAGCCGTAGGTGGGCAGCAGCACAATCGCCACGACCATGTAGACGACCAGACTGACCAGCCCAATCAGCGCCGGGGTGAGCGTGTCCTGCTGGGCGTAGAAGGCGTAGACCAGCAGCAGATCGACCGCCGCGAAGGGTAAGCCGAGCAGGTAGAGGCGCAGCGCCAGCGCCGTGATCACGGTGTCGCCGGGCGTGAACGCGCCGTGTTCGAAGATCAGCCGCACAATCGGCGTCGCCAGCACGAACAAGCCGACCGCCGCCGGGATGATCAGCGCGATTGCCAGCCGCAAGCCCAAGCCGAGCGTGTCCTTGAACGGGCGGTCGCCGTCGCGCGCGATCAGCACCGACTGGCGCGCCAGCGTCGGCAGAATGGCGATGCTGATCGCCGTCGCCACCAAGCCCTGCGGGAACTGGATCAGCGTCGTCGCCCAGGTCATGTAGCTCAGGCTGCTCTCGCCCGTCTGGCTGGCGAAGTTGTAGCTGAAGAAGCGCACCAGCGCGTCGATGATCAGCGAGAACATGACCGGCGTGTACAGCCTGGCGATCTTGCGGACGGCGGGATGCCGCCAGTGGATCGTGAAGTGCAGGCGCGCGCCGCGCAAGCCGGGAAGCTGGAAGCGCCATCTGCGCCACCGAGCCGATCAGCCAGCCGAGCGCTGCCGCGCGGATCGCATCCGCCGGGCGTCCGGCTGCCCAGGTGACGTTGCCATTATGGATGGTCGTCATCACGCGCAGCGGCGGCGCGAGCAAAATCATGCCCAGCACCACGCAGGCGTTGAAGACCGCGCCCGCGAACGCCGGGAGCGTGAACGAGCGCAGCGCATAGAGCGTCCCGCTGAGCACCGCGAACAGGCTCATGAAGATCAGCGCGGGGGAAGTCAGGCGCAGCAGGTCGGTGGCGAGCGCCTGCGTCGGCGCGTCGTAGCCGACGCCGACCAGCGCGACGACCTGCGGCGCGAACGCGATTAAAACCAGCACCAGCAGCGCCAGCACCACTGTAACTAAACTCAGCAGCACCGACACCAACTGCCAGAGCGCCTTCTGCCCCTCTTTGGTGACGACCTCGCTCAAGACCGGGATGATCGCGCCGTTCAACTGCCCGCCGATCAGCAGGTCGTAGAGCGTGCGCGGGACGAGCGTGGCGACGTAGAAAGCGTCAGTCGCCCGCGACGCGCCGAACAGACTGGTCACGGCGATCTCGCGCGCCATGCCCAGCACGCGGCTGGTGACGTTGCCCAGCGCCAGCACGCCGGTCGCCCGGGCAACGCCCGCGTTGGTCGCTTCCTGATTGGTGATCTCTACCGGGGGAATCGCGGCGTCATCCGCACTCAGGCTGTCGATTTGGGTCAATCCATGCCCCTGATCTGGTCGCACGACGCGCTAAGCATAGCACAGGAGGCACGGAACAAGTAGAGGCGACAACCTGCTCACCGGAGGCGGAGAAGTGGGTTTCGCTTCAGCTTGTCGCGCCGGAAATCCTCGCCTCGCCAGCCCGCTGTTATCCTTTTGTAAGGAATTCGCAACACCTTCGTTAGAAATCCTTTCTACCTTGTTGAATGACGATTAATTCGATAAGGAGTATTGAAAATGCGTAAGTGGCTGTCTCGAATGTCTGTCCTCTGTACCGTTTTGCTGTTCGCTTTCGCCCCCGCCTTCACCCACGCCACCAATGCCCAGGACTCCATGACCCACACCTGCGACTCCACGCTGATCACGCTGCTCTTCATCGCCGAGAACGACTTCGGCTACCACTCGATGACGATGGACACCTCCACCTTCGAAAAAGGCGAATACGCGCCGCTCTTCGAAGCCATGATGGCGAACATGGATAGCAGCATGGGCGATACCACGATGGCGCCGACCGAGGAAATGATGGGCAGCGACATGACGACCGAAGATTCCAGCATGATGGGCGGCGATATGATGACGCTGCAGCCGGGCGTCGTGGCGGACGAAGACCCCGCCTGCACGGCACTGCGCGCCGACCTCGAAACCTTCTTCTACGACCACTATACGATGATGGATACGGGATCGGGCATGTAAGCCCGGTTCAACCACAGAACAATAAACGGCAGGGCGACCACGCGGTCGCCCTGTTTTATATCCGTGTTCACCCGCGATAATTGCATTCCCAGGCGTATGCCATCCACTGAAAGCCGAATTTCTCCAGCACGGCGCGGCTCATCGGGCTGGCGTCGATGGTCAGGTAGCGCACGCCGCGCCGAATCGCCTCCTGCGCGCGCACGCTGACCAGCGCCGTGTACAGCCCGCGCTTGCGATACTCCGGCAGCGTCGAGCCGCCCCACAACCCGGCGAAAGCGTTGCCCTCGTGAAAATCGATCCGCCCGTAGGATGCCGGGACGCCGTCCACGTAAGCGACGTAAATGCTCAACTCCTGCGGGGCGTCGCGCAGCGTCTGCGCCATCCAGTCGATCAGCCAGCCGCCGTCGTCTTCGTCACCCCAGACCGCCCGCGTGATGGCGCGCACGTCCGCCAGTTGCGCTGGATCGCTGATGCGCCGCACGTCGTGCGTGACCGGCTGCGCCAGCGCGGGCGGTATCGCTTCGAGGTCGAAGATCAACACCGCGTCGGGGTCTTCCGGCACGAACCCGTGCGCGACCAGCCGCTCCTTCAGGTCGGCGGGCTGATCGTAGTCGAACAGCTTCCATTCCAGGTTCTCGGCGATCCCCAGCGCCCTGAAGTAGTCGACTTCCGCGCGGATGGTCTCGTCGGCGGTCGTCTCGTCTAGCTGCGAATAGACCACTGTGCCGACCCCGTTGGTCGCATCGATCTGCCGGACGGTGCGCGGCGTCACCTCGCGGCGCACGCCCGTGTAGTCGATCTCGATGCGCTGCTGCCGGTCGTACAGCCTGCGGATTTCGTCCATGTCCATCGCCGTGCCCTCCTCGCGTCAATCCACCTAGGATATGCGATCTCCCGCGCTGCGTGTTAATATTGTGCGCAAAAGGTTACAATATTCGTCCCCGAATTTAATAAGGAGTTTGAGATGGCACGCATGGTACGCGGCGCTCTGCTGCAAGCGACCTGGACAGGCGACAAGCAAAGCATGATCGACAAGCATGTGGATTATGCGCGCAAAGCTGCTCAGGAAGGCGCGCAGGTGATGTGTTTTCAGGAGCTGTTTTTCGGACCCTATTTCTGCCAGGTGCAGGACAGCAAGTGGTACGGCATCACCGAGGCGATCCCCGATGGTCCGACGACTCGCTTGATGCAGGACCTGGCGCGCGACACCAAAATGGTGCTGATCGTACCGATGTACGAGCAGGAGAACACCGGCGTCTATTACAACACCGCCGCCGTGATCGACGCCGACGGCACCTACCTCGGCAAATACCGCAAGACACACATCCCGCAGGTGACCGGCTTCTGGGAGAAGTATTATTTCCGCCCTGGCAACCTCGGCTATCCGGTCTTCGACACCGCCGTCGGCAAAGTCGGCGTCTACATCTGCTACGACCGCCACTTCCCGGAGGGCGCGCGCGTGCTCGGCTTGAACGGCGCGGAGCTGGTCTTCATCCCCTCGGCGACCAGTCGCGGGCTGTCGCAGCACCTGTGGCGCATCGAGCAGACCAGCCACGCCATCGCCAACGGCTACTTCGTCGGCACGATCAACCGCGTCGGCATCGAGAAAGACCTCGGCGACGACGATTTCTATGGGCAGAGCTACTTCTGCACGCCGCGCGGGGAATTCGTCGGCGAAGTCGGCGACGCCTATAAAGAGGAACTGCTGGTGCGCGACCTTGACCTCGACCTGATCAAGGAAGTGCGCGATACCTGGCAGTTCTACCGTGACCGCCGCCCGGAGATGTACGGCGAGATCACTGACTCGTAATGAGTCGCTGATATTGCAATACGTTGTAGGGGCACGCGCAACCTCCGGTTGCCTATGCCGTGTCCCTGCGAGATTACAAGGAGACGGCTATGGAATTCGCAATTACATTCAAAGGCGACATCGATCCCAAACGCACGGTCGCGCTGTGCCAGCAAGCCGAACAAGCCGGGTTCACGCACGCCTGGTTTTTTGATTCGCACATCCTCTGGCGCGACTGCTACGCGACGATGGCGATGTGCATGGAGCACACGACCACCATGCGCTTCGGTCCGTGCGTGACCAACCCCGGCGTGCGCGACTGGTCGGTCGCGGCGAGCCTGTTCGCCACGCTGGCGCTGCAAAGCGGCGGACGCATGGACATCGGCTTGGGGCGCGGCGACAGCTCGCAGCGCGTGCTGGGCAAGAAACCGCTGACGGTCGACACGATGGTCGAGTTCACCAGGGCGGTCAAGGCGATGGTGCGCGGCGAGCAAGTCCAGTACGAGCAAGACCTCGCGCCCGTCCAGTTCCCCTGGGCGAACGGCTACGAACTGCCCGTGTGGATCGCCGCCTATGGTCCCAAGGCGCTCAAGGCGGCGGGCACGGCGGGCGATGGGCTGATCATTCAGCTTGGCGATCCCTGGCTGGTCAAGTGGTTCAGCGATCAGGCGCGCGAAGCGGGCGCAGCCGCCGGGCGCGACCTGTCCGGCTTCAAGGTGATGTCCGCCGCGCCCGTGTGGGTCGGCGACATGACCAAAGCGCGCGAGCAGACGCGCTGGTTCCCGGCGATGGTCGGCAACCACGTCGCCGATCTGGTCGAGCGCTACGGCAGGAGCGGTGCGAGCGTCCCGCAGCGCCTGACCGACTACGTCGAGGGGCGCAAGGGCTACGACTATCATCACCACGCCGACAAGGACGCCGATCATCTCGGCTTCATCAACGACGCAATCATCGACAGCTTCGGCATCCTGGGTACGGTCGAGCAGCACGTCGAGAAGCTGAAGGAACTCGAATCCATCGGCGTAACGCAGTTCAACATCTACCTGATGTGCGGCGAAGAAGAGCGGATGGTCGAGGAGTACGGCAAGCACGTGCTGCCGGAGTTCAAATAAGTGGAAAGTTAAAAGTAGAAAAAGTTTAAAGATGGCACGAGCGCAGCGCTTCGAAGGATTGGTTGCTTGGCAAAAAGCGAGGCTGTTGACGAAGGAGATTTACCGGACCACCCAGCGATCAGCATTCGCACGAGACTATGGTTTGAGCGGACAGATTCAGCGGGCAGCGGTGTCGATCATGTCGAACATCGCTGAAGGATTCGAACGCGGCAATCTGGGCGATTATCAACGATTTCTCGCTATTGCTAAAGCATCCTGCGGAGAAGTCCGCTCTCAGCTTTACGTTGCACTTGACATTGGCTACATGACGCAACCGGAGTTTGACCAACTACGTGACTTGGCAATTGAGGTCAGTCGGACAACGAGCGGTTTGTTGAGTTCGGTGCAGCGTAGTAGGGATGCCAAACCCGATGCCATCTAGCTTCTACTTTTAACTTTCCACTTTTAACTTTTAACTGGAGGTATTTATGGGAACACTATTCAAGAACGGCACGGTCATCACAGCGGGAGAGCAATCTAAAGCGGACGTGCTGGTCGAGGGCGAAATCGTCACCCTGATCGGGCGCGACATCGACCCCGCCGGTCACGAGGTGGTCGACTGTACCGGCAAGTACGTCATGCCCGGCGGCATCGACGTACACACGCACCTCGACCTTTCCTTCGGCGGCACCTACAGCAACGACGACTTCGACACCGGGCACAAGGCGGCAGCCTTCGGCGGTACGACGATGGCGATTGACTTCGCCATGCAGCAGCGCGGCAAGATGCTGCACGACGCCATCGACGTGTGGAATCAGAAAGCGAAGCTGGCGCAGATCGACTACAGCTATCACATCGGCGTCACCGACCTGCGCCCGGAGGTCATGGACGAGATCGGCGCGCTGCCCGGCGAGGGCTTCACCAGCCTCAAGCTGTTCATGGCGTACAAGAACGTCTTCATGGTGGACGATGCCACCCTGTTCAAGGCGATGCAGAAAGCCTCCAGCCTGGGCATGATCATCATGGTTCACGCGGAAAACGGCGACGTGGAAGCCACGCTCACGCCGGAGCTGATCGCGGCGGGCAAGACCGACCCGGTCTATCACGCTTCGTCGCGCCCGCGCGAGATCGAGGGCGAGGCGACCAACCGCGCCGTCGTCATGGCGGGGCTGACCAACTGCCGCCTGTACGTCGTCCACGTCACCAATGAACTCTCTGTCGATGCCATCCGGCGCGGGCGGGCGATGGGCTACCCGGTCATGGGCGAAACCTGCATCCAGTACTTCTTCATGACCGTCGACGAGCACCTCGCGCAGCCCAACTTCCAGGGCGCGAAGTACGTCTGCTCGCCACCGATCCGCAACAAGCACGATCAGCAGGTGCTCTGGCAGGCGATCCACGATAACTCGCTGCAAATCGTCAGCACCGACCACTGCGATTTCTGGTTCGACGGCGGTCACGGTCCAACCGACGAATGGGCGAAGGCGCATCCCAACGGCGAGTGGGCGGCTTTCGAGGCGCAAGACCCGTCCTACCGCCGCCCCGGCAAGGAACTGGGCAAGGGCAACTTCGCCAAGATTCCCAACGGCTTGCCCGCCATCGAAGACCGCCTGACCATGCTCTGGAACGCGGGCGTCAACAGCGGCAGGATCACGCCGAGCGCGCTTCGTCGAACTCAACTGCACCAACCCGGCGAAGATTTTCGGCATGTACCCGCAGAAGGGCACGATTGCCGTCGGCTCGGACGCCGACATCGCGGTGTGGGATCCGAACAAGAAGCACACCATCAGCGCCAGCACGCATCACATGCGCTGCGACTACAACCTGTTCGAGGGCACGGAAGTCACCGGCGTGCCGGTGCTGGTCTACTCGCGCGGCAAGAAGCTGGTCGATGGCGACCAGTGGTTCGGCAAGAACGGCGCGGGTAAGCGCGTCATGCGCACGCCCAACGCCGCCATCCTGTAACGGAGCAGGCGATGCAGGAGGGAGTAGCTCGGTGGCGGCGCACGCCTCTGGGAGTGGCACTCAGTGTGATCAGCGTGATCGTTGTGATCCTGCTTGGCTCTTTCATTGAGGCGAAATTTCTCGCGCCGCCACCGACTCCGACACCGACCGCCACGCCGAATCAATTGCAGACTCTGGCGGTCGAGCAGGCGACCCGGACAGCGCGCGAAGCGCTAGAAGCCGGGATTACCATCGCACCCAGCACTAGTCCGCTGGAATGGTTCCTGACCAAGACCGCGCTCACGGCAGCGCCGCAGACCATGTTAGACTACTGTGAGCAGGTCACTTCAGGAACGCGCACGCCCGCCCCATGTCACGAGTGGTATGACAACGTGATGAAGACCAACGCCGCCGATGTCTATGCCTGCGAATCGCAGCCGGACATCGGCGCGTGCCTGAGCGAACACAATGTCCCGCTCCCATGAGATACAGACCGTCCGCCAGCGCCATTTGCTGCGGACGCCCAGAGAAGCATGATGACCCCACCCGCCCAATTCACGCCGCTTGAATTCGAGCGTCTTTCACCCGACGAGCAGATCGCGCGCTCGCGCGAGTTTCTGGCGCGGATGCAGACGCGCCGCACCGTCCGCCAGTTCGCAAGCGATCCCGTGCCCTTCGAGCTGATCGCCAACGCCATCGCCACCGCCGCGACCGCGCCCTCCGGCGCGAACCAGCAGCCCTGGACGTTCGCCGTCGTCAGCGACCCGGCGATCAAGCGGCGCATCCGCGAAGCCGCCGAAGCCGAGGAGCGCGAGAGCTACGAGCACCGCATGAGCGACGAATGGCTCGCCGCGCTCGCGCCGCTCGGCACGGACTGGCACAAGCCGCACCTCGAAGACGCGCCCTATCTGATCGTCGTCTTCCTTCAAGCCTATGGCTTGACCCATGACGAAGGCGGCGCGCAGGCGAAAGTGAAGCACTATTACACCGCCGAGTTGGTCGGGATTGCCGTCGGGCTGCTGCTCGCCAGCCTGCATCAAGCCGGACTCGCCACGCTGACGCACACGCCCAATCCGATGGGCTTTCTCAGCGAAATCCTCCAGCGCCCGCCCAACGAGCGCGCTTATGTCGTCATCCCCGTCGGCTACCCGGCGGCGGACACGCAAGTCCCTGTGATTACCAAGAAGCCGCTTGACGAGGTGATGATTGTCTATGGAGACACGACTGGCGAATCCCAATGATGCTCCGACGATTGCCCTGATCTACAACGAGGGCATCGAAGACCGCATCGCCACGTTCGAAACCCGCCTGCGCACCGTCGACGACGTGAGTTCGTGGTTCAACGACTCGCGCTTTCCGATTGTGGTCGCGGTGGAAGACGAGCGCGTGATCGCCTTCGCTTCGACTTCGCTCTACCGCCCGCGCGAATGTTACGCCGGGATCGCCGAGTTCGGCGTGTACGTGGAGCGCGGGGCGCGCGGGCGCGGCGCAGGTCGCCTGACGATGCTGGCGCTGATCGAGGCGGCGCAGACGGCGGGCTTCTGGAAGCTGGTGTCGCGCGTCTTCGTCGAAAATGCCGCCAGCCGGGCGCTGATGAAATCGGTCGGCTTCCGCGAGGTGGGCATCTACGAGAAGCATGGGCGGCTGGATGGGGTCTGGCGCGACTGCGTGATCGTGGAGCGATTGCTTTAGCGTGTGACGTGCGTAGGGGCGAAGCAAGCCGCGCCCCTACGCTGTCTATTTCCTTACTCGCCCGGACGCGCCAGCGAGACTTCGTAGCTCAGGTTGCTGTAGCTGTAGTCGGAGATTTGCACCACGACAGCGCCGTCGGACGACGGGGCGAAGCTGAAGCTCATGTCGCTGACCGAGCTGCCCGAAGCGTTGGCGACCGTCGAGTCGCCCTGCATCACGGTGATGCTCGGCGAACCCACGCCATTGTTGATCGCGTGGAGAGTCAACTGCACCTTCTCGCCCGCCTTCCCCGTGAACATGACGGCGCGTGAGGTCTGCGAGCTGGTGAACGAGACGGTCTGCGTGCCTTCGTCGAGCGACGGCGGCGGCGTACTCTTGATCGTCAGCGTCACCGTGCCCGTACCGGGGGCGACGGCTGTGAGTGCAACCGTGTAGGTGCCGGTGGACGAGAGAAGCTGCTGGAAGATTTCGGGGTCGAACCCGGAGCCGCTGTCCTCGTCGGTTGCGATCTGGCTGTTGTACGAGTTGGTCAGCGACAGACTGGTGTCGATGGAGCTGCCGCTGTCCACCGAAATGCTGACCAGATCGCCCGACGTGCCTTCAAACGTGAAATACTTCGCCTGCGCGTTAGGCGTGAAATTGACTTCGACCGGCTCGTTGTAGCTCATCGCCGTGACTTCGGTCTTGTTCAGCGTCAGCGTGAACGAGCCGGACACCGTGCCGTCCAGGCTGGTCGCGCGGATGGTGTAGTTTCCGCTGTTCGGCAGCGTGTAGGGACCGATCATCGAATTGAGCGAGCTGCCGCTGTCGTCGTTGCTGGTTAATTCGTTGCCGGTGCTGTCCAGCAGGTGCAGATACGAATCGAAGTCGTCCGAATTCTCGGTGATGACCACCACGTCGCCCGCCTGCCCGGTGAAGACGTAATCCTTCGACAACTCGTCGCTCGTCAGTTGCCCCTGAATGCTTTGCGAATACTCGATGTGCTCGATCTGCTGTTCGGTCACGGACAGGGTGTAATCCCCGGTTTCCGCGCCGCTGTTCCCGTGCTGACCGTAGCTCTCGACCAGGATCGTGTAGCTGGAAGCCGACGGCAGCACGAAGCTCTGAATAGTGGAATCGGTGCCCCTGCTCGGGTCGTCGTCATTTTCCGCCAGTACGTTGCCGTCTCCGTCTTGCAGGGTCAGGTAGGCGTCGAATGCCTCCGATGATAGGGTGATCGTGACCGCCTGTCCCGCTTCCGCGTTCAGCGTGTAGCTGGCGGAAGGCTCGTCGGTCGTCAGCGTGCCGGTGACCGTATCGCCGGGTGCGATACTGGTTTGCGCCAGCGCCGGTACGACGAACACGGCGAGCAGGGTAAGGATCAAACTAACCTTCAAAAATAGACGCATTGTTTTCTTCCTTAATGTTGATCCAGATTCATAAGTTACTCTTTTCATTATACCGCTAACTTCGCCGCGTCCGTTTTCAGCAGTGGGGAATCGTGTTACAGTGGTAGCGCAACCGTATTGGGAAGGATGACGGTCATGTTGGTAGAACGTTTTGCGAATTTCGCCCAGCCCGTGCTCGACCTGCCGCTGGTGCGGCGGACGCGCCGGAATCATGGACTTGAACATGCGACGATTCACGTCCTGTCGCAGCGCGTGAGGAACCTGCGCATGGCAGGACGCAGCACCGATTCGGGATTCGTCCTGCTCGGCGAAGCGCCGACTGAGCAGGTCGAGGCGGCTGTCCGCGACGCCCTGCGCCGGATGCGCGCCGGAGAGCACGACCTGGCAGTCCATCCGAACTGCGGCACGAATTTGGTCACGACCGGGCTGATGACTTCGGTCGCGGCGATGATCGGCTTGAGCGGCGCGAGCCGGCGCGATCTGTGGAACCGTCTGCCCACCGTGATGGTGCTGGTGATGGTGGCGCTGCTGTTCGCGCAGCCGTTGGGTATGTCGCTGCAAAAGTACATCACCACCGACGGCGACCCCGCCGACCTGGAAGTGATCAGCATCCGTCGCAGCACCGTGCAGACTCCCCTCAGCAGCACGCCGCTGACGGTTCACCGCGTCGTCACGGCGTCGAGCTAGCATCGTTCGTATCGGGCGTGCTGCGCCCTTATAACCAACGCTCTCCTATGACGACGATTTTCTACATCTTTCACGGCGACGACGACCTGCGCATTGACGAAGAAGTCGGCGCGATGCTTGCCAAAATGAAGAGTCAGCCCAACGGCGACCTCAACACCGCCGAGTTCGACGGCACGTCCGCCAGCATCCCGGAGGTATTGAGCGCGGCGATGGCGTATCCCTTCCTCGCCGACCGGCGGCTGGTGATCGTCAGGGACATGCTGTCGTGGATCACGCGCAAGGGCGCGGGCGAAACCGGCAAGCAGGCGGTCGAGCACCTGCTCGAAGCGCTGCCGCAGCTCCCGGAGTGGGCGCGCATGGTCTTCGTCGAGCGCGTCAAGCTCTCGGACTCGAACAAAATCCTCAAGCTGGCGCAGACCGACCCCGGCGGCTACGAAAAAGCCTTCTTCGTCCCCAAAGACAGCACAGGCTGGATCATCAAGCGCGCCCAGGCAGTCTACGACGCCACGATTGAGCCTGCCGCCGCGACCGCGCTCGCCAGCGTGACCGTCGGCGACCTGCGCCGTGCCGATAACGAGCTGTTCAAGCTGATCAGCTACGTCGGCGACGAGCGCGCCATCACCGAAGCGGACGTGATGCTGCTGACGCCCTACGTCGCCGAGGCGAGCATGTTCGACATGGTCGACGCGCTCGCTGAAGGGCGCGGGAAAGTCGCGGCATCGCTGGTTCACCGCCTGCTCGACCAGGAGTCGGACGTATTCGGGCTGTACGGCATGATCACGCGCCAGTTCCGCCTGCTGCTGCTGGCGAAAGAGCACCTGACCAGCGGCGGATCGCCCAGAGACATCGCTCAGGCGATCAGCGTACACCCTTACGTCGCCGAAAAGCTGGCGAAGCAGACGCGCAGCTTCACGCTCGAACAGCTTGAGACGATCTACCGCGCCCTGCAGGATTACGATTTCAAGATGAAAACCGGGCAGATCAAGCCGGAGCTTGCGCTTGACCTGCTGATCGCATCGCTCACCCGTTAATAACGATACTCGCCACCCTCACACGTCTGCTTTCTCTGCAACTCCCTGCATCTCGCTTCATCGTATAAAGATATAACGAACGCAAACGGGGGATCAACGATATGGCAGAAAAACGCAAGAACAATCCGCCGTGCCGCGCCGCTTCTGGTGGGTGCTGGTCGTCGGCCTTCGCGCTGGGCGTGGCTGTGACGCTGATCACCGTGCCGCCGCGCGTCGAGACACAGTATGTTTACATCACTTCGGCTCCTCTCGATCCGCTTCTACAGGCAGCGACAGGGATAGTTCTGACGGTGACTGCCCAATCCGGGACGGTCGATCCGCTGCTTGCCACTGCGACAGCGATCATGGCGCAGGCGACGCAGCAAGCGGACGGCACGCAATCCTTTTCCGAGCCGATAGACCCCATCTTCATGACGGCGACTGCCTTCGTCCAGCAGACGACGATGCAGGCGGACAGCGGCACGACATCCGCGCCCGGTCAGCTCGACCCGATCTTTTTGACGGCGACCGCCATCGTCAACGACGCAACCCAGCAGGCAGCACAGCCCGACAAATCCGGTTAACGTTTCAATAAAGATTACACGAAGCGGGGAATTTCCTGTATAATATAACAAACTATCTGAACACAAGGAGGCTCTAATGATTGTTGCTCTGTTTATACTCGCGGTTATTCTCTTGGTCGCCTACTTCGCCATCGGTCTGGCAGCACACATCGCCATCGGTCTGGGTGGCTTGATCCTCGCGGTGATCATCTGGGCGATCATCGGCTGGCTGGCAGGTCAATTGATGAAGGGTGGCGGCTATGGTCTGCTGGGCGATGTCCTGCTCGGCATTATCGGCGGCTTGGTCGGCGGGCTGATCTTCAACCTGTTCAACATCGACCTTGGCGGCATCATCGGCAACATCGTCGTCGGCGTCGTCGGCTCGGTGATCGTGATCGCCATCGGGCGGGCGCTCTTCGGCAACCGCGCCGCCGCCTGATTGCCCATTTCACATTGGGGCGACCAGGCGAGCCTCCGGTTCGCCTGGTCGCCCCACACCAAAGCAGTCCCCCTGTTTTTGACCCACCCTCGCTCTTTGCGGTAAACTAATTCATATTTCACGCAACAATCAAATCGTTGCCGGGCATACCCGGCGCAAGTGAGGAGTGGTCATGGCGACTAACACCCTATCGCCTGATAAAGAGAAGTTGCTCGACTGGTATCACCAGATCGTGCTGATCCGCCAGTTCGAGACCATGTGCGACGAGCTGTACAAAGAGAAGAAGATCACCGGCGTCTACCTGCACCTCTACAGCGGTCAGGAAGCGACGGGCGTCGGCGCGGTGGCTGCGCTCGGCAAGGACGATCACGTCATCACCGCTTACCGCGATCACGGCATCGCCATTGCGCGCGGCGTTGATCCCAAGCTGGCGATGGCGGAGATGATGGGCAAGCGCACCGGCGTGAGCGGCGGCAAGGGCGGCTCGATGCACCTGGCGGCGCGCGACCTTAACTTCTGGGGCGGCTACGCCATCGTCGCCGGGCATCTCCCGCTCGCCGATGGCATCGCGCTCAAGGAGCGCTACATGGGCACGGAAAACGTCGTCCTGTGCTTCCTGGGCGACGGCGCGTCCAACAACGGGTATTTCCACGAATCGCTTAACCTGAGCAGCGTCTGGGATTTGCCGGTCGTCTGGCTGATCGAGAGCAACGGCATCGGCATGGGCACGCGCGTCAAGGATTCGTCCGGGCAGCCGGAACTGGTCAAGCGCGCGATTGCCTACGGCATGAAAGAGGGACCCAGCGTCGACGGGCAGAACGTCATCGAGGTCCACGAAGCGGTCAGCGAGGCGGTCGAATACGCCCGCAAGCATGGTCCCGTTCTGATGGAAGCCCGCACCTATCGTTACAAGGGGCACGGCGTCTCCGACAAGTGGTACGACGTGCGCGACGACCTCAAGGGCGAGCTTGAGGAGTGGCATCACAAAGACCCGATCACGATCCTGCACAATTACCTGACGGCGAACTACGACGGCATCGAGGGCGAACTGGAACAGATCGAGCAGGAAGCCAAGAAGACGGTCGACGAAGCGGTCGAGTTCGCCGAAAACAGCCCCGCACCCGATTACGAAGACCTGATCAGCAACGTTTACGTGTAGAGCAGTCAGCTTGCCGGGACGCAGCAGGGCAACGATTAGTTTGTACCTGCGCCTGTGCAACCGCTGAAACGAAGGAGCCAACATGGCGGAAAAGAATATGCCGATGCGCGAAGCGCTGCGCGCGGCGCTGATGGAAGAAATGGAGCGCGACGAAACCGTCTTCGTGATGGGCGAGGAAGTCGGCGCATGGCAGGGCACGCACCGCGTCACGCGCGGCTTTCTGGAGAAATTCGGCGAGAAGCGCGTGCGCGATACGCCGATCAGCGAAATGGTGATCGCCGGGGCAGCCGTCGGCGCGGCGATGGCGGGCTTGCGCCCGGTCGCCGAGATCATGACGATCAACTTCGCCTTCATCTCGTTCGACGCCTACGTCAACCTGGCGGCGAAAATCCACTATATGTTCAACGGACAGTTCAAAGTCCCGCTGGTGATCCGCGCGGCGAGCGGCTGGGGCAACCAGGCGACCGCCACGCACTCGCATACGCCGGAGCCGATCTTCGCGCACTTCCCCGGCGTCTACGTCGGCTGCCCGTCCAACGCCTACGATGCCAAAGGCATGTTGAAGTCGGCGATCCGCGACGACAACCCGGTGCTGTTCACCGAGTCGATTGCGCTCTATCCCAAGCCCAGCCCGATCCCGGACGAGGAATACCTGATCCCGATTGGCAAGAGCGACATAAAGCGCAAAGGCAAGGACGTGACACTGGTCAGCTACGCGCGCGGCGTCGAATGGGCGCTCGACGCGGCGGAGATGCTGGCGAAAGAGGGCATCGAAGCCGAAGTGGTCGACCTGCGCTGGCTGCGCCCGCTCGACATGGAGCCGGTCTTCGAAAGTTTCAAGAAAACCAACCGCTGCGTCGTCGTCGAGGAATCGCTGCCGCACTTCAGCTTCGGCAGCGAGATCGCGGCGCAGCTTCAGGAAGCGGCATTTGATTATATGGACGCGCCGATCAAGCGCGTCAGCGCGCTGGATGTGCCGCTGCCCTACGCGCATGACATCGAATTGATGGCTCTGCCCAACGCGCAGAAAGTCGTCGATGCAGTGAGAGAGGTGCTGTAAATGGCGCAAGAAATCAAGATGCCGAACCTCGGCTCGGACATGGAGGAAGGCATTCTGCTGAACTGGACGAAGCAGGTCGGCGAGCAGATCAACGAAGGCGACGTGATCGCCGAGATCGAAACCGACAAGGCGACGGTCGAAGTCCCGGCGACCGCCTCCGGCACGATTATCAAGCTGATCGGCGAGCCGGGGGCGACGCTGACCGTCGGCTCCGTGATCGGCTACGTCGGCGCGCAGGGCGAAACTCGCGCCCGCTAACGGCGGCGCGCCGGAAGCTGCGCCCGCCAAGCCCAAGCCACAGCCCGCGCAGGAGGCGGCGCAGCCGCAGCCGGAGGCTGCTCCAGCCGTTGAACTCGAAGCTGCGGACGGCAACTACCCGGACGGCATCAAGGCGTCGCCGGTGGCGCGCAAAATCGCGGCGGAGCGCGGCATCGACCTGCGCCAGATGCTGGGGACAGGTCCCGGCGGGCGCATCGTCAAAGCCGACGTGGAGAACTACCAGCCGGTCGCAGCATCCGCGCAGCCCGCAGCGGCGGCAGGGATCGGCGCGCCCAGCTTCGGAACCATCCCCGGCGGCGCGGATGTCGAGGTGATCGAAATCCCCAGGATGCGCGCCCGCATCGCCAACCGCATGATCGACTCCAAGCAGCAGGTGCCGCACTTCTACGTCACCACCGAGATCGACGTGGCGGCGCTGCTCGACCTGCGCAAACAGCTCAACGCCGGGCTGGACGACGCCCACAAGATCACGGTCAACGACCTGATCGTCAAGGCGACGGCGCTCACCCTGCGCGAGTTCCCCAACCTGAACACCCATTACTACGGCGACCGGCTGGTGCGCAACAAGCGCATCCACATCGGCATCGCGGTCGCGCTGCCCCAGGGCGGGCTGATCAACGTGGTCGCCAGAGACGCGGACAAAGTCTCGCTGGGGACGATTGCGGCGGCGAATAAAGAGATGATCGCCCGCGCCCGCGACGGCAAGGTCAAGCCTGATGATATATCGGGCGGCACCTTCACGGTCAGTAACCTGGGCGCGTATGGCGTTGAGCATTTCCTCGCCATCATCAACCCGCCGGAAGCGGGCATCCTCGCCATCGGCGCGGCGCAGAAAGTGCCGGTCGTTCTGGAAGACGGCACGCTCGGCGTCGGCAACCGCATGAAGGTGACGATCAGCGTCGACCACCGCGTCAGCGACGGCGCGGAGGGCGCGCAGTTCTTGCAGCGCCTGAAGCAGTTGATCGAAACGCCGATGCGGCTTCTGATTTAAAAAACCACCTCACCCCGCGCAACCTCCGGTTGCTTGCCCCTCTCCACGCCGCTTAGCTTACGGTGGAGAGGGGAAGTTGAGCGAAGCGAAACAGGGGTGAGGTCAGTAAAACGCAAGCGGGGCGATCCAATGGATCGCCCCGCTGCTTCCCCCACTTCTTGCGAGATTCCCCTCAAACCGCCAGCGCCTCGTCTGGAAGCACTTCTGCGACAGGAATATTGAAGCTGTAGCGGAACATGTTGTCCGGGTCGTACTTGGCTTTGAGCGCCATCAGCCGCTCGTAGACGCCCGCTTCGTAAGCGTCTTTGGTGTGTTCGCCCGCCTCGCGGTCGGACATGAAGTTCAGGTACGTGCCGCCGCTGACGTAGGGACGCAGCTCGGCTTTGACCTGCGCCAGATACTGCATCAGCGCTTCGGTGGCTTCCGGCGTCGGCGTCCCGCCGAGCAGTTCCATCACCAGCAGCGCGTCGCGGTTGCCGATGGCGTTGCTGCTGCGATCCGCCCGCGCGATTGCCCCGCCCATGTGCCGGATTCCGGCGAATGCCAGCGGCAGCGGATCGACGTTCATGGCGCGGACGAGCACGTCAATCGCCTCGTCGCTCAGTTCGTCGAACATTTCGTTGGCGATGTATCCCGGCATCGGGTCGACCGGGTCGTTGCTGATCGTGCCGACTTCGCTGAACGGCATGACATGGAACGTGTTGTGGATCGGCGTCGCCCACTCCAGCCACTCGCGGATCAGCATCGCGCCGTGTTCCGGTGCGCCGACGTGCCCGGCTTTGACCTGCACGAATTTCTTGCCGCGCAGGAATTCGGGAAGCTGCGGGAACGGCGGGAAATTCATCAGCGTGACCGACGCGGTCATCTCGTCCGGCACGTGCTTGATCCAGTCGCGGAAGAAGCGCAGGACATCGCCGTAGCGCTCCGCCGGGTACATCAGCTCGCCGCCGTAAATCGTCCTGACCGGGTAGAGCACGATCTCGATGCTGGTGATGACGCCGAAGTTGCCGCCGCCGCCGCGCAGCCCCCAGAACAGGTCGCTGTTCTCCAGCGCGCTGGCGTGGCGCAGCACGCCGTCCGGCGTGACGATCTCAATCGAGCGCACGCTGTCGGCGGAGAGACCGTACTTGCGCGCCAGCCAGCCCATGCCGCCGCCCAGCGTGTAGCCGACCACGCCGACGTAAGGCGACGAGCCGAGCAGCGGCGCCAAGCCAACTTCCTGCGCGGCGTCGAGCACGTGTTTCCACATCGCCCCGGCGCCGACCTTCGCCGTCTGCGCCTCGGCATCGACCTGCACGTCGGTCATCTGCGACGTGACGATCAGCAGCGCATCGTCCGCCGGGTATAGAATTCCGTGCCCGGTTCCCTGAATGGCGATGCTCAAGCCCTGCTCGCGTGCAAAGCGGATGCCCGCCGCGACATCTTCGGCGTCCGCCGCCACGACGATCACCGCCGGGTGATGGTTGATCGCCAGATTCCAGCCGCGCCGCACCTGATCATAATCGGGATGATCGGGCGTCAGCACCGCGCCACAAACCTGCGCTTGCAGTTCTTCAACAGCCATATCGGAAACCCCCACAAATAATGTGCGGTTGACCATGGTGATCGCTCCTTGTTCACGACCCTAAATTGATGGATTTGGAAAGTAGGCTCATCTTACGGTGTCTCGCATTTGGGAGGATCAGACAGCGTATCAGTTCATGCCCGGAAGAACGATCTAAGCCAGGCGGCGGGGGATTTCCCTGGTCATCTGGCGAGAATTACTGACGGGTACTACTGACGAGAACTGCTAGCGCCTGTTATGAACTTTTACCCCTCATCCCGTGCGACCGCTGGTCGCCCACCCTTCTCCCACGCAAGCGGGGAGAAGGGAGCAAACACGTGATTTTGTCCCTCGCTCCGTTTACGTGGGAGAGGGACGGCTTGCGCAGCAAGCAGGGTGAGGGGAAACTGCGGCGTCGAAGTTCATAACGCGATCTAGCGAGCGCTGCGCTCGACCGTCGGCGCATATAAATGAACCATAATGCAAAAATATATCGTCCTTAGAGTAAAGTAGTGAATAGCAGGATAGATCAACGTGTTCTAACAGACATTACCATTTCGAGATCGGTCCGGTCCGCGAGGCGTTCAGCCGTGACCTGGCAGTTTAATCCATACGCAATCCCGCTCTTCCTCAGCGCGATCCCGCTGGTGGTCATCCTTTACGTCGGCTGGCGCAAGCGCGCGAATCTTGCGGCGAAGCTGTTCCTGGGCTTCACCGGGGGCGCGCTCGGCTTGGTGCTGTCCTATGCGATGGAACTGCTCAGCGCGAATCTCGCAGCGATGATGTTCTGGCTGCGCTGGGAATACCTGTTCCACTGGGCGATGATCTTCTGGCCCCTGTTCGCCGCCGCCTACAGCGGCTACGACGGCTGGCTCACGCGGCGGCGCGTGCTGTCTCTGTTCATCGTGCCCGTCATCATCATCGCCCTCGTCTGGACGAATCAATGGCACGGTCTGATCTGGAGCACGACCGCCGCCAGGCAGGTCGGCTCGGTGATGCTGTTTGACCGCAGCTACGGCGCGGCTTTCTGGGTATGGATGGTCTATCTCGCCTCGCTGTTTCTGGCGGGGAATCTCATCATCATCCAGAAAGCCCTTCGCTCGCCGCGCTATTTTCAGGGGCAGCTTGGCTTGCTCGTCGTCGCCTTCTTTCTGCCCGCCATCGCCATCGTCCTCACCATCTCCCGGCTGACGCCCGTCCCGCTCCTCGACCTGAGTCCCTACGGAGTCGCGCTGGCGTGCATCCCGATAGCGGTCAGCCTATTCCACTTCCACCTGTTCGACCTGCTCCCGGCAGCATACGAGCTGGTCATCGAGAGCATGGGGGATGCCGTCATCGTCTGCGACGACCAGTCGCGGATCGTGCAGGCGAATCAGGCAGCAGTGCAGCTCAGCGGCAAGCCGGTGTCGAAGCTGGTCGGCTTCCCGGTTGAGGGGGTTTTCGCGGAGTTTGCCGATTCCACGCCTGTGCAGCGCGTCTTCGACCCTGCCAGGGCGTATCAGGAGATCGTCGTTCAGGTGGCGGGCGGCGCGCGCTACTTTGACCTGCGCATCTCGCCGCTGCGCAATCACCAGAAGCTCGTCACCGGGCAGGTGTTCGTGCTGCGCGACATCACGGATCGCAAACAGGCGGAGCAGCAGGCGTTCGCGCTTGCCGTCGAGCGTGAGCGAGTGCGCGCCCTCGAAACGTCCATTCAGGACGCCTCGCACGATTTTCGAACGCCGATCAGCACCATCCTTACGTCCACGCACCTGCTCAACACGCTCACCGATCAGGTCAACGACCAGATCGCCGCTCTGAGCCGACCGGTCACGGATGCAGCCGCGCGGGAAAATTTCGACAAGCGCCTGAGCGAAATCAGCAGCACCATTTCAAAGATGCAGGGCAAGATGCAGGCGACCCGCTCCAGCGCCGAACGGCTGGAGACGCTGATCGAGAGCATCATCGAAGCCGCCCAGCTTGAGCGCACGCCGAATCTCTCGCTCGACCTGCTTGATCTGAACCGGACGGTGGATGAACAGGTGCAAGCCCGCAGCCCTGCCGCCGCGCGCAAGCATCAGCAGCTTCAATTCGAGCCGGATGACTCGCTGCCGCTCGTGCGCGTCGACCCGTGGAAACTGGGGCGCGCGGTGCAGAAATTGATCGACAACGCCATCCAGTACACGCCGCTGGATGGCAGCGTCGCCATTTGCACGTTCCAGCGCGTGGGCGAAGCCGTCATTCAAATCAGCGACACCGGCATCGGCATCGCCGCCGACGATCTCCTGCACATTTTCGAGCCGTTCTACCGGGCAGACCCGGCGCGCTCGACCACCACCGGCGGCGCGGGCATGGGCTTGTCGATAGCCCGGCGCATCATCGAAGCGCACGGCGGACGGATTGAAGCGGAGAGCGACGCCCGGACGGGAAGCGTCTTCCGCATCTGCCTGCCGCTTAACCACGCGGCTCCCGGCGAGAAAGGTCACTAACCTCCTTTCCGGTAGCACGTTGTCGCTCCATGCAGTATAGTCCGCAGCGATGATCGGACTCTCAGGAGGCGACGAATGCGACCTCTGCGCTGCGTGCGTTGGACGTGCTGTCGGACGTGCTGTTGGTAATCTGTTTTCTGCTCGTCGCCGTCCAGGTGGTCAGCGCCCAGCAGCCGGACGCCGACGGCGACGGCGTGCCCGACAGCCAGGATTACTGCTGGCGCGACCCCGGCACGGCGGAGTATCACGGCTGCAACGCCGACAACTTCCCCGATTTCGACCACGACGGCGTGGGCGACCCCGTCGATACCTGCATCGATCAGCCGGGGACGGCGGATAATTCCGGCTGCCCGCCCGGCGTCATACCCGATCTCGACCTCGACGGCGTGCCCGACAGCCAGGACTCGTGCCCGCGCGAACCCGGCAAGCCGGAGAATCAGGGCTGCCCGCCCGACGCCGATGCCGACGGCATCCCCGACCAGTCGGACGCCTGCCCGCAGCAGGCGGGCGACGGCAGCAATCTCGGCTGTCCGCAGGGCGTCACGCCGCCGGACAGCGACGGCGACGGCGTCCCCGATCTGGTCGACGCCTGCCCGCAGAACGCCGGATCGACCGATCTCGGCGGCTGCCCGGACAGTGACGGCGACGGCGTGCCCGATACCTTCGACTCCTGTCCCGATCAGTTAGGGCAGTCCGATCTGTACGGCTGCGCTCCGGT
Source organism: uncultured Chloroflexia bacterium (assembly GCA_963760975.1). Classification (GTDB taxonomy): domain Bacteria; phylum Chloroflexota; class Anaerolineae; order Aggregatilineales; family Phototrophicaceae; genus Flexifilum. The sequence continues at coordinate 44,863 of CAVXEZ010000019.1, read as the reverse complement.
CACGACGACCGCGCTGCCCGCCAGCGCCGCGCCGATCACGGCGGCGAACGCGGCGAGCGTGCAGGAAGCGGCGCGTCTGGTCGTCGGGCTGCCGCGCTTCGGCGTCGCGGCGGGGGGCGGTCTGCTGGCGGTGCGCTCGTCGGACGACGTGCTGGCTTACGACCTCAACGCCGCGCAGCTCGCGCCGTCAATGACGGTCAATACCAGTTGGAGCGGCTATTCGCTCGCCGTCAGCCCGGACGGGCGCTTCATCGCCTCGCTGGAATTCCCGCCCGACTTCTCGGCGCCGCCCTTCGCGCAAATCCGCGACGGGGCGAGCGGCGCGCCGCTTTATCAGGTGACGACGCAGCCGGACAGCGCCGGAAACCCGCTCGGCATTTCGACCTTCGCCTTCGACCCGGCGCAGCCGCTGCTGGCAATCGCCGAAACGTCACCCGGCGGCTTCACCGACGGCATCGGCACGCCCGTGCTCCTGTGGGACGTGGCGAATAACCGCAGCGCCGGGCAGTTGCCGCACCCGAACAGCGTCACCAACCTCGCCTTCAGCGGCGACGGCAGCACGCTGGCGACCGACAGTCTCGAAGGCGACAGCATGATCGTCAGCCTGTGGGATGTCGGCGCGCAGACGCGCATCACCTCGTTCCAGACCACGCCGATCCTGCATTTCATCGGCACGCCGATGGCGCTCAATCAGGATGGGTCGCGCGTCGCGGTCGGCTTGCCGGACGGCAGCTTCAGCCTGTGGCAGATCGTGGGCGGCAGCGCCGCGCAGGCGTACAGCGTGCAGTTGTTCAACGCGGACGCCAGCGAGGTCGTCTCGGCGGTCGCTTACAGCCCGGACGGATCGCTGATCGCGGTGGCGGGCGGCGTGCCCTTCAGCGGCGGGCTGACCGGGCAGGAGCAGTTCCCGATTTTCTTGCTCGACGCGGCGACGGGCAGCACCCTCGCCCGTCTCGACGGGCATGGCAGTCTGATCCGCGATCTCGCTTTCACGCACGATGGACGCTTCCTGATCAGCGCGGGCGACAGCACCGTCAGGTTCTGGGGCGCAGGTGCGAGCGAAGTTCGCGCAGGCGGCTGAGTTGCCACATCCTCGGCTTCCAGCACACTAATCAAATTCGGGCATAGGGCACTATGTCCGAATTTTATCTGTCGCGGTAGAAATATCCGATAATTTTTGAACGTTTTATCTATGTAATGTGTATACTCAATTAGAGCCTAATCGCGCTTGCAAACAGGGTTAAGGCGTGTTAATGTCCATGCGGGCGTCAGGCTAAAAATTCCCGCTCATTAAGCAATACGTTTTTCACTAACAGGAGGCATTGTCTATGCAACACGCAAGGAAAGTTGTTCGTCTTATTCCGCTGCTGCTGCTCTTGGCGGCGGTGTTCGCGCTCGTTGGCGGCGTAACCGCCCAAAGCGCGGCGAAAGTGCTCATCACCGGGCGCAATATGGGACCCGATGATATTCCCACACTCGACCCATCTCTGACTCAGGATGCGTCGTCGGTGCAGGTCGGATCGGAAATGTTCCCCGGACTGACCAATCTGGATGAGGAAAAAGTTGAGCTTGGACCCGGCATCGCCACCAGTTGGGATGTCTCGGACGATGGCAAAACCTTCACCCTCCATCTGATGGATAACGTTCCCTGGGTTCACTACAATGCCGACAGCGGTCAGGTCGAAGAAGTCAAGGACGACAGCGGCAACGTGCGCATGGTTACCGCGCAGGACTTCGCCTACGGCATTATCCGCACGCTCGACCCCAAGGTCGCTGGTCCGTATCAGGCAGTGCTCGTCCCCTGGATTGAGGGCGGCGCCGAGTTCAGCGCGTCTGACCCGAACGCTTCCGATGCCGACCGCCAGGCGCTGATCGATGCCCTGGGCGTAAAGGTCGTGGACGACCACACCCTCCAGATCACTGCGCCGATATGCCTCGTCCGTGACCCCCATCATCTTCAGCATGTGGATCACCTGGGCGGAGCCGCAGTGGGTGATTGACGCCAACGGTGATCTCTGGACGGATCCGGCGAATATCGAGACCTACGGTCCATATGCCCTCAAGGAATGGGTGCATGGTGGCGGCGGCAGCCTCACCCTGATCAAGAACCCCTTCTGGCCCGGAACCCCGAATTCGCCCACAGGCGAAGATCGACGAAATCCAGATCGTCTTCCTGGACACCGCCCCGCAGATGGCGAATTTTGAAGCGGGCACGCTCGACGTTTCCGAAATCGATCCCGCGTCGATTGACCGCATCAACAGCGACTCGACCCTGAGCGCCGATTACTTCAAGGGACCCGGTTCCTGCTCGTACTACTATGGCTACGGCACGCTGCAGCCGCCGTTTGACGATGCCAACGTGCGCCGTGCCTTCTCCGAAGCGATTGACCGCCAGGCGATTGTCGAGAACATCCTCAAGGCGGGTCAGGCGCCTGCCAACTGGTACAGCCTGCCCAACCTGGTCGCCGCGCCGACTGAAGCAGAATATCCGGGGCAGGGCGTTTACACGAACCTCGACGATGCCAAGCAGCTCTGGCAGGCGTACCTGGACAGCAGCGGGCATCAGGCGAGCGACTTCGCCCCGACCCTCGTCTACAATACCAACGCAACCCACGCCGCCATCGCTCAGGCGATCCAGCAGATGTGGAACGATGCGTTTGGCGTCAACGTTCAGCTTACGTCGGAAGACTTCGCCACCTATCTGGATAACCGCACCACCTTCGACATCTACCGCGCCGCCTGGTGCTTCGACTATCCTGACGACAACAACTTCCTCTTCGACAACATCGTTTCGGGTCCGCCGCTGACCTGGCATAACGACACGTTCGATCAACTGGTGCAGGATGGCTTGACCGCTCAGTCGCTCCAGCAGCGCAAGGACGACTACGCTCAGGCAGAGCATATCCTGGTCCACGACGATGCCGAGTTCATGCCGATTTACCACTATGTCACGCAGGACTTGACCCAACCCTCCGTCACGCGGACGCACTCGCTGATCCAGCGCGAAGTCTACGAAAAGTGGGACATCAACAAGTAGGCACTACAAGGTAGTTAGCTAAGATAGGGGGCGACCCAGGCGAACTTCGGTTCGCCGGATCGCCCCTGTGATTATCGAAGGTACAAGCATGGCAAGGTTCGTTGTTCGCCGCACATTATGGATGTTTCTCGTCCTGTTCGTCGTTTCCGTGATTACGTTTGCGCTCATGCGCACCGTGCCCGGCGGACCGTTCCAAACTGAACATGGCGTCCCTCAAGCCATTCTGAACAATATTGCCGAAAAATATGATTTGAATGCCCCTTTGCCTGAGCAGTACCTCAAATGGATCACGGACATCATTATCCCGCGCATTACCGACAGCAGCTTTCGGCGGACGACCGTTGAGGATTATCTGGTCAACATCTCGCTCCCCGGACGGCTACGCTTTCCGCTGGATGAATTTCGGTCCCTCGCTCAAGGCGCGCAGCACCACCGTGACCAGTATTTTCCAGCAGAACCTGCCGGTCTCATTCCAACTGGGAGTCGCATCGCTGGCGGTGGCGCTGGCGATTGGCATCCCGGCGGGCGTGATCGCCGCGCTCAACCGCAACACGATTTACGACTATACCGGCATGGGTATCGCCATCGTCGGCGTCTCCATTCCGGTGATCATCATGGGTCCGATTTTGCAGTATGCCTTCGGCGTCCAGTGGAAGCTCTTGCCCGTTTCAGGCTGGGGCACGGTCGGGCAGATGATCCTGCCCGCCTTTGGGCTTGGCTTCGCGCAGTCGGCGCTGCTTGCCCGGCTCATGCGCGCCAGCCTGCTGCAAGTGATGAATGAAGATTTCATCCGCACCGCACGCGCCAAGGGACTCAGCGAGCGCATGGTGGTCATCTTCCACGCCATGAAAAACTCGCTCATCCCGGTGGTGACGGTGCTGGGTCCTTTATTCGCGGCGCTGCTGACCGGGACGTTCGTCACCGAGACGATCTTCGGCATTCCCGGCATGGGGCGCTACTTCGTCACCAGCGTTACCAACCGCGATTATCCGGTCATTATGGGCACGATTCTGTTGTATGCTGCCTTTCTCGTTTTCATGAATATGTTGGTAGACATTGTCTATGCGTGGCTCGATCCGCGCATTCGGTTTGATTAAGGGGTCGGATCATGGCGGTCGCGGAAGGAAATCGGAAAATCGGGACGGATGTAGCCAAACTTCATGCGCAGGTGAAGGGCGAGAGCTTATGGCTGGACGCCTGGAAGCGCCTGCGGCGTAATCGGCTCGCCGTCCTGGGTGCGATCATCATCATCCTCAACATTCTGATGGCGATTTTCGCTCAGCAGCTTGCCCCTCAGGATTTCCGAACGCAGGTGCTCGCCGATAACAATGCTGCGCCTCTGTGGGTCACGCAAATCTTCCCCAACATGATCCCCAGGGAAAACGGCGGCTACGTCACGATCAACGATCACTTCATCCTCGGCGCGGACAACCTGGGGCGCGACCTGCTGAGCCGCATTATTTACGGCTCGCGCGTCTCGCTGGCGGTCGCCTTCGTCGGTCCGGCGGTCTCGCTGCTGGTCGGCATCACCTTCGGGCTGATCTCCGGCTACATCGGCGGACGGGTCGATAACCTGATGATGCGCTTCGTCGACGTGATGTATGCCTTCCCGACGCTGCTGCTCGTCATCCTGCTGATGGCATTCTTCCGCTCCAGCTTCGCGCACAACGAGCCGGGTACGGCCGCCTTTGCCATCGGTCAACTCGATCAGTCGATGGGCGGGATGCTGTTCATCTTCATCGGCGTGGGCATCACGTCGTGGATGAACCTGGCGCGGCTGGTACGCGGGCAAATCCTCTCCGTGCGCGAGAAAGAGTACATCGAAGCGGCGCGCTCGCTGGGCGTCAGCACGCGCGGAATCATGTTCCGCCACATGCTGCCCAACATTCTCGGACCTATCGTCATCGCCGAGACGCTGACAATCCCGACCTACATCTCCTACGAAGCCTTCCTCAGCTTCATCGGCTTGGGCGTCAACCCGCCGACGCCAAGCTGGGGCGCGATGATCTCGGACGGCTCGCGCATCATTAGCACCTATCCGAACCAGGCGATTTTCCCGGCAATTGCGCTGTTCCTGATCATGTTCGCCTTCAACTTCCTGGGCGACGGTCTGCGCGACGCGCTCGACCCGCGTATGCGCGGCGTGGATTAAACACCGCATAGCTTGCTGAAAAATGAGCGCTCGGCACTTCTCGCCGGGCGCTTTGTGTGTCCGCGCGAACCATCGCGTTTGCACCCCCTAGTCGCGGTGTTATAATTCGAAAAACGTTCATTTCAGAAACTGCGTGGCGATCTTCCGCCCGCTGTCAATTGCTTGTTCAGACAACCAGGAGCTTCACCTTGACCTCGCTTGTATATACCATTACCGAGACGATGCGTTATCGTGGCGCAATCGGACAGTGGAGCTGGGTGCTGCATCGGATCACCGGCTTGGGCGTGCTGTTGTTCCTGACGCTGCACGTGATCGATACGTCGTGGTCGGTCTTCTACCCAGACCTGTACGTCGAGGCGATTGCCTCCTACCAGACGCCGCTGTTCACGATTGGCGAGTTCGCGCTGGTGGCGGCGGTGGTTTATCACGCCCTCAACGGCGTGCGCATCGTCGTCTTTGACTTCCGCCCGCGCTGGTGGAAGTATCAGCAGCGCGCCGCCTACTGGGTGCTGGCGCTCAGCGTCATCATCTGCATCCCCACCTTCCTGATCATGTTCGGGCACGTCCTCGACTTCTACAACAGCAACGGGCACGTCCTCGGCTTGGTGCAGGTCGTGACGGCGCAGCTTCGCTTCGTGGCGGGCTTCGTGGTCGCCATCATCGCCGCGCTGCTCTTCGCCGGGATCGCCAATGTGATCGCCCCGGATCGCCCGGCGCAGGGCAGACCGAAGGGCAGCGGGATGGAAAAGTTCTGGTGGTCGTACATGCGCGTCAGCGGCGTGATCATCCTGCCGCTGGTCTTCGGGCATCTGGCGATGCAGCATCTGCTTCAGGGCGTGTTCGACATCACCGCCGCCGGGCATACCGTCGTCGGCACCGATCTGATCAACCACACGGGCACGGCAGTCGAGTACGTGGCGGATCGCTGGAATATGCTTTTCGCCGGGGTCGCCATCTGGCGGCTCTACGACGTGGCGCTGCTGGCGCTGGCGGTCATTCACGGCTTCAACGGTCTGCGCTACGTGCTGACCGATTACACGATGAAATCGCCCTGGATGCGGCGCGCGTCGCTTTATCTGTGCGTGATCGGGGCAGTCATCCTGTTGATCCTCGGCGGTGCGGCGCTCATGAGCACCATCGGGCAGGATGCCATCAACATCGCCCAGCAGGCAGCCCAGACGCTGCCCTAGCAGCCGTTCCGGCGCTGAGCATCCCTGTGATCGATTTGGACTTTCGCTCAGAAATACGGATTTGAGGCAACTTTATGCAAACACATCAATATGAGGCGATCATCGTCGGCGCAGGCGGCGCCGGACTGATGGCAGCCCTTTATGCCAGCAAAGGCGGCGCGCAGGTCGCCGTGATCAGCAAGCTCTACCCCACGCGCAGCCACACCGGCGCGGCGCAGGGCGGCATCGGCGCGGCGCTCGGCAATCTGGAGGAAGATAAGCCGCTCTGGCACGCCTACGATACCGTCAAGGGTGGCGATTACCTGGCTGACCAGAACGCCGCGCACGTGCTGGCGGAAAACGCCATCGACGCGGTGATCGAGCTGGAGCACATGGGCTTGCCCTTCGACCGCACACCCGACGGCAAGATCAGCCAGCGGCGCTTTGGCGGTCACACCAGCAATTTCGGCGAGAAGCCCGTCCGGCGCGCCTGCCACGCCGCCGACCGCACCGGGCACATGATCCTGCAAACGCTCTACCAGCAGTGCATCAAGAACAACGTCACCTTCTTCGACGAGTTTCACGTCGTCGACCTGATCATGAACAACGGCGCGGTCTGCGGCGTCGTCGCGCTCGAACTGGGCACAGGCGAGCTGCACGTCTTCCACGCAAAGGCGACGCTGTTCGCCACCGGCGGCTGGGGGCGTGTCTGGTCGGTGACCAGCAACGCGCACAGCCTGACCGGGGACGGCGCGGCGGTCGTCTACCGGCGCGGCATCCCGCTTCAGGACATGGAATTCTTCCAGATTCCACCCCACCGGCATCTACAAGATGGGCATCCTGATCACCGAGGGCGTGCGCGGCGAAGGCGGCGTGCTGATCAACAATCGCGGCGAGCGCTTCATGGAGCGCTACGCCCCGAACATCAAAGACCTCGCCAGCCGCGACGTGGTCAGCCGCGCCATCTATCTGGAAATCCGCGAGGGACGCGGCATCAAGGGCAAGGATTACGTCTACCTCGATGTGACGCCGGAGACGGTCAATCGCTACCTCGCCGAAGCGGGCGAGACGCGCCGCATCGACCGTGATTACATCGAGTCGAAGCTGCCCGACATCCTCGACTTCTGTCGCACCTACCTCGGCGTCGATCCGGTCAAAGAGCCGATGCCCATCCAGCCGACCGCCCACTACGCGATGGGCGGCATTCCCACCAACGTCGAAGCCGAAGTTGTGATCGACGAGAACTGGACGGTGCTGCCCGGCTTGTACGCGGCAGGCGAGACCGCCTGCGTCAGCGTTCACGGCGCCAACCGCCTCGGCACGAACTCGCTGGTCGATCTGATCGTCTTCGGACGGCGCGGCGGGATGCGCATCGCTGACTATGTGAAACATGCCGATTATGCGCCGCTGCCCGCCAACCCCACCGCCGAAATCGAGGCGGAACTGACGCGCATCCGCAACAGCAGCGGCAAGACTCGCCCCGGCGCGCTGCGTCAGGAGATGCAGAAGGTCATGATGGCGGACGTGGGCGTCTTCCGCAGCGAAGGTCCGATGACCGAAGCACTCAATACGCTGCGCGACCTGCGCGAGCGCTACCAGAAAGACCTGTCGATTGACGACCGGGGGCTGAAGTTCAACACCGACCTGCTCGAAGCGTGGGAACTCGGCTGTCTGCTCGACCTCGCCGAGATCACGACGCTGAGCGCCGTCAATCGCACCGAAAGCCGGGGCGGTCACAGCCGTGAAGACTACCCCAAGCGCGATGACGAGCACTGGCTGGTGCATACGCTGGTGAAGCGCCCAGCGGATCGCGGCTTGTATCCGCAGGGCGACCTGCATCCCGAAGTCAACATCAAGAAGAAAGTCGACATGTCGCTGGCGGAGCACGACGAGCGCTTCAAGCCGAAAGTGCGAACCTACTAGGACTGAGGACTTGCATCATGATCATCTTCGACAATGACGATGAAGAATATATGAGATGGATCAAAACGTACCCGGACGGGTTCGTGATCAATGCAGAAAAACGGCGGTGTGGCGAAGTTCCCTCCATGCTCCATATAGCAGGCTGCAGTCATATTGCATCCGAAGGATTACGATACACATCTGCGGGCTATAAGAAGATTTGCTCCCTGGATAAGCAAGAATTGATTGACTGGTGGCAAAGGTGTTCACCCGGCGCCCAGTATCAGACATGCAGCGATTGCAACCCGTAATCGTATTTGGCTGAAAGCTGACCGCTGATAGCTAACAGCTATAGAGGATGAGTCCTTATGGAAGTTACGTTCCGAATTCGACGCTTCAACCCGGAAATCCCCGGCAAGAATAAGCCCTACTGGCAGGAATTCACCCTTCAGGACGTGGAAGCCAACGACCGCGTGCTGGAGCTGCTCCACCGCGTCAAGTGGGAGCAGGACGGCACGCTGACGCTGCGCCGCTCGTGCGCGCACGGTGTATGCGGCTCGGACGCCATGCGCATCAACGGGCAGAATAAGCTCGCCTGCAAGGCGCTCGCCAAAGACTTCGGCACGGGCGACCACATCAAGATTCAGGTCGAGCCGATCCTCGGTATGCCGGTGCTGAAAGACCTCGTGGTCGATATGGAGCCGTTCTTCGCGCACTATCGCCAGGTGATGCCCTATTTCGTCAACGACTCGCCGCTGCCGGAGAACGGGCGTGAGCGCCTGCAATCGGTGGAAGACCGCGAGAAGTTCGACGACACGACCAAGTGCATCCTCTGCGCCTGCTGCACGACCTCGTGCCCTTCGTACTGGGCGAACGGCGATTACGTCGGTCCGGCGTCGATTGTCCAGGCGCACCGCTTCATCTTCGACTCGCGCGATCAGGCGCTTTCGGAACGCCTCGACGTGCTCGCCGAGCCGAACAGCGTCTGGCGCTGCCGCACGATCTACAACTGCACGCCCGCCTGCCCGCGCGGCATTCAGGTCACGCGCGCCATCGGCGAAGTCAAGCTGGCGATCCAGCGCGGCACGCGCGAAGGCGTCATCGTCGACCCGCCCTCGCCGAGCGAAGAGGGCGGCTGATCTTCCCCCCACGAACAGAGATTGTAGGGGTAGGTTTGAAACCTACCCCTACAGATGTCCTCTGCGATGAATAACCTGCCGGATGACGACAACCTGTACGACGACTATCCCGACGCGCCGCAGCCGTTCTGGACGCGGCGGCGCGTGCTGCTGGCGATCTTCGCGGTCATCATCATCGTCACCTTCCTCGCCTACGTCTTCAGCGGGCTGTTCGTCCCGCCGCCACCCCCGCCGACGCTCGAACCCGGCTTACTGATTTAGCGCTGCACCGCTAAACCGCACTCTATTCCAGTATCGCCCGGATATTGGCGTCGCTGAGTCGGAAGGAGATGGCAGCCAACTCTTCCGACGAATAGGGCATCCCCTGTTCCAGCCACCATACGACAGTTCCTAGCGAGCCGCTCGACATATAGTTCAAGTAGAGGTCTACGAGGACGCCCTTACGAAGCAGTGCTTCCGGCAGTGAGCGGCGCAGGCGCTTCTCGATATACTGCCGGACTTTCTCCGCAAATGCCGGATCGCCGTTTTTACCGAGCATCACGCGATAAAATGTGGCGTTGGCGCGGATATGTTCCAACATTCTGACCAGCCCCGAAGACGCTTTTGCGGAGCCGACGCCAGTTAACAGCGATTCGGATTCGGGCGCATCCAGCAAGTCGTAGACTGCCTGATAGTAGCGGTCGATCAGGTCGAACTTGTCCTGATAATGGCGATAAAAGGTCGCGCGGTTGATGCCCGCGTGTTGGGCAATATCGCGCACGGTCACGTTCGAAAACCCCTTCTGGATCGTCAGCTCGATCAGAGCGTCCAGTATCAGCTTCCGTGTGCGGCGCACACGAAGGTCCTCGCTGTCGTGCGCAAGCTGAATTTTATGCGTCATTTCCTTCCCCTCTGTTGCATAAGCAGCACTTCCGCCTCCTTTGCTGATTGATTCCGTTTCGCCTCGATGATACGCTCCCGTTTAGCAACAGAGTGTATCACAAACAACACACTGTTGCAGAACATAATTGGATCAGCATATCGTAACGTTGCAGGAGGTTTCTCATGATTCTCGTCACTGGCGCAACCGGGATGGTTGGCAGCGAACTCGTTCAGCAGCTTCTGGAAAAGAATCAATCGGTGCGTGTTTTCACCCGTGACGCAAGCAAAGTTGCACACCTGGGGAATCGCGTCGAGTTTGTGGTAGGCGATTTGAGCCAGCCCGAAACATTGGACGCCGCGATGCGCGACGTTGAGCGCATGTTCCTGGTCACGGCGAGTACTCAACAGGACATCAACGTGATTGACGCAGCAAAGCGGAATGGCGTCCACCATCTCGTCAAGTTATCGACCATTGAAGCGGGGCATGAGCCGATGATCGGTCACGGCAAGCACCACCGCGAACGCGAAGACCTGATCCGCGCCTCCGGTCTGGCGTGGACGTTCCTGCGTCCAACCATGTTTATGTCAACTGCTCTGGATTGGGCGGACAGCATCAAGCGCCAGGCGAGTGTATCTTATCCGGGTGGCGAGGGGAAAGTTCCATCAGTCGATCCTTACGACATTGCGGCGGTCGCGGCGGTCGCGCTGACCAGCGATGGACACGAAGGACAAGGCTATGCGTTGACGGGTCCTGAGCTGCTGTCGATAGGGGACATGGTGCAGATCATCGCCCAGCAGCTCGGCAGATCGATCCAGTATACCGACATGCCCGATGCGGCGGCTGGGGAAATGATGCGTAAGGCGGGCTTACCGGAGTACGTTATCACGGGGCTGGTCGAGGCATTCACGGCGATGCGTTCGGGTCGCTTCGCCTACCTCACGGATACAGTCGAACAGGTTACCGGGCGCAAACCACGAAGTTTTGAGACGTGGTGCCAGGAGCACATCACCGCATTCCAGTAGGCTATTGCTATCGCACCGGCAGCACCTCGCGCGGCTTGCTGCCTTCGGTCGCCGGACCGACGATGCCGCGCTCCTCCATCGTGTCGATCAAGCGGGCGGCGCGGGTGTAGCCGATGCGCAGGCGGCGCTGCAAGAGCGACACCGACGCCTTGTTGAGCCGCCGCACCATCTCGACCGCCTGATCGTACAGCTCGTCCTCGCCGTCGCTCAGTTCGTCACCGTCGTCGGCACTGTCGTCTTCGTCCTCGTCGTCATCCCAGAAAGCGGTCGCCTGACGGGCGCCCGAAACTTGTTTCGGCGTGCTGCTGCGCATGATCACGCTGCCGCTCTCGTTGCGGCTGCCGCCATCCGACGAGATACCCCCGCCAGGCTGGCTTGCCAGCGCCGGGCGCGACGCGGTGATCAGGTCTTCTTCGGTCATCTGCCCGCGCCAGAAGCGCGTGATGTTGCCGATTTCGTTGTCGGACACGTACACGCCCTGCAAACGCACCGGGGCGGGCGAGTCGCCGCTCATCCAGAGCATGTCGCCGCGACCGAGCAGCCGCTCCGCGCCGGGCTGGTCGAGGATGACGCGGCTGTCGGCGTTGCCCGCCACCGCGAAGGCGACGCGCGCCGGGAAGTTCGCCTTGATCAAGCCCGTCACCACGTCCACCGACGGGCGCTGCGTGGCGATCACCAGATGGATGCCGGTCGCGCGCGCCAGCGCGGCGATGCGCGTGATCACCCGCTCGGTTTCGTCGGGCGCGAGCATCATCAGGTCTGCCAGCTCGTCGATGATCACGACGATGTAGGGCATCGGCTCTTCGGTCGCGGGCAGGTGCTTGTTGTAATCCTCGATGTTGCGGGCGGCGGCGTTGCTGAACTTGCGGTAGCGCTCGTCCATTTCGCGCGTCACCCACTTGAGCACGCTGACGATCCGCTCCAGCTCGACCACGACCGGCGCGACCAGATGCGGCACGCCGTTGTACTGCGTCAGCTCGACGCGCTTCGGGTCGACCATGATGAATTTCATCTGCCGGGGCGTGTTGTTGAGCAGCAGACTGGCGATGATGGCGTTGACCAGCACCGATTTACCGGAGCCGGTCGTCCCGGCGATCAGCAGGTGCGGCATCGAACTCAGGTCGGCGGCGACGGGCGTGCCATCGACACCCTGACCGAGCGCAATCGCCAGCGGCGACTTGATCTTCTTGAACTCAGCCGATTCGAGCACGTCGCGCAGGTGGACGATCTCGGCTTTCTCGTTCGGCACTTCGACGCCGACGTAGCCTTTGCCCGGCACAGGCGCTTCGATGCGGATCGACTTCGCGCCCAGCGCGAGCTGCAAGTCCTTGTCGAGCGCGGCAATCGCCCCGACCTTGACACGGTTCTTCTTGCCGCCGCGACCGGGGACGTAATCCGGCTCGACGCCGAACTGCGTCACGACCGGACCCGTGCGCACGTCGACCACGCGACCGGGCGCGCCGAAGCTCGACAGCGTTTCCTCGATGATGTGCGCCCGCTTGAGCAGCATCTCGTGATCCGGCGCCTGATCGACCCCGCTCGCCAGCAGCGCGGCTGGATCGGGCAGCTTCCAGTTGGTCGCCGCGCGGCGCGGCGGAGGCGGCGGCGTCACATCGGACGAGGCGGGTGCGCGCCGCTGCGGCACGGACGCGGCATAGGCGGGCGTATCCGGTCTGCCAAACGCAGGCGAAGGCGAGCGCCCCACTTCGGCGGGCTTGGCTGGCTCGCCCGCGTCACGCAGCGTGCGCAGGCGGCTTTGCAGGTCGGGCATCGGCGTTTCCGTTGGGCTGCTGCGGGCGCGCCGCCGACGGCATCTCGGCGGGCTTGCGCTCGACGCTGCCATTGCTGGGCGCGGGCGCTTCCGGTCGCGTCAGCGGCGTCCGCTGGTAGGGCTGCACACCGCTGCTCGACGCGGCGGGCGCCGTCGTCTGTTCGGGCGTTTGCGCCGACGACGTGCGCTTGAGCAGATCGCCCAGGCGCGGCGTGCCCTGTGCAGAGGTTTCGGCAGCGGGCGCAGCAGGCGCGGCTTGCGCTTCCGGCACGAACTGCGCGGGCGCGCTTGACGGCGCTGGCGCAGCCTGCATCTGCGGCTGAAGCCGAGACTGTGCAGATGCTGCGGGCTGCATGGCAGGCGTCTGCGGCGGCGCAGCAGGAGCGGTACTTTCGCGCTTGCCGCCCAGCAGCCGCCCGCGCAGCGCGGAGGCTTTCTCGGCGGCGGGCTTATCTTCGTGAGGTCGGCTGTTACTGCCGGGCAGCACGCCGCGCACCCGCGAGAACAGCCCGCCGGATTTCTCCTGCGCGACCGGCACGGGCTGCGCCGAGATTTCCGCCAGTTCCGGCGTCTGGAACGGCACGGTGCTGGTGCGCCCTGCCGAGGTAATCGGTATCCGGCGCGGCTTCTCCGCGACGGGCGCGGGCAGCGCAGGCGACGGCGTGCCCAGCGGAAGCTGCTCCGCTGCGGGCTTGCTCACGCTGATCTGCTGCGCGACGGCGGCAAGCGCCTGCTGCTTTTCGGCGCGCACGGCGGCGGCGCGCTGGCGTCGCCGGGTCATCACGTCGCGGAAATTGCGGACGTTGCTGATGACGACCATCGCCAGGTCGGACGCGCTCAGCCGCAGCGCCAGCATCACGCCGACGATCAGCCAGCCGATCAGCACCATGAAGCCGCCGATCTCGCCGAAATTGTCGATCAACTGGAAGTAAATCTCGCCGCCGACCCAGCCCCCGCCGCGCCCCAGATTGTAGGCAATCGGCAGGAAGACGTTCTTCAGCGTGCCGAGATAATCCTGATCCGCCCCGACCTTGTACTGGAACGAATCGATGAACTGAGCGGCGACCAGCCCGCCGAGGAACAGCATCGCCATGCCGATCAGGCGCGTCCGGCTGATGACGGGCGCTTCGTCGCCGAAGTGGCGCAGGATCAGCCACACGCCGATGGCGAAGGTCACCATCAGCACGAAGACGGCGCCCCAGCCGAAGACGTAGCTCAGGCTGTGATTGACCGACTCGCTCAGCGCGCCTTTGGTCGGCGACAGGCTGCTGAGCAGCAGCACCAGCGAGCCAAGCAGCAGCGTCACGCCGACGATGTCGAGCTTGTTGTCCAGCGACAGCCCGCCCTGATCGACGCGCGGCGCTTTGCTGGCGCGGGCGCGCGTGGGTCGCTGCGGCTCTTTGTTCTGACCGAAGAGTCCCTTGAGCCGGTCGCCCACCGAAGGCGCGGGCGTCTTCGTCCCGACGGAGCGCGACGGCGCAGCGCCGCCGAAAGGCGTCGAGCGGCTGGGGCTGGCGCCGCCAAACGCGGAGCTGCTCGTCTCCGGTCGCGCGCCGCGACTGAGCGCGCCGCCGAGCGGACTCTGCCGGGTGGACGACTGATCGCCAAGCCAACTCGTCCCGAACGCGCCGGAACGATCATTCGGCTGGTCGGCGGGCTTCTTGCCGCCGAAGCGCGAGCCTAATCCGCCCAAGCCGCGCGCGGGCTTGTCGTCCGCGCTGCCCGCAGCGCCAAAGCGCGTGGGTTTGTTGTCTTCTTTTTTGCCGCCGAAGCGTGAGGTCAAGCCGCCCAAACCGCCGCGCGCGGGCTTATCGTCGGTTCTGTCCGCGCTGCCAATTCGGGAAGAAAATCCGCCCAGGCTGCTGGCAGCGGGCTTGTCGTCTTTCTTGCCACCGCCAAAGCGTGAGGTCAAGCCGCCCAAGCCGCCGCGTGCAGGCTTATCGTCGGTCTTGTTCCCGCCGCCAAAGCGTGACGGTTTCTCCACGTCCCGGTTGCCGCCGAAACGCGAGGTCAGCCCGCCTTTGGATTGGCGATCATCGCGCTGCTCGTCGTTGCCCCCAAAGCGCGTCGGCAGCCCACCTCTCGATGAGCGGTCGTCACGCTGTTCGTCGTTGCTGCCGCGTGTGGGCAGCAGCCCACCTCTTGATGAGCGGTCGTCGCTGCCAGGGCGCGCGGGCAGTCCACCCCTCGACGGGCGCTGGTCGCGTGGTTCGTCATTACTGCCAGGGCGCGTGGGCAGCAGCCCGCCCCTTGACGAGCGGTCGTTGCGCTGCTCGTCCGTCCGATCATTACCGCCCAGGCGAGTCGTCTGCGCGCCCAGACCGCGCGTCAGCCCGGAGACACGCTCGTCGCGTTCATCCGTCCGGTCGTTCGCGCCCAGGCGCGAGCTGAACGGCGTGCCGCCTCTGGCTGGGCGCTCGTCGCGCGCTTCGTCGGTCGTCTCCGGGTGATGCCCGAAGCTGCCCAGCACGCGGTTGACGGCTGCCGTCCGGTCGTTGAGAGTGTCTTCGTCGTCGTTGTCTCGCCCGGCAGGCGAGCGTGTGGGCGGTGCGCTGCGCTGATACGGCTGGACGCCGCTCGGCGAGCTGCCGCTTGATTGGGACGGCGCGCCGCCCCGGCTGGGGATTGGGTTATTCGCTCCGCCCGCGCCGCGTATCGGGCTGGGCGTAGAACCACTTTGACTCGGCGGCGGCGTGCGCTGAGGAAGCCCTGCGCCGCGCACAGTACTGGGTCTGCTGAAGGGATTCGACGTGGAGCGGCGAACGCCATTCTCGTCGTCTAATTCGTCGTCGTCGCGTTCGTCCTCTTTGTCGTCATAGTCGTCGTCGTATCGACTCATGCTCAATCCTAACCAACTGCTCCGGTGAGGACGTTCACCCGATTGAACCGGAACGATTCGTGAAACAGAAACACGGGGAGACAACCCCCGTTCTGTTAGCATACCACAAATTTCGTAACGCGCAGATTAAAACAGCACAAAAGTTCTATGAGAGCTTTACGAATCTCACAACGCTCTCGTGGTAGACTGAAGTACGTGAAACTCGTAAACGCCGGAGCAGGCAATGTTTGCCTCGACCGAATTCCTGTGGCGCTTAAATCGAGAGTACGTCAACCGCCTGGCGCGCGCGCGCAACTACCTCGACCTGCTGGAGCAGTTGGTCATCGAGCGCGGCGGAGCGGATGCGCAGGTGGTGCTGCCCACGCTGCAATACACGCGCACGCACCTCGACAGCCTCAGCGAAGAGCATCGCGGCTGGTGCTATGCCTACTTTTACGAATCACTGGACAGCAAACGGATGGTGCAAAGCCCGCGCGCGGTGCGCCGCGCGCTCGCCAATTTCCAGCAGATGCGCGAGCGGCAGGAGCGCTACTTCCTCAATCTGGCGCGGCTGCTTTACGACCTGCCGCGCCCCGCGTCCTCCATCACCCGCGTGCCCAACGGCGACCTGTGGGAGATGATGCAGCGCTCGCTCCGCGACCTGATCGACTTCACGACCCCGGTCGAGACATCTGCGACTAGACTTCGCTGAGAGTCAGCGTGCCGGGCACGACGAAATCCGGCGACTGAACGACCGGGTGTTCCCTCAAAACCGCTCTGATTTGCGCATAATCTTCATCCTCAAGCGGATAGGCGGGTCGCTCTTTGCGGCTCTCCCGCGACCAATACGTCCCCTCCTGCGAGTCCTTCGCAAACACGCCGTAAGCATCCTCGACGCTCGCCTCTTCCAGCCCGCAGTAGGCGAAGACGGCGCTCAGGACGCGCTGCGGCTGCGCCACGATGTCCTCGAAGCGCAGCGCCAGCCCCTGCATCCCGGCTGCGCGGAGCGCCATGTAGGCGTCGATGATCGACAGCCAACGTCAGCGCTGTCCATTCGACGCGCGTCGTGTCACGCCCATGCCGCTCGATTGAAGGACGCCAGCAGCGGCGCCATGCTGCGCCGGTGCAGCGGTGGGTTCTCGGCAAGCGCGCGGCGCTCTTCCGGCGGCTGGAATTCCAGCCCCATCGAGCGCACCCACGTTTCGGCGTTGCGGTACAGGAACAGGTTGGTCGCGTCGGGGAACGCCCTGTAGAGCAGGTCGCCTACGAAAATGCACATCGCCCGGAATTTGAGCGCGAGCACGGGCGTATTCAGGCAGTAGAACTTCGTGCTGCTCGCCAGCAGCCGCGCGTAGTCGTCGTCCCGGCTGCGATCCAGATAGCGCATCAGGTGAATCTGGGTGTAGATGTCGGGTTCGGACAGGCTGCGCACGCCCTCGACCGTGTTGAACGCCTGGCTGATCAGAGTCGAGCCGCAGCGCCCGGTCGAATGGATCACGATCAGCCTGCTCAGAGGAATGTCGTCGGCGATCTGGTGAAAGCGGTCATACGAGAGCGCGATCAGCCGCAGCGCGTGCTCGTACTGCGTGACGTAGTAGAACGGCGCCTGCGACAGATCGACTTCGGGCGGCGTCTCGACAAACAGCGCTTCTTTGCGCTCGTCGTCGAGGCAGTACAGGCTGAGGTTGGGGTTGTCCACGACGATCTGCGGCGGCACGCTTTCGCCATCGCTCAGGACGAAGTTCTCTGGCGCCGTATTACTCGACGGAAATGGCTTAACCTTGTCGACGATGTTCAAGACTCTCGCGCTCACGGCTCGCTCCAGTCGCTTCGACAGGCGATAGTTTCAAAAAAGCGTGTGGTTTTACAGCCTACGACAGTGTTTGCAGTTCGTCCAGCAGGATGTAGCCCTGGCGCAGCGCGCTCAGCGCCGCCGCGTGGCGGTCGCGCGCCTTCATCTTGTCCATCGCCCGCGCCAGCGACTCGATCAGGCTCGTCATCGGCAGGTTCATGCGCTCGGCGATCTGGTCGTTGTCGTAGCCCCCGGCGATCAAGAGCAGGATGTGGCGCTCCTCGTCGGTGAGCTTGCCGGGGTCGCTCTCCGGCTTGAGCATCCCCGTGACGACTTTCTCCGCCACGCCCTGACCGAGCACCAGCGTTCCCTGCGAGACCTTGACGATGGCGTCGACCAGATCGTTCTCGTTGGCGGCTTTGAGCACGTAGCCGTGCGCGCCCGCCCGCAGCGCCTGCGTGATGTACCACTCCTCGTCGCGCCCGGTCAGCACCAGCACCTTGACGTTGGGCGCGTTGGCGCGGATTTCGGGCAGCACGTCCAGCCCGCTCCTGCCCGGCATGTTCAAATCCAGCAGCAGCACGTCCGGCTGAAGCTCGACGGCGATCCGCAGCGCGCCGTTGCCGTCGCCTGCCTCGCCCACGACGATGAACTGGTCGCGCTGCGAGAGCAGGTTGACCAGCGTCTTGCGCAAAACCGTGTGATCGTCCGCCAGCGCCAGGCGCAGCGGCGCGCGCTCCGCTTCGGCAGTAGGCTGCACCGGGCGCGCGGGCTGAGTCGACGCTTCCGACCCGGTAGTGGGGTTGATCGACACGCCCAGCGCCTGCCCCATCGCCCCCGCGCTCTGGAAGCGGCGCGTCGGGTCTTTTTCCAGCGACTTCAGGATGACGTTTTCCAGCCCGACCGGGATTGCCGGGTCGAGCAGGCGCGGCGGCGCGGGCGGCTCCTTGACGTGCTGGAGCAGCAGCGCCGGGATGTCGTCGGACAGGAAGGGAAGCTGCCCGGTCGCCATCTCGTAGAGGACGATGCCGAGCGAGTAAATGTCGGTGCGGTAATCGAGCGGAAGCCCCTGCGCCTGCTCCGGGGAGAGGTAGGCGGGCGTGCCGATGATCATCCCGGCGGTCGTAACGCGCTTGGCATCGCGCGGGAGCGCCAGCCCCAAATCCATGATCTTGACCACCCCGCTCGAAGTCACCTTGATGTTGGCGGGCTTGATGTCGCGGTGGATGATCTGCCGCTCGTGGGCATAGTGCAGCGCCTGCGCGATCTGCCGCCCGATCTCGGCGACCTGCGCGGGCGGCGAGGGGATGTATTCCGCCAGCGTGTCGCCCTCGACGTATTCGACTACCAGAAAATTGGCGCTGTCGTCTTCGTCGATGTCGTAAATCGCCATGATGCCGGGGTGGTTCAACTGCGCCACCGCCGTCGCTTCCTGAAAGAAGCGCTTGCGTACCGTATCCTTGACGTGCGGCAGCAGCACTTTCAGGGCAACGTCGCGCCCCAGCCGCTGATCCACCGCCTTATAAACGGTCGCCGTCGAGCCTTCGCCGAGTAAGTCCGTGATCTTGTATCGGTTGCGGAGTGTGCGTCCGATCATGCCTGACCTGATTGAATCGCCATTTTGGCGACAAGCATAACATAAGGGAGGCATGTTCGCACGAAGCTATGACACGATTATGAAGTGGGTTTTGCCTCGCTGGTAAGCGGCACATCAACTTTCGCTTCCTGCTGCCCGGCGATCAGCACGCCGCCGCTGACGCGCTGCGGCGCGACTTCGTCGTGCTTCGGCTCGATGATCAGGTAGCGCGCCAGCACCATCAACGTCCCCGCGACCGGGACGGCGATCAGCGCGCCGATCACGCCGCCGACGGAGAAGCCGATGAACAGCACGACGATCACCAGAATCGGGCTGATGTGGACGCTGTTGGACATCACGCGCGGGGTCAGGTAATGGTTTTCGACCTGCTGCACCAGCACGAAGCTGACGAAGGTGAACAGCGCCGCCAGCGGCGACTCGATCAGCGCGATGAAGACGGCGAAGCCCGCTCCAATGTACCCGCCGATAATCGGCACCGCCGTCGTGATGCCGACGATGAATGCCAGCGTCGTGGGGTTGGGCACGTGAAACAGCAGCAGAAGAAGGAAATTCGCCACGCCGACGAACAGCACCACCAGCGCCACGCCGCGCACATATGCGCCCAGCGACTGCTCGATTTCGAGGATGATCTGGCGCACCATCCCACGCCGCCCTATCGAGAAGAGCTGCAAGGTGAACTCGATGGCGCTGTCCCGGCTGGTCAGCCAGTAGACGCCGATCACGAACACCAGGACGGTATCGCCCAGCAGCCCACCGACATCGCCCGCGAGCGCCGGGAAGGATTCTTTCAAGCCGTCGACGACGCTGTGGACATTGTCGATGATCGCCTGATGATCGAACAGCTTGATGGGATCAGCCGGGTGAACGATGTTGTCGAGCGAATACTCCGCCCAGTCGTTGGCGATGATCAGCTTCGCGGCGAGGCGGTCGTCGTTTTCGATGTAGCCGCTCAGCCGGTCGACGGCGGGCGGCAGCACGACGATGAACAAGCCGAAGATCACTGTCAGCAGGACGACGTATACGATGAGAATCGATAGCGACTGCGGGAGTTTGCGTCTTTGCAGAGTCATCACCGCCGGGCGAATCGCCGATGCGACGATGATGGCAAAGAGCAGGATGACGATGATTCTCAGGCTGACAAACAGCACGTAAGCGGTGACGACCGTCAGGATCACGATCACCGTATTGCGGAAGACCTGCTGCGCGCTCATGATTTTTTCCAATTGATCGAGTGTGCCACGAGTATAAATAAATTTTGTAATTAAATCAACTGCGGAATATGAGCATTCAGGATCAAATCCTGCGCCGCCGCGAGAATGATGACGAATCAGAGGGAATACTGTAGAGGGGCGAAGATGGAGGGGCGGGTTTGAAAACCAATGGTGCTCGTTTGTGCCGCTAATTTTCCCTCAACCTGCTCACCCCTCGCTCCCCTCTCCACGTAAATGGGGAGAGGGAAAAGCGCGTTCTCCACCTTCGTTGGGGCAAGCGGAGCGAAGTGGGGTGAGGGGTTAAAAAACGAGCACTACTCGCTTCAAACCCGCCCCGACGAGCGATCATCGTGCGTGTAGGGCGTCGAAACGGTGGCGTTCAGCTAGCGAATCGGCACCTGATAGATTTCGCCCTGAACCGTCACCCACGATGCGTCGATCCAGCCGACCATGCCGTTGTAACGCACTTGCAGCCACTGATTGCGCCCTGCCTGCACCGTGCGCCCGATCAACTCCAGCGGCGCGCCCCAGGGGATGCTGCCGATCACGGGGACGCGCGTGCTGGGACGGGTGCGCAGGTTCATGACCGCGCGCGGGTAGGCGCGCGCGCCCACGTCCGCCGCGCCGTCGATCTCGTCGAAGATGCTGCCCTGGATCGGCAGGCTATTGAGATCGACAGTCAGCGTCAGGAAGCGCCCCGACGCCCAGCCGACCTGATCGCCGACTTGCAGCTTGTACCAGTTGTAGATGCCCTCGTCGGTGTTGCGCGCCAGCACGGGGAACGATTGATCCTTCGCCAGCGTCGACATGAAGGACGCGCCGAGGTAGGGTCCCGTCCGCAGCGCCAGCCCGCGCACGCCCGTGACAACCGCGCAGGCGCCGCTGGTGCATCCGCCAGGGACTGCCGTGAGCACGGGTGAACCCACGCCGGGGGTCAGTCCGGGGGTGCCGCTCGTGCTGATCTGGAACCACTGGAACTGTACCGCCGCCTGGTCGATGAACTCCACGTACTCCACCGTCAGCGAGTGCGTCCCTGCCGTCAGCGTCTGCTGGAACCGGTCCGTCGTCAGCGTCCGCCCGATGAACCGATCCAGCACCAGCACGCCGTCGATGAACACGCGGATGCCGTCGTCGGACGACGCCACGAACTCATAGGTGCCGCCGCTGAACAACTGCACCGACGTGAAGCGCGCCGAGAAGTTATCGACGTTGACCGCCGGGTTGGGCGAGCCGCTGCCCCAGTTGATGTTGATGCCGTTGGGCAGCACCTCCGTGTAGGCGACTTCGCCGGAGAGGTCGGTGCTGTTGTAGTATGTCGCGTTCCAGTTCGTGCCGAAATCCGCCTGCGCGCTGAACATCGGCAGGAGCGTCAGCAGCAGCATTGCCCCCATCATGATAATCAATGCTACAGTTTGATGTCGTCCCTTCATGCCGCCCTCCACGTTCGCTGCACTATCTTCCTAGATTATAGTCGTGAGAGCAATTGTGAGCGAAATCAGGTTTTTTTGCCTGTTTCTGCTATAATGTGAATTGAAATGTGCAACTCCACGACACCAGGCACGTATATAGGATCAGGAAATCAAAAACAGGTATCGCAAGGAGCAAAACAAGATGGGCAACGACGATAATCAGATCACCCCGACCGAAGATCAGGGTAAGACGTTCAACGAGGAGTTGGAAGTGGCTGGCAATCAATTGGTGGATCGTGTCAAGGAACTCATTCAGGAAGGCAACGTGCGCCGCCTGATCATTCGCAATGCCGACGGACGGACGCTGCTGGAAATCCCGCTGACCATCGGCGCGGTCGCCGGTGGCGCGCTGGTCTTCTGGAATCCGCTGCTGGCGGGTCTGGCAGCCGTTGGCGCGCTGGTCGCGCGGCTCAAGATCGAAATCGTGCGCGAAGAGCCTGAGGCGATTGAGCAGGACTTGAAGGAAGCCGCCGAGGACGCGAAGAAGAAGATCGAGGAATAGGGTTTTCTCCTCTTGTGGGCGCGGGGACACGAAAGGTCGCTGTCCCCGCGCCCAACGGTTACGGACTGAGTGCCGGGCTAAAACCCCATCCCCACGAGCACGCCGTTTCGCAGCGGCTGCCCCTGCCCGGCGCTCAGTCCAAACTGCTCCCCGCTGGTTTGAACAAGCCCCAATTTCAATAGTTGTCACCGTGCTTGCGGCAAGTTTCGGCTACAATTATACTATGCGTCATGATCAGGCGGGGTTCTACCCAATTCCTTGTGATCCGTAAGGTCACCTCGCAGTGCTGCACTCAGGAGTAAGATCGGT
The DNA here is from genome assembly GCA_963760975.1 of uncultured Chloroflexia bacterium. Classification (GTDB taxonomy): domain Bacteria; phylum Chloroflexota; class Anaerolineae; order Aggregatilineales; family Phototrophicaceae; genus Flexifilum. The sequence continues at coordinate 22,111 of CAVXEZ010000019.1, read as the reverse complement.
TGGCGAAATCACGGACTGAACAACTGGTCGCGCGTTTGCGTGACCTTCAAGCCAGTTCAGAGGGTGTTGAAGCTGCCGCCATCGTCAGCGTGGACGGCTTGAGCATCGCCTCGTCACTGCCCGCAGGGATTGAAGAAGATCGGGTGAGCGCGATGTCCGCTGCCATGCTCTCTCTGGGCGAGCGGATTGCGTCGGAACTGGGGCGCGGACTGCTCCAGCAGATCTACGTCAAAGGCGAAAACGGCTACGTCATCCTGAACGCCGTCGGCGAAGAAGCCGTGCTGACGGTGATGGCGCGCCGGGAAGCTCGTCTCGGCTTGATCTTCCTGGACGTGGCGCGCACGGTTCAGGACTTGGGACACTTGCTCTAGCCAGGAAAGCCGTTACGCCGTGTCCAACAGCCTTTACTATCCCAATCGCTTCGTCGCCTATCTCCTCAACGCTATGGTCGAGGTGATGGGGCAGCATGGACTTGACGAAACGCTGGCGCTGGCGAACATCACCGAAACGCCACCGGACGACCTGACGCGCGAATTTCCCTTCGAGCGCATCGCCGCACTCAACGCCGCGCTCGACGACATGTACGGGCAGCGCGGCGGGCGGGGTATGGCGCTGCGCGCCGGGCGTGCCTGGTTCGCGCAGGGCATGAAGAGCTTCGGCGCGCTCAGCGGCATCGGCGACCCGGCGTTCCGCCGCCTCTCGCTGGACGACCGCGTCAGGCTGGCGCTGCAAGCGCAGGCGGAAGTCTTCACCCGCTTCAGCGACCAGTATTCGCACCTCGAAGTCGATTCCGACTCCTACCGCTTCATCGTCGAAGCCAGCCCCTTCGCCTGGGGACTCCAGTCCGAAAAGCCCGTCTGCCATCCCCTCGTCGGGCTGCTGCAGGAATGCGCGCGCTGGGCGTCGAACGGGCGCGACTACACCGTCCGCGAAGCCCACTGCATCGCCAGCGGCGACCCCGCCTGCATCATCGTCATCAATCAGTAGCGGATAAACTGCCCCGCGCAATCGCCACGCCCATGTCTTTGGTGATCGTCATCGTGCCCTGCCGCGCGATTTCGTCCTGCACGTGAGGCGCGCAGCTCGGCGATACGCTCGTCGCTCAGTTGGAGCGGAAACGACAGGATGTAATCGACCAGCGGCTCCGGCTCGCTCAGCTCGATCACGTCGTCGTAGCGCCGCACCTCGACCTGCGCGAACTGCGCGCGAAGCTGTTCCGGTGCGTTTTCGAGCGTGTAGCCGCGCACCGAGACGAAGCCGTCAGCCATTCCTGCGGCTGAAAGCCGAAGCGCCACATCAACTGGTGGATTTCCTGCAAATGCTGCTCGCCATTGGTGGCGGTGTAGAGCGCTCCCGCCCGGCTTGAGGACGCGGCGCATCTCGGCAATCGCCTGCGCGCGGTCGGGGACGTGATAAAGCATGTTGTTGGCGATCACACCGTCGAAGCTGGCGTCGGGATAGGGAATTGCCTGTGCGTCGATTTCGCGGAACGCGAACGAATGCGAAACCTTCGCCAGCGTCCGGCGCTGCTCGTCCAGCATCCCGCCCGAAAAATCGGACAGCGTGATATTCCAGCCCGGCGGGATGCGCTCGCGGTTGCTCAGCCACAGCCAGCCCGCGCCAGCGCCCAGCTCCAGAATGCGCGCATCCGGCGGCAGATCGTACAGCTCGAACATCCAGTTGAACCAGCCTTGCGGATTGCGGCTGTAGCGCGAGTGCAGCCGTGCCCGCGCCGAAAGCCGCGCAGCATTCTTGTACTGGTCGTTCTTGAGATACTGAGGATCAGGCGTGGTCATATACGATACTCACTACTTAATCACTATAGAAATCGCTGTGTAACGTTTCTTCGGGGAGGTAGCGCTGCAAATCTCGATACAGCCGTTTCAACATACCTGGCGCAAGCGCCTGACTTCCATGCACCGGAACGTTGACTGTCTGCACTTCGTCTTTTCCCGCGCTCAGCACAGTACGCCGCAGAATATGATGACTGCCGCGCACACGAACGACGACGAACTCATAATCCTGCAAAATCCGAATGACATCCTGCCCGTTCAGTCTACGCAATTTCGGCATAATTTTCGGGCAGTTCCATCGTCACGACGATACGAGGATGGGGGACGAGATTGTAGACGGCAACCGTGTCTTCGTCTTCTAGAGCGACGGCGATCATCTCGTGCATATTCTTCATGAGATCGTTCCACGTCTCCCCATCGGTCACAGCCACAATTTCCTCGCACGACGCGACGTAATAGGGATGCCCTACATCGTCATCGCCTTCTTCAAATCCGGTGAAGTATTCCACTCTCACGTGAAGCGTATCGCGTGCCTCAGCCATGATACTCCTCCTACTCATCCCACATGCTCTATTATACGGGAGTGCATGGGAGTCGAACCCACCGCAGCCGGTTCCACCGCCTGCCGCCGATTTTGAAGACCGGGACGCCCACCGGGACGCATTCACCCCCGCCGGCGGATTGTAGGCATATTGATGCGGGAAATCAACGTGGGGGCGCGTCCGTCTCCTTCGCCGTCGGCGCGGCGGGCGCTTCCACTTCCGCCTGCTTCAGGTCGTCGATCTTCAGGCGCAGCATGTTCTGCCAGCTTGCCCCCGGCGCGAGGTCGAGCGGGAAGACGTGCAGCAGCACCATTCCCTGGTGGATGCGCTCGTAGCCGCCTTCGCTCATCGTCACGGGTTCGAGCGGGAAGCGCCACAGCGCCCCGGCTTGCGCCAGCGACGCGCTCACCTCGAAGCCGCGTATCTGCGTGCCGATGCGGTAGCCGCCGACCGTCTCGTTCGCGCCTGCCTGCCCCAAGCCAACCGTCTCGCCGTCGTAAATCGCCAGGTAGCACAGTTCGGTGTTGCCGCCGTCGAAGCCGTAGCTCGTCTCGATGCCGAAGCGCGTCTTGAGCGGCGCGTCCGCCAGATTAGTGACGGTGTACTCGACCAGCAGCTCGCGCACCCCGGCAGTGATGGTCAGGCGCTTCTCGACGCGAACGGGATGCGCAGCCCCGTTGATCCAGACATGTCCGTCGCGGCTGAGCGTAATCGTGCAGACGTTCGTGCCGCTGCCGCCGACCTCGGACGTGTAGCCGCCCAGCACGAAATCGCCCGTTTCGGCGTAGTCGGCGCGCCGGAACGGGTCGAGCGTCACGTCGTCGCCGAGAAAGTGGTCGATCAGCGAGCCGCGCCGGTGCCAGTCCACCACCAGGTCGCGCTCCAAGCCAAGCTGTTTGGCGCGCACCCAGGTCGTGTACAGCCATTCGGGCGCGTTCCACTGCGGCATCTCCGGCGTGATCACGTCGTTACGCGCCGCTGCTTCTTGCAGGTCGATGTGATAGCCCTCGCGCCGCCGCGTCATGATGTTGAGCAGGTTGTAGCGGCTGGGGATGTCGTCCCACTCGTAGACCGCGCCGCCGAACGCCGGGGCGATCACGAACGAGAACGGATTGCTGCTGACGACGATCTCGCTGTGGCTGTCGAGGTCGAAATCGATCAGTTCGGCGCGCACCTGATCGTCCAGAATCAGCGCTTCGGCGTCGAGCAGATTGGCGTAGTTGGCGGCGCGGATGTGGAACAGGTAGACGCCGCCGAAGACGCCGTGCCAGTAGGCGCAGTTGCACTGCGATGCCCACAGATGTTTGAGCGCCTGCGCTTTGGCGTCGCCGTCCGGCAGCGTGTGGATGCGGCGGCTGGTGTACATGCCGCGCTTCTGCATCTGGTTGACTTCCGGGTACTTGGCGAGGAAGTTGCGCCAGAAGCCGCCGCGCACGTAGGGCAGGATACGGCGCATGTAGTCCGCGCGCCCCGGATCGCTCCCCTGCTTGCTGTCGATCTCGCGCTCCATGTCCAGCCGAAGCTGCTTGATCTCGTGCATCCGCTCGGCGGGCAGCGCCCACTCGGTCATTTCCAGATACGAGGCGGTCGGCAGATAGGCGCGACCGCGCGCCGGGTACTGGCGCATGTACGCGCCCGGCGTGATCGTCTCCAGCCAGTCGCCGCTGGCTTCGATGGCGCTGAACAGCCGGTCCATGTAGCCGTTCTGCCAGCAGTGTTCAAACGTGCCGGGCCACATGCCGAACTTCTCGCCGTCATCGCCCATGACCGCCAGCGGCGGCGGCAGCACCGGACTGGCGAGGCGTTCGCCCTGCTCGCGCAGCCAGCCGAGAATCTGCTCGACCGGACTCCAGGGCAGCATGTAGCGCAGCTTGGTCGAGCTGGGGAACATGTTGAGCGTGTAGCCTTGTTCCTCAGTCACGTAGTAGCCGAACAGCTCGTCCGTGTTGAAACCCGCGAACTGAAAATGCGTGTCGTCCACGACGGCGTAGCGCAGCCCCGCCTGCGCAATCGGGCGCGCCAGCGACGGCTCCCAGACGCGCTCCGCCAGCCACATACCGTCCGGTCGCGCCCCGAAATCCGCCTCGACCGACTCGCTCAACAATTTGATCTGCCCGATCTTGTCGTCGTCGCTGAGCATGACCAGGATCGGCTCGTAGTAGGCGCCGCCCAGGATTTCAAGCTGCCCCTTTTCGACCAGCGCTTTCGCCCGTGCGTACAGCTCCGGGTGATGGACGAGAATCCAGTCGCGCAGGCTGCCCGTGAAGTGCATCCCTACGCGGATTTTCGGGTGACGCTCCAGCACCTCGATCAGCGGCAGATAGCTTTTTTCGTAAGCCTCCGCGAAGACGTTTTCAAAATTGCCGACGGGCTGGTGATTGTGGAAGACGAGCGACAGATAAATTTTTGAGGTCAAGGAATTGTCCTTATGGGAGATCAAATCCATTTTTCACACGTAGGGGCGGGTTTAAAACCCGCCCCTACCGGAACAATCATCTGAGTTAATGGGTCGTCAAAACAGCGACATCTGTGTCGGCGGCGGCGCGTCTTCGCCCGCCGAGGCGGGCGGCTTCTGCCCTGCGTCGCGCAGTTGGCGCACCTTCTCCAGCACTTCGGGGATGCGCTTGAAATCCGCTTCCATCTTCGGCTGCAAATCGGGGTTGCGCAGCACCGCCGCCGGGTGGAACAGCGGGTAATAAGCTCTGCCATTCTCGATTTTCGCCTGCCCGTGTATCTGGGTGATCTTGCCGTTGGGGAAGTAGCGCGCCATGCTGAAGCGCCCCAGCGTGACGATCATCAGCGGGTCGATCAGGTTGATCTGCTGGTCGAGGTACGGCTTGCAGGTGTTGATCTCGGCGGGCAGCGGGTCGCGGTTCTCCGGCGGGCGGCACTTGATGACGTTGGTGATGAACACGTCGTTGCGCGTCAGCTTGAGCAGCTTGAGCAGCGCCTCCAGATACGTGCCGGAGCGCCCGACGAACGGCAGTCCCTGCTTATCTTCGTTGAAGCCGGGTCCTTCGCCGATGAACATGATGTCGGCGTGGATGTCTCCCGCGCCAGGGACGGCGTTCGTGCGCCCTTTCCACAGATCGCACAGCTTGCAGGTGTGTATTTCCTCGGCGATTTGCTTCAATGCCTCGGCGCGCTCGTCAGCCATCTTGCTCCCTCCCATGAACATAAGGCGGATGGTAACACTTCGCGCAGGTCAAAACAAGCGCGCCAGCCGAAAGGGAGTGATAAAAGAGAAGATAGAGTTTGCAAACCAGCCGACCCCACCGCGCTGCGGCGCAAACCTTCGGTTTGACGCTTAGCGCCCCTCTCCATACGGAGTAGGGGATTAAGGGGTGAGGTTGTGAAAGTAACAATCACCGCCCCCTTCTATAAAGCGTAAATACTGGATTAGAAGGCTGTGAATTGCCCTTTCCATCGCCTGCAAATTGGCATATAATTAGTTAGTTTAATTAATCATTTTGGGAAATGACATGACCGGGCAAAAGCAGGAACATCATGAAACGCAAAAGCTGGCTGAGCGTTTTCTGGGCGTGTTTCTGCGGCTGACGCAGCTTACCAGGGACGAAACGCCGGACGACTTGATCGCGCAGTTGAACGTCAACCAGTTGCGCGCCCTGAACCTGATCTACAACAAGCCGGGCATTTCCCAGAAAGCGCTGGCGGAGGAGTTGGAAATCACGTCGGCGTCGGTCTCGGTCAGCATCAGCAAGATGCTGGAAGCGGGACTGGTCGAAAAATACCACGACGAAGAGGATGGGCGCTACATCCACCTCTACCTCGGTCCGCGCGGGCGGGAACTCGTTCGCAGGGTCGAAGCGGCGCAGGTGAATTCCATCGCAGAACTGCTGGCAGGGCTGCCGCTGGACGAACAGCGGGGCATCGTCGAAGCGCTCGAACACGCGCTGATGATCCGGGAGGAAAAGCTGGAAAACGCTCCCGTGATCGAAAGATAGCGATTACATGCTAATTATTTGTTTTGCGGGCGTTTTTTAGTTACATTAAGATCGCTCCTCAAGTAAAGAATACACAGGAACGGCGAGGAAATATGGTCACAGGCAGACTACCGCAAACAACCGCCCGCGTGCTCGTCATTACGCAGGACGCCGGCGTGAAGAAACTCGTCGATAACTTGATGCTCCACAATCGTATTCGCGCGGGCGTGACCGATACCACCTGGAATGCGTCCCGCTTCATGAGCAACAATCCGGCGCCCGATCTGCTGATCCTCGACCTCGACCTGCCGGAGAATTACCTGTTCGGGTTCTTGCAGGAGACGCGCAAGCATCCGGAGTTAGCCAAGCTGCCGGTGCTGGTGCTGACCTCGTTCCCTGATCCGACTCAAGTACGTCAGGCGCTCGAATCCGGCGCGAACCGTTATCTCACCAAGATGTTCATGGCGAAAAACCTGCTCACGACGATTCAGGATATGGTCGCCGCGCCCGTCCTGTAAGAACGCGGCAGTTCGCTCGTCCCCGAAAGACGCGGCGTCGCTAGCGGCGTCGGCGTTTTTCGATTCTGCCCCTTCCGTTCGCTTCGCTACGATCACCCTCCGCCAAGCACCGCCCATCAGTACGCCAAGAGTTGGCTTGGCGTCCATAAAAAGATCGCTCTTGCGTTTACAGTCAAGCATAAGAAAATCGCTTTATTTCGATGGTCGACGCCATGATGTCGCGCTCCTGGCTCAAATTCGCGCTTCTCCTCATCCCCCTGCTGATGCTGGTGGGGCTGGTCGCGCTGATTCTGACCATGCGCGCCACGCCGCAGCCCAAGCCGATCCCGACGCTGCTGCCCGCCGACAGCGAAACGCGCATCGACATGCCGCCCGGCAGCGCGGCGCGACTGTACAACTTCGCCGCCGCGCGCATCAAGCTCGACAGCCGCACGCCTGGCTTCGCCTTCGCCGCCGAAATCCGCGATGCTGCCGGGAAAACGGTCGCCACCTTCAGCAATCTGCTTCAGAGCGTGCAGATGACGCTCGCGCCGGAGAACGGCTTGTACCAGCTTGCCATCGCGCCCGCCGACCCGCAGAAAGCCGGGACGATCTCGCTGGCGCTCGGCAGCGCCGTGATCGCGCCGGAGACGCTCGACGGGACGGCGCTGCGCGCCCCCAACTGCCGCGTCGCCAATGCGGTCGGCGTGGCGGCGCTCGTCCGCAGCGCGCCCGCCGCTCAATTTGCGCCGCTCGGTCTGCTGCTGCCGAACGGATCGCTGCCCGTGATCGGGCGCACCGACGATCACCAGTGGTACGCGGTCAATTTCGACGAGCGGCAGGGCTGGATCGCCGGGAACGTGATCGCGCTGGACGGCGACTGCGCGGCGCTGCCCGTCGTGCGCAATCCGACGATCCCGACCGCGCCCGCCGACGCGCCCGCCTATCTCGTCCAGGTAGATCGGGATGCCAGCGGGACGTTCCAGCAGGCGATCTCCGCGCCGGACGGCGACACGGAAGATTTGGTCTGGGTGCGCGTCATCAATCTGGATACGAACCCGCCCAACAACTACCGCGAATTCGCGCTCACGCTCGACTGCCAGGGCACGGGCGTCGAGGCGCTGCGCTGGGGCAGCGCCAACAACCCCACACAGTCGCTGACCTGCGGCGCGTCGGTCGTGCTGCCCTTCCTCAGCGGGAGCGCGCAGCAGCCGATCCGCGTCCTGCTGCCGCCGGGCAGCCATCAGAGCTACGTGGAGTACACGCTGAGCATCCTGCCCGCCGGCGCGGTTGGGTAGCCATATCCGACGATGAAACCCCTCTTGACACGCTCTGCGCTTCCGCTATACTACCCTCACGCGCCAAGGTAGCTCAGTTGGTAGAGCAATGCACTGAAAATGCATGGGTCCCCAGTTCGAGTCTGGGCTTTGGCACCAGAAACCCCAGCCTGCACCGGCTGGGGTTTTGTTTTCCGCCTCGCCCGCCCTGCCAGCCTCAGTACAATTCTGTCACGACAATGCGCAAAGAGCCTCGTTTCGCTATAATAAAGTCAAACCTTTCGGCAAAGGAGCGCCCGTGTCATACTGCAAACGCGGTTCCTGTCTACTCATCCTGTTGTTTGTTTTGTGGGCAGCAGCTTGCACGCCGAATACCAGCAGTAATCCAGCGACGGCGGCGCCAGAGCCGACCGCGTTCACAATCCAGGAAGATAAGCTGCCGAAGAATGCTTCCGGCGTCCTGCTGGTCGCGCGCGTGAACGATGCCGAAATCACCTTGCCCGCCTTCCAGCGCATGATGGAGCGCTACGAGGCGCAGCCCTTTGGCGACCCAAACAATCTGCCGAAGGTCGTGCTGACAACGATGATCCAGCAGGAATTGATCGACGAAGCGGCGACGAGGAACGGCATCGAGGTCACGCCGGAGGATGTCGATCAGGAGCTGCAAGGGCTGATCACCGACGCGGGCGGGCAGGAGCAGTGGAAGCTCTGGCTGCAAGACAACAACTATACCGAGGACGAACTGCGCGCAACGCTGCGCGAGACGCTGCTCACCAGCCGGATGCGCGACCGGATCACGGGCGATCTTTCCGCCTCCGTGCCGCAGGTTCACGCCCGGCACATCCTCGTCAGCACCCAGGATCAAGCCGACGCGCTGCTGGTACGCCTGCGCAACGGCGAAGACTTCGCCGCGCTGGCGGAGCAGAACTCGCTGGACACGACCACCAGCGTCAACGGCGGCGACCTGGGCTGGTTCACGCAGGAAGAACTGCTCGAACCCACGCTGGCGCAGGTTGCCTTTCAGCTTCAGCCGGGGCAGGTCGCCGGACCGATCCAGACATCGCTGGGCTACGATATTATCCAGACGCTCGAACGTGACAACCGCGTGGTTGACCCGGAAAAGCGGGCGCAGCTCGCGCAAACCCGCTTTGAAAACTGGCTGAACACGCTCACCGCCACAGCGAAGATTGAAGAATACCTGTAACCAGCCTGGGGGGACTTCATGGGGCAAGGACGCGCGCAAATCTATAACCTGATCAGCTTGCTGTTTTTCCTGCTCAGCATCGTCGTCATCCTGCTCGTCGGGCTGCGGATGGCGGCGCCGCCTCCTCCGCCGACTCAATCCGCGCTGGCGGTGCCGACGGTGGCGATTCTGCCGACTTCGACGCAGACCTTCACCTGGACGCCGACCTTCACAGCCACCAACACCGACATCCCGACCTGGACGCAAACCCCTACGATCACGCCGTCGATCACCTGGACGCTCATCTCCAGCCTGACGCCATCGCTGACCTATACCACCGCGCCATCCTCGACCGCCGCGCCGACGGAAACGCCCGCGCCATCTTCGACCGCCGCGCCGTCCAGCACGATTGCGCCGTCGCTAACCATCACCAACACGCTCGTCGTGACGCCGACGGAAATCCCCAGCATCACGCCGACCGTCAACGACTTCACGCCGCAGCCGACTGAGCCGCCGCCCTCCCCCTTCCCGTTCGAACTGCGCGATAATCAGGTGATCTACACGACCAATTTCGCCAATACTGCCGGGTGCGCCTGGCAGGGGGTCGGCGGGCAGGTCTTTGACCAGAACGGGCAGCCGCTGGGTCAGGTACGGGTCCACGTCTTCGGTCAGGGGATCGATGTCTTCACCACCAGCGGGTCGAACACGCTCTATGGTTTATCGGGCTGGGAAGTGCCGCTCAACACGACGCTGACCAGCAACAGTTATATTGTCGAGCTACAATCATCGGGAGGCACGATCATCTCGCCGCAGATCACGGTGACGTTCACGCCCGACTGCTCGAAAAATCTTGCATTGGTTAGCTTCCAGCAGACACGACCGTTCTAGCTTATGAATGACGATCCCAACAATCCGCGCGACCCCGACGACGACGATCACTCGCGCTGGCGCCCCCCCGAAGAGCGCTTCCCGATGCTGCCGGAGGAAGCGCCACCGCCGACCGCGCCGCTGCGCGAGCCGCCGCGCCTGCGTCACGTCACCGTCAGCGCGGACAAGGCAAAGGCGCGCGACCGGGGGCGCAATCTCGTCGCGCTGCTGTTCCTGCTGGCGACCCTCGGCGTGCTGATCTATTTCGTGATCGTCTGGCAGAATCCCTATTCGACGCTCAACCCGCTCGCGCCGCCGACGCCGCTCCCATTGGTGATCACGGCGACGGCGACGCCGACCTTCACGCGGACGCCCGTCCCGACGCCGACGCCCAGCCGGACGTACACTCCTTCGCCGATTCCGTCCATCGCGCCGACGGAGACGTTCACGCCGATCTTCCTGGAGGGCTTCAGCACGCCACAGGGGACGCCGCCCAGCACCGAAGACCTGACCAGCTACCCGTTCAGCTTGCAGCACGACCGCGTGCTCTACATCACCAACCCGGACGCGCGCGGCGGCTGTAACTGGTCGAGCATCGCCGGATCGGTCATGAACTACGACGGCTCGGCGCTCAACGGCTACGGCGTCCACATCGTCGGCGAAGGCGTCGACGAGACGGTGGCGACGGGCAGCGCGCCCGGCTTCGGTCCCGGCGGCTTTGAAGTGCCGCTCGGCAACGTCGCGCGCGATGCCCAGTTCATCGCCCAGCTTGTCGACCCGCAGGGTAATCCTGCTTCGCCGGTCTACACCGTCCAGACCAATTCGGACTGCAATTTCAACATCGCCGCGCTGCGCTTCGTCGAAAACGAGCCGTCGAGCTAAGCCGACGCAGCGCATCCTCTCATGAACCGGGTAGGGGCAGACACTGTGGTCTGCCCCTCATCAATCCTCCTACAAAAAATCCATCCTCAGCACGAAAAATGAGCATTTGCCCACGCGAAGTGTTACAATATGCGTTGAACATTTATTGATCTGTGATATGCTCTTTCAAGCTTGACCGGGTAGTTTTGAGAACCGTCAAAATGCTCGCTCAAAGAGAGTCACGTCAGAAAGTCAGAGAACGCCACGTCCTGGTCGATTACGACCTGTGCTATTCCTGCGGCGCGTGTGTCGCCGTCTGCCCCCCGGACTCGATTTTCCTCGACAACATGCACCTCAAGATCGATGACGAAACATGCACGCGCTGCGAGCGCTGTACGGTGATGTGTCCGGTTCACGCGCTGTCGATGAGTCACGATGCGGAACGCCTATGACGTAGTCGTCGTCGGTGCGGGTCCGGCAGGTTCGGTCGCGGCGCGCAAATTCGCGCAAAACGGCTTGCGCGTCCTGCTGATCGAAAAGCGCCAGGAGATTGGCGCGCCCGTGCGCTGCGCCGAAGCAGTCGGCGAGGACACCACCCGCCCCTATATTGACATTGACAGCCGCTGGATCGACGCGAGCATCTCGCATTACGCCATTTGCGGCACGGATGGCGCGCGTGTGATCGTGCCGCCGACCGAGCCAACGCTGGTCGTCAACCGCAAGGTCTTCGACTGGGAGCTGGCGCATCTGGCGGCGCGGGCGGGCGCGGAAGTCCGCACGCGGACGGAAGCCACCCGCCTGCTCACGGAGGATGGCGTGGTCGTCGGCATGGAGATCAACAGCATGGGCAAGTGCTACGACCTGCGGGCGCATCTGGTGATCGCCGCCGACGGCACCGAGTCGCAGGTGGCGCGCTGGGCGGGTCTGGCGACCATCCCGCCGCTGGCGGATTACTACGTGGGCTTTCAGTATTTGCTCGGCAACCTGCGCATCGACCCCACCATCTGCGAATATCATCTCGGCTACCAAACCGCGCCGGGCGGCTACGCCTGGGTCTTCCCGAAAGGCGACGACACCGCCAATGTCGGGCTGGTCGTCAGCGCTAACCACGCCCGCGAGGTCACGGCGCAGCAGTACCTGGACGAGTTCGTCGAGCGCCACTACCCCGGCGCGAGCATCCTCGGCATCGTGGCGGGCGGCATTCCTGCCACTGGCGCGCTCAAGAAAATGGTTGCCGACGGCTTGATGATCGTCGGCGACGCCGCGCATCAGGCGGACCCGCTGACGGCGGGCGGCATCAATCTGGGCATGATCGGCGCGGACATCGCGGCGCAGGTCGGCATCAAAGCGCTGTCGAACGGCGGCGCTTCGGCGCGGGCGTTGAGTGAGTACGAGAGCCGCTGGCGCGAGCGCTTCAGCGCGCAGCACGCCGCGCTCTACCGCATCCGCAAGCTGCTGACCGAGATGGACGCGACCACGCTCGAAAGCCTGATCCGCACCGCGTCGGCGCTTCCGCTGGAGGACATGAGCCTGAGCGAAATCCTGCTGACGCTGCTCAAGCGCCACCCGCGCCTGCTGCTGGAAGCCACCAAGCTGATCACGACCGGACTGATTTTAAAGTAGCGCTACTGCTGTCCTTCGGCTTTGAGCGCCTTCTGATAGGCTTTCCAGCCGGGGCACCAGGTCGTATGCCAGCGCCACAGGCGCGACATGAATCCTTTGGGGTTGGCTTCGGCTTTGGCGCGCAGCGCGCAGGTGGCGCAGCCCATTTCTGAGGCGTGAAGGGGTTGGGTAGGCATTCTGTATTTCCTTTCGCGTGACATCCAGTATCATCATAAGATGGAACGCGCTCCCCCGCATGTGATAGATGTCACAAACGACTTCTGATCTGGCTAGGTAGGCATCAGCCACCTGACCGGAATCCGAAAAAAGAGGCATACAGCCGTATGCCCCTACGAAATGCTCGATGTTTCGTCGTGTCAGCGATTGATGCTCATCGGCATGACGATGTAGACGAAATCGTCGCCGTTCTCCGGGCGGATCACGCCGGGATGCGCCGCGCCATTGCTCTCCAGCACGACGCGCTCGTCCGGGATCACGTTGAGCACGTCGATCAGGTAGCGGATGTTGAAGGCGACTTCCAGCCCATCGCCCTCGACCGAGGCGTCGAGGCTGCCCTCGTTGTCGCCGCGCTCGGCGCTCTTGCCGATCACGGTGACTTCGCCCGGCTCGCTCGGTCCCTTGGCGGGCTTGACGAAGATGCGCGCGCTGTAGTTGCTGTCGCGGGCGAAAATCTCGGCGCGCTTGCAGGCGCGCAGCAGATCGGTCGTGTAGACGGTCATCGCCGTGCTGTAGCTCTTGGGGATCAGCGCGCCGAAATCCGGGAACTTGCCTTCCAGAAGCTGCGTCGAAATCACGGTGCTCTCGTAGTAGAACAGCGCCATGTCGCGCTCGCCCGGCAGCGTGATGCCGACTTCCTTGTCCTCGTCGCCGATGATGCGCGCCAGTTCCGCCATCGTCCGCGCCGGGATAACCAGCGTGCGCCCCTTGCCGAAGTCGGCTTCGAGCTTCGCCGTGCGCACCGCCAGACGGTAGCCGTCCGCCGCCGCAATCGTCATCATGTTGCCTTCGAAATGGGTGTACAGCCCGGTCAGGATCGGGCGGTTGTCTTCCTTCGCCGCCGCGAAGACCGTCTGGTTGATCATGTCGCGCATCAGCTTGGCAGGCAGCAGCACGTCCGGCTCGCCCGCTTCCGGGATCGGCGGGAACTCGCCCGCGCTGATGCCCTTGATGTTCGAGTTGGTCATGCCGCAGCGCACGTTGACCGTCTGGGTCGAGTTGTCCAGGTTCAGGTCGACGCGCTCCGGCGACAGGTTGCTGACCAGCTCGGTGAAGGTCTTCGCCGGGAGCGTGATCGTGCCGGGACGATCCACCTTCGCGCCGATATAGGTGGTGATGCTCATCTCCAGATTGGTGGCGGCGAGCTTCAGCCGAGCATCCTCGGTCGCCAGCAGGATGTTCGCCAGCACCGGCAGGGTCGGTCTGCTGTCGACTGCTCGGCTGACAATGCTCAAGCCTCTGGTGAGTTGATCCTGCAATATCGAGACGCGCATATCCGCTCCTGCCTGACGTTTTTTAAAGACTCGTAACTGAAGTAAAAGTATACAGACTAGGTTAGGATTTTGCACACTTTATTCTCAAACGTGTGATCCGCTTTCATACTGAAGCTATGGATGCAGGCTCATCAGTGGAGGATCGCATGAGCTGGCTCAAATCACACAAACGGCTGCTGGGGATTGTCGCGGCGCTGGTGCTGGTCGTCGTCGCGGCGGGCTTCGCGCTGACACGCGGCTATTTGATTCATTTCGTGCTACGACGACCAGACCATCTCGCGCGAGGCGTTTTACAACAACGCCTACGCCCCGCCTGACCAGCAAATCCAGTATAGCTGCGCGCAGGGCGACTGGACGCTGGGCTTCGTCTATCTCTACGAAGTTCACTGCTTCACCACCGAAGCACGCGCTCGACACTTACATGCAGGAGCATTTCGGCAGTTCGTGACGCCGTTCATTTGCCGATGTTCTTCTAACGCGCGTCGCGTATAATAATCGATACATGGGGGTGAATCAGGATCGATGCGGTGCGCTGCCCGGCGAGTAGCGAGAAGGCGTATCACCAGACGCGAAATCCGGGCGAACAAGGTGTACGGCAGACGAGCGTGCAAATCGCTCCACCTCCACAGAACAAGACCCGCCGCACGGCGGGTTTTTGATTCGCTGTAACAAATCCCCTGCCGAATGTGAATAATAATCAGCCAGCGGTGGCAGCAACGAGGATGAATGGATGAGCCGAACCCGGCTGCGGCAGTTTATCGAAGATGAAACCCCCGTCCTGACGAGGACGCTCGGCTTCTATCTCAGCCGCGCAGGGCTGACCGTCTCGGCGAGCGAGCTGTTGAGCGAAGTGGTGGTCGAGGCGCTCAAACACGAAGACCGCTTCAATCCGGCGCGCCAGCCGCGCGCCTGGCTGCTTGGCATCGCCGCCAACCTGATCCGGCGTAAGCAGACGGAGATAGCGCGCCTGAACCGGCGCGAGCCGCTCGCCCGCGACCTCTACCCCGGCGATGAGCCGAGCGACGACGAAGTATTCGACTGGCTGGCGTCGTTCGGCGAGGTCGAGGCGCTCGAAGCGCTGGAAACCAACGAAGCCGTGCGCATACTGCTCGCGGGCGCCTCCCCCGAAGACGCGCACATCCTGCGTCTGGCGATTTTGAGCGGTCTGGACGGCGAAGCGCTGGCGCGTGAGCTGGGTGTGACGCCGGGCGCGGCGCGCGTGCGTCTGCATCGGGCGCTCAACCGTCTGCGCCGGACGGCTCAGGCAGAGAAGGATCGGGAAGATGAGTAGACGACACGAGCAGCTTTTGTTTCGCTACAGCAGCGCGCTGGATCGTGGCGATTTCGAGGTGGTCGCTGACGTGCTGCGCGAAGCCGAGCACGATCCTGCGCTGGAGCAAATGATCCTCGACATGAACGACGCTTACACCGCTGAGCGGTTCAACCATACGAATCCAAAGGAAATACCCATGATTGCTCCGCTTTATCAGAAACAGAACCGAATTCCGCAAATTCGCTGGCAGGGATTGTCATTCGTGGCAGCGCTGGCGGTGATCGCGGTGCTGACCACGCTGCTCGTCGCGCAGACGCGCGGCTACATTCCCGGAAATCTCGGACAGCAAAACCCACCGCCAGCCGTTGCACAGATCAATCCGACCTGCGAGGGGATACTGCGCGATACGACCGACGCCTATTCCCGTCCATCCGTCTCAGGAATTATCGTTGGCACCATCAAGGCGGGATCAGCGAGCAAGGTACTCGATCAGGTGCAAACGGGCGAAACACCGCAGAGCTGGTACTTTGTGGTGGCGGAAGGTCCAAACGGCGTGCAGGGTTGGATACTCGCCAGCGCGCTTGAGGCGCCGGGATGCGCGCCCATCACTCCGGCTGAGCAGCCAACAAGCACGCCGCTACCGCCGACTATCGTCCCGCCGCTGACCCCGACAATTGATCCGGCCGCCATAGTTGTGCTGCCGGCGGCTGTAGCGCCAGTCAACGCCTTGCTGGAAGCGATTGCCGTTGCCAACGTGCGCACCGCACCGGACAGCGCAGCGTCAGCAATCGGGGAAATCCAGAGCGGCGAGTTCTACCTGGTCACCGGGCGCTGGACGGATTGGGTTCAGTTCGCCTATCCTCCATCGCCGACAGGCACGGGCTGGGTCGCGGCTGATCTGGTTCGACCTGGTAGGCGATACGCAGCACATCCCTGAAATCAACCCGAATGCGGATGCGGCGACCGCACTCCCGCCGACGCTGGTGCCGTCCGCGCAAGCGACCGGCGAGCTGTTCATGCCAGTCATTGTGCGCACCGGCGACACCCTACTCTCAATCCTCAGGCGCTTCAACATCGACACTGCGCGCATACCGGAATTGATGAGCCTCAACCACCTGTCGACCAGCACCGGCGAACTGACCGTCGGAACGGTTTTATTTGTGCCGCTGCCGAATCTGGGGTCGCTGCTGACCTGCACGCTGGGCGATCAGGAGCAGGTCGCAGTTCTTGCGGAGGATTCGGACGCTGCCCCGGTCGTCATGACCCTGCAATCTGGCGACAGTCTAGAGGTGTTCACGCAGCCTATCGGAGATTGGTACGCGGCGATTGTGCATCAGGGCAGCGCCACCATGAGCAGCGTCTACGTGCGCGTCCGTGATATAGCGCAGTTGGCGAGCGGCGACTGCCAGCAGGCAGGAACGGTTATTCCCGCAGTACCATCGGCAGATACCGGCAGCCCCACGCCTATACCGACCGCAACTCGATAAGACCAATACAAAAGGGCGATCCGATGCGGATCGCCCTTTCAATTACTATTCCTGCAAATTCCGCTAACTATCCACGTCATTGTACTCGACTTCGCCGTCGCCGTTCGAGCCGAAGAAGCCGACGCTGCTGCGCCGCGTCAGGAAGTCGTCGCGCACGTCGATCTGCTCCTTGAGGCTGTTGTACGACTTCTCCAGCACCGTCAGCGGCAGCGTGCTCAAATCTTCGTAGGCGACCTGCGTCAGCGCGAAAATCGCCACCTCGCGGATGAACGCGCCGGGGTAGCCGACAAGGCGCGGCACGAGCGCGCGGTGCTCGTCGTTCCACATCGCGCCTAAATACTGGCGCAGCATCTTCTCGGCGTCCTCGCGGCGGCGCGTCTCCGGGATGATGAAGATGCGGTCGAGCCGACCGGGGCGCTTGAGCACGCGCTCGTCAATCGCTTCGGGGTAGTTGGTCGTGGCGATCAGCAGCGTCCCCCGGTCGTTGATCGACGATTCCGAGCCGTCGAGCACGTTGAGGACGAGCGCTTTTTCGCGGTCGTGCAGGAAAGCATCGAGTTCTTCGAGCAGGATCAGCGTCGGGCACTGCGAATAGGACGCGACGTGCAGCGCCTGCTGAATCTTGCCGAAAGTCGCGCCCATCTGGTCGGCGCTGGAGATGTAGATCACCAGATAGCCGCGTTCCAGCGCCCAGGCTGCCAGCGCCGAGCAGAGCATCGTCTTGCCCGTGCCGGGGACGCCCGCCAGCAGCAGCTTGCGGAACGGCTTCAGGTTGAGGCGCTTATACACGTCGATGCCCTTCGTGAAGAAGGTCTGCACGTCGTGCAAAATGTCGTCTTTCAGCGAAACGGGCAGAATGACCTCTTCCCAGTGGGTCGTCGGCACGAACGACGCCGTCCTGCCGCCGATGATCATGACCTTCGGCTCAGGATTCATCGCCCGCAGCAGACGGTCGCATTCGGTGATGAACCCCGTCCAGACCGGCAGGAAGCTCTTCGGCAGGCACGCCAGCGAAATCATGCGACCGTCGTCGGTGTAGCGCGACGACAGCACCAGCGCCTCGACGGTCGTCTCGCCGTTGGTCTCGCCGTTGGTTTCGCCGTGCGCGAAGTGATACAGATACGCGCCCGTCCGGTACGCCAGATCGTCGGAGTGCAGGTGCTCGGTGACGCGCACGATCACCGGGCATTCGACGGGCGTGATACCCGTGAAGCGGTAGTCCTCCGGGAGCGCGAAGCCAAGATCAAATTTGCTCAGCACGGTCTCGTGCGCGACCGAATCCACCACCCACAGCGTGATCAAGTCCGGCTCGCTCCGGTTCAGCAGCCAGTCCGTCTCGATCCACTTCGCCATCAGATCGATTTTCAGGGACACACCCAGATTGATGATCGTATCGTCGTAATATTTATTCATTGCTGTTTATTGTGGAATCCGATTCTCACCGCTGTCACTATTCTACACTGTTTCAGTCGAATTCCGTCCGCGCGTGCTGGGCGGCGACCGTGACGCGCAAGCAAAAAGCGCCGCTGAAGGATGATCACAGCAGAGGACATGCGGCTGCCCGCGCATCCGCGCTCAATGCGGTTCTCGCCCGTCGGGAGGGCGTCAGCGCAGGCGCGGATCGAAGATGTCGTGCAAGCCGTCGCCGATGAAGTTGAAGGCGATCACGAGGGTGGCAATCGCCAGACCGGGGAACAGCCACGTCCACCACTGGTCGAAGTAGTCGATGCCGACCGCGATCATGCGCCCCCATTCCGGCGAGGTCGGCTCTGGACCAAGACCCAGAAAGCTCAGCCCGGCGAAGGTCAGAATGGCATTGCCGATGTCGAGCGTCGTCAAGACCAGCGTGGAGGCGATGCAGTTGGGCAGAATCGTGCGGATGACGATGTACCAGCCGGGCGCACCGAGACACTGCGCCGCTTCGACGTATTCCTTCGTTTTGACCTGAAGTACCAGCCCGCGCACCAGCCGGGCGTAGCTGGGCCACCAGACGATCACCAGCGCGAGAATCGCGTTGCGAATATCCGGTCCCAGCGCCGCCGTCACCGCCATCGCCAGGATGATCGTCGGGAAGGCGAAGAACAGCTCGGTCAGGCGCATGATGATCTCGTCCACCACACCGCCGACGTACCCGGCGAACGCCCCGATTGCCGTGCCGATCAGGCTGCCGATCACGATCACGATCAACCCGGCGGGGATGGTGATGCGCCCGCCGTAGAGTACACGGCTGTAGATGTCGCGCCCCAGCTCGTCCGTACCCCAGGGATGCGTCGGGTTCGGCGCCTGGAGGCGCGCCGAAATATTCTGCTCCAGCGGCGGATACGGCGCCAGCGTCGAGGCAAGCAGCGCCGCCAGAATCCAGACGATCACCACGACGATCCCGGCGATCATCAGCGGGTTCTTGCGCGCCAGATAGAGCAGCCTGTTACGCCGCGCGGATACGTGGGTCAATGAAATAGTAGAGGATGTCAACGATCAAATTCACCATTACGTAAATAAACGCGATAAGCAGGCTGACGCCCATGATCGCAGGGAAATCCTGCGAAGTCGATGCCCGGAACATGTAGCGCCCGATGCCGGGCCAGGCGAAGATCGACTCAGTCAGCACGGCGCCTGCCAGCAGCGTGCCGTAAGAGAGACCGATCACCGTGACAATCGGCATGAGCGCGTTCGACAAGCCATGCCGCAGGACGACGAAGCGCTCGCGCAAGCCTTTGGCGCGGGCGGTGCGCATGTAATCCGCGCTGAGAATATCGAGCATGGACGAGCGGGTGACGCGGCTGATCAGCCCGGCGATGTACAGCGCCAAAACGAGGCTGGGCAGCACGAGGTGCGACACAGCGTCGCGGAAAACGTCGAAGCGCCCCTCAATCAGGCTGTCCACCGTGAACAAGCCCGTCACCGTCGGCGGGCTGGCAATGCGCGCGCTCAGGCGTCCCGGTCCGGCGACGATTCCAAGCTGCGCGTGGAGGAACGTCAGACCGATCAACGCCAGCAGGAAGACCGGCACGCTCACGCCCACCAGCCCGATCACGCGCACGATGAAATCGATGGGGCGGTTGTACCACACCGCCGAAATCACGCCGAAACTGACTCCGATCACGACGCCGAGGAACGTCCCCGTCGTCGCCAGCTCGATGGTCGCCGGGAGGAAGTGGGCGATGTCCTCGGCGACGGGCTGGCGCGTCTTGATCGAGCGCCCCAAATCGCCGTGCAGGAGATTGTTGAGGTAGGTCAGGTACTGCTCGAAAATCGGTTTGTCCAGCCCCCACTCGGCGCGGAAGGCAGCCACGATTTCGGGGTTGTTCAACTGGTTCTGCGGCAGATTAGCGTTGATCGGGTCGGCGGGGACGGCATTGGCGATCAGAAACGAGACCAGCGTAATCCCCAGCAGAAGAGGAATGACGAACAGAATCCGGCGCAGGACATAACGATAGAGGGGCATGAATCCGTTTCCGACGGTTCCGTCAAATGCGGGGGCGGGTCAGAAACCCGCCCCACACCGTGTGTACAAACGAGGTAAGCTGCTTATCCCGCGCGGCTCAGCAGGGAGAGATCGACGATCCACTGGGGATGGAACATGTAGCCCTGAATGTCGCTGCGGTAGGCAGTCTGAATGTTCGGCTGCAGGAACGGCGCCCAGGGACCGCTCTTCTGATAGTACGCCTGAATCTGGTCGAACAGATCGGCGCGCTTGGCGGGGTCAGACTCGACCGCCGCCTGGTCACGCAGCGTGAGGATCGCCGGATCGGCGTTGTCGTCCGTCCAGTTGGCGCGCAAGCCGACGATACCGCCGGGCAGGAACGAGAGCGTATCCACCGGGTCGAGCACGTCGGGACCCCAGAACCAGTAGCCGAAGCCTTCCTTACCGTTGCGGTAATCTTCCAGCGCGACCTGAATCTCCTTGCCTTCGAGGGTCACGTTGATGCCGACATCCGCCAGGTCAGCCTGAATCTTCTGGGCGTTGGTTTCCATGTTGACGCCCTGCCAGGTGAAGACCGGGTAGTCGAGCGTGATGTCGAAGCCGTTGGGATACCCCGCCTGAGTGAGCAGGTCTTTGGCTTTCTGCACGTCGCGCGTGAACGCCTTGTCCGAGCCATAGGCGTCGGCGATGCCGACCGCCATGACCGTACCGGGGGTGATGCCGCCCCACAGTTGGCGATAACCTTCGTAATCGAGCGCGTAGCGGATCGCTTCCTGCACGGTCGGGTTCGAGACAGGACCGCCCACGTCCGGGTTTTCGTTCATCAGCAGGAAGTGAACGTAATTCCCCGCCGCGTTGGTGATCGAGATGTCCGGGTTGTCTTTCAACGCGCCGATCTGGTCAGCGGTCAGGTCGAGGGCGATGTCCGCCTCGCCCGATTCGAGCGCGACCTTCTGCGTCGCCGCTTCGGGGATGTTGCTGATCACGATGCGGTCGAAGTAAGGCTGGTCGCCCCAGTAGTTCGGGTTGCGCACCATCACGGTCTCGACCTGCGGATCCCAGTGGTCGAGCATGTAAGGACCACTGCCCGCCGAGTGACTGTTCAGGTAGGCTTCGCCCGTGTCGCTGGTGGCGGCGTCTTCGGCATCCGTGCCGCCGTTGGCTTTGACGACCGCCGCGTCGGTGATCGACAGCGAGCTGTTGGTCAGGTAGGCGAGGAAGGCGGGCGTCGGCTGGCTCAGCGTGAACTTGACCGTCTTGGCATCGACCGCTTCGACGCTGGCGACGTTAGCGACCAGGAACGACGGGTTGCCCTTGACGTTCTTGAGACGGTTGACCGAAAAGACCACGTCGTCGGCGGTGACGGGATCGCCATTGGCAAACTGGGCATCGCGCAGCGTGAAGGTATAGGTCAGCCCATCGTCGGAGATCGTCCAGTCGGTCGCCAGACGCGGCTCGATAGTGGCGGCGCTGTCCTTCGGGAAGGTCACGAGCGTGTCGTAAGTGACCTGAAGGACGATGGTCGTCGTCTGCGTATAACCGCGCGCCGGGTCGAGCGAATCGGTGCTTTCCGCGTGCGCCACGACCAGCACTTTTTCGTCCTGTGCCTGGAGCGCGCCCGCCGAAAGCATCACCAGAATGGCGAGGAAGACAAAGACACGAAGTAATCGCATGGCTTCACTCCTGAAAAAACGTGCATGTTAAACATTACAAGTCGAGCGCCAGCGATTGTAACGACATACCGCCGCGTAAGCAAACACTCTCAGACCATTTTGAGTGGTGAACCATGCGAACATGAACACTCCACCTCACCCCGACCTCGTGAACTCGGTCGTGCCCTCTCCGCAACG
>CAVXEZ010000018.1:0-62591 GCA_963760975.1 uncultured Chloroflexia bacterium | reverse complement strand
GCGAAACGCAGTTTCGCCGTGAAGCGGGTGAGGTCAGATTTCGCGCAATCTGTAATCCTCGACTTCACCACTCTCCAGACCATTTGGACTATCCTTTCACGCCCGCACCTGTGTTATAGTCGCCTCTCTTTGCAGAAAACGGATCGAGTGAACAATGGCGAATTTTTCTGAACGAATTCAGCAGTTTCAGGCGCTCCTAGCCGCCGACGTGGCGTTCTTTCCGATTTCGTCCGACATGCAGTATCTCACCGGCGTCCCGCGCGACATCCCCAACTTCGGCGCGACGATCCACCCCGGCGCGTGGCTGGAAGGCGCGTGGATCACGCCGAAGCACGCGCCTGTCGTCACGCTGCCGCGCATGACGGCGGAGTTAAGCGGCGTCGCGCAGGAAGTCAAAGGGATTCAACTGCGCGTGCTGGGCGACTGGGACGATCCGTCGGCGCTGGTGCGCGACATCCTCAACGGCTTCAATCTGCCCGCCAAGCCGCGCGTCGCCATCAGCGACTGGACGCGCGGCGAGACGGCGATCCATCTGCAAGCGCTGCTGCCGGACGCGACCTTCGTCTCGGCGACCGACATGCTGCGCGCGCTGCGCACGGTCAAATCCGCCGAGGAAATCGAGATCATGCGCCGGGCGGGCGCGGTCACCGAAGCCGCCTTCGCCGACGTGCTCAGGCAGTTGAAGATCGGCATGACCGAGCTGGACGTGATCACCGAAGTCGATTACCAGATGCGCAGGCACGGCGCGCTCGGTCCGTCGTTCACCACGTCGATGTACAACAGCGGTCCCAACTACCCGCTGATCTGGGGCGGGCGCGACCAATCGTGGAACCGGACGCTGCTGGCGCCGATGTCGCTGCTGTTCGATTTCGGCGCGGTCTTTGAAGATTACTGCTACGACTACGGGCGCACGGTCTCGTTCGGCGCGCCCAGCGCGGAATTCGTGCGCATCCACCAGACGATCATGCGCTCGCAGGCAGCCGGGATCGCCGCGCTCAAGGCGGGCGAAGCGACCTGCGAGCAGGCGGACGCCGCCGCGCGCAAAGTCGTCGAAGACGCGGGCTACGGCGCGGCTTTCCGCCATCGTCTGGGGCACGGCATCGGCGTGGACGTTCACGAGCCGCCCTTTTTGACCAAAGGCAATACCACCCTGCTGCAAGAGGGGATGCTGTTCACCGTCGAGCCGAGCATCATGAACGAGAACGGCTTCTCGGCGCGCATCGAGGACGTGGTCGTCGCGCGTCCCGGCGGCGGCGAGCCGCTGACCAAAGGCTGGCAGGATTTAATCGTAGTGGAGTAGCAACGGACGTGAAATTCAGTCTGCGGTTCAACAACGACCTCCCGGTGCGCGATTACGTCGCGCTGGCGCGCTGCGCCGAGGAAGCCGGGTTCGATCAATTCTGGGTGAGCGACGACCTGTTTCTGCGCAGCGCCCCGGTCATCCTGACGGCGGTCGCCGCCGCCACCGAGCGCATCGAGATCGGGACGTGCATCGTCAACCCGTACACCATCCATCCGGCGGAGATCGCCATGATGGCGGCGACGCTCGACGAAGCCTCGGACGGACGCTTCAACCTGGGCATCTCGGCGGGCGCGGCGGACTTCCTCAAGTGGATCGGCATCGAGCAGACCAAGCCGGTGGCGGCGCTGCGCGAGAGCATCACGGCGATCCGGCGGCTGCTGCGCGGCGAGCGCGTCGAGATGGCGGGCGAGTTCCTGCGCTGGAGCGGCGAAGCCTACCTGCGCTTCCAGCCGCGCCGCGCCGTGCCGATTTACGTCGGCGCGCTCAGCCCGAACATGCTGCGGCTGACCGGCGAAGCCGCCGACGGCGGGCTGCCGCTGCTCTTTCCGCCGGAGCATTACGAGACGGTGCTGCCCTACATCCGCGAGGGCGCGGTGCGGGCGGGGCGCAGCCTGGACGAGATCGACATCGCGGCGTGCGTGTGGTGCTCGATTGGCAGCGAAGACGCCCTGCGCGAGAAGATCGCCTACTACGGGCACGCGCTCAGCCCGCTGGTCCTGGATCGGCTGGGGCTGTCGCAGGCGGATTTCGAACCCATCGAGCGGGCGATCATGGTCGAGCGCGATACGGAGAAGGCGAAGCGGCTGGTCACGCCGCAGATGCTCAAGATCGGCATCAGCGGCACGACGCGCGACCTGATCGAGCGGCTGGAGGGGCTGGCGGCGCTGGGCGTGCGCCATCTGAGCTTCGGTCCGCCGCTGGGCGCGAACCCGCTCGAAGCGGTCGCCGCGATTGGGCGCGACGTGCTGCCGCATTTCCGGGACAGGTGAGGACAGCGACGGATGGAGTTCGAGCTTTACGACCTGCGCGTGACCGTCGTCGCCATCGAAGGGCGCTCCGTCTGCGGCTTGCAGGTCGGCGATTACTTTGAGCTGACCGAGAGCAGCCGCCTGCGCATCCCCGACGGCAAGCACTTCTGCATCTACGCGCTCAGCGCGGCGCTGCCCCTGCTGGCGGCGAAGCAGCGCGAGCTGGCGCGCGGCGACTGGCTCGCCCAGGATTTGCTGATCGCCTGCCCCGACCCCGACGAGCGCCTGATCATGCGCATCGAGCGCACCGGCAAGCACAGGCTGAACAGCGACGACCTGACGTGAGCGAGATCAGCATCGCCCTGCAAACGGATAAGACGGCAGCGGAGTACGTGGCGCTGGCGCAGTTGATCGACCTCTACGAGTTCGACGTGGTCAGCGTCTACAGCGACGCGCCCTTTCATCCCAGCTACGCCGCGCTGCTGCTGATGGCGCCGCATCTGCACAGCGCGCGCATCGGCGCGGCGGCGATCCCGCCCGCCCGCGTCCACCCGATTGACATCGCCGCGCAGACGGCGCTGCTGGCGCAGATCGCGCCGGGCGGCGTCTACGTCGGGCTGGCGCGCGGCGCGTGGCTGGAAGATCACGGCATCCACGAGCCGGACAAGCCGCTTCAGGCGATTCGGGAGGCGGCGGAGGTGGTGCGCTACCTGCTCGAAGGCAAAAGCGGCGGCTATCCCGGCGAAATCTATCCGCTCGCGCCGCACGTCCGCGCGCCCTACCGCCTGCCCGACCAGCCGATCCCGCTGCTGATCGGCACGTGGGGGCGCAGGCTGTGCGCGCTGGCGGGCGAGATCGCCGACGAAGTCAAAGTCGGCGGCTCCGCCAACCCCGCCCTGATCCCGGTGATCCGGGGCTATATCCGGGAAGGGGAGCGGCGCGCGGGACGCGCGGGCGCGGTCGGCATCTGTCTGGGCGCGGTCACGGTAATCGACGAGGATCGCGGGCAGGCGCGCGAAGCGGCGCGGCGCGCGGTGGCGCTCTATCTCCCGGTCGTCGCCCCGCTCGATCCGACCGTGACGGTCGAGCCGGACTTGATCGCGCGGCTGAAGACGCACGTCGAGCAGGGCGAGACGGCAGCCGCCGCGCGCCTGATCTCCGACGACCTGCTGGATCGCTTCGCCTTCGCGGGCGACGCCGCCGACATCATCCGGCAGACGGAAGCACTCTACGCCGCCGGAGCAAGCCGCGTCGAGTTCGGCACGCCGCACGGCTTGCCGTCCGAGCGCGGTATTCGGCTGCTGGGCGAGCAGGTTTTGCCCGCGCTCGGAGAACGGCTCTATTGACGAATTGCGTCTATCTGGTATCTTTGTCTACGGACCGTGAAAATTCAGGCGAATGGGTTTTGTAACCGTGATTTGTCGAATGCAGTGTCGGTGTTGCCAAGCGTTGTTTCAGCGATGAGAGGCTGAGACTTTTGGCTCGACCGTGCTAGACGGTTCTCTTTAGCAATGTCGACAAAAGCTCTGAGAACGCCTCTCGGAGCTTTTTTGTTGGGTGTACGCAAACCGGCACGCAAACTTGGGGCTTACATGTCTCGTTATATCGCTCAGCGCCTGCTTCAGGCGATTCCGCTGCTGATTGTGATCTCCATGCTGACCTTCGGCATCGTGGAGATCGCGCCCGGAGACGCCGCGCAGATGTACATTGATCCCAACAAGGGAACCGACCCCGCTTATATCGAGCGCGTCCGGCTCAGCCTTGGCTTGGAGCAGCCGGTCTACGTCCGCTACGCGGATTGGCTCGTCAAGACGCTCTCCGGCGACCTGGGCTTTTCGTTTCGCACGCGCCGCCCGGTCACGCTGGAGGTAGGCGACCGCCTGCCCAACACGCTGCTGCTCGGCACGGTGTCGCTGGCGATCTCGTTCATCATCGCCATCCCCATCGGCATCATCTCGGCGCTGAAACGCTACACCTGGATCGACTACGTGGTCAGCACGCTGGCGCTGGCGGGCATTTCCGTCCCGATTTTCTGGATCGCGCTGCTGCTGATTCAGGTCTTCGCCATCCAGTTCGGCTGGCTGCCCGCGTCGGGGATGCGCTCGGTGCGCGAGACCTACACCGGCTGGCGCTCCGTCCTCGACGTGCTGGAGCACATGATCCTGCCGACGATCACGCTCAGTCTGGCGCAGATCGCGGGCTGGTCGCGCTACCAGCGCTCGGCGCTGCTCGAAGTCCTCGGTCAGGATTACATCCGCACGGCGCAGGGCAAGGGGCTGCGCCAGCGGCGCGTCCTGACGGTTCACGCCCTGCGCAATTCGCTCATCCCGATGGTGACGCTGGTCGGCATCTCCGTCCCGACAGTCGTCACCGGCGCGTTCATCACCGAGACGATCTTTAGCTGGCCCGGCATCGGGCGGCTGGGCGTCGACGCGGTGAGCGGGCGCGATTACCCGGTCATCATGGCGGTGACGATGCTCTCCGCCCTGATGATCATCGTCGGCAACCTGCTGGCGGATGTCGCCTACGCCTGGGTCGATCCGAGGATTCACTATGAGTAACCTGACGGTCGCCCCACTCGCCAAAGCGCCGCGGTCGCAAACGTCGCTGGTCTGGCGGCAGTTCCGCCGTCACAAGCTGGCGGTCGCCAGCGCGGTCGTGCTGATCCTGCTCTCGCTGATGAGCGTCTTCGCCGAGCAGATTTCGCCGCACGACCCCAACGCCACCAACACCAGCTACGCGCACGGCAAGCCGCAGCCGCCCTCGGCGGAATACCTGCTCGGCACCGACAACTACGGGCGCGACTACCTGGCGCGCACCATCGTCGGGATGCGCGTCTCGCTGGTCGTCGGCGTGACCGCCGTCGGCTTTCAACTGGTGATCGGCATCCTGGTCGGCGCGCTCGCCGGGTATTTCGGCGGCTGGATCGACAACCTGCTCATGCGCATCACCGACGTGTTTCTGTCGGTGCCCGCCTTCCTGCTGCTGCTGATCATGGCGGGGATACTCGGCGGCAGCTTGATCGCGCTGATCATCGCCATCGGCGCGCTCAACTGGATGACCGTCGCCCGGCTGGTGCGCGCCGAAATCCTGTCGCTGAAAGAGCGCGAGTTCGTGCTGGCGGGGCGCAGCATCGGCGTCCCGGCGTGGCGACTGATCATGCTCTACCTGCTGCCCAACACGGCAGGCTCGGTCATCGTCGCCGCAACGCTCGCCGTGCCGGGCGCGATCCTGACCGAGTCCGCGCTCAGCTTTCTGGGACTCGGCGTGCCGCCGCCCAACGCCAGCCTGGGCAACATGCTCGGCGACGCGCAGCAGTGGATTCGCACGGCGTGGTGGATCTGGATCGTACCGGGCGTAGCCATATCGCTGATCGTGCTGGCGTTCAACTTCGTCGGCGATGGGCTGCGCGACGCCCTCGATCCCCAACTGCGGGATTAGTCAACTTTCTGTGATTACTTGGGCTTATCAAAGGAGAACATGCCCATGCGTAAGTTTGCTTTATTATCGGTTTTGCTGCTGATCTTCTCCGTCCAGATCGCCTCCGCGCAGGACAGCAGCTTTAGCTGCCCCGCCACCGGGGGAACGATGCTTGTTCAGGGCGAAGGTGATCCGCAGACGCTCAGCGGGCTGTACGCCAACGATGGCAAGAGCCTCGCCGTGACGACCTTCATGGACGAGCCGCTCGTGCTCGGCGGCGAGAACTGGGGCGACAAGATCGAACCCTCGCTCGCCGAAAGCTGGGACATTTCCGACGACGGCTTGACCTACACCTTCCACCTGCGCCAGGGCGTCAAGTGGTCGGACGGGCAGGATTTCACGGCGAACGACGTGCTCTTTACCTACAACGCCGTGCTCGAAGAAGACAACACCATCGACTGGCGCAACAACCTGATGCAGGACGGCGAGCCGCTTCAGTTCAACGTGGTGGACGACCACACCTTCCAGGTCATCCTCAAGCACGTCAACCCCGCCATCCTCAACAACCTGAGCATCCCGATTGTGCCGGCGCACGCCTTCACCAGCTCCCACGTGATCGACGCGCCTTACAACACCAACCCGATCACCACCGGACCGTTCAAGTTCGTCAAGTGGGACACCGGGCAGGACGTGGAGCTGGCAGCGAACACGGATTACTGGGGCGGCGCGCCCTGCCTTGACCGCATCATCGTCCGCTTCGTCAGCGGCGTCGAGAACATCGCCAACTCGCTTCAGGCGGGCGAACTCGACTTCGCGCGCATCGACGGCGCCGACCTGTCCCCCTTCCAGGACAACCCCGACTTCTCCATCGTCAACACCCCGCGCGACCTGATGCGCTACGTCGGCTTCAACGCCAAGAGCAAGACCGTTGGCGACCCCGCTGTGCGCCGCGCCCTGATCACCGGGCTGGACCGCAACGCCATCATCGAGGCGGCAGCGGCAGGCAACGGCACGATAGCGGATTCGGTCTTCAACAAGTCGGCGTCGTCCTATCATGGCGGGCGCGAACGCGCAGTATCCCTATGACCCCGACCAGGCGAAGCAAATGCTGGCGGACGCGGGCTGGACGGACAGCGACGGCAACGGCTTCCTCGACAAAGACGGTCAGGAACTGACCATGCGCCTGATCTACTCTGGCACGTGGACGCTCATGCAGAGCATCGCGCCGGTGGTCTATGACAACTGGCACGCGCTCGGCGTCAACGTCGACCTCGTCCCGCTGGACGACGCGGCGGTCAACACCGAACTCTACGACAACACCAGCCCGGACAAGCCCTACGACGCCTTCCTCGGCGGCTGGGGTCTGTTCGGCACCGACCCGTCGCACTATCGCACCTTCTACGCCGACGACACCAGCTATCTGGCGTATGACAACCCGGAAGTGACCGCGCTGTTCGACCAGGGCGATACGGAGACGGATCCCGTCAAGCGCACCGCCATCTACCAGCAGATCGACAAGCTGCTCTGGCAAGACCTGCCGATGATCCCGATCTTCCAACCGATTGGCGTATACGTCTACACGTCCAAGCTCAACCTGGACGACGCCGAGATCAATGGCACGTTCCTCACCGGGTTGAAGTATCCCGGTCGCGCTTACTTCACGCAGCAGTAATCACGCACCATACGGGGCTTGGGTCTTCACCGACCCAAGCCCTTCACGTTCACGACAAGCGGTGCTGGCGAGCGAATTCTTCTCTCAAAACCTCATCCCTCAATCCCCTCTCCACGCCGCTTCGCTTACAGTGGAGAGGGGAAGCTAAGCGAGCGAAACATGTTTCGCCGCGCAGCGGGGTGAGGTCAGGAAGCTAGCACTACTCGTTTACAATCGGTCAATCGAGTGTTAGGGATTGCGGGCGATGTCAGTAGCGGGTCATTCGGCAGAAGCAGAGGCGTATCAGGCGGATATTCAGTCGTGGCGGCGCGAGGTTGAGGAGCGCCTGCGCAGCGAGACGGGCTGGCTGACGCTGACGGGGTTGTACTGGCTGCACGAGGGCGACAATACGCTCGGCAGCGACCCGACCGCCGACATCCTGCTGCCGGAAAGCGCGCCGCCGCGCGTCGGCGTGATCGCGTTTCACGACCAGGTTGTGACACTACATGTCACAACCGATGTAGAAGTGAAGGTCGATGATGCGCCAGCAACCCGCGCCGTCCTGCGCGACGATTACGATCCGCAGGGCGCTACGTGGGTCGAAATCGGCTCGATCCGGTTCAACGTGATCAAGCGCGCCGATCAATATGGCGTGCGCGTGCGCGACCGGAATAATCCGCTGCGGCTGGCGTTCGCCGGGCGCAAGTGGTTCCCGGTCGACGCGCGCTACCGCGTCGTGGGGACGTTCACGCCCTATCCCCAGGCGCGCGAACTCGACATCTCGACGGCGGCGGGCATCGACGTGCCGATGGACAGCCCCGGCACCGTCGATTTCGTGCTGGACGGTCGCCCCGTGCGGCTGGAAGCCTTCAGTGCAGGCGAGGGCGAACTCTGGTTCGTCTTCCGCGACACCAGCGACCGGATTTATCACGCCGGGCGCTTCCTCTACGCCAGCAAGGATGAAGACGGCAGCCTGATCGTGGACTTCAACAAAGCCTACAATCCGCCCTGCGCCTTCACCCCCTACGCGACCTGCCCGCTGCCGCCCAAGGGCAACATCCTCCCGTTTGCCATCGACGCGGGCGAGCAGGAGCCGTAGCACAGTCGGCTAGTTGCGCCGCGCGTTCAGATCGCCGTATTTGAGTCCGTTGCCGGTCAGCAGCAAGACGACGCGCTCGTCCGGCGCGATCTCGCCGCGCTGCCGGAGCTGTTTGAGCGCCGCGAGCGTCGTGGCGGCTTCCGGCGCGGCGTAGATGCCCTCGTTTTCGCCCAGTTCAAGCTGCGCGGCGATCAGGTCGTCGTCGCTGACGGTGAGCGCCGTCCCGCCGCTTTCACGCACGGCGCGCAGGATCAGGAAATCGCCCACCGCCGCAGGCACGCGCAGCCCATCGGCGACCGTCGCGGCGTGCTCCCACATCGACGCCAGTTCGACGCCCTGCTCGAAGGCGCGCACAATCGGCGCGCAGCCTTCGGTTTGCACGCTGATCATGCGCGGGCGCTCGCTCCCGATCCAG
The DNA here is from genome assembly GCA_963760975.1 of uncultured Chloroflexia bacterium. Lineage (GTDB taxonomy): Bacteria > Chloroflexota > Anaerolineae > Aggregatilineales > Phototrophicaceae > Flexifilum. The sequence continues at coordinate 53,735 of CAVXEZ010000018.1, read as the reverse complement.
CCCAGCGACTTCCATTTCGCCCAGCGCTTTCCAGATGCCGACGATGCCCGTGCCGCCGCCGGTCGGATAGATGATCACGTCCGGGACGCGCCAGCCCATCTGCTCGGCGATCTCGTAGCCCATCGTCTTCTTGCCTTCGACGCGGTACGGCTCTTTGAGCGTCGAAACGTCGAACCAGCGCCCTTCGTCCGCGCCTTTGCGCACCAGCTTGGCGCAGTCGGTAATCAAGCCGTCGACCAGCGTCACCTGCGCGCCGAGCGCGCGCATTTCCGCCAGAAAAGCGGCGGGCACGTCCTGCGGCAAAAAAATGTACGCGGGAATCCCGGCGCGCGCGGCATAAGCCGCCGTCGCGCTCCCGGCGTTGCCCGCGCTGGGGATGGCGACCGCCTCGACGCCCAGCTCGACGGCGCGCGAGACCGCCATGGCAATGCCGCGCGCCTTGAACGACCCGGTCGGGTTCAGCCCTTCGTCTTTCGCATACAGGTGGCTCATGCCGAGCTTATCGCCCATGCGCGGAGCGGCAGCAGCGGCGTGAAGCCCTCGCCGAGCGACATGCGATGCGCCGCCTCGCGCACGGGCAGCACCTCGGTGTAGCGCCACATGGTCGGCGGGCGGGAAGCAATCGCATCGCGCGAGAAGTCCGCGCGCGCCGCGTCCAGATCGTAGCGGGCGAGCAGCGGCTTGCCGTCGTCCGGGCACAGATTCATCAATTGGTCGGCGGGATAGGTCTTGCCGCACCAGCCACATTCCAGATGACTGAGATAGCTTTTCAAGTGGTCAGGCTCCCATAATTAATTACGCTTTTTTACGCCCGACGATTCTAATCCGGTCAGGGCGAATTGCCAGTCGAACGAAATCGACCGTGCCGCGCTTCTCCTCCGGTTTGACGCCGCCGGGTCCTCGCGGTCGCAGAAGTAAGCGTCGTAAGCGAAGTCTTCGTATGCTTCGAGGCTCATGCCCGCGTCCTGCGCCCACGCTGGGTATCTCCGGCGTGATCCTCGCCGAAGCCTACGCCAGCTTTCTCGGTCTGGGTGTGCAGCCGCCGATGGCAAGCTGGGGTAACATGGTACAGGAAGCGATGGAACGGATCGACAAAGCCTGGTGGCTCTGGTTTTTCCCCGGCTTTCTGATCCTGCTGACCGTTCTGGCGGTCAACTTCACCGGCGACGGGCTGCGTGACGCCCTTGATCCCTACAACATTCACTAGCGAGGAATTTCTGATGCCAGCCATGTACGATCTCATCATTCGCAACGGCACGATCTACGACGGCAGCGGAGCGCCGCCCTTCACCGCCGATCTCGCCATCAACGGCGACCGGATCGCCGACATGGGCGATCTCGGCTACGCGCAGGGTAAGACGGAAATCGACGCCGCCGGACTCGCGGTCGCGCCGGGCTTCATTAATATGCTCAGTTGGGCGAGCACCTCGCTGCTCATCGACGGCAGGTCGCAAAGCGATCTGCGCCAGGGCGTCACGCTGGAAGTCATGGGCGAGGGATTTTCGTTCGGTCCCCTGAGTCCGGCGATGAAGGTCGAGATGGGCACGATCATGGCGCGCGAGGGCGTCGAACTCGCCTGGACGACGCTCGGCGAGTATCTGGAGCATCTGGAGCGGCACGGCGTCGCCACCAACGTCGCCTCGTTCGTCGGGTCATCGACGCTGCGGCAGCACCAGCTCGCCAACGCGGATCGACCGCCGACCCCGGCGGAGCTGGAGACGATGTGCGAGCTGGCGCGCGACGCGATGCTCGAAGGCGCGATGGGTCTGGCTTCCGCGCTGATCTATCCGCCCGCCAGCTTCGCCAAGACCGACGAGTTGATCGCGCTGGCGCAGGCGGTGGGCGAATACGACGGCATCTACATTTCGCACCTGCGCAGCGAGGGCTTGCGCCTGCTGGAAGCCTTCGAGGAATTCGTGACCATCATTCGGGCGGCGGGGATTCGCGGCGAAATTTACCACCTGAAGGCGATGGGCGACGACAACTGGGGCAAGATGGACGAGTTGATCCGCCGGGTGGAGGCGTATCAACAGCAGGGGATCGAGATCAGCGCCGACATGTATACCTACCCTGCGGGCGCGACCGGCTTGACCGCCAGCATCCCGCCCTGGGCGCAGGAAGGCGGGCGCGAAGCGCTGTTCGCCCGGCTGCGCGACCCGGCGACGCGCGAGACGATCCTGCGCGCCATGCGCAAGCCCGATGACGGCTGGGAAAATCTGCGGCTGGCGGCGGGCACGCCGGAGAACGTCCTGATGATCGGCTTCGAGTTGGCGGCGCTGCGCCCGCTGACGGGCAGAACGCTGGCGTCGGTGGCGGCGGAACGCGGCACGTCGCCCGAAGAGACGATCCTCGACCTGATCCTCGAAGATCAGTCGCGCATCGAGGCGGCTTACTTCACCATCTCCGAAGACAACATTCGCAAGCAGATCAGCCTGCCCTGGGTCGCGTTCTGCTCGGACGAGCAGTCGCTGGCGCCGGAAAGCCGTTTTCTCGAATTCAACCCGCATCCCAGAGCCTACGGCTCGTTCGCGCGGGCGCTGGCGCTTTACGTGCGCGATCAGCACCTCGTCCCGCTTGAGGAAGCGATTCGCCGCCTGACTGCCTTTCCCGCCTCGGTGCTGCGCATCCCGGATCGCGGGCGGCTGGAGTCCGACTGTTACGCCGACGTGGTGGTCTTCGACCCGGCGCAGATTCAGGATCACGCGACCTTCACCGCGCCGCATCAATACGCGACCGGCGTGCGGCACGTGCTGGTCAACGGCGTGGCGGTCATTCGAGACGGCGAGCACACCGGCGCGACTCCCGGTCGCGTCGTGCGCGGTCCCGGCTGGCAGGGGAAGACTTCATGAAGCGCTTCGTCGGCACGTGGCGGCTGGAATCATTCGAATATCGCTTCGAGGACGGCAGCGTGACTCATCCGGTCGGCACAAACCCGGTCGGTCTGATCATTTACGACTCGCATGGCAACATGGCGGTGCAGTATGCATCGAGCCAGCGCGAGCCGTTCGCGGGCGGCACGGCGGCGAAGGGCACGGTCGAGGAAAAGGCGCGGGCGTTCGACAGCTTCAAAGCCTACTTCGGCGCTTACGTCATCGACGATGCGGCACAGACCGTCACGCATCAGGTGACTCAGGGCAGCGACCCGAACTATTCGCATACCGATCAGGTGCGGCATTTTCAGTTCGTCGGCGATCTCCTGATTCTGGAGACTTCGCCCCGCGAGGTGGATGGGCGCACGGCTTACGGTCATTTAGAGTGGCGGCGGGTGGCGGGCGCATGAGACGCCCGCCGCCGACCTGCGCAGATTGCTCGCATTCAGGAGAACGAGCGGCTGACCGTCGCCGATCTCACAGGAGTTGCCGTGCAGGACATCCAGATCGCCAGGATCGCCTATCAAACGCTAGAGAACCGGCTCGACTCCTGGAAAATCCGGCGCGGCGGCGTGTCTCAACGCCCCTCATCGCCAACGAACGGCTTTTGACGATAGTGCCGCTGGCGTATGCGCAATTTACCCGCCGCCCCCGCATACGCGCTTAAAATCCACGATCTTTTATTGGGATGGATTGTGTTTTGCTCACTCGCCGAACTCGAACCTCGCCACACAAAAAAAGCGCCTCTGAGTTATCAGAAGCGCTGGCTGCGTGCCTGGCGGGATTCGAACCCACGGCCCTCTGCTCCGTAGGCAGATGCTCTATCCACTGAGCTACAGGCACATCGTGATTATGATCGTTATCGTAGCACAGCGCCGTAGGAGGGTCAAGACTCATTTGAGTGCGCGTCCGGCGGCAGCGCAGACCACGAACCGTCTTCATCAGGCGGAAAATCGACCGCGCGAATCACCGCGTCGAGGTTGAGCGCGCCGTAGAGATGCGGAAAGCGCGCGTCGCTCGTCAGCGCACCGTGATCTTCGGCGGGCGGCTCGTAGCGCAGTTCAGCGAGCAGCCGCGCCGCGTCGACCACCAGCAGCACCAGATCAGCCTGATCGCGGTAAAAGCGGTTAGCGGTGTCCACCACCTGCTCCGCTTTGGAAAAATGGATAAACCCCACCGCATCCAGTGAAGCGGCGCGGTACACGCCGTCCCGCTGCGCCTGCGTCCAAGCCTCGCGTGTCGTGATGTGAAAAATCGTCGTCATGGCGCTGTGTCCAGTCTCACCGTAGATGTATCGATCCAGGCGGTCGTGTTGCCGATCCTGATCTGCGCCCACACGCCCCAGTCGTCCTCGGTGATAAAGTAGCACGGCGCGACCTGGCTGATGCTCTGGAGCGGCTCGTTGTTTTGCGGCGTCGGGATGCTGCGCAGGTCGAAGCTGCCGTCGAGCGGCGTCGCGCTGCCACGCACCCAGCGAGCATCGTCCGGCGCGGCGAATGCCGGGAAGCGGCTGCCGGAACTCTGGTACGCGCCCGCCGCGCTGAGCAGCACGTCCATGTCCATCGCGGGGATGCGGAACGCGCGGCAGGGATGATAGCCGTAATGCTTGCCCTGCGCATCGGCGTAGGGCGTCAGTATCTGGAAAGCATACACGTAGAGCGTGTCGGGCGTCGACGCGCTCTGCTCGACCTGAATCCGGCGCTCGACTCCATCGGCGGTGAACAACTGGAGCTTCCAGCGCTCGCGGGCATCGTCGGGCTGGTCGAACGACTTGGCGACTTGATACCCGCGCCAGATGTCGGCGCTGGCGTCCCACTGGATCGGAAGCTGCGCCACCAGCGGATTACTCAGCTCGACTGTTGACCAATCGTTCCAGTCGAAGATGCGGATCGAGACCGGGATGCCGAACTTGTCACAGGAACTCGCCAGCGTCGTCTGATCCCCGCCCGTCGCGCCGTCCGGCTCGCTCAGCGCAGCGCCGGAGGCGGATTCCGAGACCACCGGCTCGACGACGTTCGGCAGCGCCGTCACGCTGGATGAGACCACGCTGGATGAGACCGCGCTGGACGAGACCGACGGGACGGTCGCCGCCATCACGTCCTCCCCGCTGTCCGGCGCGAGCGTGGCGAATGGCTGCGTCGGCAGACCGTAATACGAGGCGCGCTGCTGGCTGTCCTGATAGTGCTGCTCGGCGTGGATCACCGTGCCGACGCCGATCACGATCAGCACGCCCATGCCCGCCGTCACCACCAGCGCGGCGACGAGCTTCAGCAGCGGCGACCACCCATGCCCCGCTCGCCCGGATGGCAGCGACGGCGGCAGCGAGCCGGAGCGCTGGCGGCGCGTGAAGCGCGCTTTCGGCGCAGTCCGCCCCGACGCAACGCGGCGCTGATCCTTCGGCGCCGGTTTCCAGCGCGCTTTGGTCGTGCCCATCAGCAGCGCATCCCGCGCGCGGCGAAATGAATGTACAAGGGTCGCTCCAGTGCTAATTCTCCGAGCGCAGCCACTCCGCATCGACGGTGATGATGCTCGTGCAAGCCATCAGCGGGTTGGTGTCGTAGGTCGTCGTCATGTGCGTGGGCGACAGGACTTGCAGTGAGAAGTCGTTGAGTTCGTACAGCCCCGGACGAACGCGCACGCCCGCTCCGATATTAATGTCGGGATTGAACGCCGAGATGCTGTCTCCGTCGACCGAAACCGTCACGTCGAACAGGTGAACCGCGCCCTTGACGGACAGCGTCGAGCCGCAGTCGCCCCCCTCGACGCTGGTGTAGGTATAGGGCGGCGGATAGGTGAACTTCCAGACCCCGCTCAGGGGCGTGACCAGCGCCGTTTGAATGGCGTCCGCGTCCGCAGCGGGCGCGGCGGCGACGGCGCGCGGCATGTAATTCCCGCCCAGCCTCGCCAGCGCCGCCTCGTCATACGGAATCGGCTGCTCCGGCGCTGCGGTCGGCTGCCCGGACTCGTCCAGCGGAACCAGCACGAGCGACCCGGCGACGCCGGTGGTCGTCGTCCCCTGCGCCGCCACCTGAATCACGCCTTCCAGCACGTTGATGGACAGCAGACTGCCGCTGTTCTGGACGAAGACGGTCGCGCTGTGATATTCCATGTCGACGCCGTCGATCTGCATCTTCGCCAGGTTGTCGCCGGCTTGCAGCACGACACCCGCGCAGGGCGACACAGGTGTGAACGAGAAGGCTTGCATCGGCATGAAATCGGGGTACAGCGGCACCGGCTCGTCGCTGGTCACGGTCGGCAGCAGCGACAGATCGTAATCGCTCTGAAGCAGGCTGCGGTTGATCCAGGCGGACTGTTCCGGCTGGTCGGGAAGCTGCACGCGAATCCACGTGCCGTTACGGGAAACGCCGGTCGCGTTCAGCGCCGTGCCGTTGTCCAGTTGAGCGATGGGAGGACCCTCGCGCACCGGGCGTGGGCGAACGTTGACCTTGCCTGCGTTCAGCGTGGTCTCGACCGGGATGCGCGGCGGCAGCGATGCGGGCGACGTTTGGACGACGGGCTGTACCTGAAGCGACCCGACGAAGGCGATGCTGACGAATTGTCCGGGATCGACATCCGGGTAGTTTGCCTGCGTGCGCCCCAGCGCAACCGTGTCTACGCTGAAGCCCTGCAAGCCGTCGAACGCGGTAAGCTGACCATCCTGACACAGGTTGCCGCGCGGTGTATCCGCACAGGTCGCCGCCAGCGGCTCAAGCGATGCGGCAACGGCATCGCAGGTTTGCGCGCTCACTGCCGATGCGCCGAGCGCGACAATCCCCAGCGCAGCGGCGAGCAATTTCCATTTCATTCCGGGCTGCTTCCTCCTCACTTTTCATACGGGATACCATCGGCTTTGGGCGGCGTCGCCTTGCCGACCAGCCCCGCCAGCACGACAATCGTGACCACGTAGGGCACCATTTGCAGGAACTGCGGCGGGATCGGCACGCCGAGGAACTGGAAGCGCTGACCGAGCGCGTCCGAGAAGCCGAACAGCAGTCCCCCGCCGAGCGCGCCGAGCGGCGTATACTTGCCGAAGATCATCGCCGCCAGCGCGATGAAGCCGCGCCCGCTGGTCATGTTGTCGTCGAAGCCGCCGGTCGTCTCCAGCGAGAACCACGCCCCCGCCAGCCCGGCGATCAGCCCGCCGATGATGACGTTGATCCAGCGGTTGCGCTGCACGTTGATGCCGAGCGTATCCGCCGCGTGCGGGTTCTCGCCGACGGCGCGTGTGCGCAAGCCCCAGCGCGTGTAAAACAGCACGACGTGCGTCACGATCAGCAGGATGAACATGGCGTAGAAGACGGGTCTGCCCTGGAAGAACACGTCGCCGATCACCGGAATCTTCGAGAGCACCGGGATATTGATCGCTTGCAAGGTTTCGCGCCCGGCTTCCGACGAGAGCAGCACCTCGCGGCGCAGGAACGAAGTCACGCCGACCGCCAGGATGTTGATCACCGTGCCGCTGACGATCTGATCGGTCTTGAAGGTGATCGACAGCCAGGCGTGCAGCACCGCCATCGCGCCGCCAGCCAGCACCGCCGCCAGCACGCCGACCGCCTGTGCGTTGGGCGTGCCCATCGACGGCGTCAGCAGCGTGAAGGCGACGAAGCCGAAGCACGCGCCTGTCAGCATCATGCCCTCGATGGCGATGTTGACCACGCCGGAGCGCTCGCACCAGATGCCCGCCAGTGCTCCCAGCACAATCGGCGTCGCCAGGCGCACGCTCACCTGAAGCATGACCGTCACGTTGGTGCTGTTGCCCGCTGCCGCGATGATCAGCACGGTCGGGATCACCAGCAGCCCGTTGACGAACAGCCATACCCAGCGCACGCGGTGCAGGTTGGCGCTAGGCAGCAGACCGATGACCCCGCCCAGCAGATAGAGCACGCCCACGACCAGCGTGTAGGCAAGCGTCGGGACGTAGAGATCGGGCAGCTCCGCACCGAAGGTTAGTCGGGTGGTGACATCCCCGGCGATACTGCCCGCCCCGCCGACGATCATCCACGCGCCGAGCAGAATGAACAGGATCGAGAAGATCGTGATGCGCGTGATGTGGATGTGCTCGCGCCACGACGTGCGCACCGTTGCCGTATCAAATGTCGGAGAAGAAGTCGCCATACATCCTCAAGGTCTCGCTAAGGGATGATTACCAGTCCAGCGTCCGCAGGTTTTCCACTTCGCTGTAATGCTCGTCCCGTGTGACAAGAATCCCGTCGTATTGCAGTGTTAATGCCGCAATCCAAATGTCGTTTTCGGGAATAGGTCTCCCTTTCATCCGCAGCGCATACTTGATTTGTCCATAGGCATCACCCGTATTCGCATCACAATGCAGAACTTTTCGGTCTGCGGCGAATTCGGCGACGATCTTGCGGTTTTCTTCGGGACGCCCCGAGTTGTAAGCGCCATAGTAGAGTTCGCCAATCACAATCGCCGGGACGAAAATATCCTCTTCGTTTTCGAGCAGCCGCAAAAGATGCGAATTCTTCTGCTGTAAGGCAACGACGGCGTTGGTGTCCAGCAGCAGCTTATTCCCAGCCACCCCAGTCGATCCTCTCACAGTCTTCTTCGATGGCGCGCTGCATCTCTTCCAAATCCTCCTCGCCAAACATTCCGGCAGATGCGATCAGCTTCTTGCCGCTTTCGCCGCGAAGTTGCGGGGCTTGCGCCAGCAGACGCGCGTAATTCAGTAAACGCCGCTGCTGCTCGTCATCGAGTTTGTTCACCTGCTGAAGCAGTTCCTGTTCGTATACCTGATCGGTCACGTCAGCACCTCGCGTTCTAGCTTCCCCAGCCCTTCGAGAAAGTCGAAACCGTCTTCTGCGCAGGCTGCGGCACGTGCCACAGATAGCGGATGATCGCGTCGGCGGCGATGAACATGATGATCAGCGCCTGAATGATCTTCACCAGGTCAATCGAGATGTCGGCGCGAACCTGCATCAAGCCCGCGCCTGCCAGCAGCGCCCCCCACAGCAGCCCCGCCGGGATCATGCTGCGCGGGTTGGTGCGCGCCAGCAGCGCGACGGCAATCGCGTCGAAGCCGAGACCGGAGAAGAAGGCGGGCTGCATGTCGAACTGCACGCCCGAAATTTCGATGGTGCCCGCCAAGCCCGCCAGCGCGCCGCTCAGCGCCATCGCCAGGATGATATTCCACTTGACGCTCATCCCGGCGTAGCGCGCCGCATCGGGGTTCGAGCCGACCGTGCGCAGCTCGAAGCCGAGCGTCGTCTTGTTCAGGAACCAGTCGGTGAACCAGACCGTCAGGATCATCAGCACCAAGCCGAGATGCAGCCGCCCGCCCGCGCCAACCCACGCCAGAAACAGCCCGCCGACGGCGGTCAGCACGCCGTAAACAACCGGACGGATGGCGAAACGCAGGTCGCGCTGAAGCCGCTCGCGCCGCGAATACAGACCGAGCGCCAGCACGACGATCCCCGCAGCCACGAAGCCCCACCAGGGCACCTGTTTAAACAGCGGGATGCGCGCCGAGTCCACGATGTAGGGGGTGCGCGGCGTCGTCGCCGTCGTGTCGAGCAGGATCACCGGATTAGTCGATTTGATCAGCCAGTCCACCAGCTCGATGGCGACGTAGTTCAGCATGATCGTGACGATTACTTCGTGCGCGCCGGTATAGGCTTTCAGAACGCCGGGGATCGCGCCCCACAATGCGCCGCCCAGAATGCCCACGAGGATCACCAGCGGCAGGTGGATGATCAGCGGCAGACCGGCGAAAATGGGCGAGAACTCCCACCCACACCGCGACGATGCCACCTGCATAAAGCTGTCCCTCCGCGCCGATGTTGAACAGCCCGGCTTTGAAGCCCAGCGCCACCGCCAGCCCGGCGATGATGAACGGGATCGAGCGGACGAGCATCGTCTCCAGAGTTGCTCGGAAAGAACAGCAGCGTCGAGCCGCCCAGGCGCAGATAGACCGATTCCGTATAGTCGTCGTCCGGGTTGTCGGGCGTATTGTTATCGCTGATAATCGCGCCCGCTGACACGTCCCGGTTATCGACCAGCAGGCGGTTGCCGGGGCGGCTGACGACGAGGTTGTTTTGCAGCGCCGGGTCGAGTTCCGTGTTGACCGCCGTCATCACGTCGTCGCTGGTCAGCAGACCGGCGCTGTAGAGCGCGCGCACGTCCTCGATCTGCTGCGAGAGCGCTTCGACGTTGACGATCCCGGCGGCAGTCACCAGTTGGAGCGTGTCGGCAGCCGAGCGCGCCGTGTCCACGCCGCCGTTGAGCGCCGCCATGTCGATCAATTCCTGCGCGTCCGGCGAGAGCGTGCCGTCGGCTGTGATCGGGTCAATCCCCGCCTGATTCAGCAGGTCGAGCCGCTCGATCAACCGCTGCAAGCGCACGATGCCGTATTGATCGACCAGCTTCATGTCCGCCAGCAGGTCCGCGTCGGAATACTGGTCGATCACCGGGAGCGTGGTCAGCAAATCGGCGCGCTGACCGGGCGGGAGTTCGCTCAGCGCCGCAAGCCGCTTCGCCAGATCGCTGACTTCGGAGCGGTCGAGCGCGGACAGCGCCGTCACCAGCGGGCGCATCGCCTCCAGACGATCCAAGCCGATAGCCGCCATGTCGGGCAGGCTGTCCGCCAGATTTGCGATGTCATCGCTGGACAGGTCGGGGAATTTGGCGAGCAGGTCGCCGTAGCGCTGCGCGTTGACCATCCCGACCGTCACCAGATCGCCGACCGAGCGCGACAGCCGCCGCAGCCCGACGCGATCCAGCGGCGCGCTGGCATCCACCGACCGTGCCAGCGCCAGAAATTGATCGAAGTCGCCCCGGCTGACTTCCCGATTGACGACGATGCCGAGCGAGCCTTCGATCAGCGCGCTGTAGGCGGTTCCGGCGATGTTCAAGCCCTTGCTGATGCTGCCCTCGCCGCCCGTCAGGATCATGAACGGAACCGTGATCAGCAGCGCCGTCACCACCGCCAGAATCGGCACGAGCGACGGCGTCACCCGCTGCCAGACCCGCGCAATCGCCGGGGGCTGCCGCCCCGCCGCCGTTTCAGCCATTGGTCGCCGCCTCCGGTCTCACACCCGCCATCAGCAAGCCGCACAGGTTGCGGGTCGCGTTTTCAATCGGCAGCGTGTCCATGATCTTGCCGCCGAACATGACGACCACCCGGTCGGACAGCGACAGGATTTCGTCCAGTTCCGCCGAAACCAGCAGCACCCCCGCGCCCGCGTCGCGCTGGCGCACGATCTGCTTGTGAATGTATTCAATCGAGCCGACATCCAGCCCGCGCGTGGGCTGCGCGGCGATCAGCAGGCGGTTGTTGCGCGAAAACTCGCGCGCGATGATCACCTTCTGCTGGTTGCCGCCGGAGAGCGTGCTGATCGGCACGAACACGTTGGGCGTGCGGATGTCGTACTGCTTGACCAGCGACTCGGCGGTCTGCACGATCTCGCGCTCATTCGAGACGATCCCGGTAGAGAACGGCTCGACGTAATAAGTTTGCAGCACGAGGTTGTCTTTCACCGGGAAAGCCGCGACCATACCGTTCTTCTGGCGGTCTTCCGGCACGTGCGCCACCCCGGTTTCGGTGATCCGGCGCGGCGATGCGTGCGTGACATCTTCGCCGTTGATCACGATCTGTCCACCGAGAACCGAGCGCAGCCCGGTGATCGCCTCGACCAGTTCGGTCTGTCCGTTGCCCTGCACCCCGGCGATGCCGACGATCTCGCCCGCGCGAACCTCCAGCGAAATCCCCTTGACCGCCTGCAAATCGCGGTCGTCGTGAACCACCAGATCGTGGATCACCAGCACCGGCTCGGCGGGATGCGCCTCGCCCTTGTCGACTTCGAGCAGCACCTCGCGCCCGACCATCATCTCCGCCAGCGTTTCCTCAGTCGCCCTGCCAGGATCGGCGTGACCGACCACGCGCCCGTTGCGCAGCACGGCGATTTCGACGCAGATTTCCAGCACTTCTTTCAGCTTGTGGCTGATGAAGATGATGCTCACGCCGCGCTCCAGCAGCGACCCCATGATGCGGAACAAGCCTTCCGTCTCCTGCGGCGTCAGCACCGCCGTCGGCTCGTCCAGGATCAGGATGTCGGCTTTGCGATAGAGCGCCTTGATGATTTCCATGCGCTGCTGCACGCCGACCGGCAAATCCTGCACCAGCGCATCCGGGTCGACTTCCAAGCCATACTGCGCGGAGATTTCCATGATCCGCTGGCGCGCGGCGCGGCGGTCGAGAAAGGGTCCGCGCGTCGCCTCGTCGCCCAGCATGATGTTCTCGGTCACGGTCAGCACGGAGACGAGCTGAAAGTGCTGGTGTACCATGCCGATCCCCAGCCGGATAGCGTCGTTCGGGTCGTGGATCGTCACGGGCTTGCCGTTGATCAGAATCTCGCCTTCGTCGGGCGGGTACAAGCCGTAGATCAGGTTCATGAGCGTGCTTTTGCCCGCGCCGTTTTCGCCCAGTAAGCCGAGCACGGTGCCTTTTCTCAGCTTCAGGCTGATGTGGTCGTTCGCCAGCACGCCGGGGAAGCGCTTGGTCAGCCCGCGTACCTCCAGCACGACCGGAATTTCACTCATGACGAGTCCTTCAAAATAACGTCTCTGGTGGACAGTATATCGTTGAAACGGGGGAATGGGAAAAGATGACGTTAAGAGATTCCGCGCCTGTCACGCTGCGTCGGAGAGCGTCCATCTGGGCGCTTGCGGGATGGTTATTCATGCAGAAAAAGACCCCAGTCGATAATTCGTAGCGACATATATTACAGGCGTAGAATCTATGCATATCATAGATAAGGACACAATCTATGAAACGCACTTTACTCATCTGGCTGGGTGTCTTTTTCATGGTCGTCTGCATGGCAATAGCAGCGAGCGCCCAATCCAGCAGCCAGTCTTTCGCCAGTATTCCCCACATGGTTGACGCTTGTCGTGTCAACTGCACGCCGACCAGTCCGCCACCCGCCGACAGCGATGGCGACGGCATCGCGGACTCGCGCGATAGCTGTCCTAACGCGCCCGGTCCCGTTTCCAATGGCGGCTGCCCTCTCAGCAACCCGACGCCGATCCCCAGCACGCCGGTTCCCAATCCCTCGCAGGGCAACAACCCGCCGCCCCAGCCAAGCGACCAAAACGGCGCCGGTATCCCGAACGCTTCGGATCCGTGCGCGAACGGCAACTGCCCGGTCAACCCGACCGCTCCGGCGGTCGCCCTGCCTGTCATATCACCGAACGGTGATTGTATGCTGGCGACGCGCGGCGCGGAAGCCGTCAACGTCCGCGCCGCGCCTTCGCTTACCGCAAAGATCGTCGGTCATCTGAGTTCGAGAAACCTGTACCCGGTGCTGGCGCATCTCGTCAATGCAGAGGGCACATGGGCAAAAATCGCGGACGGCTGGTCAGCGCGCTGGGTCGTGCGCGAAGGCGGCAACTGCGACACGCTGACGCACATCCAGATCGGCGCGCTCCTCTTCGACAGCAATCCGGGACCGCCGGACAGCCCGCTCGCCATCATCAATCCGAACCCGGACGTGCCCGAGACGTTTCTTGCGACTTTCCGCAATCACTCGAAGCCCGTCCGGCTATCCCGCCTCATCCCGGGCAACCCATCCAGTTCCGGCGACTGCGCCAATGGCGATTCGGGCGCGTTTCAGTTCGGCGGTGGCGGCTTCGAGCCAACAGCGTCCGCTCCCTGCGATCCATCCAGTTCCGGCGACTGCACCAATGGCGATTCGGGCGCATTTCAGTTCGGCGGCGGCGGCTTCGAGCCAACAGCGTCCGCCCCCTGCGACCCATCCAGTTCCGGCGACTGCGCCAATGGCGATTCGGGCGCGTTTCAGTTCGGCGGTGGCGGCTTCGAGCCAACAGCGTCCGCCCCCTGTGACCCATCCAGTTCCGGCGACTGCGCCAATGGCGATTTCGGGCGCGTTTCAGTTTGGCGGCGGCGGCTTCGAGCCAACATCGTCCGCCCCCTGTGACCCATCCAGTTCCGGCGACTGCGCCAATGGCGATTCGGGCGCGTTTCAGTTTGGCGGTGGCGGCTTCGAGCCAACTTCGTCTGCCCCGTGCAACCCATCCAGTTCCCAACGCCCGTCCGGCGACTGCACCAACGATCAGTCGATGAACTGGAGCAGCGACGGGGCTTCCATTCAAATGTCGTATGGCGGAACGTCCATCGGCGGTTCGCTGCCGGGAGGCTCGGTTCCGAATGAGACCGTTCCGTGCGCTCAGCCTGCTCCCGACGGGCGCGGCGTGGTCGTCAGCAGCGGCGACCGGAGCTACCTGCTGTACTTTTACGCCGGGATGGACACCAGCATTACGCCCAACGAACTCTTTGTCGTCGGCGTGATCGAGCCGTCTGACGGCACGGGCGCGATCTACCCCGAATTTCACGCCCTGGTCGACCCCAACACGCCGACGACCATCCATTTCGACATCGGCGTCGATACCGATGCACAAGCCCTGTTCCTGACTTGGTGGAACAGCACCGCTTCGATGGAAGACACGGTTCAGAGCAATCCGGGTCCTCCTGACGCCAAGAGCAACCCCGGACCACCGGATAACGCCGAGACGCTCGGCATTTACGGGATGCGGGGGGTGGGTGACTCAAGCGATAGCAGCCCGGCTGACGCTTTCAACGTGGTCTTCACGCCCGGCAGCACCGTCGGCATCATCATCGCCGGCGACCCGGCGGCGAATTCAATCGAGTTCGAACTCCCGGCAGTGCAGTAACGGCGCGGCAGCAGAATATGAGGGGGGCACATCGCCTCCCTCGCGCCGCAGGTCTAGTTCTGCGTCAGCGTCAGCGTGTAGCCGCCAGTCGTGTGCGGGTCGCCGTCCGTGCCGCTGTAGCGCGTCGCCACGATGTAGTAGACGCCCGTCGCGGGCAGGCTGAACGAGTCGATCTTGGCATTCTGCCCCTCGCCGCTGTCGTCGTCGCTGGTCATCGGAGTCTGGCGGGGGTCGAGCAGGACGAGGCGCGCGTCGAGATTGCCGTCGGCGCGATCCATCGTGATCGTGACCGAGTCGCCGCGCCCGCCGACGAAGGCGTAGACCACCTGCGTCGTATCCGCGCTGATCGCGCCCTGCACCGACGCGCCGTACTCGATGCGCGGCGTGTCCGCTGGAATGTCCGCTGCGACAGTACCGTTGACTTCCAGCAGAAGCTGGTAGGGACCGACCGTCGTGCCCTCGGCGCGCTCGTAGCGCGTGGCGACCACGTAGTACGTGCCGTCCGCCGGGAGGACGTAGCCGTCGATCAGCGCGTTCTGGTTACCCGCGCTGTCGTCGTCGTTGGTCAGCTCGCGCTGCGACGGATCGAGCAGCGCCAGGAACGAATCAAGTTCGCCGCTGGTGCGGTTCATGCGGATCGTCACCACGTCGTCTTTCTTGCCCTGAAATTCGTAGAACTGCACGTTGCTGGTCTCGGTGATCGTCCCCTGCGCCGCGACACCAGGCACGAGCGGCAGCGCAAAGTCGATGCTCTTGCCCAGCCCGCTCTCCGCGCCCGAAACCAGCGTCAGCACGAACGCCCCCTTGCTGCGCCCCGCCGCCTGCCCAAAACGCGAGGCGATGATAGCATACGCGCCGTCCTCGCGGATGGTGAAGCCGTTGATGGCGGCGTCGAGCGTGCCGGGGCTGTCGTCGTTGTTGGCGATAATCTGTGCCTGGCTGTTGACGATCTCCAGCGCCGGATCGAGGTCGCCGGACGCGCGCTGCATCCGCACGCTGATCACGTCGCCGCGCGCGGCGCGGAAGGTGTAGTAGACCTGCGGCGCGGCATCGGTAATGGTGTTGTAGACCGAGTCGCCGTAGCGCAGCGCGCTCCCTGACGCCGAACTGACGCCGATGCGATCCACCGCGAGCGTATACGAGCCGGAGGTCGTGCCCATCAGATAGCCGAAGCGCGCCACCACCAGCGAATACAGGTCGCTGCGCGGGATGTGCAGCGCCTCCAGATGCAGGTCGCGGCTGCCGCGCCCTTCGACCGCCGCGTCGTCGCTCAGGGCGATCACCGCGCCGCTGCTGTCCATCAGCGTCAGCATCGGGTCGAGGTTGCCGTCGGTCACGGTCAGGTCGATGGAGATCACGTCGCCGCGCAAGCCGTTGAACTGGTAGACCGTGCGCGGCGTCGAATCGTTCAGCGTGCCGATCACGTGGACGCCGTAGCCGAACGCCTGCGCGTGGGCGGAAAGGGTGAGCGTTGCGGAAATCCAGAAGAGAGCCAGCAGGCGGACGATTGATTTCACAGGATCAGGGCGCTCCGCAGGGGCGCGGCGCACCCCTGACAGGGAATGTTGACAGTAGCGCCGATTATAAACAGACCGGGGCAGGTTTCAAACCCAGCCGTTCAACAAAAAAGAGATGCGCTGGAAACCGTCGGGTCTCCATGACATCCCTCATGATTGAGGATAACTCAATTGCAGGCGGCTTCGCGGCTTCGTTTAGTGCTCGCCGTTGATCGCCGCCTGAAGTTCTTCAAGCTGCGGCGCGAGCTTCTTCCTGCCCGCTTTCTCGGCGTAGACGCGCTCGCCCGTCACCAACTGGCGCAGGCGGTACGGGTCGGTGCGCGAGGTCATGTCGAGGCTCATCGGCGAGAGCGAAACCACGCCTTCTTGCAGCACCGCGTACACGTCCGAATCCGGCTCGGCGTTGGCGGGGTCGTAATTGAAGCGGTAGCCCATCCGCCCCACGTCCGAGAGCGCTACCCGCTCCGGTCGCGTGGGCCAGTAGACGCGCCGCCGCGAAATCCGCGTGACTTTCCAGGGCGTTTCAGGCGTCGCACTCAGCGGCACGTCGAGCTTGAACACGTCCACGTCGTCCGGGGTGTCGTTCTCGATCAGCCACAGCCCGAACTTGCGCGCGAAGTACGCCGACGCGCTGAAATCCACGTCGTTGGAATAGGTCAGGTGCAGGTCGCGCGGCGTTTGCTGCGAGACCGCCAGCGCCGGGATGCCCAGGCTCGCCGCTTCCAGCGCCGCGCCGACCGTCCCGGAAATCGTCACACCGTTGCCGCAGTTCTCGCCGTAATTGATGCCGGAGACCACCAGCGAAGGCAGCCGATCCGCCAGCTCGATCACGCCGTGCTGCACCGACTGGGCGGGCGTGCCATCGACCGAGTACACGGTGTTCACTTCGCCCTTGATCAGACGCTGCTCTTCGAGGATGCGCCCTTCGCTCGTCACGGGCATACTGCGCGCCATGCCGCTTTGCTGCTCGCGCGGGGCGACCACCAGCAGGTCGCCTATATCATAAAATGCTTCGACCACCGCCCATAAGCCGGGCGAGGCGATCCCATCGTCGTTGGTGAAAAGGATAAGCGGTCGTTCTGTGCTCATTGCACTCCCATCATTAGTTTAAGAATTACAAATTATCATAGATGCAAAGGTTGGCAAATTCAAGCAGGTATCAAGGAAAGTTAATTTTGTTGCAGGAAATTTAACGCGGGGGAAATCGCAGGGGGCGGATGCAGTCGACGACTGCACCCGCCTCCGCAGAAAATCTATTCCAGATCGACGCTCAGCCGCCCGGCGTTGGCGTCGGCGTCGTAATCAGCGTATCCGGCGGGATAACGATGTCCGTCGCTTCCGGCACGGGCGGCGCGGTGAAGTCCGGGTTGGCGGCGATGCTGCTGAAGTCAAACAAGAAGGGACTGTTCGACGGCACCAGCGCCAGTTTGACGTTCGGTCCGACCGTCTGAATGTACTGGTACTGGATCAGCATCGGGTTGGCGGCGATTTGCTCGCTGACCAGCCGCAGCGCCTCGGCTTGCGCCTGCGCCTGAAGCACGGTCGCCTGCGCCGCGCCCTGGGCGATGGTGATGGCGGCGTCGCGCTGACCTTCCGCCTGCGCGCGCAGTTGGTTCGCTTCCTGCTGGCGCGTTTCCACCACCAGTGCCGCGCGGTTCGCTTCCTGCTGGGCGATCTGCGCCTGCTCAATCGAATTCGCAAACTGATCCGAGAAGGTGATGTCGCGCACCAGCACGTCGGTCATGAGCAAGCCTTCTTCGTCCATGCGCGTTTTCAACTGCGCCTTGATCGCGTCTTCCAGCTCGCTGCGCTTCTGCCCATAAATATCTTCCGCGCGGTAGCGCGAGACGACATCGCGGACGATGCCGCGCGCCGTTGCGCGCACGAAATCCGCCTCGTAGCGATTTTGCCAGCGCTGATGCACCAGATTGACCTGCGCCGGGTCGATGCCGTACAGGATGGTCAGGTCAAGCCGGACTTCCTGCCCGTCGATGGTGCGGGCAGCGACGGCGTCCTTCCCCTGAACGGCGCCCTCTGCTGCTGTATCGGACATCGTATACTGCTGCTGACGAATCGGATAGATTGTCACCTGCTGGATCACCGGAATGATGATGCTGGTTCCCGAACGGCGCGGCTGCTCCAGGTTGCCGTTGAGCGTATTGAAAACCACCGCTACTTCATCCGGCTGAACGATCAAAATCCCCTGACTGACGACGCTGAACAACACGCCCAAGACGATGCCGACGACTGCCAGCCCGATTCCACTGCGAACGGGTCGTCCCTGCGAAGCAGAGAGGACGACAATTGCAATTCCGCCCAGGAAAAGTAAAAACCCGACTAGGGAAAGTACGCCAAGAATTGAACTAACACCCATAAAGAGACTCCCGTCTTCCAAGTATGGTACGAGCGAAATCATTATAACATATCGAAGCGGCGTTCTTAATCGCAGCCCAAGTAATTGGGGGCTTTGCTTTTCGATACTTTGTGTCTAAAATACACTAAATGGGAAGTGATCATGCCTGATTCGACCCTCGCGTTCCGGTTTTTCACCGTGCCGATCTACAGCCTTGTCCTCGCGCTGGGGATTGCGCTGAGCGTCGGGATCGGCGTGCGGCGGATGGCGCTGCGCTTCGGCGTGGTAGTCGATGTCTGCCTCGGCGCGTTCGCGGGCGGCATTGTCGGCGCGCGCGTCGGGCACGTGCTGCTCAACTGGAGCTACTTCGCCGATAACCTGAGCGAAGCGCTGCGACCGAGCGCGGGCGGTCTGGACTGGCATGGCGCGGTCGTCGGCGGGCTGATCGGGCTGGCGCTGGTAGCGCGCTGGCGGCGCGTGCCCCTGCGCGACCTGATCGACGCGCTCTCCCCGGCGCTGCCGCTGCTGGCGTTCGCGGGCTGGCTCGGCTGCTGGGCGGCGGTCTGCGGCTACGGTGCGGAGGTGGATACGCTGGCGCACTACCCGGCATTCGCCGTCGCCGAGACGCGCGACGTGTACGGGATCATCGCGCCGCGCTACAACACGCAGCTTTTCGGCATGGCACTCGCGCTGGCGCTGCTCGTCCTGAGCGCCGTGCTGATCCGGCGGGGCTGGCTGCGCTATCGCCGCTTCTGGCTGCTGCTGGCGCTGCTGAGCGCGGGCATGTTCGGGATCGGCTTCTTTCGCGGCGATGCTGTCGCCGCAGGTTGCGGGACTGCGCGCGGATCAATGGCTGGATATAGGAATGCTTTTGTGGAGTATCGGAGCGTTGCTTTTGAACCGTAAAAACGCCGAGAATGCGACGGAGGGGCGTGCGCCCCTACCACCAATCGCCAATAACTAAGGAGTCTCCATGCGCCTCAACGTGGGCTTAGCGCAAATCTACCCGATGATCGGCAAAGTCGGGGCGAATCTCGAAAAGCATCTCGAATACGTCGACCGCGCCATCGACGCGAAAGTCGATCTGCTCGTCTTCCCCGAACTCTCGCTGACCGGCTATCAGGTGCAGGATTTGGTGCCGGAAGTCGCCGTCCGCGCGCGCGCCGACGACCCGACCTTCGCCGTGCTGCTCAATGCCAGCAAGCACCTCGACCTGGTCTTCGGCTTCGTCCACGAGGACGAGCGCCAGCGCTTCTACATCGCCAGCGCCTACCTCTCCGGCGGCGAGATCGTCCACATCCACCACAAAATCTACCTGCCCACTTACGGCATGTTCGACGAAAACCGCTACTTCGACCAGGGCGAGCAGGTGCGCGCCTTCGACACTCGCTTCGGGCGTATCGGGATGCTGATCTGCGAGGATTTCTGGCACATGTCGCCCGCCTACCTGCTCTGGCTCGACGGCGCGGATGTGCTCGTCTTCGTCAGCTCCAGCCCCAGCCGGGGACTCGACGCGGGCGACCGGCTGTCCGGCACGCGCTGGGTCGAGCTGGTCAATCAAGCCTACGGCAGCATGTTCACCAACTACGTGATCCACTGCAACCGCGTCGGCTACGAGGACGGCAAGAATTTCTGGGGCGGCTCGTCGATTGTCGACCCCAACGGCGAATTTCTGCTGCACGGCACCTATTTCGACGAAGCGCTGCTCACCCAGACGATTGACCTCAACCAACTGCACCGCACGCGCGCGCGCCTGCCGCTGCTGCGCGACGAGCGCCCGACGCTGGTGCAGCGCGAACTCGCCCGCATTTTGATGGAGAATCCCTCGTGACGACCGCGACCAGACCCGATATTTCCCCGCGCCTCAGCATTAATACGGACATCGCCCGGCGCATGATCATCGGCTTCATTCAGGACGAGATCGCCAAGACCGGCTTGAGCCGCGCCGTCATCGGCTTGAGCGGCGGCATCGACTCGGCGCTCTCGGCGACGCTGGCGGCGCAGGCGCTCGGCGCGGAGAACGTGCTCGCCGTGCGGATGCCCTACCGCACCTCGTCCGCCGACAGCATCGAGGACGCCGACCGCGTGATCGAGGCGCTCGGCTTGCAAAGCCTGACCGTCCCCATCACCGAGATGGCAGACCCGCTGATCGAGCGCTTCCCGGAGATGAGCAACACGCGCAAAGGCAACATCATGGCGCGCCTGCGCATGACTATCCTTTACGACCAGTCGGTCGCCTGGGGCGGGCTGGTGATGGGCACGAGCAACAAGACCGAGATTCTGCTCGGCTACTCGACCATCTACGGCGACAGCGGCGTCGCCATGCAGCCGATTGGCGACCTGTTCAAGACGCAGATTCGCCAGCTTGCCGCCGCGCTCGACGTGCCCGCCTCCATCCAGCAGAAAGCCCCCTCCGCCGACCTGTGGGCGGGGCAAACCGACGAAGGCGAGCTGGGCTTCACCTACGCCGACGTGGATCAGGTGCTGTTCCTGCTGGTGGACGAGCGCTACACGGTCGAGGAGGTCATCGAGGAGGGCTTTGCGCGCGCCTTCGTCGAGGACGTGTGGCGGCGCGTCAAGATCAACCACTACAAGCGCACCATGCCCAACATCGCCAAGGTCAGCCGCCGCACCGTCGGGCATGACTTCCTGTATCTGCGCGATTACACGTAGTCAGTCGTTCTTGTCGTCGTCATCATCGTCTTTGGGGGGCTGCACGTGAAAGCTGTGCAGCACGCGGTGAAAAATGGGCGCGACCAGCACCCCCACCGCGACGAGGAAGACGACTCCCGAAAACATGGCGTAAAACGCTGCGAACAGCTTCCCCGCGTCCGTTTTCAATGGGTTGACGGGTCCCATTCCGCCCAGGATCATCGCCGAGTTCAGGATCGCATCGACCCACGACATACTTTCGAGCACGCGATAACCGAGGATGCCGATCAGCCACGAGACGCCCACCAGCAGCAGGGCGGCAGCGGCGTAGCGAACCATGCGGCGGATGAATAATCGTCTGGGGAGCAGGGGTTGATAACGATGCTCAAACATGCTGTCGATTATAGCCGCAATTCAAACTGGTGCGCTCAGGATTACGCGGGATTGTCCGGCTTCACGTGCGCCTCAATCAGCGCCGCCAGCTTCGCTTCGTCCAGTTGGTTGAAGACCAGATCGTCGGGGTAGATGACGAGGTTGGGACCCGCGCCGCACATCGTCAGGCAGCGCGCCGTCTCCAGCTTGAGGTTCGCGCCCTGCGCGTTCGCTTCGGCGACGCACGGCTGGAGCTGGCGATAGAGCCTGTCTGCCCGACGGCTCATGTTGCAGAACTCGCCCATGCACAGGACGATACGCTTGCGCCGGGGCGGCGCTGGATTTTCGGTCATACGGGTTCACCTGCGAGTGATGAGAACGTAGGGGCAGGTGCTTGCTTCGCAAGCCTAGAAACCTGCCCCTACATCATATCGCGTTACACATCACAACACCTTACGACGCGGGCGTGGCTTCCCCGGCGGTGGCGACGAAATCGATCTCCAGCTTCACCGCTTCGTCCACGTTGGCGACGCCGGGCACGTTGGGGATGATCAGGTTGTAGTCGCCGCGCTGCACCGTCGCGCTGGCGCTGCCTTCGATGCGCGTCTCCGAATCGGGCGTCACGGTCACGTCGAAGGTGACCGGGTTCGTGATGTCGCGGATCGTCAGGTCGCCCGTGATCGAAAACTCGAACGGCTGTCCCATCGTCACCGACGCCGGCAGCCCGTCAATCGAGGTCGGCTTGAAGGAGATGAACTCGAACTGATCCTGCGACGATTGCAGGATTTGCCCGCGAATGGCGCGGTTGCGCAGCTCGTTGTCGGTCGCCAGCGAGCGCGCGTCGATGCGAATTTCGCCCACCTGCGAGTTCGCCGGGTTGGCGAAGTCCACCGCGATCTGCCCGGCGACCTGAGTGGTGCGCCCGGTCACTTCGTTGGGCGACCCGCGCAGCACTTCGTTCAAGATGAAGCGCACTTCCGACTCGTCCGAGACGATGTTGAAAACGGTCGGCGCAGTCTCGGCGGGGGCTGAGGCAGTATCCGTGCTTTCGGCGGTCGCTTCCGCTGTTGTTTCGGGGGTCGCTTCCGTCGTGGCTGCGACGGGCGCCTCCGTGACTGTTGCCGTCGGTTCAGCGGTCGGCTGCCGGGTCGCCAGTTCCAGCGTCGGCGCGACCAACGCCTCGCTGGGCGCCGCCGACCCGCCGCTGACCCAGATGTAGACCAGCCCGATCAGGACGAGGACGAGGACAAACGCGATACCGCCAATGATGAGCCGTGCTGTTCGAGACATAACTCCTGAATCCTCCGCTGTGCGCAGTAAAACCCCATGATAAGGGAACTCCCCCCCAAATTACGTTTTACTCATCCAATCTTAAATCTTAAGCCTCCATAATAGCTTGATCGACCGCAGCGCCATCTCTGGATTGCGCCCGTTGCTTAGCAAAGCGTGAGACGATGCGCATATACCCCGAATCCCCTGAGAGAATCAAAAACGCCGGAGGTTTCACGCTCCGGCGTTTCTTATCGTGAAATTCTGCGGCTCAGTCGCCCGATGCGGCGACCGCCGTTTCGCTCGTTTCCGCTTCGTCCAGCGGCTGAAGCAGTTCTTCGCGCTCGCCCAGCCAGTTGATCCCCATCAGCGCAGCCGCGCAGCCCTGACCCGCCGCCGTGATCGCCTGGCGGAATATGTCGTCGTGAATCTCGCCGCCCGCGAACACACCTTCGACGTTGGTGCGCATCCGGTTATCGACAATCGCGTAGCCGTGCTCGTCGGTGTGAAGCTGGTCGCCGAACACCGAGCTGTTGGGATCGTAGCCGATGAAGATGAACACGCCGTCAATCGGTCGGTCTTCGACCGCGCCCGTCTGGACGTTGCGCAGGACGGCGCTCGTCACCGCCATGCCGTCGCCCTTGACCTCATCGACGACGGTGTTGTACTCGAAGTGGATGCGCGGGTTGCTGAAGGCGCGCGTCTGCAACGCGGTGCTGGCGCGCAGTTCTCCGCGGCGGTGGACAATCGTCACGGACTCGGCGAACTTGGTCAGGAAGATCGCTTCCTGAAGCGCCGAATCGCCGCCGCCCACCACGAGGATGTTCTTGCCCCTGAAGAACCAGCCATCGCAGGTGGCGCACCAGCTTACGCCGCGCCCGGTGTACTGCGTCTCGCCGGGGACGTTGAGTTTGCGCGGGCTGGCGCCGATGGTGACGATCACCGAATCAGCCAGATACTCGTTGTTCTGCGTCTTGACGTAGAACGGCGTGCCCTTGCTGAAATCGACCTCGGTCACCAGATCGTAATCGAATTCCGCGCCGAAGCGCTCCGCCTGCTGCTGCATCCGTCCGGCGAGTTCCGGTCCGGTGATGCCTTCCGGGAAACCGGGGAAGTTATCCACATCGTGCGTCGTGGCGATCTGCCCGCCAAGCTGGCTGCCGGTCACGACGACCGTGCTCAACTGCGCGCGGGCGGTATACAGCGCTGCCGTCAATCCGGCAGGACCCGACCCGATGACTACTACTCGTACTTTCTTCATTCAGTTTCTTTTCCTTGTTGTTTGAGTAAGCCTTGATTTTCCGCGACGACAATCGACAGCAGCGCCTGAAACTCTTCCCGACAGTCCGGGCAGCACATGAGGTGATTTTCGACCGCTGGGAGCAGCTTGCCCATCTCCGCCCCGCTGGCGACCAGCTCGACCAGACAGTTGAACTGCTTGCAGCATTCCTCACAGTCGAGGTCGCCATCAGGATGGGTGTCAAAGATGCAGTCAATAAGTTTATGCAGGTTGTCGTCCACGAGTTTCATCCATTGTATTCATGATATTTGGACGCGCAGATGCCCGACTTTCTTACGTCCCTCTCGCGCCCGGCGAATTACTGCCGAGGCGTCGGCGTTGCCTCGACGGTCGTCACCTTCATAAGCGACCAACCGCCGCCCATACTCTCAACGACGGTGCCGGACATGGAGACGTATTCCGACCAGCACTGATCGTTCGCGTTGGTGCTGTAGAAGTAAACTTGACCGGAGGAAGCGGGCGTCAGCAAATAAAAAGTTCCATCCGCGCAGTAGCCGTAAGTAACTCCCCCCATGTTCGAAACGCCTAAGCCGATCTGCGCGATCTGCGTTCTATCCACATAATGCACAGCCTGATCATGTGTATTGTTCTTCCACGTCGTTATTTGCAATTCAAGCGCCATCTGAATGAGAGCGAAGGAGTAACCTCCTGGCTCGGTAGCTTCGTTGGAGTAAGGGGTACTCTCCGGGTAGCTCATCGGTGTTGGTAGCCGCAGCTCGCGCAAGCCAAGCACCACCAGCGCCGCCGCGACTGCCCAGCAGACAGCGCCCAGGTAGAGAGCGTTGTTGGAGCTAAAATTATCGCTGTACTCCCCCGCTAGCTGCATCACTTTCGGTTTGTCACGCCAATAGCGGATCGGCACACGCTGCCCCACCTCAAGCGCATCATACGTCCGCTGGTGAATGAGTATTCGGCGCCGGTAGGTGGTGGTCCTGCCATCCTCCGCCGTGACTTCATGTTCCAGCCACGCGGCATAGAAATCGCGCCTGACTCCCAAGTACATGTTCATCTTGGCGACGGTGGCTTCCCCCTGCACCCCTGACACCTCAAGCTGGTTTGCCAGCTTGTCCGCTCGTCTCTTGATCAGAAAGCCAGGGATACCCAGAATGAACATAAGAAAGGCGAATATCAGGTAGCCAAGCATCGTACAGCCTCGTTGTAGTTTCGCAGCCGATCCGTCCCATTATAAACCCATCAACCAGGTTGGCTTTTCCCCAAGTATCAGGAGTGGGTATAATCATCTTCGTTGTGTATTCAGTTCTATATATTCTTCAAAGGATCAACTTCGATGCGTCCACTTGACTCCACAGAAAATGCACTTCTCTATATCGTTTTAGGAATTGCCATCGCAGGCATCTTGTATGCGGGATTCCTCGTGCGGCAAATCCTAAGCGAGAGTAAAGGCTCCGCAAAGATGCAGCAGGTGTGGGGCTATATCCGCACAGGCGCGAACGCCTACCTCAGTTCGCAGTTCCGCATCATCGCCATCCTCATCGGCATCCTGGTCGTCGTGCTCTTCTTCAGCGTCTACGTCGTCAACCCGACTCCTTACGCGATTGAGCACTTCTGCCCGGACATTGCTCAGACGGCGCGCGCCTCGGTCAACGCCGACGATATTCGCGCCAACGTGGCGACCCTCAACCCGAGTTTGAGCGGCGACGCCCTGACCTTACAGCAGGAAAATGCGGTCGTCTATGCCGAAGAAGCCGCGATTGTTCAGCAGGGCGTGTCTCAGTGCGACAGCGCGCGCATCAACATCGCGCTCGGTCGCGCCGGGGCGTTCCTGCTCGGCGCGATCTTCTCGGCATCGGTCGGCTTCGTCGGCATGAACATGGCGGTGCAGGGTAACGTGCGCGTCGCCGCTGCTGCCGTCGATCCGAAACGCGGCTACGCCGATGCGCTGCGCATCGCCTACCGCTCCGGCACGATCACTGGAATGCTGACCGACGGCTTAGGCTTGTTCGGTGGTACAGTCATCTTTCTAATCTTTGGCATCGCCTCGCCCGACGCGCTGCTGGGCTTCGGCTTCGGCGGCACGCTGCTGGCGCTGTTCATGCGCGTGGGCGGCGGTATCTACACCAAAGCGGCGGACGTAGGCGCTGACCTCGTGGGTAAGGTCGAAGCCGGTCTGCCCGAAGACGACCCGCGCAACGCCGCTGTGATCGCCGACCTGGTGGGCGACAACGTCGGTGACTGCGCCGGTATGGCGGCGGACATCTTCGAGAGCTACGAAGTCACTATCGTCGCCGGCTTGATCCTCGGTCTGGCGATGGCGACGGTCACGCGCAGCCCGATCTGGATCGTCTTCCCGCTGGTC
The DNA here is from genome assembly GCA_963760975.1 of uncultured Chloroflexia bacterium. Taxonomy (GTDB): domain Bacteria; phylum Chloroflexota; class Anaerolineae; order Aggregatilineales; family Phototrophicaceae; genus Flexifilum. The sequence goes on along the minus strand of CAVXEZ010000018.1, from coordinate 27,382 downwards.
GTGCGCGGCATCGGCGTGCTCAGTTCGATCATCAGCACGTATCTGGTCAAATCCTCGGCGGGCAGGGACGCGCTCCACGCCATCACGCGCGGCTTCTACAGCGCCGCCGCCATCAGCGTGACGCTCTTCATCCTGATGACGATTGTCTACATGCACGACACGACCATCGCCAACGGTGCGGTCATCTGGCAGCCTGCCGCTGCGGTAATCGCCGGGATCATACTCGCCATCGTCATCGACCGCGTGACCGCCTACTTCACCGACGTGGAGCACGCCCCGGTGCAGGAGATCGCCCGGAACACCCAAACGGGTCCCGCGACGACGATCCTCAGCGGTCTGGCGAACGGTATGGAAAGCTCGGTCTGGGCGATCCTCGTGATCGCCGGCAGCATCCTCGCCAGCGTGATCATCTTCACTCTCTTCCCGATCACGGATAACACGGGCGTTCAGATCGTCGACAGCTTCACGGCGGTGCTCTACGGCGTCGCCATGACCGGCATCGGCATGTTGACCCTGACGGGCAACAACGTCTCGATGGATGCCTTCGGTCCCATCTCCGACAACGCGCAGGGCGTGGCGGAACTCGCGGGCGAAAGCGAAGGCTTCGGCGGCGATACGCTCAACCAGCTTGACGCGGTCGGCAACACGACCAAAGCCATCACCAAAGGCGTCGCCATCGGCTCGGCGGTGATCGCGGCAGTCGCGCTGTTCGGCTCCTTCCTGACGGACACCCGCGTCGTCCAGTTGGGTCTGGGCATACCACTGCAAGAGACACTGTTCAGCACTGGCATCAATATCGCCACGCCGGTGGTCTTCATCGGCATGTTGATCGGCGGCGCGCTGATCTTCCTGTTCAGCAGCCTGCTGATCCGCGCGGTCAACCGCGCCGCTTTCAAGATGATCGCCGTCGTGCGTCGTCAATTCCGCATCCCCGGCATCATGGAAGGCACGGTCACGCCCGACTACGCCGAGTGCGTGAGCGTCTCGACGCACGCGGCGCAGCACGAGCTGCTGCCCATCGGCATCATCGCGGTGCTGTCGCCGGTCGTCGTCGGCTTCCTGCTGGGTGCGCCTGCGCTGGGCGGCTTCCTGGCGGGCATCATCCTCACCGGGCAGTTGATGGCGGTCTTCATGGCGAACGCAGGCGGCGCGTGGGATAACGCCAAGAAATACATCGAAGACGGCAACTACGGCGGCAAGCACTCCGAAGCCCACAAGGCGTCGGTGGTTGGCGACACCGTCGGCGATCCCTTCAAGGATACGGCGGGTCCGGCGCTCAACCCGATGATCAAGGTGATGAACCTGGTCGGGCTGCTCACGGCACCGCTGATCGTCACGGCTGCCGCGCCCAGCACCTCGGACGGCACTCGTCTGGCGATCACCGTCGTCATGATCGCGCTGCTGGGGGTGATCGGCTGGGCGATTATGCGCAGCAAGCGCGAGGACACCGAGACCCAGGAGATGGAAGAAGCGGTCGCCAGCGCCAGCGTCAGCGGCGACTAAGCCTCAAATCAGGTCACGCTGTAGGGGCGCACGGCTGTGCGCCCCTATTGTTTCCCTCAAATCTGAAACAAGTCCACGACGAGATTTAGCTATCCAGCGGCAGCACCACATAGGGATCGGGCAGCGCCTGCCCCTGCGCGTCCGTCACCGGGATCAGCGCCGATGTGTCGGGATCGACCCAGCCGACGCGCAGATGCCAGGTCCCCGCATCCGGCGCGGCGCGGGTCAGGAAAAACAGGCGGTCGACGACCACTATCCCCCGCCTTCCACGTCTCGGTCGGCGCGTAGCCGCCCTGCGGCTGCCGATCCTGCTGCGCCACCACGTTTCCCGACGCATCGAGCAGATGCGCGAACCAGGTCAGGCGCTTGTTCGGCGCGGTCGCCGACCAGCGCAGCAGCACCTGCACGCCCGCCGGGCGAATCGCCACGCCGTAAGCGTCGAGCGCGATGCTCCCGAACTGCCACGCGACCGCCTGCTCCGCCGGGTCGGGATCGAGGTCGAACAGCAGCGCGCGGTGGTTCAGCATCGGGCGCTCGGTCACGAACGCCGCCGACTGCCACAGATCGCGCTCCTGCCAGTTCTGCGGGTCGGCGGGCGCGAACCAGTTGACGAGCCACAGCAATTCGCGCTGCTTCAGCGCGTAATCCCACACCGCGCGGATAGTCGGATCGTCCGGGGAGGTGGGCGCGGTGATCGTGACGACGGGTACGTTCTGCTTCACGTCGAGGAAAGCGTTGCGGAACACGTCGGTCGCCGCGACGACGGTTCCGGCAGGCTGAAAGGTGCTGGCGAAGGCGTCGCTCGTCGCGCGATCCGACTGGCTGACGACGGCAAGTTGAAGCGCGAGCGCCGCCGCGACGACCAGCAGCGCCAGCCGCGCCCGGCGCGACAGTCCGACGAATAGCTGCCCGATCCCGACGACGACCAGCCCGCCCGGAATCAGCAGATACGCCCAGTCCTGCGCCGCAATCCAGCCCGGCTGCATCGGATAGCCCGCGACGAACATCGCCAGATGCCCGATGATCGGGCTGAGCAGGGGATTGAACAGCACCTCGTCGCTGTAGCCGCTCACCAGCGTCCAGTTGTTGATGGCGTAATGCGTGTTCAGATAGCGCTCGATGTAGGGGAAATAGCTGTAGAACGCGCCCAGGCAGGTGATCAGAAACGAGAGCGCGGCGAACGATGCGAAGGCGATGAAGATCAATCGGCGCGTCCACATCGCCTCGACCAGCGGTGCCAGCGCCAGCGCCAGCAGCGGCAGCACCGGCAGCAGAAAGCGCGGCGCCCAGACCACGCCGCCCGTCCAGCTCCACCAGCTCGCAAACGCCAGCGCCTGAGCGACGACCAGGATCAGGATCGTCCAGGCAAGCCAGTTCTGCGCCCTGCGCAGCATCAGCCAGCCGGGCAGCGCCAGCAGGATCACCGGGCTGTACCAGAACAAGCCGCGAAACGGGCTGAGGAACAAGCCGTACATGCCCGCCCAGATCGGAACGATGAAGCCCTCGCCCTCGCCAAAATGGTAGCCGCTGCTCAGCGGACTGCCGAAGCGCGCTGCATTGTACAGCCCCAGCAGCAGCACCAGCGCGACGATGGGCATCCCGTAAATCACCACGTCGCGCAGGGCGAAACGAGTTTCGCGCGAGCGCCAGCGCCACAGGATCAGCAGCGCCAGCAGCGGGACGAAGACGGCGTAAATCGTGTTGATGCCGACCAGCAAGCCGAGTGCCGCACCCGCGCCAACCATGCTGCGCGCCGTCCGCCCCTGATAAATCAGCATGACCGCGATCAGCAGCAGCAAGCCCGCCAGCGGCTCGCCGAACAGAGTCTTGGCATAGGCGAAGGCGAACGTGCCGATGCCGAACGTCAGCGCGACCGTCACCGCCGTTCGCGGGCGATACCCCAGCCGAGCCACCAAGCGCAGCAGCAGCAGCGCCGTCACGGTGATCACCAGCGGATTGAACAGCATCAGCGTCGTCCGCGTCGTCAGCCAGGGCAGCACGTCCGACAGCAGCACCAGCGGCGCGAGGAACAGCGAGGGCGTGACGCCTTTCTTCGCGTAGATCGCGCCGTCGACGCCGACCGTCCCCAGCTCGGACATCGGCAGCGGCATGAAGGCGTCAGCGTAGGCGACGGCGTCCATATTGGGGCTGCCGCTGCGCACCCACGACGCCGCCACCGCCGCGAGCGCGTCCCCGTCAATCGATTCCGGCGCGGGCAGCAGGATCAGCAGGTACGCGCCCAGCAGCACACAGACCACCAGCACTTGCAGCCGCAGCGACAGGGAGGAACGTGACTGTGCCATCAATACGGGCTTTGTCTGAGCCGAAGAAACCTCACCCCTGTATCCCCTCAGCCACAACGTGGAGAGGGGAGGCTAAGCGAAGCGAAACTTTGTTTCGCCGCGAAGCGGGGTGAGGTCAGCAAATGACACTTCTCCGGAACGCACATTGTTTACTGATCCTGGAACAGGTTGAGGACGTAATCCATCGTCAAGCCCTGCGATTCGAGGTACGCCTTCAGCTTGCGGCGCGCGTCGTGCAGCAGCTTGTAGAGCGCGTTGCGGTTGGTGTTCATCTGCTCGGCGACTACTTCCAGCGGGACGCCGCGCACCGCCACCGCGATCAACGCCTGCTGCTGGCGCTCGGTCAGCACGTCGTCGAGCGCCCCCTGAATGCGGGTCAGGATTTCCGCCTGCTCGGCGGCGCGCTCCGGCGCGACCGGGTTGGTGCTGGCGACCGGATTGGTGGTCAGCGGAAACAGGTCGCCGTTGGCGGTCATTTCGTCCAGGCTGAAGTCTTTGTAGCGCGCCCGCCGCAGGTCGCTGATCGCCACGCGCGTGGCGATACGGGTCGCCCAGGTGGTGAACAGGCTGTCCCCGCGAAAGCTGTCGAGGTTTTCCATCACGCGGAGGGTGGCATCCTGCGCCAAATCCTCCGACATCTGCGTCAGCACGTGATTGGAAAGTCCGTTAAGGTCACTGCGCTCGCGGCTCAGGTAGTAAAAGATGCCGCGCTGCAAGCGCGCTTGCAGGTCTGACAAGGCACTCGCCTGAACTTCCGGCGCGCTTCTCAACTCGGCAAGCCATTCTTCGTTTGTCCGTTCCGCCATCGCTGCGTCCGAGATAGACAGGCTCACTTCAATGATAGCATGGGGAATCCTCCCGGTGCTAACGCCGTTCTGGAAGTGGTCTTGTTCGTCAATAATGAAGTTGCCCGGAATACATTCGCAAAGTCTCCGCCGAAGGGGCAACTCACGCGGCGTCCCATTCGAGCGACCTCTTGTGCGAACCAAAGGTTCGCCCAGGTCGCCAGGTTTTTGATAGCTGGCGGTGCTTTTAAGTGAGACCAGTCGTTATGGGGAACTCGGTACAGCGGGGAGCTTAGCTTTTCTCGAAGCGCACGTAGATCACGAGATGACCGAGCCGTACTTCGTCGCCGTCGCGCAGGATGCGCGCCTGATTAGGTACAAGCTTCTGCCCGTTCAGGAACGTTCCGTTGTCGCTGTCCTGATCGACCAGGCTGAGCGTGTCGGTGTCGCGCCGGACAATCGCCGCGTGCCGCCGCGAGACGCCTTTCTCGACCGCTTTGCATTCTTTCAGATCGACCATCGGCGATTCGCCTGTGTCCGGGTCGACCCGCCCAATCGTCAGCTTGGTAATCTGATTCGCATCGAACGTGAAGGTCTTGTCGAAGCCATGCACCTTCAAAACCAGGTTCATACGCGAGCTGAAGCCCGCCGTGCCCCAGCGCGGAATCGCCGTATCGTCCTCGGTATCACCCAGCACGCGGGTGGCGGTTTGCACCTCGCGCGTCAGCGGAAGACCGCAGCGTGGACAGTTCTTCGCATCTTCGGGAATGTTTTTGTAACCACAGTATAAACACTCGGTCACGATAATTCCTCGACACTCTCGATGAATTTCTGAGTCTATTCTATCATCACCCCACGCGGGCATTAGTGGAGAGATGAAAAGTTAAAAAATTCATACGTCTATCGATTAGAAGAGATGTGCTATAGTTGTTATAAATAGGACTCTATCCCCGCTTCCTAATGCGAGTCTCAACCGAGATGTATCGCAGTTGGCGAATAAGTAGTGTATAATTCCCACGATGAAGCGGTCGTATCGTCACCACCACGTCTTACGAACCCCACCTCGTTTCCCTGGTTTGGAGTGATTTTAGTGTGAGTAACAAACCTTCCGATCCTCAGAACAATAACAACTCGCCCTTTGCCAACCGCAATGCCCAGCGCATCTGGCTTGTCGTCGGCGTCGTGGTGCTGCTGTTGTTTATAGTGATTTTCGGCTCGCCCAACAGCGCGCCGAAGGGTAATACCATTTCCCTGGACCGCCTTGCCGAGCAGATCAAGCAGGGCAACGTCGTCTCGATCACTGTTCGCGGGGGGAATGACGTTTTTGTCGAGTTGCGTAACAACACCACTGCCTATTACTACAAAGAGCGCGAGACCGATTTGTTCGCCGCGCTCCAAACCTTCGGCGTCACGTCAGATCAATTCAGCCGAATCCAGTTCTTTGAAAAGCAGGGGGATAACACGACCGGGCTGATCTTCCAGTTGCTCGTCGCCGTCGTCCCAACCTTGATCATCGTCTGGCTGCTCTGGCGCATGATGCGCTCGGTACGTACCGGGCAGGATCAGGCGCTCAGCTTCGGGCGCAGCCGCGCGCGCGTCGTGCGCGACATGGAGCGCCCGCAGGTCACGTTTGCCGATGTCGCCGGAGCGGATGAAGCCAAGCAGGAACTGGCGGAAGTCGTCGAGTTCCTCAAGGAGCCGGAGAAGTTTATCCGCCTCGGCGCGCGCATCCCGAAGGGCGTGCTGATGGTCGGTCCTCCGGGGACGGGCAAGACGCTGATGGCGCGCGCCGTCGCGGGTGAGGCGGGCGTGCCCTTCTTCAGCATCTCCGGTTCGGAGTTCGTCGAGATGTTCGTCGGCGTCGGCGCCAGCCGCGTCCGCGACCTGTTCGAGCGTGCCAAAGCCGAAGCGCCCGCGATTGTCTTCGTGGACGAAATCGACGCGGTCGGTCGGCATCGTGGCGCAGGCTTGGGCGGCGGTCACGACGAGCGCGAGCAGACCCTTAACCAGATTCTGGTCGAGATGGACGGCTTCGAGACCGGCACCAACGTGATCGTCGTCGCCGCGACCAACCGTCCCGGACATCCTCGACCCGGCGCTGCTGCGTCCCGGTCGCTTCGACCGCAAGGTCATCATGGACAGCCCCGACCTCAAAGGGCGGCAGGACATCCTCAAGGTTCACGCCAAGGGCAAGCCGCTGGCTGCCGATGTGGACATCGAGGCGTTGGCGAAGATCACGCCCGGTTTCTCCGGCGCTGACCTGGAAAACCTGATCAACGAGGCGGCGATTCTGGCAGCGCGCCGCAACAAGAAATCCATCGGCATGAACGAGATGCAGGAAAGCATGGAGCGCGTGGTCATGGGACCGGAGCGCAAGACCCGCGTCATGTCCGACAAGGAGAAGCGCTCGGTCGCCTATCACGAAGCGGGGCACGCCATCCTGTTCCACCTGCTGGAGCACGCGCCGCCCGTCCACAAAATCACGATCATCCCGCGCGGGCGGGCGGGCGGTTATGTCATGCCGCTGCCGGAAGGCGACAACGGCTTGATCAGCCGCGAAGAGTTTGAAGATTTGATCGTCGCGGCGATGGGCGGTCGGGCGGCGGAAGAGATCGTCTTCAACCAGTTCACCACCGGCGCCAGCAATGATTTGCAGCAGGCGACGGCGCGGGCGCGGGCGATGGTCACGCAGTACGGCATGAGCGACGTGCTCGGTCCGCGTGCTTTTGGCAGCGGCAGCGGCTCGCTCTTCCTGGGACGCGACCTCTACGAGCAGCGCGACTACAGCGAGCAGGCGGCGGAAGAAATCGACAACGAGGTCAAGCGCATCCTGCAAACCGCCTACCAGCGCGCCAAGTCGATCCTGACCGACAACCGCGACAAGCTGGAGCAGCTCGCCGGTATCCTGATCGAACAGGAGACGCTGGATCGCAGTAGTTTTGAAGACCTGATGTCCGGGCAAACCAGCGCGCCCGCTCTGGGCGCGGCAACCGCCTTCAGCGACTTAGCGACGCCCGGAATCTGAAGCGAGCAGTATGCCAACGGAAGACGAGCCATGGGGCTCGTCTTTTGATTACCGGACTGCCTACGGGCGTACTTTTCCGACAATTTCGCTTTTTGTTGCCTAAGTGGATATCGCCTCCACTCCCCATTTGATGGGCGCTGTGTACGATTACATAACAACGCATGTTGTTTAAGCGACATCTGTGACCGTAATCATATCCTCAAGCGAAGAAAGGTCATCCGAAGCGTGTACAACGTACCAGCTCCCACACATTCGACGTGGAAAAAACCATCCAAGCCGTGAACGCGCGCGGCATTCGAGGCGAACTTGCCACCGACAGCGCCGATGCGCTGCAGCGTTTGACCGACTACATCCGTCCCGGCGCGCCGGTTATGACGGCGGTTCGCTGACGCTCAAGCAGATTGGCTTTGAGGAACTGCTCGTCAGCCGCCGACATTCTGTGGCATAACCTGAAGGACGCGCTGCTGGCGGAGAAAGACCACGCGAACAGATGCAACTGCGTCAGGAAGCGACGCTTGCCGATTATTTCATCGGCAGCGCGCAGGCGATCACGGAAAGCGGGGAATTAATCTTTGCCAGCGCTTCGGGCAGCCAGCTCCCCGCCTACACCTTTTCCAGCCCTCACGTGATCTGGGTGGCGGGGGTGCAGAAAATTGTGCCGAACATCGAGGCGGCGCTGCGCCGCGTGCGCGAGATTGCCCTCCCGGCGGAAGACGCGCGCCTCAAGAGCGCTGCGGCTCTCCCGGCAGCTACATCGGCAAGCTGGTCGTCTTTGAGCGCGAGTCGTCGATGATGGGGCGTGAAGTCCGGTTGATCCTGGTGAACGAAGCGGTCGGCGTCTAGCCGCGCCGACGGATCTTTCACAGATCGCGCCGCTGTCAGCATGAAGATCAGGTTCGAACATCGGTGCGATGTTCGCCGTGAAGGAGAAGCCATGATGGCGCAACTGGAATATATCGGCATGATCGCCGGAGATATGGCGGCGACGCTGCGTTTCTATCGTCTGCTCGGCTTGGACATCGCGGAAGGCGCGGAGAAGGATGATCACGTCGAGGTGCAGCTTACCGGCTTTCGCCTCGCCTGGGACACGGAAGCCTTGATCAAGCAGATTGACCCGGAGTGGCAGAAGCCGGTCGGGCAGCGCATCGGCGTCGGCTTCCTGTGCGACAGCCCAGCCGACGTGGACGCGCTCTATCAGAGCGTCACGGCGCAGGGCTACGAGGGCTACAAAGCGCCCTGGGACGCCTTCTGGGGACAGCGCTACGCCGTCGTCACCGACCCGGACGGCAACCACGTCGATCTGTTCGCGGCGCTCTAGCCGGTGGATGCGGTGAATACGGCGCAATTCGTCGCGGATCGCCTGAGCCAAATCGACGGCGTGGTGGCGGTCGTGCTCGGCGGCTCGCGCGCCAAAGGAACCGCCACGCCGCAGTCGGACATCGACCTCGGCATCTATTACGATCCCGATCAGCCGCCTGCGCTGGAGGCGCTGCGCGCGCTGGCGCGCGAGCTTGACGACCGTCACGCCGACGATCTCGTCACCGATTACGGCGGCTGGGGACCCTGGATTAACGGCGGCGGCTGGCTCGACATCGGCGGGCAGCGCGTCGACTGGCTCTACCGCGATTTAGCCCGCGTCGAGCACGAAATCGCCGAATGCGAAGCAGGGCGTCCGCGCTGCTATTATCAGCCGGGGCATCCGCACGGCTTCTACAACCACATCTACATGGGCGAGGTGTTTTACTGCCAGCCGCTCTACCAGCGCGATGATCGGCTGCGCCGCCTGAAAGCGCGCACGACGCCCTATCCTCCGCTGCTCAAGCAGGCGCTGATCCGCGCGCTCTGGGAAGCCGGGTTTTCGCTGGAAAACGCCCACAAGCCGGCGGCGCGCGGCGATGTCGTGCAGGTCGCCGGGCTGCTCTACCGGGCGGTCGTCGTGATGGTGCAGACATTGTTCGCGCTCAACGAGCGCTACTGTATCAACGAAAAAGGCGCAGCGGGACAGGTCGAAAGTTTCCCGCTGCGCCCTATGGATTTCTCCGAGCGCGTCATGTCTGTGTTGGCTGCGCCGGGGCGCAGCGCCGATCAACTGGCGCGGAGTGTTGCCGATCTGGAAGCGCTGCTCGCCGAAGTTCAGGCGCTCTGCCAGCCGACGTTTTGAATTTCGCTAGCTGCCGAAGCGGTTCTGCCCCGCGCCAAACACGCGCCCGCTCAGGTGGACGCCTATTTCTTCCAGCCGCTCCATCACCTTCGGGCGGAAGCCGCTTGGTTCGAGCTTGCCGCCGCCGATGGTCGCGGGACCTACGCCCGTTTGCCCCGGCGTGCGGTAGACGAACACGTCTTGCAGCGTTACCGAGTCGCCTTCCATGCCCTGAATTTCCGCGATCTGTGTGATCTTGCGCGACCCGTCTTTAATGTGGCTGATCTGCACGATCAGGTCAATCGCGCTGACGATCTGCCGCCGGATCACGCTGACGGGCAAGTCCATCCCCGCCATCAGCACCAGCGTCTCCAGGCGCGCGATGCAGTCGCGCGGGCTGTTGGAGTGGATCGTCGTCAGCGATCCGTCGTGACCCGTGTTCATCGCCTGAAGCATGTCGAGCGCTTCGCCGCCGCGACACTCGCCGATCAGCACGCGATCCGGGCGCATACGCAGCGACCCACGCACCAGGTCGCGGATCGTCAACATGCCCTCCACGCCATCCCCACCGGGGATCGGCGGCGCGGTCTCCAACCGAACGACGTGGCGCTGGTTAAGCTGAAGCTCGGCGGCATCCTCAATCGTCACGATGCGCTCGCTCTCGCTGATGTAGGCGCTCAGCACGTTGAGCAGGGTCGTCTTACCAGAGCCAGTACCGCCGGAAATCAGGATGTTCAGACGCGCCTGCACGCAGCCCCTCAAAAACTCGGCGGCTTCGGACGACAGCGTTCCGAAGTTGAGCAGGTCGTTGATGTCGAGCCGTTTTTCCGGGAATTTACGGATGGTGATGGTCGTGCCTTGCAGCGCCGATGGCTCGGTGACGATATGCACGCGCGAGCCGTCGGGAAGACGGGCGTCCACCATCGGATGCGCGCGGTCCAATTCACGGGTGAGTGGGCGCACGATGCGCTGCGCCGTCCACAGGACGTGATCCTCATCGTCGAAGGTCAGGTCGGTTTCCAGAATCTTGCCCTGCATTTCCGCGAAGATGATGCGCGGTCCGTTGACCATGATTTCCGAGCAGTTCTTGTCGCGTACCAGCGGTTCGATTGCCCCGAAGCCGAGCAGGTCGTTGAGCAGCGCCGCGCGCAGCTCGCCGAATTCCAGCGCGTCGAGCCGGAATTCCAGCTTCTCCTCGGCGGCTTTATCGATGATGGCGCGCAGCCGGTCGCCGATCAGGGCGATCTTTTCCGGGTCGGTGCGGCTCCACTGGTCGGCTTCGTCGGGCGTCTTCAGCAGCCGGGGACGCAGCAGCTTGCGCAGATAGGCGATTTTCGCCGGGGTCTGCTGCTTGTGTCCGGTCAGGAAGCTGCCTTCGGCTACCGACGACGATCCCGCCGCTTCCGGCGCGCCGTATTCGATCTTCGTCTCTGCAAGCGGTCTGCCAGTAGGTTGCTGCTGCTCGTTTAGTTTCCGCTGGAGATATGACATGTGGTTTCTCGTTGGTTGATTTCAATAATCTTAGTGTAGCGGTATTTCAGCCTCAGCGATCAGGTGGTCACCTTAATTTTTCCTGAACTCATGGTTTTCTCAGGGTGATCTCGCCGGGCAGCTATGTTATACTATATTTAATTACGATTGGAATAAACAAGCCATCCATACAGCCTATGTCGAAACTGAGAGCCTTATTCAGCCTGCTGAAAGAGACGTTTCAGGAATGGAACGAAGATAAAGCGCCGCGTCTGGCGGCAGCGCTGGCGTATTACACGGCGTTTTCGATCACGCCGCTGCTGGTCGTCATCATCTCCATCGCCGGGTTGCTCTTCGGGCGCGACGCCGTTCAGGGGCGCATCCGCTATGAGATACAGGGCATGATCGGTTGGCAGGCGGCGGGCGCGGTTCAGGATATGCTCGCCAACTTCAGCCATCCTTCCAGCAGCATCCTCGCCACGATCATCGGGCTGGTGACGCTGCTGCTGGGCGCGGCGGGGCTGTTCGGTCAGTTGCAGGACGCCCTCAACACAGTCTGGGAAGTGACGCCCAAGCCGGGGCTGGGCATCATGGGGATCGTGCGCCAGCGCTTCATCTCGTTCACGATGGTGCTGGGCATCGGCTTCCTGCTGCTCGTCTCGCTGGTTGTCAGCGCGGCGCTGGCGACGCTCAGCAAGTGGATTTCCATCCAGATTCCGGGGCAGGATACCCTGCTGCAAATTTTGAACTTCGTGATTTCCTTCGGCGTCATCACCCTGCTCTTCGCCATGATTTACAAGGTGCTGCCGGACGTGATGATTTCCTGGCGCGACGTGTGGATGGGCGCGGCAGTGACCGCCCTGCTTTTCACGATTGGCAAGCTGCTGCTGGGGCTGTATCTGGGCAGCAGCACCATCGGCTCATCCTACGGCGCTGCCGGGTCGTTCGTTGTCCTGCTGCTCTGGATTTACTACTCGGCGCAAATCCTGCTGTTCGGGGCGGAGTTCACGCAGGTCTACGCGCGCACCTACGGATCGCGCATCCAGCCGAGTCGCAACGCCGTGCTTCTCTCCGAGATCGACCGCGTGCAGCAGGGGATACCGCGCACCAAGTCCGTCGAAAAGCTCGCCAGCCCGCGCCTCGACACGCCCGAAGAACGCCGCCTGATGGTCGAGCACCAGCGCCTCGCCCCCGCGACGGAGGAAGCGCCGCCCGAATCGCACCTCGGCGTCGTGATCGTCGGCATCTGCGCGGCGATAGCCACCTTCGTGCTGGGGCTGCTCATCAGCGGCGACCAGCGAACCGCTCGTTAAGGTCAATCTACGTGTAGGGGCGCAGCGTGCTGCGCCCGATGTATTTCTTGGCGTCCTGGCGCTTCAATCGCGTCTTTAGATGAACGGCAGCACTCGCCGCAGCGCACGCATCACCCGGAAGCCCGTCAGCGTGATCGGATCGGTGAACGTCAGCGCGGGCTTCGAGCCGATCAGCGTGTCGATCAGGATCGACTGCGTCTGGACGAAGCGCAGCAGCCCTTCGGGTCCATTGCGCCGCCCGATGCCGCTGTGCTTGACGCCGCCCATCGGCAGCGACGGCGTGCCGATCACCATCTGCGGGCGGTTGATCGCCACGTCGCCCGTCTCGATGCGCCGGGCGATCTGCTCGCCGCGCCTCAGGTCGCGCGTGTAGATGCTGGCGGATAAGCCATACTCGCTGTCGTTCGCCAGCCGGATCGCTTCGTCGGCGTCGCGCACGCACATGATCGGCACAATCGGTCCGAACGTCTCCTCGGTCATCACCTTCATCGTGTGATCGACATCGACCAGAATTGTCGGCTCGAAGAACAGCGCGCCCAGGTCGGAGCGGCGCTTGCCGCCGTAGAGCACGCGCGCGCCTTTCTCGACGGCGTCGCGGATGTGCATCTCGGTGCGCAGCAGCTCGCGCTCGTTGGTCATGCAGCCCATGCACACGCCGAGGTCGTCCTCTTTGCCGACGGTGTACTCACGGACGGCTTCGAGCGTGCGCTCGACAAAAGCGTCGTAAATCCCGGCTTCCACGTAGACGCGCTCGATGCTGATGCACGCCTGCCCGGCGTTCTCCAGCGCCGAGCGCAGCGTCCCGGCGACGGCGGCGTTCAGATTGGCGTCGTTGAGCACGATCAGCGGGTCTTTGCCGCCCAGTTCGAGGCTGCAAGGGATCAGCCGCTCGGCGGCGCGCTGGGCGACCTTGCGCCCGGTGGCGGTGCTGCCCGTCACGTGGATGATGTCGACGCAGTCCACCAGCGCCCTGCCGGTCGATCCGTCGCCCGTCACGACCTGGATCACGTCAGTCGGAACGCCGACTTTGTGCATCACCTCGACGGCGTACAGGGCGACGTAAGGCGTGATCTCGCTTGGCTTGAGCACGGCGGCGTTTCCGGCGATCAGCGCCGGGATCAGGTCGGACAGTCCGTTGAAGTAGGGATAATTCCAGGGTGTGATGAACCCGGCGACGCCATACGGGCGGAAGTAGACGCGCGTCCGCTGCACCAGTGGGAAGACCGCGCCGCGCCGCTGCGGGCGCAGGATGCTCGGCGCGCGCCGGGCGTAGTAGTTGGTGATGTTGTCGAGCACGGCGACTTCGACAAAGGCGCTGGGCAGGCTCTTGCCCGTCTCGCGCCGGATCAGCGCCATCAGATGATCGCGGTCGTTCCACATAGCGTCCGCCCAGTCGCGCAGCAGGCGCGCCCGTGCCCGCACGCCAAGCTGCTCCCAGGCAGGCTGAGCGGCGCGCGCGCGGCTGACCGCCGCCTCGACCGCCTCGCGCTCCATCACAGGCAGGATGCCGATCTGCTCGCCCGTGATCGGATTTTTCACGCTCATTTGCTTCTGGATGACGACGTTTGACTGATCCGCGACTGTCATTGCAGCGCCCCGCACGTTATAATCGAACGGTAATTTGATTATATGCGAAAAATCGGGGTAAGGGCACATGCTGCGCTGCGGAATTGACAGCATCGAGATCAGCCGTGTCGAGGAGGGGATCGCGCGCTTCGGCGAGCGTTTTCTCAACCGCTTCTTCACGCCGGGCGAGCGCAGCGATTGCTCGGATCAGCCGCACCGGCTGGCGGCGCGCCTCGCCGGAAAAGAAGCCGTCTCCAAGGCGCTGGGCACGGGCATCGGCGTGGTCGGCTGGCGTGACATCGAGATTCGCGGGGATGAGCGCGGGCGCCCGGCGCTGGTGCTGCACGGCGCGGCGGCGGAAGCGGCAGCGGAACAGAATCTGACCCAGTGGGACATCAGCCTGACCCACACCCGCAGCGACGCCAGCGCGGTCGCCGTCGCGCTCTAGAGCATCTTCACAGGGATGTTGCGCGGAGAGATGGGCTGCAACAGGTAGAGCCATTTTTACCTCACCCCGCTGCACGGCGAACCTACGGTTCGCACGCTTAGTTCCCCTCTCCACGTTGTGGAGAGGGGATTGAGGGGTGAGGTCTTAGGGCGTCAACCCGAGGATGCGGTGGGCTTCCTCGTCGCTGGCGGCGAGCCGGAACTTCTTCCCGATCTCCGCGTACATCGCCACGAACAGCCGAAACACCGTGATCATGGCGGAACTGGACGTGATGACGACGATCAACCCTTCGACCTGATCGGCAAGCTGTGCGGCGTCGCGCAGGTGAAGCACGAGGTCGCTGGGGAAGGACGTGATCCCACGCAGATCGAGGATGATGCAGAAATTCACCGTCCGCAGCGACGGCTCCGACCAGCGCGCGCTGGCGTGATCGAGATCAGCCCAGTTCCAGACACCGGAACAGGTTACACGGATGACGCTGCGCGCCGCTGTCTCCCAGCGAATCTCGACCTGCATCGTCGTATCCGTCAGCCCGCTCGCTGCCCCGGCAAATTCAATGAGGGGGTGTGACGGTGCTTGCACCCGGCGTTCAACTCCTCATGCGCTTCGGTGGACAACATTATTTCGAACATGGCATCGTTCATAATTGTCTACGCTATTATGCCTGAAAATGATTTACAGGAACCGTAAGATTACGCTGTATTAACTGGTTGTAACTCGCAGCGCCCGCCCGATTCAGCGCAGCACCCGGTAGAGCATGTCCTTCCAGCGCGGAACGTCAATCTCCCAGCAGACCGTCACGTTGGGCGCGCGCTCCACCAGCGGCTGCCACAGGGCGCGGTTGCGCGCGTCGTCCGCCACGCCAAGCTGATCGACCACCGTCATGCCGCGCGTCAGCTCGCCCTGCACCTCCACGTCGACGTAATGCGCGCTCTTGCGCGTGACCACACCCGGATCGAGCGCGACCGCCATCGCCACCGGGTCGGGCAGCGCGAGACCGGGGTCGCCGGACTGCTCCTGTCCCGCTTCGAGCGCGCGGCGGTTGCAGTCCATCGCAAACTGCGCCAGCGGCGTCTCAAACGCGCGGATCGCCGCCATTTCCTGCGGGTAGAGGTTCGCCTCGTAGCGGCACAGCTCCCAGCCGACCATCTCAATCGGCAAGCCGGAGCGAAAGACGATGCGCGCGGCTTCGGGGTCGCACCAGATGTTGTACTCCGCCGCCGGGGTGACGTTGCCGACCGTACACGCCGCCCCGCCCATCACCACGCAGCGGCTCACGTTGCCGACGATCTCCGGCGCGCGGCTCAGCGCCAGCGCCACGTTGGTCAGCGGCGCCAGCGTCACCATGACGATACCGGGGTTGGCTTTGACCGTCTCGATGATCGCGTCGACGGCGTGCTGGCTCTCCGGCGCGCGTTCCGGCGCGGGATAGTTCATGTCGCCCAAGCCGTCGCGCCCGTGAAACCACTGGGCATGTTCGACCTCGCGCACGAGCGGGCGGGCAGCGCCGACGTAGACCGGCGCGCGGCTGTCGCACAACTGCGCCGTGTAGAGCGCATTGCGCGCGCCCTGCTCGACCGGCACGTTACCGTTGACGACCGTGATCGCCTCGACCTCCACGTCATCCCAGCGCAGCGCCATGATCAGCGCGACGGCGTCGTCGGAAGCGGTGTCGGTGTCGATGAGGAATTTGCGCGCCATGAATGTCTTCTCCTGGAGCAGCGAAAAACCTTAACGCAAAGGCGCGAAGACGCAAAGTATTTCTATATAATGTCGGTTATGGACAAACCAGCCTCAAAAGTGAGTTTTCTCGTGTAGGGGCACGATATATCGTGCCCCTACGGCGAAAATCCCCCTTCAGACTCATTAACCATAATTCACCCTATAGAGACCCTTTGCGTCTTTCCCTCTTTGCGCCTTTGCGTTAAATCTTTTCTCTTTTAACTCTCCACTTTATCCGCGCCATCCAGCTTGAGCCAGTGGCGGATGCGCTTCTGGAACAGCAGCGGCACGACGCTGGCGACGGCGACGACCGCATAGACCACGAACAGGCTGTTGCGCTCGGTCGTGATCATCGTCCCCATCAGCGAGGCGACGAAGCTCGGCAGAATACCGGCGATCAGCGAGATGATCAGGTAGGTGCGGTACTTGAGTTCGGAGAAGCCGACTGCGTAGCTGATGAAGTCGTAGATCGCAAACAGGAAGAAGCGCCCGTACAGCAGCGTCTTCCAGTCGACGATCTGCTTGACGAAGCGGTCGATGCGCGGCATGTCGTCCTTGCCGACCAGCCGCTCGACCACCGGACGCCCGAAACGCCGCGCCAGCCAGAAATTGATGCTGCCGCCGATGGTCTCCGCAAGCAGCGTATACAGCGCGCCGGGGATCAGCCCGAACAGCACGCCCGACGAAAGCTGAAGCGGTCCCGCGCTCAGCGGCGCGACCACGAAGGTCAGTATTTTGATCAGGATGTAGATCAGCGGCGCGAGCGGTCCCGCGCTGGCAATCGCCTCGCGCAGGCGATCCAGCCCGATCACGTTGACCCCGACGATCAGCGCGACGGTCACGACCACGAACGCGATTGCGCCGGGGATCAGCGCCCGCAGCGATTTCGCTTGCTCAGACATGCTTCCTCAGGACTCTTATTCCGCTAATCCGTTTTCAGCCGAAACTTGATCGTTCAACTGGCGATACGCGACCCACCACGCCGCTCCCTCATCGTTCGGCTCAATCCGCAGATGATAGCGCCCCGTCACCGCGATGGTCAGCGATTCCGTGCCCGCGCCTGATTTGATCAACACCGTTTCGTCGCCCTCGGTGTCGATCAATCCCAGCCGCGTCAGCGCGTCGAACTGGTAGTCTATACGGTACGTCCCTGCCGCCAGTTGCAGCGGCGCGCTGGTCTGCGCCCCGCGCCCGCTGATCTGCCCGGCGGATGGTTTGCGCCCGCCGATGGCGACCAGCTCGCCTTTTTTGTCGCGGAACAGCGCACGAGTTGGGTCTGTTTTGGGCGAGAGAATCCGCACCGCCGCGATCACCAGCAGGACGATCAGCAGGATACCGACGAACAGGTCTGCGTAAGGCACTAGCGCACCGTGGTCACAGCTTGCGGCGATAATTCGATATTTTGCGACCAGTTCCCGGCGAGGTCAACCGCCCACAGCGCGAATTCGTAGGTATTGCCGGGCGTCCCGTCGTAATCCGCCTGCACGTCCGAGGTTTCCAGCCATTTCTGCCAGTCGCCGCCGTCCACCCGCACCCAGACGATGTAGCTGGCGATGCCCGTATTGTCCAGCCCGCTCCAGCGCACCGTGAACTGCGGCGGGCTGATCTCCGGCAGCGGCTGCATCAGCGGGATCGGCGGAGTCGTGTCCTGCGCCACGTCGACCGTCGGCTGCGGGATCGGCGGAGGCGTCGCCACGACCGGGATGATCGCCGCCGCCGTTACCGTCGGCACGTCGGGCGCGCCGAGCGTCGTGACAGCCTCGCCCTCGATATGCACCATCTGCGGGTCGACTGGCGTCCAGCCCGGCTCGACCTGCTCGATCAGGATGTAGGGCGCGCCGCTGACGTGCGAGATTTCAGACGGCGTGAGCATCGGGTAATCACCGGCGGCGACCGCTGGCAGCCCGATTTGATAGATGCCGTCCTGCGGCGAAAGCTGGTAATCCTCGCCCGTCGCGTCGTAAAGCCGCGCCGCCGAGCCGCTGGCGGGGATGTCCACCTCCAGCCGATCCGGGCTGCGATTCCACATCACGTAAGCGCGCTGGCTGACGTTGCTGCCGCTGCCGCCCGCCGTCACGGGACCGTAGCTGGCGACGCCCTGCGCCGGACTCAGGTCGAAGGCGATCACGCTGCCCTGCCCGCTCAAATTGACCCGCGTGCCGCCGTGAAACTGGCTGCTGCCGAAAATCTGCGCCATCTGGTGCAGCGCGGCGGTCGCCGGGCGCGGCGTGTTCGGCTGCGGACTCTGGTTGAAGCACGGGGCGCTGCGGTCGTTGCGGAACAAGCCGTAGGCGTCGCCCGCCTGCCCGCTGTTGGGGGCGAAGGTCGTGCCGGGCGGCTGGTTGCCGCAGTCGTCGTAAAGCTGGAAGATGAAGACCACGTCCGCGCCTGCCGCCCACGCGATTGCCGTGCTCTCGATCATGTAGAGCGCCTGCTCCTGCATCGTCCCGCGAATCGGATGCCCGGCGGGGTCGTTCACCGTCCAGGTCGGACCGGGGTAGTCGTCCCACACCGGGACTCCGCTCTCGTTGAGCCACACCGGGCGATCCAAGCCGTAAGCCGCCAGCACCTGCTTGGCATGATCCACCACCTGCCCGCTGCGCTCGGCGCTGATGTAGCTGTGGACGGCGGCGATGTCGAAGTACCAGTTGTAGGCGTTGCGATCCGGGTCTTTGTCGATCACATCCAGCGTCTGGCGCAGGTAGTCGTCCGCGCCGTAGTCGTTGTACGCCAGCCCGGCGAACATCACCTGCGCCAGCGGGTCGGCTGCCCGCACGATCAGGTACGTCACCTTGAGCAGACGCGCGTAATCTTCCACCGAGCCGCTCCAGAACTGGCGCAGATCGGGTTCGTTCCAGGCTTCCCACACGCGAATCCCCTGGTCAGGCTGCCAGCGAAGCTGTGCCGCCAGCGTCCCACCCGGCTTGTAGCGCATCACCGCCGCGTAGACGAAGCTGGCGTAGGGATTGGCAGGGTTGGGCTGCTTGCCGCTGCCGGGCGTGTCGCTGCCGTCGCTGAACGCCGCCTCGTACAAACCGTGAATCGCCCCGCCGTCGTAGTCGAATGCCGGGGTGCCCAGCAGGATGGCATCGGTGCGCAGCCCGTAGCGCACGTCGTTGGCGATCAGTTGGTCGTAACCCTGCCAGTCGTAATTTCCAGGGGACGTTTCGACTGAGTTCCAGTAGAGGGGCCAGCGGTTCCAGCCCGCGCCGACCAGCAGCGCGTTGCGGTAGCGCTGGTCGACAATCGGGTCGCTGGGCGCGCTGATGTGATCGATGCCCAGGTGCGGCGAGCGAATGGCGCTGTCCTGCGCCTGCGTCGGAGCGGCGCACACAGCGAGGATGAGTGCGCAGGCGAGCAGAGTGATTCGGATGAAGCGTGTCATAGTTCAGATAGCCGTCGTTTCCTGTGCGGGCGCCCAATTCCGGCTTTGCGGGTGACGCGGCGGCTCAGCGCGTCCCACCCGTCTATAAGCTTAGACACGCTTTCGGGTTGCCAGGTTGCAAAAAGACGATTGGAGCGTCCCGCTGCTCGACCTGCCGCCCGTTTCGCTCAGGTCGATTGGGTCTTGCTCATCGGGTGCGCGGCATCCCACATGACCTGATACTGCTTCGCCCAGTACTCGAACCAGTACTGCGACGAGCGCCGCTCGATCTGGATGTGCATCCGGTCGTCGATCAGGTTGTTGTGATAGCCGAAAAACTCAATCGTCAGCCGCCCGTCTTTGCCGTCGGGATCGACGATCAGCAGGCTGAAGCCGGGGCTGTAGGGCAGCAGCCGGAAATCGGCGTTGCCCCACTCGCGCATCTTATCCAGGGTGTAGAGCGAGCCTTGAATATCATGATCGAGGTTGTTGTTGGGGTCAAGCTGCTGGCGCAGGATCGCCATACTGGGGGCATTATCCGGGTCTTGCAGCAGCACGCGCACCTCTCCGCCGCGATCCAGCACTTCACGCTTGAAGGTCGCCGATTTGCGCAGGACGTTGACCGCCGAGGGACCGTACACCCAGATGACGTGCGCGCCCTGTAGGAACTCCCGCAGCGGCGTATAGCTCTGCCGGTCGAGCAGCACGCTGTCGAGGTCAACCTCTTTGTTGGGCGGCGCGGTCTCGCGGAAAAGCAGCACGACGATCCCCGCTGCGATCACCACCAGATAAAGCCGGTTGTCCGGTGGATCGACCACCCCCAGCGCCACCAGAATGATGCCGAGGACTGCCACGACGTAGGCATCGACGTTGCGCAGGTTGATCAGGTCATCGACGACGCGACGAAGGAATTTGACGAAGCTTCTCATGGGGTCAACTGCTCGGCAAATGTTGGGCGATGGCGGCACACAGGTCTTGATTGGTGGCGGCGTACAGATACCACAGCGTCTCGCCGTTCACCTGGAACGATCCCGAATTGGCGCACGGCTGCGGGGCGACGCTCTGCGCGCTCATGCCGCGTCCGCTGCCCAACGCGCAGGGTAGGAAGTTGTTGACCAGCCGATCCTGGTTGATCACCGCCAGCGCGCCGACCGTCGGAATTTGTCCCTGTGCCAGGGTAGCAATGTCCGGCTGGGCGTAGACTTTGGCGGCGACCGCGCCGACGTTCTGGTAGCACGAGATCATACCGTCGATCTGCGCGATCATCGCCGCCGAGATCGGGTTGCCGCTCAGGATCGACGCGCCGCCCGAAATCGTGCTGATGGCGCTGCTGATGCTGGTGGCGTCGGTGCTGATGTAGCCCGGCAGATCAGGCACGAACTGCTGCGCCGACGACGCATCGCTCGCCGTATCCCCGGTGGTCGGCACCACCGCCCCGCCGGGCAGTCCGATCCGGCTGCACGCCGCGACCAGCAGCACGGCGATCATAAGCATTATCCTGCGAAGCATATCGGCTCCTTTCAACACCCCTCATTATAGCGGAATGCGAAGTCCTGCGGATGCGCTCACGAATGATTCTCCGGGCTGCTCGCCGCTTCTTCAGCATCTTCGGCGTCATCCGTGCGCCAGGTCTGCGCCACGATCAGCAGCACGCCGATCACAATCGCGTGGTCGGCGGGGTTGCTCACGTTGGAGATCACGCCGGGAATCTGGTAATGAATGAAGTCGATCACCGCGCCGTGCGTGACGCGGTCGAAGGCGTTGCCCAGCGCCCCGCCGATCACCAAGCCCATCCCCAGCCGAACCAGGCGCGCTTTGTCCGGCACGCGCGGGTAATAGACCAGCATGACCGCCGAGATGACCAGCGCGATGATCAGAAACAGGTCGCCCGCCTGGGGCAGAAATCCGAACGCCGACCCGGTGTTTTCGCTCCAGGTAATTTGAAAGTACGGTGCGAGCGCCGGGATCGGCTGATAAGTTTCGTGGAGATGCAGGTGCGTGACCACCAGATGCTTCGTCACCTGATCGACCACCAGCACCGCCGCGATGATGGCGAAGACGAACAACCATCTACGAATTTGAGCGTTCATGCTGCTCCGTTAGGGGAATCTTCATACGAGGGGAATTGTATCACAAACCGAGTCACGCGATGGCGGCGCGCTGCGCCTGATGCGCCTCGATCAGCCGCGCGTAAATCTCGATCACCTCGTCCATCATCGCGGGCCAGGTCTGCGTCTCGGCGAAGGCGCGCGCGTCCCGCCCCATCTCGGCGATGCGCCCGCGGCTGACGGCGATCTGGCGCACTCCCGCGATCAAGCCGTCCACGTCGCCCACGTCGAAGGTGTAGCCCGTGCGCCCTTCCTCGACCACCTCGCGCACCCCGCCGACGCGCGACGCCACCACCGGCAGCCCGGCAGCCATCGCCTCGACCACCACCAGTCCGAACGTCTCCAGCGCCGAAGGGAAGACGAAGATGTCGGCGCTGGCGTATGCCTGCGAGAGCGGCTCGCCCGTCAGATAGCCCATGAACCGGGTGTTCGTCCCGGCGAACTGCGCTTCGAGCGCCTCGCGCGCCGGACCGCTGCCGACAATCGCCAGCCGGGTCCCCGGCACCGCCTCTAGCACGGGCTTCAGGTGATAAAGCTGCTTTTCGCTCGACAGCCGCCCGACGTAGATCAGCAGCGTCTCGTCAGGATGCCCGTCGGACAGGGCGGCGCGCATCTCGGCGTTGCGAAATTTGGGATCGAAGCGCTCCGGGTCGACGCCGCGTTTCCACAAGCCGACGCGCTTCACGCCGATGTCGAGCATGTTCTGCTGGATCGCGCGCGAGGGTGCCAGCGCGTAATCCGCCGAATTGAAGATCATGCGCGTCAGCAGGTCGGTGACCGGCTCGATGAAGCCGAGGTGGAAATAACGCGCCAGCCGCGCCACGTCCAGGTGAAACGACGCCAGCGTCGGAATATCGAGCCGCTTCGACATCAGCAGCCCAGGCACGCCGATCAGCACCGGATGGATGAAGTGGGCGATGTCCGGCTGGAAGGCTTTCAGTTCGTTGTAGGTCGAAAGCGTCGGCGGACCGACGCGCAGTTCCGGGTAGAGCGGCAGCCGCACGCCCGGCACGCCGATGATCGGCGTGCTGTTGTAGCGCTCGACGCCCATCTTGGGCGCGACGATCACCGTCTCGATGCCGCGCTTCTCCAGATGGTCGAGCAGCAGGCAGACGACGGTCACGATGCCGTCGATTTTCGGCAGAAAGGTTTCGGTGAATAAGGCGACTCGCATCTCGGCTCCGCTGAGGACGTGAACACAATTCTACAACACCGCCGCCCGCCGATTGTCGCGCAGCGGGCAAGCAGCGCGCTCAGGCAGCCGCCGCCCGCGTGAACGGGTTCTGCCAGGGGTTCAGCCCCGCCTCGCGGAACTTCTCGCGCAGCAGCACGATGTAGACCACGTCGAACAGGAAGCACCCCAGCCCGAACGTCAGGATCAGCAGGCTCCCGGTTTGCGCGTAGAACTGGATGGTCGGGGCAGCGGTGCCGATCCATTTGAGGATAGCGGCGTAGACCGACTGACCGCGCACGCTGTTGCGCCCCACCAGCATCCCGATGAACAGCGCCGACATCATCAGGTTCTGCCCGAACGCCGAATAGCGCGCGCCCCAGGCGATCCCGAATTCCAGCCCGGCGACGTAGAGCGTGGCGAAGCTCACGACCATGACGACGAGGCTCCAGGGCAGAAACCACTTCTGAGAGACGCTCTTCGGGAATTCACGGCGCCCGTAGCGCAGGTACGTGTAGACGATCACCACGTCGAACAGGCACCAGATCGTGTTGACCACCTGCTGAAGCGAGATGCTGTCGCCGCGAAAGACGAACGCATAGAGAAACTCCCACGACAGGTTGAAGGTCAGCGCGAACAGCGGCATCCCGTAGGTTTTGTCGCGCAAGCCGCGCGCGATCAGGATCAGGTACACCAGCGTCCAGCTTATGCCGCTGATCAGCGTCAGGATGGTAGCGACTGTCGAGTCCATTGTGGAAAATCCCCCTTGCTGCGTGCTCGAAGATGAAATCTGAAATCATTGTGAATTTGATCATAATCACAGAAGGCTTTATGCTGCAATCCCTCCGTTCGCATTAAGATTGAGACGAACAAGGACGGAATTATTAAGAACGCCATGCCCGCAGTTTCCGATGTTTGCGTAAAACTGGATGATCGTGTCCGCCTGATGTCCGCCGCGCTGGCGGCGACCCGCTACCCGGCGCAGGCGCAGGCGGGGCATCCACACGGCACGCACGCCCACGCCCGCGCCACGCGCAAGCAGGTGAGCGCCTTCGCCGATCACGACGCCGTGCGCGCGCTCCAGAAGCTGCTCGACGACGGCGCGCCGCTCGAAGCGCTGTTCACGCTGGCGCTGGTGCTGCGCTTCCCCAACGGCAGGGTCGAGCGCCCGCCGCGCTGGATGCCCTCCGGCTGGGACGAGCAGCTCAACCGCTTCTATGCCGACAGCGAATTGGCGCAGTGGTGGCAGAGCGAAGACGCGCCCTGGCAGCAGGCGTTCTCCGAAGCCTCGCGCATGTTCGAGACTGTCCAGTTCAAGCCGTTCTTGCAGCCTTACCTCGGCGAAATTCGGGAGCGGCTGATCTTCATCCCCAACATCTCCTACCCGACCGATCACGAGCTGGGCTTCCGCCTCGGCAGCGATCTGGTCTGCATTGCGCCGCCTCGCCTCGCCTGGGGCGACAGCCCGCCCTGGCCCTTCGACGAAGACCCGGCGCACATCTACCGCTCGGCGCTGGCGCCGTATACCCGCCTGCTCATGACGATCTACCTGCGCGACCACGCCGACGAGATCGCCGACGCAGCACAGACGCCGCTGCCCGTCACCGATCAGTTCGTATCGCTCCATCCCTCGTGGGCGGATCAGTTCGTGCATCTGTTCACCGCCGGAGCCGTCGCCATCTACCTGGAAGATCACGTCAGCCCGGCGGAAGCCAGCGCCTACGTGCTGATGGAGCGCAAGGTTCAGGGCTTGGAAATCCTCCCCGGCGTGATCAACGTCCTGCGCCACTACGTGCGCGAGCTGGAGAGCGGGCGCTATCACACCCTGCTCGACCTGCTGCCCAATTTCTCGCGCCGCCTCAAGGTCGCCAACAAGATCGCCTCGCTGTAGCGCGCCCGCAACGTTACGAATCGCCTACCGACAGCCGATCTCTGTCACTGTCCGCCCTCGACCGCGCCTGTTAGCGTGAAACAAAGACATGTGCATTCATAGGGAGAAAACACCATGTCGGACAGGATTCTGGTGACTTACGCCAGCATGACCGGCTCGACCGCTGGCGTAGCGGAAGCGATTGGCAGGACACTGAGCGAAAACGGCGCGCGGGTCGACGTGCGCCCGATGACCGAAGTGCGGGACCTCAGCCCGTACCAAGCGGTGGTGGCGGGCAGCGCCATTCACGGGCGCGCCTGGCTGCCGGAAGCGATGCAGTTCATGCAAACCCATCAGGCGGCGCTGGCACAGAAGCCCTTCGCCGCGTTTCTCGTCTGCATCACCATGACCATGAAGAACGAGCAGTATCGCGCGGGTGTCGCGGACTGGATGCAGCCGGTGCGCGCGCTGGTCAAGCCCGTCAGCGAGGGCTATTTTGCCGGGATACTGGACATCAGCAAAGTGCCGTCGCTCGCCGACCGGATCAAATTTCGCCTGAGCGTGCTGATGGGCGTCTGGAAGGAAGGCGATCACCGCGACTGGGATGCCATTCGCGCCTGGGCGAACAGCCTGTCCGCTCAGCTTCAGCCGCAGCCGCGATAGAAACAAAAAGCCCTCGCCGGGGAAAGCGAGGGCTGGTGAGGGAGGGCGCGCACGGATTACCGGCGCGGGATGTAGGTGTAGCTGATGGCGTCCTCGCTGATGCTGATGTCCGTGATCACGCCCGCCGGGGCATTCTCGGAGACCCAGCGGTGCCAGGACGCCGCCAGTGAAGCGTTCACCTGAGCGACCAGGCTGGCGGAGGCGGGCTGACCATCTGCCGTGATCGAAACCACGTCCCAGTTCACGCGCCCGTTGCTGATGCTCGGCGTGAGCGTCACGGCGACATCGGCGCTCTGGTCACCGCCGCGCTGCCGCCAGGTCAGCGTGGCGCTGATCGTCACCTGACCGGGTTGCAGGTTGACGTACTCGTCGCTGATGGTGCGATTGACCGGGTTGGTGACGCGGAAGCTGCTGTTGATCTGCGCCTCGGTGTAGGTCACGGTGACGGAGGACGCGCCAGACGCGCCGCCGCTGGACGGAACCGGCTCAGCCGTCCCGGTGATCGGCGCGGGGACGCATCCGGCAGCCCAGCGAACATAAGTATAGCTGATGTCGTCGTCGGTGATGGTGATGTCGGTAACGCGCCCCGCCGGACCGTTCTCCTCGAACCAGCGCCGCCACGCGGTCTCCAGCGACGCATTGATCTGCGTGATCAGGTCTTCCGACGCAGGCTGACCATCGACCATGAGCGAAATCACCGACCAGTAGACGCGCCCGTTGCTGATCGTCGGCGTCAGGCTAGCGGCGAAGCTGTCCGTGCGCACGCCGGTGCTGGAGCGCCAGGTGTAGTTCCCTGTGATCGTCACCTGACCGGGTTGCAGATCGACGTACAGACTGGAGAAATTGCGGATCACCGGGTTGGTGACGCGGAAGCTGGCGTTGATCTGCGCTTCGGTGTAGGTCACGCTGATGGGCGTGCCGGTCGTCGGGCAGTCGTCCTGGGCGCTGATGAGCGGAATGCTCACGACAAACAGCGCGACCAGAGTAGTCATCAAAATCAGAAACTTCTTCATTGAATTTCCCTCCTCTATCGGGCGCACGATCTTTGGTGCGCGTTGACGATTTCATAATAGGAGGGAGTTGTTGCCGGAATTTATGCAGGTTGTAAGCAGAGCGTAAAAAGAGTGTTACGCTCTGCAAGCCTCTACCAATCGTGCAGCGGCGCGCGCTGACCGCGCCAGTTCCATTCGCGGTCGGTCGTGAAGTTCAGGAACGCCTCGCCGAGGCTCACGCCCCAGTCGCGGTAGGCGCTGATCGCGTCGGCATACGCCTGCGCGTTAGCGGCGCTCGGCGAATCGAGCAGCGTGTGCGTCAATTCGATCAGGTTCGCGGGCTTTTCCGGCGCGCGCTCGACCTCGTGCATCAGCCATTTGTGGAACGGGTACAGCATCCGATTGTAGGCGAGGATCAGCCGCCCGCCGAACAGCACCAGCTCGCTGACGGCATACGTCATCAGGTAAGCGTCGTGGCGCTTCTCCGCCTCCTGCGCGAACCACACCCCGACGAGCACTTCGCTGTAGAACGCCTTCATCTTGGCGTCGCGCTCGGCTTCGGGATACACCGGAATCCGCTTGAGCAGCGCGTCGAGTCCCGGCGCGTGCGAGTACGCCAGCCACGCGCTGTAGAACGCCGCCCGCGCCACCTCGTTGCCGTGATCGGCGACTTCTTCCAGAAACGCCACGTCTTCGATCTTGCCGTCGACGTAGCCGCCTTCGTAGTCGACGAAATCGCGCGTGAAGTACAGATAGTCGTTGGTGAGCTTGCGCTGGGCGAATTCCTCGTCGGTGGCGACCAGCACAATGTCCACGTCGGAGTTCTCCGAGCACCAGCCTTTGGCGACCGAGCCGCCGATGATCAGCGCCAGAAAGCGTGGGTCGCTCTGGAAATGTTCGGTGACCCGTTGAATAGCGCGTTCGTGATGGGGATACATG
>CAVXEZ010000017.1:0-301679 GCA_963760975.1 uncultured Chloroflexia bacterium | reverse complement strand
CATTTCCAGGGCAAAAGCCTTCGTAGACCCTTTCTTTCTTCTCCAACCTGCCCGGCAGAATAATAATAGCCGTAACCATATTTGTACCCGTATTGTCCCGCTTCATCGCTCGGATTGATTCGGTTTAGAATCACGCCTTTAATTTCGATTCCTAATTGCTCCAGCTGGTTCTTGGCCTCTTTAGCAGCCCGGATCCGCGTATGTTGACTGTTAATCACTAAGACTACCTCTGCGTCCGCCACACCTGCCAAAATGGCACTGTCGCCGAATAGGAGAACGGGTGGCGTATCGATTACAATTACATCGATGTCTTGCGCGGATCGGAAGGCATCAATCCACCGTTTGGTCAAGGAGGATCGCAGAATCTCTGTCGGATTAGCGGGAATAAAGCCGCTCGTAATCACCTTGAGGTTTGGGAATGTGGTTGATTGTACACACTGTTCCAGACGACCAAGAATCTGTCCATCGCGGTCCGTTTCAGCTGAAACCTTCGCGTTATTAGTATCTGCAACGAGGAGTGTTGAGAGACCCACCTGATTCTCGAGTTCAAAGATCTCGTGTTGTGTCGGCTTGCGCAAATCAGCATCGATTAGCAACGCCTGTATACCATCGAGGGCCATCGTTGTCGCCAAATTAGCTGCAGTAGTACTTTTGCCTTCTCCAGGGCCAGCGCTGGTAATCAGATAGACAGCTTTACGTCTGCCATTGGAACTAAAAGTCATATTCGTTTGCAGACGCCGATAAGCTTCCGCAATCGGTGTCATCGTATTCTCTTTGAGCACTAAACTATTGGCATAGGAGGACTTCTTTTTCGCAAAGCGCGGGATTGCACCGAGAACTGGTAATTCCAGAACCTGGGCTGCCACTTCAGTTGTTTTGATCCGATCATCCAGATATTCAACCAGCAAGACTGCACCGAAAGCGATAGCCACACCAACGATTGCACCTAAGATCGCCGGGGTTAAAGCAGTGCCAAGAGGCGCGGAGTCTGGAATTGTTGCACGCTCGACAATATCGAGTGCATTCGTCCGTTGCTGAATAGTACTAATCGTAGTCTGAAATTGAGCAATAGCTGCTGCACCTTGAGTGATCTGCTCGGTAAGTGATGTTTTCAGATCGGTGAGACGCTGAATCTCTTGAGGATCGGTTGTCGCTGTGAGTTGAGCGTTGATGGAATCAAGCGTTTGCCGTTGGTCCTGAAGCTGTTTGTCCAGCGCATCGATTTGCTCGTTGGCACGATCCACTTGCGCCTGTTGGGCGGTGGTTAGATTTGTCGGGCTTCGCAGAATAAGCTGCTGTGCGAGCGTATTCGCGATATCGGCGGTCAACACCGGATCCGTATATTGCACGGTAACGACCAACAGGGATGTACCTGTGATGATATTGGTGGTAATAATCTCTTTAGCCCCTCTGGGGTAAGATTTAAACTTAGTGTATCGATAGTGCCCTGAAGTACATCATTCGTGCGTAGCAGTGCCGCATATGTCTGCGCAAGATTAATGCCCAATTGGATTTCTGAGGTGTTGGGATTTGGAGAATCAATGTAACGACCAATCGATATGGTTGTGCTAGCCGTGTACCACGGCGCCCCACCGGTATTGATAATGAAGCTTATCCCGCCTCCGATGAAACCGCATATCAGAAACAACCAGTACCATTTCCGAAGCAGTCGGATATATTCGACAAGTTCCATTGAGCAATCCGCTCCTAACGATTTTCGCCTATGAGCCAATCGCAGCTGTCGGCAGTAACAAACCCGGGAGGTAAACTGCGGCATCGATCCCTCAACATGTCGACAAGCTTGTGTTAACAAGCCATTCTACATCAAGCCGCGAGCTTTCTGCAGATAGAATGTTTGATTCGGGGGTGGTGAAAAGGGGGGAGGAGCGGTAGAGTTGGGGCATGAGCGAATGTCCTTACTGCACACCACCACGAAACAAAGCAAAGTCGGCAAGAATGCTCGGGCAGCCAACGGTATCGATGTGGCGTCTGTCGGCGACGCGACACGCCGGAACCGAAGGTCAGTGGGTATTCCGATGAAGTGCGCCAACAAGCAATGAAGCTGTATGCCGATGGCGTCAGCTTCGGCGGATTGCCCGACACTTGGGCGTCGATCACGTCACCGTCATGTACTGGGTCAAAGCACTGTCATCATCGGTCGTAGATTGGCTCTGTTGCGAAGCTGGTGAACAGGTTAGGCACAATACGGGAGAACACGAAAACGCAACAGCGCAATGGAGGACTGGCTGAACGTTTGGCGTTTGAGGAATCGGAAGCGATGGACATGGCCCTCAACCAGCCCATCACTCCAGGGAAGCCGCCGAGTCGTCTCAATAGCCGCGGAGCCCCGGCAAATCCTGCCTGCAAAGGCGCGTGCTTCACCAACTTCGGACACTAGCGTTGACTGAAGCCAGCCATCGAATTCATCGACGAGACGTTCCCGTACAATCCGGAGAAGAGTTTGAGCTGCACTCACGGCCTCATGCAAGTCGGAATGAGCATCTTGGAGTAAGGTTTTCAGATGAACCCCCTAGCTCATTCCACCGTTCTGGGCGTGTTGGGCAAGCCAGGCAGCCTGGCTGGAGGACAGGTGAATCGGGTGTCATGGATACGGGAGCGCAGTTCTTGCGTATGTTGGCAAGCCATGCACCCGCCGCAGTTGAGCCAGAAACGCAGCTGCAGTCGACAAGGACACCTGCATGCCGTAGTCGTGCAGTTCTCGCCAGCGCTCTCGAACGGTCACCGCTTGGTCAGCGTTCCAATTCTGAAGTAGGTAGCTCTGGTAGGTCGGCACGCGTTTCGTCTGCTGGTGAGACGGACGGCGGATCGGGGCTAAGGACGTCGTGCTCAGATCGGCGCGCACCGTTCTGCAATCCAGTCCGGTCTCACGAGCGATGGCACTCACGCTCTTGCCTTGCATGTGCAGTGCGTGGACGTGCTGAAAACGAAGCAGACGTTTGGAAGGGACCTGTTCATGACGGGATACGCGCGCTTGTCTGAGCGTGACGACAGCACGGCAGCCTTCGCGCCTGCTCGACGCACAATCGTTTCGGTGATCTGCTTCAGTTCTCGCTGATGCTGGTCGAAGACCTGGACCAGTATGTGTCCGGTGCTCCTGAGTAAGTGCCAGCGGTCGGCGACCCGGATCGCCCCGTCGGTGCCCCCTCGGCATAGGTTCCGGCAACTCGCGCTGTCCAACGGGCGGAATGAAACTGGCCTGCAGCAGACCGAATTGCAGCAGCTCGGCGATCCACTGCGCATCGCTCACGCCGGTCTTGCGTCCTGGCACCCGCTTCAGATGCTGCGCGTTAACCAGGATCACTTCGAAGTTCCCTTCCATTAGGTTGAAGATGGGCTTCCAGTATTCCCCCGTGCTTTCCATCGCTACGTGGGTTGCATCCTGCTCCAGCAGCCTGTTCGATAGCGTCAGGATGTCTTCGGTCATCGTCCCCAAGGTGCGCTTTTCTTGCTGCTTCCCGAAGCGCACACAC
Organism: uncultured Chloroflexia bacterium; assembly: GCA_963760975.1. Taxonomy (GTDB): domain Bacteria; phylum Chloroflexota; class Anaerolineae; order Aggregatilineales; family Phototrophicaceae; genus Flexifilum. The sequence continues at coordinate 298,188 of CAVXEZ010000017.1, read as the reverse complement.
GCCACCACCGTCTTTTTGTGGACATCCTGCCCACAACAGCGTTCGTACACGACTTTCATCTGGCCCTCGTTGACGCGTGGCCAGCTTGGATACCCCCTCTTGAAAATCTATCTTGCGCGCTCTATGGCAGCAATTGGCGGTGCTTGGGGGTATCCCGCTCCGATTTGACAACAGGCTTGTCCGCACCAGGTCGGTTCCGACCTCTGTGCTGGCCCGGCGTCGCCGGCGAGTTTACTCCATTTTCATGCTTGGCGGTGAACTCCGTTCATCATGATTTGACACTACTTCTTCGATGACCAGCAGATCGCCCGGCTCACAACCTAAATAATCGCATAGTGCCAGGAGCACCGGGGCGTCATATCGTGTCACGGTGTTGTGCGCGTAACCATCGACTGTCGTGCGCGCGAGTCCGGTCTCCTCACAAACCTGAGCAATGGAAATGCGCCCGCGCCCTTCCCGACGAGCTTTCGCTGCGAGAAGCTCCGATAAGCGACTGACGACCCTTCGCTCGACCATGAAACGCTCCAATATTTCTGTCATCATAACATAGCCTGGCGGCTTGTCAACAAATATATATCCGTAGACCATAAATCGCTACTTGACTTTCATGCTTAGTCAATATATAATAATTGTATTGGAATACTAATTAAGGAGTACGAAGCATGTCCTCAAGGCCCTCATCTATCTGGATCGGACACCGAGTCCACTACAGCCGTCAGGGGGCATATTCCTTTGACGGAACCGTGCTCACACTTCACGAGGGTACAAACCGAGCGCTGGTTCAGTGGGTGGACTGCCTGGGGCAGGTTCGACAGACACTGGTTGGGGTCGAGTTCCTGACCAGTTTGGTGCCCAACAAGCAAACGGCAGAAGTCGTTGCTCCTGCCGCTGCCTCCTGACTTATCGGCAGAGGGGTGGACTTTAGCCAAGACACCCCTCCACCAAAGGATAGTATACCATCATGAACTGTTTCGACCGAGTTTCCCAACTGATTATAGCCACCTCGAATAACGCCGGCGCCTTGGACGGGCTGACTTCGCTGGGGATACCGATCAGAACGGGCGAACACCCAATCGGTGAAGCGCTGCTACACGGGTCTGTCTCTTCTTGCCCGGTCAAAGACCTGATGACTGCCCCGCATTTCGTACACGGGATCGGGGGCTGAGATGATCAAGTTTCATGCGCACGGCAACGTCAGCCAATTGATGACCCTTTTCAATGTCCTCAATCAGTCTTCGGATGTACTCGAGATACGCTCCGGACAACTCTACCGCGGCAAAAACCCCAACAAGGCGCATCAGTATTTCGAGGTGACGCTCACTGGCTCGGATTCGTATGTCCGAATCCCGCGCCAACGCAACCGGCATGGCTATGTGTATCTGGCGCAAGCACCCGATGGAAGCTGGAAGATCGGTCGCAGCAAGAACATCCGAAACCGCCGGCAAACCTTCGGAGTCAAGCTGCCCTTTGTGGTCGAGTTCGTACACGTGATTGAAACTGACGACATGTACCAATTAGAAAAGAGGCTGCATACCCGTTTCGCCAGCAAACGCATGCGCGGCTCGGAGTTCTTCGCCCTAACAGAGACGGATGTGGCGTATATTCAGTCGTTATGATAGGCACATCAGTGACACCCCAACAGGGAAGGCATCGGGGAAAACACGCAGACGAACAGCAACTCCGCTGACCACGCAGGGTCCGGCGATGAAACCTGACCCAACCGACCCAGGATCGCGGTGCCTTCGACGCGCCGTCTCTGCTGCCGAGTATGCGGTGTGAGCTTCGTTCCTGCTCAGGCGCGCACTTCCAGCGGGTTGCCTGGAGATGGAGGTGACGACGGGACTCCATGCTTCGGGACTCGGATCGCGCCGGGAGTTGTCCCGGATCACCGTCCAATACGTACGCTGAAATACGCCGCTATCACGTCAGTCTGATAACAAACCGCCGATGCACCGACTCAGCTCGCCAAGCAGCGCTCTGATCGATTTCTCTGCACGGTCGGTGTTTCAGTACGCGTTCATGTCCGACAATGGCAAACGTCGCGTTGGAGCGGTCGTCTTTCAACCGGCAACACAGCACGCCCACGTTGCCGCCAATCAGCCAGCACGTTGACCCCGAGAACGCCGCGAGTCCTTCGCACGAACGTCATGACAAAGCGAGAATCCACAAATGCTCGGTGCGGCTCCTAGGAGCCGTTTTAAGCGATTTGGCTCGAAACCTATCCCATTTGCACAACGACCTGAATACGAGCGTCAGTGCGCGAACTCGGAGCCACAAACCAGTCTCCTGTATTCCCCGGGGCGCGGGTCTGCGCTAATGACCTGACGACCGACACTGCGACGCATCGTGCGTGATTCTGTACAAAGCACGTCAGCGGATACGGGCGGCGATAGATGCCCTACCATTAAGGAATCCAACCCGACAGCACCTCGCGCCAGCGCTTCAGGCGTACGTCGTAGGCGTCATTCAGGTTGCCGAACCCGACGACTCGCTGCCCTTGCGCCAGCAGCCGCGTACTGACGGCGCTACCGATGAAGCCCGCGCAGCCCGTGATGAGCTAAGTTTTTTCCAGCGTCTGCCTCTAATCACAGAAGAGACTGATAGTTTCGTCCCTCGACCCGCGCTGAACGCTCCCAGATACCGGCATGTGGGGCAGGCGGGTCGTTTCCGAACCGTCCCTTGGCCGTGACGCCACCGTCAAGGACGCGCGCCGCGAGACAAATCGGTAGGATCCGCCTATCGTCCCCTGTCGCTTGGGTCAAAGCACGGGTTGATGGTCAGCGGGACGATCCGATGCGAAAGCAGTCAACCGGAGACCTTCACGACAAGCCCAGACCCGCACGCCAACAGTACTCCGCTTTTCGTATTCGGACAGTAGAGGAGCTCGTAACCGACGCGGCGGAGTGCAACTCAACGTCGAGTTTCTGGGAAGGTAGGATCGAGCGAGGGTGCAGCAGCAGTGGGGACCCAGACGCAAGAGCCTAGCGCCGGGACGAACCGAAAGCCTAGGGACGGGCGCCTTAGGCGGGTCAAGTCATAGTCCACGCTCAACACCACCACGCCATCCATAAACGTCCAGTAATCCGTTGGCAGCCGTGTTCGACTCCATGCGTTCGGGGTCACACTGGGATTGTCACAGCGACATCTCTGATCCTTCGTCAGTTGTCATCGATTCGGCGTGCGCCATCGAAATCTTCGTCGCTTAGTTGCGACGGCGGTTGTGGAGGAATGTTTCTGGCGTGCATATACGACCCGCAGGGGGACGGGACCGGACTACCCTGACAGAGAGTCAAGCGCGAGCAAAGTCCAACGACGAACCATGGATGACGGGCGGAGTTGTTTTGGTCACGGCGCAACAAGACGCACCGTGTCCGGCTTTGAAGCGCGAACCGACGACTTTCTGGAATTAGCAAGCCAATGCAGCAAGAGAAACAGCCGATGCTGACACTCGGCGCCGCTGCCACCCAAGGATGTCCACGGATGTATCGCGGCAGGTCTTCCGGTCAAACGCTTTGACCACAGGAGGTGGCTCCCGGCAGGAAGATTGCGGTTCTCTTCTGAAAGATGCAGGATTGGCGTGACCGCCCACGAACGCCAATCTTGGGGCGGAGCGCGCAGAATGGCGCCGAGCACGACTGTGGCGACCGGTGAGAGAACTCGATGACCAATGGAAGGACACCATTCATTCTGCGTGGCGCAATCGCGGAGGCTTCGCAGATAGTCGCGCCGATCAGGGGCAAATCGACGTGTGCTGCCAAGCCTCCAATTGGCGAAGTCCGCGCTTATCGTTTCTTCGCGTCTTTGTCAAGCAAAAGTGTGCCCGTACCGTTGGACATATTACAGCGCCAGAAGTCAGATTGCCCTAAGCTGGCTTTATCGACCTGTCGTAACAGTCAACGCAGAATCTCTTTTGCGAAATAATAATATTAATAATAAACTTATTATTAAAAACGCCTGGTGCTTACTGGCCTTAGCCGTGAGATTCTGACAAACGGCACATGATGAAAACAAAAAATCATACGTCAAAATTCCGTGCATTTACCCGCAAAACACCGTCAAAATTGAGGGGAAACATCGGATTTCTAAAGCGTCTGCGAATCCAGCGAATCACCGCCTGATTCCCCTCAAATCCCTTCCCAATAACAGTGAAAATGGCGGTAATTTGCGGGTGAAGCGGCTTAGTGCTGAGGATTCTTGTAATCGCTCTCCTCTTGCCCTACCACCTCCACCGTTGCCAGCAGCACCTCGTCGCCCTGCGCGGTAGATAGCCGCTGCCCCGTATACGGATTGTAGAGACCGATCAGCAGGCGGTACTGTCCCGCCGCCGCGTCGTTCGGGATATTCAGGGTGAATGGCTCGCTGACCAGCGTTTCGCTGGGCACAGCCCACGTCAGCGTGGGGCGCTTGACCGGACCCGGAGCGCCATCCGCCTGCGCCACCAGTTGGTCGGATTGCTCGGGCACCAGATGAACGAACAGCGAGTAGTTGTCGTCCGGGAGTGCGCTGCGCCTGCCAGTAGAAGCGCAGCGATAAGCTGCCGCCAGGCGCGACCGTCGTCTGCACGCCGTCGTAGCCGACGAGGTGGACGGTATCGCCGAAGACGATGTCGCTGGTGGTCTGCGGACGATAGAGTTGATAGACGACGAACGGTGCGCCCGCCCATTCCTCAGTCGATTCGGGCGGTGGGAAGCGGCGCAGTTCCTGAAGCTGGCTGAGATAGGCTTGACCATCGCTGGTCTCCATAAATTTGGTCACGTCGTCGGTGACGATCTCCAGATAGCGATAGCCTTCCTCCTGCCATTCCTGCGGCGATTTGGTCATGAAAGGCGTCTTGAACGTCAGCAGGCGCTTGTCGCCCTGATAGCCGCCCCATTCGCGGTTGAACGCCCGGTTCGCCAGGGTTTCCGCGACGACGCCACCGTCGCCGAGCGTATTGGACGCCCACACCATCAAGTCGGTGAGCGTGTACGGCTTGCTGAAATTGCGCGCCTGCTCGACGGATGCGACCAGCAGCGGCGCCAGCCAGACGACGATCCCCACCCCGGCGGCGACTGTCAAGCCGCGCCGCCATGACTGCAAAGCGGGCAGCGTCCGCAGAACGTCGAAGATCAGCGACGTGGAGGCAGCCGTCAGGATCAGGAAGATCAGCGTCGCCGAGAACATATAGCGCCCAAGTGTCCCCCAGTAAAAAAGATAAGTCGGGACGAGCAGCGCCATGAAGCTGCCGAGCGCGCCGAACAATACCCATGCTGCGACCCGCCAGTCCGCCAGCGCGGCACGGCGCTCGGCGTGGCTGCGGATCAGCAGGAGAAGCGCTGTGCCGTAAGTGATTCCGAAGATCAGTGGGGCGACGCCGAACTGGAAGAAGGCGACGCCGAGGATACCGGCAACGTCGCTGAGGTTGTCGAAATTGGCTAAAGGCTGGTTGAAGAACGCGGCGACTTCGCGCTGACCGTTGGTGACATCGCTGACCAAGCCGCCGAACAGCACCATGAACGCCAGAAACGCGACGATGCTGATGACCTGAAGCACCACACTGCGCGCCCACTTGCGTCGCGCCGCTGGCTGAACCCACCACTTCCACAGCACCGCCGCCAGCCCGATGCCCGCGAATGGGAACATCGAATACTTGAATGTGAAGCCGATCAGCCCCGCCCACACGCTGACGAGCGCCCAGCGCGGCTGATCGCGCCGCAGCGTGACGGCGGCAGCGTACAGCGCCACCGACGCGCACAGCATCATCCAGGGTTCGGCGATGGCGATGAAGGAATGGTAGATCACCAGCGGGATCAGCGCCCACGTCGCCGCCGCCAGCCATCCCGCCTTGTCGTCCTTTAGCTCACGCGCGGTTAAGCCGATCACGACGATGGTCGCCAGGCTCAGCAGGACGCTGACGAAGCGCATCGCCGTGAAAACGTCGACCACATGCAGGATCACCGACTCGTGTGTCAGCGCTTCGCTGATCTCCTGCGCCAGCCGGTACAGCGCGATCAGCGATTGCGAGGGATTGGGATGCAGCCAGAAGGGGATTAAGCCGCGCTGCCAGGCAGCTTCATAAAAGAACCAGGGTTCGTCCGAGTCGTAGTAGTAAGGAAGCCCCAGACGAAAGTTGATGATGCGGAAGCCTGCCGCGATCACCACGATCACGGCGATTCCAAGCCACCAGCGGCGTTGTTTCGACATCGTCTTCCTGAGCATCCGACACTGCACCAACCCGACAGAAGTCTAGGTGACGGGCGAGGGCATGTCAAGCAGGGGATGCGTCTACGGCGGCGTGACCTGAACGTGCGCCAGACGGATGCGATTGTCCGGCAGCACATTCGCGCCCGCGCCGGTGGCGAGACGGTCGCCCGTCTGCCAGTCGTAAACGCCCGCGACCAGATCGTACTGCCCCGGCGGGAGATCGCCCGGAAGGGTCAGCGCCAGCGTATCGGTGAACTGATCGCCCGGACGCCAGACGCCCGTCGGGTAATCCGCCGCGGAATCCGCCCGGATCAGCACGTCCGACTGCGCCAGCGGCTGCTGGTCGTCGTCGGCGGTCAGGTGCAGGAAGACCGAATAATCCTGCGCGGGGCGCTGGAGCGCGCTCCACACGGTATTCAGGTGGATGGTCGCGCCCGCAGGCACGTCCCACGTTTCACCGGAGAGGGGATCGCCGTCCGCGTCGGCGGACATCAGCGCGAACCGAAGCGTGTCGCCGAAGGTTGCGGACGACGCGCCGGAGGTGTCGACGTTCGCCGGAGGCAGCGGATAGCGGAAATCCGCCGATGCCGCGATGCCATCGCCCGCGACCGCGTCGCCGCCGGAGACGGGCAGCCGCTCACCCTGGAGATAGCGGAACAGCCCGGTCACGAGCGTGTAGCGCCCGTAGGCGAGGTCGTCCGGCAGTTGCAGCCACAGATGCACCGGGACGACCTCGTCCGTCCCCCATATCCGCGTGCGGTACATGCCGCTGTAGGGGAATTCCTGCGTGTGGGCGATGGAATCTTTCGCGTCCGTCCACAACTGGGCGAACACGTCGTAATCTTCCGGACGGGCTTGAGCGCCTGGAAGTAGAGCGTCAGGTCGAGGATCGACCCCGGCGCGATGTCCTGCTGGTTGGCGCTGTAGCCCAGCAGCCGGATCGTGTCGTCGAAGGTCGCGTCCATCGGATGCTCGATCACGGGCTGCGCAGCAGGGAAGAGGTCGGGACGGTCTATCGTGACGAAGCGCACGATCTCGGTGTTGCTGCGGTCGACTAGCGGCGTCACGCTGCCGCCGTCGAGCGCGTTGCTCAGCGCCTGCACCGCCGGATCGCCCAGCATGGGCAGCAGGTAGATGGTGTCGTCGTGCAGCAGCACCCACTGATCCATGTCGAAATGGGCGGGATGCCCGTCGTGGCGCGGGCGTTCGGGGTAGTCCGGCATGACGACGGTGATCTGGTCGGGCAGGGGCGGCAGATTTAGCTGCCCGTTCGCGTCTATCGCGCTGCGCCGCTGGCGAAAGCCCGCCGCCACGAACCAGGCGACATCCGGGCGGGTGTATTCCGAAATCGGCAGCAGGTAGGTCTGGTCGGCGTGCGCGTCGATATAGCGCGCCATGTCGAGGTCGGCTTGCGCCTTGCTCCAGTAGAAGTTGGGGTCCTGGTACTGGCTGGGCGTGTAGTCGTTCAGGTAGCGCCCGAAGGCGACCGCCGAGGGGACGACTGCCGCCAGCGCGACGAGCGCGATCAGCGCCGCCTGCGACCAGCGCGGCTTGAGCAGCGCGGCGATCCGGTTGAGCGTGAAGCCCAGCCCGATCCCTGCCAGGATGAAGATAAAGGGCAGGATGCCCATCTGGTGCAGGGCGTGGATGCGCGGGACGCCCCCGCTGATCAGGTCGGTGATCAGCAGCGGCGGGATCGCCAGCCAGCACCAGGCGAACGCCGGGGATTTCCAGTAGCGGATGGTCAAAATCACGGCGGCGATGAAGCCGAGGAAGAACAGCGGCGTCAGCATCGGCTGACCCATGATCGTGTATTCGCCGCTCCAGGTGACGCCGATGCCGACCAGCGTCAGCCACACCTTCTGCGCGATCAAGCCGACGATGCCGCCGTACTGCGAGGTGTCGAACCACCAGACCCAGCCGCCCGTCTCCTGCGTGCCCACGTCGGCGCGGGCGGAAAAGGCGGCGGGCGTCTGGACGAACAGCAGGATCGCCGGGAGCGCCACCAGCAGCGCGACCGCCGCCGCGATCACCATGCCGCGAAACTGCGCCCGAAAGCGCGCGCGCTGCACCAGAAACAGATAGCCCATCCACAGCGCGAAGACCAGCGGCAGCAGGCGCGCGGGCAGGTAGATGTACTGGTTCAGCCCCAGCAGGAAGCCCGCCAGCGCCCAGCGCCATAAGCCGCCGCGCTGCCACGCCCAGGCAGTCGCCCAGACGAGCAGCGTCACCGTCAGGATGAACGGCGGCGATTCCATCCCCAGGCGGCTCAAAAAGGTCGCGTGGATGCTCAGCGCGCCAGCGGCGGCAGCGGCGAGCGCGCTCCACCAGCGGCGGCGATCCGGGATGGCGGCGAGCAGCCACCAGGTCGCCCAGAACAGACTGAAGACCAGCAGCACGCCGCTGGTTGCCGTGATCAGGCGCTGCGGGAGTTGCGAAATCCCCGTGATCGGCAGCAGCAGCCCGGTCAGGTAGACCGGGAAGAATTCCGGCGAATACAGCTCGCGGACGTAAAACGCCCACACGCCCCGATCAACCCAGTCCAGCGCGTTGATGCCCACCCAGGACACGTCGCCCTGACCGCCCGCAGGCGCGTATTCGAGCTGCGTGTAGCGCAAAATGGCGGCGCTCAGCATCAGCAGCGCCAGGATCAACCAGGCGGTTTTGGGGATACGGGTGGCAGCCGACATCGCTTTCCGGGTGGCGTATCAGGCGCGGTCAAAGGCTACCATTGTACCCGCATCGGCGAAAATGGCACTGCCGACCCGCGTGCAGCAGAGCGTTTTTACTGCGTTTGCAGCAGGAACAGCGTGAAGTCGATGTCGCCGGGGGAGTGACCGTACTGCGTCAGCATGTGGGCGGCTTCGCTGCGGTGCTGCATTCCGTGATTGACGACGTGGTACAGGCAGTGCCACAGCACGCGCTCGCGGGTGCCTTCTTCGACCTCGTAGCGGATGATGCTGTCCATGTCCGTGTCGGTGAGGCGGTCGAGGTAAGCGCGCCACGCGGCTTCTTCCTCGTTCCAGCGCTCGCGCAGCGCGTCGACGGTCGGGAACGCTTCGGGGAGCAGCTCGTCAAAGCTGACTTCGCCCGTCTCCAGTATGATGCGCCAGCCGTATTCGGAGTTGAGCAGGTGGGCGAGCGTGCCGCGCAGGCTGCCCCAACTGTGCGTCGTCGGCGCGACGAACTGCTCCGGCGTGACCTCGGCGCTTTTCGCCAGGATCAGCCGGTTCGCCCAGAAATTGTAGTCGTAGATGAGCTTGATGTCCGCGATTTGCATGTATTGTCTCTATCGCTTGTGCTACCAGTCAGGATTTAGCGCCGATTCCAGCTGGTTAGTGCCTCAATCTCACGTTTGCCGCAAATAAAGCGAGCGCCTGACCACAGAGCCGAGCGCTCGCTTCGTTTCACCTACTTCATTTCACGCCGAAAGACAAACCCGGCTGATTTGTGTTGGTGTTCGAACCGCAGGTCGCGTTCCAGTCGAATGATGCATATTGACTGAGTACCCACTGCGGTCCGCCGCCGTATAACGTACAGGTGAACGTCACCGACGTCCAGAGGATGGCGCGGCAGGTTGGGAAAACGTACTGGGTGTGATAGCCGTCCCGGTAGGAAATGACTGTGTTCACTGCCGCTGCCGGGAGCGCGAACGTCATGTACGCGCCGTTGTCCTGTGCTTCATACCAGTTGTACGGCGCACAGCGCTGCGCAACCGCGTTGGTCGGCGCAGGCATGGGTGTGTAGGTCGCCGGCGGCAGGGTTGGCGTTGGGATGAAGACGACTTGCAGGCTAGTGCATGGTCCATCGCTGACGATGACGCTCGCGGCGACCCAGCCCAGCCCATTGCCCGTATCAACCTGATACCACGTCCCTTCGGGATTGCGCGCGACGGCGGTTATGGTCGCGCTGTAGGGAAGCGATGCGAAGGTGCTGAACCGCGTTGACGGACCCGTGCGCACGTTCACGGCGACGCTGCGCGGAGTGACGGTGCAGGCGGTTACCGTCGTGGCGACGGGCAAGGATGTCGCCGTCGGTGGCGTGGTCTCTGAGGGGACTGGTGTGCTAACGGGACCGGAGATGTCGAGCGGTGTAAGCAGAATCTGATAACTGACGGCGGTGTCCTGCGGGTTGTTGAGCGTGAGATTATACGCCTTCTGACCCAACGGAATGAGCAGCTCACTGCCCGTAGGCTGGGTTTCCAGCGAGGCAATGACCGCATTGTTGGCATCCAGTAGTTGGACGGCGAGGCTGGCTTGCGGATCGCCTGTCGAAACGTCGAGGATTTGCCGGGAATCCGGGGCGCCTGCCAGTGAGTAAGAAATCGTCTGGCTCGGCTGAATCGATCCGGTGACCGGCTCATTGAGAATGAGCTGTACGCCCGGCGTCGGTGGCGCGGTTTCCTGAACGACCAGCACGAATTTGCCCAGGCTGGCGTTGGCGCTGGAAATATCCAGGCGCATGATGCCGCTCGCGCTCGGCGTGATGTCCGCTTCGAGGCTGGGGCTGTTGGTTGGATTGGGAATATTCTGGACGAGAGCGCCGCTCCCGCTGTAGAGCGCGCCCTGAAGCACAAGCCCGGTGGTAATGACGATTGCCTCGAGATGCACGGGCTGCCCGCCTTTCAGGGCGACAAAATAAGAGGCAGTCGGGCTGCTCTGGGTGAGTTCTCCGCTGGTCAGTTGGTCGAGTTGGAGGACTTCCTGGGCAGCGGTCGGATGGAAGGTAAAGAGCAGGCAGATTAAAATAAGGACCAATCTTCGCATGAAATTATGTGCCTCTGGTCGACGGTGTTACTACCTTATCATATTTATGCTGGAGCCGGTTGGATGAAGCCGCTCACAGCGGCGTGTGGTCTCAATGCTTCGCCAATTATTAGCTGTGCTTTCTTGGCTGGCGTTTGAAGGCACTCGCCAAAATCGCAAGGGCATAGTAAAATAGAACATAAATTCAATCCAAAACCAACCCGATTATGACCTTTACACCTTCCGATCACATCAAGACGATCCTCAAGAATTTGCCGCTCAAGCCCGGCGTCTATCTCATGAAGGACGAGCGCGGCAAGATCATCTACGTCGGCAAGGCGAAGAAGCTGCGCAACCGCGTCCGCAGCTACTTCAATTCCAGCGCCGAAAACAACCTCAAAACCATGCGCCTGCGCGAAAATATCCGCGACATCGACTTCATCGTCGAAGAGAACGAGATCAAGGCGCTGATCCTCGAAGAGACGCTGATCAAGCGCTACCGCCCGCACTACAACATCAGCCTCAAGGACGACAAGAAATACCCGTATATCCGCGTCGGCTGGCAAGACCCATACCCGAAGGTCGAGACGACCCGGCGCATCGCCAACGACGGCGCGCGCTATTTCGGTCCCTACGTCGCCATGTGGGCGGTGCAGAACACGCTGCAAACGCTGCGCAAGGTCTTCCCCTACCTGACCTGCGACCGCGTCATCACCGGCAAGGACGAGCGCCCGTGCCTGTTCTACGACATCAAGCTGTGCAACGCGCCCTGCATCGGCGCGGTCAATCAGGCGCAGTATCGCGCCATGATCGGCGAGCTGATGGACGTGCTCGGCGGAAAATCCGAAGGCGTGACGCAGCGCATCGATGCCGAGATGAACGAGGCAGCCGAGCGGCTCGATTTCGAGAAAGCCGCCGCTCTGCGCGACCAGTTGAAGGCGATTGAATACATCACGCGCGAGCACAAAGCCGTCAGCCCCGGCTTGGCGGATCAGGACGTGATCGCGCTTGCCCGCGACAACGGCGAGGCGGTGGTGCAAATCCTGTTCATCCGCAACGGCAAGCTGATCGGCAGCGACTCGCGCTCACTCGACGGCACGGAGGACGAGGTAGACGGCGAAGTGATCGGCACGTTCCTCAAGCGTTTCTACGGCGAGAGCGCCGAAGTGCCGCCGGAGATCGTGCTGCCGCAGAATATCGAAGAAGCCCGCATCATCGAGCGCTGGCTCAAAGACCGGCGCAGCGGCAAGCGCGTGACTATCACCGTCCCCCAGCGCGGCGACAAGCGCCACCTGATCGACATCGCCAAGGAGAACGCCGACGAGACGCTGCACATGCTGCGCGCGCAGTGGGAAGCCGACACGCTCAAGCAGGAGACGGGGCTGGGCGAACTCAAGGCGGCGCTCAATCTGCCGACCGTCCCCAACCGCATCGAGTGCTACGACATCAGCACGACGCAGGGCACGGCGATTGTCGCCAGCCGCGTCGTCTTCGTGATGGGCGTGCCCAAGAAAGCCGAATACCGCCGCTTCAACATCCGCACAGTCGATCACAAAGGCTCGGACGACTACCAGTCGATGCGCGAGGCATTGACGCGCCGCCTCAACCGCTGGCGGCAGGCGCACGACGACCCCACGCCGCCCATGCCCGGCAAGGAAGACCGCGACGAGACCTGGCGTCTGCTGCCCGACCTGCTGATGGTCGACGGCGGCAAGGGGCAGTTGGGCATCGCCGTCGAAGTGCTCAAGGAGTTCGACCTGTACGGCAAAGTGCCGCTGGTCGCGCTGGCGAAGCAGTTCGAAGAGCTGTATCTGCCGGAGCAGCCCGCGCCGGTCATCCTGCCGCGCCGCAGCGACGCGCTCTACCTCGTCCAGCGCGTGCGCGACGAGGCGCATCGCTTCGCCATCACCAGCCACCGCGCGCGCCGCAACAAGATCGGCATGGTCAGCCGTCTGGAAGCCGTGCCGGGCGTGGGACCTGCCAAGCGCAAGGCACTGCTCAAAGCTTTTGGCAACTCGATTGACGCCATTCGCGCTGCCAGCCTGGACGAACTGACGACCGTGCCGGGGATCAACGACAAGCTGGCGGTGCTCATCAAGGAAAGCCTGTAGCGACCGCGTGAATAGTCCCGGTTTTTCGTAGAGGCGTTTAGCTGAGCGCCCCTCCTTATTGATGCGCCCTTGACCAGCCGAAGCCTCTCCTTTAGAAATTTGTAACACCGCGAACCTTTTTACTATTTAGTAAGTCCCTCGGTGTACATTGGAACTAGATGGACGCCTTTCATAATTCTTTCGGAAATGCTCCATAGACGAATCATGAAGTTCTACGTTAGTATGGAGATAGGGCGCAACACTTCCTTTATGCGATTGAGGTTCCGTTATGACTAAAGTTCTGGTGATTGAAGACGAGCGCTATCTTCTCGAAGACATCACAGAGCTGTTGCAGTACACCGATTTTGAAGTTCAGGGCGCGAATAACGGCTCGCAGGGTTTGGAAGTCGCCCGCGAATACGTGCCTGACCTGATCATCTGCGACATTATGATGCCTGACCTGGACGGCTACCAGGTGCTTGAGAATATCCGTAACAACCCGCTGACGGCGAACACGCCATTTATTTTCCTCACCGCCAAAGCCGACCGCGACTCGATGCGCCAGGGGATGGATTTGGGCGCCGACGATTACCTGACCAAGCCGTTCACCTCGGCGGAACTGCTCACGGCGATCAACACCCGCCTGATCCGTCGGACCCAGATCGTGGAGCACTCCGAGCAGAAGATCGAAAACATCAAGCGCCAGCTAACGCGCATGGTCACGCACGAACTGCGCACGCCGCTGATCTCGATCAACACGGTCGTGGACGTGATCTCACGGCAAATCGGGCAGCTTTCGCCCAGCGAGCTTCAGGAACTGCTCGACACCATCAGCGCGGGCAGCAAGCGCCTGAGCCACCGCGTCGAACAGCTCATTTTCATCACGCAGCTCGAGGCGAACATGCTCACCCACGAGGTCATCATGCGCGACGGAATGCCCATGCGCCTGTGGGAGATGCTGGTCGCGGCGAACAACCTCGCGCGGCGCTTCTCTTATCAGCAGCAGTCCAATGTCAGCGTCCAACTGAACGATCACGACCGCGAATCGATGGTGATGTGCAATCCGCCCGCGCTCAAGCAGGCGCTTGCCGAGCTGATCGCCAACGCGCTGACTTTTTCGCCCGCCGACAGCCAGGTCACGATCTCGCAGTGGCGCTCCGGCGGCAGGGTCATGATCAGCGTGGTCGACGAAGGACCCGGCATCCCGGAAACGCGGCTTGCCGAAGCGCTCAATGATTTCAGCCAGCTTGACCGCGAAACCCACGAGCAGCAGGGGATGGGTATGGGGCTGGCGCTCGCACAACGCATAATTGACGTTCATGGTGGCAGCATGGACATCCTCTCGATTGTGGACAAGGGCACGCAGGTGACGATCACATTGCCAGTGGTCGTCGGCTAGGCTTCCTAGAGCAGCACGGGCTTGTTTTATTGGGACGCAGCGAAATAACTGCGGGTGTGAGATTTGTATTGCCTTGCGCCTGCGCCCTTGTTTCCACGCTTAAATTCAGTCCCGCTTGCGAACTGTTTTCTCCCACGCAAGCAGTTCGTCTACCCTACCGGACGGATAGAGCGGGGCACCCTGCGCTCTAAGGGCATGGCTGATTCCTCTCGCTCACATTCTCGGCTGAAGGTAACAATTCTGGTTCAATCATACCCTGCCGCTGTGGGATTCGCTGCGGGATACTGTGCTATAATCTGCCTTGAGATTGCTTTCGTGCGCAGCGCCGAGACCATAACCGAAGCATCCTTGTGAGCCAACAACGATGCACATCATCACACGCAAACGCTTGAACGATTTCGCCAGTGTGCATCCTGATGTCAAATCCGGTTTGCAGCACTGGTACAGGCTCATGAAAGCTGGGGCGTTTCGGTCCTTTGCAGAACTGCGTGCAGTCTTTCCTGCCGCCGATCAGGTGGGCAGGCTGACGGTTTTCAACATCGGTGGCAACAAAGCGCGGCTGATTGCCGCCATTCATTACAACCGTCAGAAAGTCTACATTCGTGCTGTCCTGACCCATGTGGAGTATGATCAAGGGGCGTGGAAGGAGTAGGCGATGCTCGATCCAGTGATGCTTCAGGCTGAGCAGGGATGGCGGTCGGTTGCCAAAATCCTCTATGTCCCGCACGATGATGCGGAATATGAGCATCTGGTTGGCATCCTTGACCAATTGATTGATCAGGTCGGCGAGGACGAGACACATCCACTAGCCTCGTTGATGGAAATCATCGGCGTGTTGATCGAGAAATATGAAGATGAACATGTACCAGAGCTGGATGAGCTTTAAGCGAACCGTAAACCCGTCCCAAATATTTACTGCTTGAAGTGAGTGTGATGCACATCCCCGTATTACGCGACGCCGTGATCGCCAATTTGCTGCCAGGTCACGCGCTTTCTGGTGTGACACAAGTTCACCCGGTTGAGCGCGTCATCGACGGCACGCTCGGCGCAGGCGGGCATACTGCCGCGCTGCTCGATCACGGCGCGGGCGAAGTGCTGGGGCTGGACTGCGACCCGATGGCGCTGGAGATCGCGCAGGCGAACCTGTCGGCTTACGGTGAGCGCGTCCACTACGCCCACGCCAGCTACGCCGACATGACCGACGAAGCTGCCCGCCTCGGCTGGGACGGCGTGGATGCCATCGTGCTCGACCTGGGCGTCTCCTCGATGCAGTTGGACACGCCGGAACGCGGCTTCGCTTTTCGCAGCGAAGGACCGCTCGACATGCGCTTCGACGCGGGCGGCAGCCGACCGACCGCCGCCGATCTGGTCAACACCCTCGACGAGCGCGACCTCGCCGATCTCTTCTTCCACTACGGCGAGGAGCGCGACAGCCGCCGCCTCGCCCGCGCCGTCGTGCGCCAACGCCCCTATACCACCACGCGCGACCTCGCCGCCGTCATCGAGCGGGCTGCGCCGCGCCGCCATGATGCTAAAATCCACCCGGCGACGCGCGTCTTTCAGGCGCTGCGCATCGCCGTCAACGACGAACTCGACGTAGTTGCAGCCGCGCTGCCGAAGGCGATTGATCTGCTGCGACCGGGCGGACGCCTCGCCGTCATCAGCTTTCACAGCCTCGAAGACCGTATCGTCAAGGACGCCTTCCGGCTGGCGAGTACCGACTGTATCTGCCCGCCCAAAACGCCGATCTGCGTGTGCGGGCATCACGCCAGCGTGCGGCTGGTCAACCGCAAGCCGCTCACGGCGGACGAGGCGGAGATCGCCCAGAACCCGCGCAGCCGCAGCGCCAAGTTACGAGTCGTGGAGAAGCTGGAAGTATGAGCCACTGGCTGCAACATACGCTCGACCGCTCGCGCTGGCGACCGCAGCGGCAGGCGGTCGCCCTGATGACTCTCAGCCTGTTCGTGGCGATCATCATCGGCGCGCTCTACCTGTCGCAGGCGTCGTCAGCCTCGGCGCTGGGGCGTCAGCTTGAAGACCTGATCGCCCAGCGTGACGACCTCGAACAGGAGAATGAACAGCTTCGCGCCGAGATCGCCAGCTTGCAGAGTATGCCTCGCCTTCAGCAGCGCGCCGAGGCGCTGGGCTTCGTCACCGCCAGCGAGAACGACATCGAGTATCTGGTCGTCAACGGCTACAACCCTGACCGCGAGGTCTCGGTCGCGCCGCTCACGACGAAACCTCAGCCCGTCCCCAGCTACGACGAATCTTTCACCGGATGGTTGCAGCAGCAGATCGACACGCTTCGCCAGCAGTTACAGGGCTTCACCAGTCAGAGTCCCACGAGTCAGGATCAGGAGGCGAACTGATGCAGACGATGTATCCTCAGCAGGAAATCTTCCGGCGGCGCTTGCCGATTGTGATTGTCGGGCTGTTCGCCGCCAGCCTGATCCTGCTGCTGCGCTTGCTGTCGTTTCAGTTCCCGCTCGATCCGCAGGTCAGGACGTATCTGGACAACCTGCGCGACAGCGGCTATGCGCGCACGCTCAGCCTCGCCGGGGCGCGCGGCAACATCTACGACCGGCACGGCGAAGCGCTGGCGGTCAACACGCTCGAATATCGCGTCGGCGCCAGCCCCAACCTCGTCGCCGATGCGCGCGTCACCGCGACCGAGCTTTCGACCACCCTCGGCATCAACGAACTGGACATTTACAACAAGCTGATGAGCGACGAAACCTGGGTGCTGATCGCCCCCAGCGTCCCCGCCGATCTGGCGCAAAAGCTGCGCCAGTCGGACATCAGCAATGAGCTTGTGATTGAACCCGTCCCACACCGCAGCTATCCGCAGGGACCGGTCGCCGCGCAGGTGCTCGGCTTCGTCGGCGGCGACCTGCGCGGTTATTACGGCATTGAAGGACATTACAACGATCAGCTTTCGGGGCGTGTCTACCAGAGCAGCGTCAGCAACATCCCGTTCATCGCGCCCAACATCGACTGGCAGCAGGATCGCGGGCGCGACGTGGTGCTGACGATTGACCGCGACGTGCAGTTCGTCGCCGAAAGCGAGCTGCTGGACGACATCAATACCTACGGCGCGAGCAGCGGCTCGGTCATCGTGATGAACCCGCGCAACGGCGACATTCTGGCGATGGCGAGCTATCCCTCCTTCGACCCCAACACCTACTTCAACGTGGACGACGAAAAGCTGCTGACCAACCCCGCCATCAGCGAGCAGTACGAGCCGGGGTCGGTCTTCAAGATCGTCTCGATGGCGGCGGCGCTCGACGCCGGGGTGATCACGCCCGACTTCACTTACAACGACCAGGGGTCGATCACCGTCGGCGGCGTCGAGATCAAGAACTGGGATCGCCAGGCGCACGGCGTGGTCGACGCGACGCAAATTCTGGTCGATTCGCTCAACGTCGGCATGGCGACGATTGCCACCAAGATGGGACCGACCAGCTTTTACGCGGCGATGAATCGCTTCGGCGTGGGCAAGCCGACCGGCATCGATCTGGAAGGCGAGCAGGCGGGTACGCTCAACGCGCCCGGCGACGAAAACTGGAGCGAGAGCAATCTGGCGGAGAACGCCTTCGGGCAGGCGGTCGCGGTCACGCCGCTGCAAATGATCACGATGGCGGGGGCGATTGCCAACGGCGGCTTGATGATGCAGCCGCGCGTCGTCCACGAGATCATCGACGGCGATCAGGTCGCGCCGTCGCATCCGGCGAACCTGGGACGCCCGATCTCCGCCCAGACGGCGCAGGAAGTGACCGACATGATGGTCTCGGTCGTCAACGACGGTCTCGACGGCACGGCGTCGGTGCCGGGCTACACGATTGCGGGCAAGACCGGGACGGCGCAGATCGCCACGCCGATTGGCTACGAAGAAGGCGCGTCGATTGCCTCCTTCATCGGCTTCTTCCCCGCCGACGACCCGCAGGTAATCGTGCTGATCAAGCTGGATCGCCCGACCGATTACTGGGGGTCGCAGACGGCGGCTCCGGCGTTCGCCAAGCTGGCGGAGCGGCTGGTCATACTGCTGGAAATCCCCACCGACGACGTGCGGCACGAGCTGGCGGCGCAGGGCGGTTCGGTGAATCACATTAACCGATGAAATTGTCGAATGATTTTGTAGGGGCACGGCGCGCCGTGCCCCTACTGCCAGTGTTTGGGGAGCAAACATGGGTGCAGGACTTCCGTTAGCTCTGACGGTTGGCGGTGTGGCGTTCGTGCTGGGGGTCATCTGGGGCGGACCGCTGGTCGAAATTCTGCGCCGCCTCAAGGCGGGCAAGCAGATTCGCGCCGAACTGACCCAGCACGAGTACAAGGCGGGCACGCCGACGATGGGCGGCATCCTGATCGTCGTGCCCGTGCTGATCATCGCGCTGGCGCTCAACGTCGCCAGCATCGTCCGACCGGGACCCAACCCGCTGACCGGCGCCAGTATCCTGCTGCCGCTGTTCGTGATGGTCAGTTTCGCGGCGCTCGGCGCGGTCGACGACTGGCAGGGCTTCCGGCGCGCGCGCGGCGAGGCGCGCCATGGCGAAGGGCTGTCCGGGCGCGTCAAGATGCTGCTGCAAATCATCCTGGCGACGATTGCCGCGGTCGGCTTCTCGCTCTACAGTCGTGGCGGCGACGGTGGCTTCCAGTTCGCCAACGAGCTGGTGCTGCCGCTGTTCGGGATTATTATTCCGATTTCGCCCATTCTGTTCATCCCGATCATGGTTTTCTGGATCGTCGGTATGGCGAACGCCGTCAACTTCACCGACGGCTTGGACGGTCTCTCCGGGATCATCAGCGCCAGCGCCTTCGCCGCTTACGGCATTATCGCCTATCTTCAGGGGCAAATCTTCCTGGTGCAGTTGTGCTTCATCCTCGTCGGCGCGTGTTTCGCCTTTCTGTGGTTCAACGCGCATCCCGCGCAGATGATCATGGGCGACATCGGCTCAATGGCGCTCGGCTCGACGCTCGGCACGGTCGCCATCATGACCGGGCAGTGGCTGCTGCTGCCTGTGATCGCCATCGTGCCCGTCGCCGAGACGCTCAGCGTGATTTTACAGGTCGGCTATTTCAAGGCGACCAAAGGACAGCGCCTGTTTCGCATGGCGCCGCTGCATCATCATTACGAGCTTTCCGGCTGGAGCGAGACGCAGATCGTCCAGCGCTTCTGGCTGGTCGGGCTGCTCGCCGCCATGATCGGCGTGGCGCTGGCGTTGATATAGAAGCGGATAAGGGTTTCATGATGGGCACGATATATCGTGCCCCTACGCGACCATTTTATTGAGGAATATAAATGTCTGATCCGTTACAGGGAAGAACCGTCGTCGTCATCGGCTTTGCCCGGCAGGGCAGGGCGCTGGCACGCTGGCTGCCGACCATCGGCGTGCGCGTCGTCGTCAGCGACGGCAAGACGGCGGAGCAGCTCAAGCTCAACCCGTCCGACTATCCCGGCGTCGAGTTCGTCCTCGGCGGGCATCCCGAAATCCTGCTCGAAGGCGCGGATTTGGTCTGCGTCTCCGGCGGCGTCCCGCTTGATCTGCCGATCCTGCAACTGGCGCTGCGCTACGGCGTGCCGCTCACCAACGACGCCCAGTTGTTCATGGAGCGCTGTCCCGCTCCGGTGATCGGCATCACGGGCAGCGCGGGCAAGACCACGACGACCACGCTGACGGGCGAAATCTTCAAGCGCGCCGGGCATCGCACCTGGGTCGGCGGCAATATCGGCGACGTGCTCCTCAGCGTGCTGCCGATCATCAGCCCGAACGACCGCGTCGTCATGGAGCTTTCCAGCTTCCAGCTTGAGCTGATGACCGTCAGCCCGAACGTCGGCGCGGTGCTCAACATCACGCCCAATCACCTCGACCGGCACGGCTCGATGGAAGCCTACGCGCGGGCGAAAGCGCATATCCTGCTGCATCAGAAGCCGCGCGACGTGGCGGTGCTGGGGCGCGACGATGCCATCGCCCGCGAACTGGAGCCGCTCACGCCCGGCGATACGGTCTGGTTCAGCGCGCAGGAGATGGTCGCCGACGGCGCGTTTCTGGCGGGCGAGCGTCTGATCGTCGTCGGGGATGCCAGCCCGGACGGCGAGCCGCACGTCGTCTGCGAGCGGGGCGACATTCAGCTTCGCGGCGATCACAACGTCCTCAACGTGCTGGCAGCCTGCGCGATCACGGGCGCGGTAGGCATCGAGCCGGAAGCCATGGCGGAGACGATCCGCGAGTTTCATGGTGTGGCGCACCGCCTCGAAACCGTGCGCGTCCTCAACGACGTGACCTACGTCAACGACAGCATCGCCACCGCGCCGGAGCGCGTGCTGGCGGCGCTGCGCTCTTACGACGAGCCGCTTGTCCTGCTGCTGGGCGGGCGCGACAAAAAACTCCCCTGGGAGATCATGCTCGCGCTGGCGCTGACCAAGGCGCGGCACATCGTCGCCTTCGGGGAATTCGGCGAGGGCATCGTCAAGCTGGTGCGGCTGCTGTGCGGCAGCGAAGACCCGGTGACCTGTGTCAAGACACTCGACGAAGCCGTTGACTTAGCCGCGAAGCTGGCGCAGCCCGGCGACGTGGTGCTGCTCTCGCCCGGCGGCACGAGCTACGACGCCTATACCGACTTCGTCGAGCGCGGCGAACATTTCCGGCGGCTTGTGCAAGCGCTGTAAACGGCTAGAATGAGGGTTGCGCGAAGCGGATGTGAGTTCCCTGGTTTTTAGCTAAAACTGAAGGCTGATAGCTTTTTTTATTGGAAGGGGTAGTGATGGCAAACTCCGTACCACACTTCACGGACGTGGATGGCGATCTCGACGCACCGCTGGCGGGCGGCAGGACGCGGATTTTCAAGCAATCTGAAAATGCCGTCGAAGCCGCGCGCCCTGTCGAGCGACACCGCACCTTCCTCTCGACCATCGACCTGCCGCTGCTCGTGTTGTTCGGCTTGCTGCTGGCAATCGGCAGCCTGATGATTTACAGCACGACCTTCGACTGGAGCTATCAGGACTTCGGCAGCGACACCTACATCTTCATGCAGCACGTCCGCAATCTGTCGATTGGCGGCACCATCTTCATCCTGCTGACCTTCATCAATTATCGCATCTGGAAGCGCTTCGTCGTCGTCCTGCTGCTGGTCACCATCGCCAGCCTGATCGCCGTGCTCCTGTTCAGTGACCTGACGTTCGGCGCGCGCCGTGCCTTTCTGGAAGGCTCGTACCAGCCCGGCGAGCTGGCGGAATTGACCGTCGTGATCTACATGGCGGCGTGGCTCGGCTCCAAGAACACCAAAGTGCGCAGCGTTACCTTTGGGCTGATCCCGTTCACGGTGCTGGTCGGCATCATGGGCGGGCTGGTCGCACTCCAGCCCGACCTGAGCACGACCGTGACGATCTTCGTCGTCGCCGGGGTGATGTTCTTCCTCGCCGGGGCGAACGTCTTTCATCTGGTCGGCGTGCTCGGCTTGATGGGCACGGCGGGCTACCTGATCAGCGAGCATTTCAACTACGCGCAGGGGCGCTTCGGCTCGTAT
The DNA here is from genome assembly GCA_963760975.1 of uncultured Chloroflexia bacterium. Lineage (GTDB taxonomy): Bacteria > Chloroflexota > Anaerolineae > Aggregatilineales > Phototrophicaceae > Flexifilum. The sequence continues at coordinate 276,250 of CAVXEZ010000017.1, read as the reverse complement.
GTCGCCGGGTTGACCGACTTCACGCAGGCGACTTATCAGGCGCGGCAGGCGATGATCGCCTTCCTCAACGGCGGCTGGATGGGCGTCGGCTTGGGGCAGGGCAAGCAGAAATTCGGCTTCTTGCCCACGCCGCACACCGACAGCATTTTCGCCGTCATCGGCGAAGAACTCGGCTTCATCGGCGCGATGTTCGTGATCGCGCTGTTCGTCCTGCTGGTGATTCGCGGCTTGCAGATCGCGCGTAAGGCGCACGACCCCTTCGGCGCGCTGCTGGCGTCGGGGGTGACGCTCTGGATCATCACCAAAGCGATGATGAACATCGCCGTCATGATCAACCTGATCCCCACGACGGGCGTGGCGCTTCCTTTCATCAGTTATGGTGGGTCTTCGTTGATCACGCTGATGGCGGGCATGGGGCTGTTGTTCAGCGTCGCCCGCGTCACGGCGCTGGAAAATTCACCGGAAGGGAGAAGCACTCGTGCGCATGATGATCGCGGCTGGGGGAACCGGTGGACACGTCTACCCAGCGATAGCCGTCGCCGAGGCGATCAACGCTCACCGTCCCGACATTAAGAACGAAGTTCACCTGACCTTCGTCGGCAGCGTCGGCGGCTTCGAGCGCCCGCTCTTGAACGAAGCCAACCTGAAGTTCGATCATTATGCGCAAGTCTACGCCGGACCGCTGCACGGGGTCGGCGTGCTACGGGCGGGGCAGAGCGTCGTCAAGCTGATCGTCGGGACGCTGCAAGCGCTGTGGATAATCGCCCGCAGCCGCCCAAAGGCGCTCTTCCTGACTGGCGGCTGGGTCGGCTGGCCCGTCGCGCTGGCGGGCTGGCTGCTGCGCGTGCCCAGCCTGATCTTCCTGCCGGACATCGAGCCGGGTATCGCCATCAAGGCGCTGCGCCCGTTCGTGACGCGCGTCGCCACCACCACCGATGCCTCGGCGGTCTTCTTCCGCCCCGGTCAGACGGTGGTGACGGGTTATCCGGTGCGCCGGTCGATGCGCGAGGCGACGCGCGAGGCGGGCATCGCCTATTTCAAGCTCGATCCGGCGAAGAAGACGCTGCTGGTCTTCGGCGGCAGCCGGGGGGCGCGCAGCATCAACAACGCCCTGATCGAGATCGTGCCGGGGCTTCTGGCAGACGGCATCCAGATCATCCACCTGACCGGGACGCTCGATTGGGAGCAGCTATCAGCGCGCCGCGCCGAAATGTGTCAGAATGAAGACGGGTGCGACGATTACCGCGCATTTCCGTATCTACATGAGGAGATGGCGCTGGCGCTGGCGAGCGCTGATCTGGTGGTGTGCCGCTCCGGCGCGAGTGTCTTAGGCGAACTGCCGCTCTTTAGTCTGCCTTCGGTGCTGGTGCCTTATCCGTATGCCTGGCGCTACCAGAAGGTCAACGCGGATTATCTGGTGGAGCGCGGCGCGGCGCTGCTGCTGCGCGACGAGGCGATGGCAGACGATCTGCTGCCCACGCTGCGCGCGCTGCTGGCAGACCCGGCGCGCTTGGAAGTGATGCGTGGCTGCGCGGGCGCGCTGGCGCAGCCCGAAGCGGCATGGAACGTGGCGCGGGAATTACTCCGTCTCGCGGGGGACGACGTATGATTGAACTGTCGGCAGTCCTGGTCATGATGGCGATCTTTTTCGCCCTTATCGGCTTTTTGCGCGGCTGGAACAACGAAGTCGTTTCGACGGCGGGCATTGTGCTGGGTCTGTTCGCCCTGTTCCAGTTCGATTCCCTGCTGCGCGGCACGCTGCTGGCGAACGTTGGCCGCGATCAGGTCTTCCTGATTCAGACGGGTATTTTCGTCGCCATCGTCTTCTTCGCTTACCAGACGCGCTCGGTGATGCGTGCGGACATGGAGCGGCGCGGCGGACGTGACAACTTGCAGGAGAGCGTGCTGGGCGCGCTGCTCGGCGCGCTCAACGGCTACCTGATCTGGGGATCGATCTGGTATTTCATGGACATCAACGAGTACCCGCTCGCGCCTTACGTGATCGCCCCCGCGCCCGGCTCGCCCAGCGCGGCGACCGAGAGTCTGCTGCCGCTGGTGCTGCTCGGCGGCGGACCGGGCGGCAACGGCAACCTGCTCGCGGTCGCGGTGATCATCCTGTTCGTCTTCGTGCTGATTTTGATTTAGGTTCGCGTCGAATGATTGCGCTGGTAGGGGCACGACAAAGCAACCGAAGGTTGCACGTGCCCCTACGTGTTGGATAGACAGTTTATGCTTCATCTCACTCCCGGACAGCACATTCACCTCGTCGGCATCGGCGGCGCGGGACTTTCCGCGATTGCCCGCATCCTGCTGGGGCAGGGCTACGTCGTCTCTGGCTCGGATCGCACGCCTAACGCGCTGACCGAAGCGCTGGCGCGCGACGGGGCAGTGATCTATTCACGTTACGAGGACGTGACTCACTCAGGCGTAGACGCCCTGATCATCTCTTCGGCTGTTCCGCCGGATCACGTCGAAGTTGCGGCGGCGCGGGCGGCGGGCATTCCCGTCTACAAGCGCGCCGACATCATGGCGGATTTGATGCGCGGCAAGCAGGTGATCGCCGTTGCCGGGACGGCGGGCAAGACCACCACCACCGCCATGATCACGCACATCCTGCTCGAACTGGGCAAAGACCCATCGTATATCATCGGCGGGGTACTGACGACGACCGGGCAGAACGCCGGGGTCGGCATGGGCGATGCTTTCGTGGTCGAGGCGGACGAGTACGACAACATGTTCCTCGGCTTGCGCCCGAACGTCGCCGTCGTCACCAACGTCGAGTGGGATCACCCGGATTTCTTCCCAACGCCCGACGACATGCGCCGCTCGTTTGAGCAGTTCGTCAGCCTGCTGCCGGACGACGGCACGCTGGTCGTCAACGTCGATTCGTCCATGTCGGCGCTGCTGCGCGCGCCCGGCGCATCGACCGTGACCTATGGGCGCGGGCGCGGCGCGGACTGGCGCATCACCCAGCGCTACGTGACGGGCGAGCAGCAGCAGTTCGACCTGGCGCACGGGGACGAGATGCCCCTGCGCGTGACTTTGAGCGTGCCGGGGTGGCACAACGCCCTCAATGCGCTGGCGGCGCTGCTGGCGGTCACGTCGGTGGGGCGCGTCAATCTGGTCGAGGCGGCGAAGGCGCTGGCGACCTTTCAGGGCACGGCGCGGCGCTTTGAGCTGAAGGGCGAGGTCGACGGCATCGCCGTGATCGACGATTACGCGCACCACCCGGCGAAAATCCGCGCCACGCTGGAAGCGGCGCGCGGGCGCTATCCGGAGCGCCAAATCTGGGCGGTCTGGCAGCCGCACACCTACAGCCGCACGCAGGCGCTGCTGGGCGATTTCCTGAGCGCCTTCAAGGACGCCGACCACGTGCTGATCACGGACATCTACGCCGCCCGCGAGCAGCCGATTCCCGGCGTCAGCGCCGATGCGGTCGCCGCGCAGATCGATCACCCCGACGCCCGCTATACGGCGACGTTCGCCGATGCGGTCGCGGCGCTCGAAGCGGACGTGAAGCCGCCCGCCGCCGTGATCGTCATGAGCGCGGGCGACGCGCCGCAAATCAGCGCGGAATTCCTAAAATACCTCACGCAAAGGCGCAAAGGATGACGAATTGCCCCTCACCCAGCGTGAACTTCGTTCACCCACCCCTCTCCCACACAGGTGGGGAGAGGGGAAATCCGCTCGGCGCGCCCCTCGCCTCGTTCACGTGGGAGAGGGGCAGCATCCGCAGGATGCGGGGTGAGGGGAATGCTCGCTAAATTTCCGCTTCTTCAGGACGAACCCCTCTCCAAGTACACGGCGGCGCGGCTGGGCGGCGCGGCGGACTGGCTGTTCATTGCCCGCGAGTCCAACGAGCAGTTGGTCGAGGTCGTCAGCGCAGCCTGGGCGGACGGCGTCCCGCTGCGCGTGCTCGGCGGCGGCGCGAACGTGCTCGTCAGCGACGCCGGCTTTCGCGGGCTGATCGTGATCAACCGGGTCGGCAAAGCCGCCTTCAACGACCTGACCGCCACCGTGACCGCCGGGATGTCGCTGACCGTGCTGGCGCGCAAGTGCGCCTCGCGGGGCTTGTCGGGCTTCGAGTGGGCGGTCAGCGTGCCGGGCACGGTTGGCGGCGCGGTCGTCAACAACGCCGGGGCGCATGGCGGCGATATGGCGGGCTGTCTGCGCAGCGCCGTGCTGGTCGATGCCGAAGACGGCACGCAGGTGCTTGCCAACGCCGACCTCGCCTACGCCTACCGCTCGTCCAGCCTCAAGGCGCGGGCTGACCGCCGCTTTCTGGTGACGATGGCGACATTGACGCTGGCGCACGGTGCGTCCGCCGCCATCAACGCGACGATGGACGAGTTCATCGCCCAGCGCAAGCGCACGCAGCCGCCCGGCGCGAGCCTCGGCAGCATCTTCAAGAATCCGCCGGGCGATTACGCGGGCAGGCTGATCGACTCGTGCGGGCTGAAGGGGACGCGCGTCGGCGGGGCGCAGGTCTCGCCCGTTCATGCCAACTTCTTCATCAACACCGGCGCGGCGACCGCCAGCGACTATTACGCTCTGATCCATCAGGTGCGTGATACGATTTACGAGAGGACGGGCGTTCTGCTCGAAACCGAAGTCGAATTCGTGGGAGAAGGATTTTAGCCGTGCGCCGCTCTGGTCGATTCCGGTACAATCGTGTTATGATCAAACATCGTTCTGTTCAGGTCTAACCCGGATGACTTCCAAACTCCGTGAAACCCGGCGCTCATCGCGTACTCCGGCGATCTGGCGCGGTCGCATGTCGTCCAAAGCGGAACATGCGCCGGTGCGGCACGGCGTGCGCGGGCGTTTCGCAATGCCCTGGCGGCTGGTCAGCGGCTTGATCGTGCTCAGCCTGTTGATGGTGCTGGCGCTGTTTTTCACGTCGGATGCGTTTTACGTTCGCAGTATCGCCGTCGGTGGGTTACATTACATGACGAGCAACGAGATTTTCTCGCTGACCAACATCACCAACCTGCACGTCTTCTGGGTCGACCCGCAGCAGGTGCGCGCCGACATCATGCGCTCGCCGACGGTCGCCGACGCCGAAGTGCGTATCGGCTGGCCCCCCAACATGGTGCAGATCATCATCACCGAGCGCGAGCCGGCGCTAGTCTGGGAGCAGGCGGGGGTGGCGAGCTGGATCGACTTGCAGGGGCGGGTGATGCGCCAGCGCGAAGATCGTCCTGACCTGCTGCGCATTTCGGTCGATAACACCATCACCGATCCGGTCGGCGTGACGATTGACCCGGACATCGTGACGGGGGCGCTTCAGCTTCAGTCGCTTCTGCCCGGCATCCACGTTTTACGTTACCACCCGGATACGGGTTTGGGATACAATGATCAGCGGGGATGGGAAGCCTTGATGGGCACCGGCACCGATATGCCGGAAAAGGTTCTGATCTACAATGCTATCGTGAGCAGTTTGCAGGCGCGCGGTATTATTCCTAGTGAGATCAGCGTCGCAAACCCCGATGCGCCGTTTTATTCCGTGCTCGCAGGACGTTAGTTAGCGCTATGAATGACCTGGTTGTTGGGATCGATGTAGGGACAACAAAAGTTTGCACGATTGTCGGTGAGGTGCGCCCGGACGAGATTTTCGTCGTCGGGCTGGGGATTGAGCCGAGCCGAGGGATGCGCAAAGGTGGCGTCACCGACATCGCCCAGTTGAGCGCCGCTATTTCCGCGTCCGTCCATAAGGCGGAAAAGAACAGCGGTTACGACATCAGCCGGGCGTTCGTCAGTGTAGCGGGCACGCACACGACCTCGTTTCCCAGCAAAGGCGCGATTGCGCTGGCGACCAATCGCGGCATTCGTTCCGAAGACATCGACCGGGCGATTGAAGAAGCGCGCGCCATCGCCATCCCGCACAACCGCGAAGTGCTGCACGTCATCCCGCGCAGCTATTCCGTCGACGGCAGCGACCACATCCGCAGCCCGATTGGGATGCACGGCTTCCGGCTGGAAGTGGACGTTCACATCATCACCGTGTCGTCGACCAGCATTACCAATCTGGAGCAGGCGGTGCAGTCCGCTGGCGTCTTCCCGGATCGCTTCATCCTCAATCCGCTGGCGTCGGGCGACATCGTCCTGACCGAGCAGGAGCGCGAAAGCGGGGCGGTGCTGATCGACATCGGCGGCGGCACGTGCGACATCGCCATCTTCATCGAAGGCACGGTCTGGCATTCCGCCGTGATCGCCGTCGGTGGCGATTTGATCACCAATGACATCACTCACTGGATGCACGTTCCGTTTGACGTTGCGGAAGCGGTCAAGCTCCAGTATGGTCATGCACAGCAGCACGAGGTCAGCCAGTTGGAGACCTTCCTGGTGCAGCCTTTCGGGGAAGGGATGCCGCAGGAAGTCAAGCACAGCGACCTGGCAGCGGTGATCGAGGCGCGCGTGACCGAATTGTTCGAATTCGTACAGGCGGAAATCAAGCGTTCAGGGTATGATGGTCTGCTGCGCGCCGGAGTCGTCCTGACCGGCGGCTGCGCCCAGCTCCCCGGCATCCGCGAGGTTGCCGCCGAGGTGCTTGGCTGCCCGGTGCGCGTCGCCAAGCCAGAAAAAATCACGGGGATGGCGGATGCGCTGCGCAGCCCTGCCTACAGCACCAGCGTCGGTTTGCTGCGCCTCGGCTTGCAGATGGAATCGGCTGTTCCGTCCCAGACTGTCGGCAACGGCGCGATGTCTGGTGCCCGAATTGGCAGTCTGCTGAGCGGTTTCTTCCGGCGTCTGCTGCCCGATGACGAAAAGTAGGGTTTTTGTTACAGTCTTGTAACCCTGTAGACTACCAGATCGTCCCTGCGGGACATATTTACATGCCGGAATGACCTTGCGGGCGAAAGTTGCGCATCTTGGCGTTGCGCATAAAATAAAATCAATTAATCCGGCGCTCATCTTGAGATTTGGTATGGAATCTTTGAGGAAGGGCTGATTTCATGGATATGCTTACACCCGGCGAGAACTTTGCGCAAATCAAAGTCGTAGGTGTTGGCGGCGGTGGCAATAACGCCGTGAACCGCATGATTACCGAGGGATTGGGGGGCGTTGAATTCATCGCCGTCAATACCGATAACCAGGCGCTCATGCTGTCAAAATCGAAGACGCGCGTTCGCATCGGGGATAAGTTGACGCGCGGATTGGGCGCGGGTGGCAATCCTGAGATCGGGCGGAAGGCTGCTGAAGAAAGCTCGGACGAGCTGTACGAGGTTCTTCGCGGCGCGGACATGATCTTCATTGCCAGCGGCATGGGCGGCGGCACCGGCACGGGGGCATCGCCGGTCGTCGCGCAGATCGCCAAGGAACTTGGCGCGCTGACGATTGGCGTGGTGACACGCCCCTTCACGTTTGAGGGCGCGAAACGCCAGCAAGCCGCCGAAGCCGGAATCGAGGCGCTCAAGAGCCAGGTCGACACGCTGATCGTCATCCCCAACGACCGCCTCCTGCAAATTGCCAGCAAGAACGCGACCTTGCAGCAGGCGTTCTCGCTCGCGGACGACGTGCTGCGTCAAGGTATTCAGGGCATCTCTGAACTGATCACCGTCCCGGCGTTGATCAACCTCGACTTCGCCGACGTGCGCACGATCATGTCGGAAGGCGGGGCGGCGTTGATGGCAGTCGGTCACGCGATGGGCGACGAGCGGTCGCGCAAAGCCGCCGAAGCCGCCATCAGCAGCGCGCTGCTGGACGTGACCATCGACGGCGCGCGCGGCATCCTGTTCAACATCACGGGCGGTCCCGACCTCAGCCTGTTCGAGGTCAACGAGGCAGCCGCGATCATCAAGGAAAGCGCGCACCCCGAAGTCAACCTGATTTTCGGCGCGCAGATCGACGAGAGCATGGGCGACGAAGTGCGCGTCACGGTCATCGCCACTGGCTTCGAGCACAGCAGCCGCGTCCAGCGTAAGCTGGATCAGCAGCCGCAGTCGGTCTATCGCCAGCCGCAGCAGCCCATCCAGCGCCCGCAGCCACAGCAGCGCCCGATGCAGCAGTACAGCGTGCCGCCGTCACCGGCAAACCCGCCGCTGGAAAAGAGCCAGCCGGACGTACAACCGAAGCCGCAGCAGGACAACTTCAACGCGCGCGTCTACGACGAAGACAACATCGAAATCCCGACGTTCCTGCGCAAGCGGCGTTAAGTTCTCACGCAGACAGGGTGCTGGGCGCGGCAAAGGCGCTCAGCACTTTTTGTAAGCGATTTTTCCCACCACATCAGCTTGAGTTTCGAAGGCAAATCTTTGTGCTCTCTTCAATGTCCACAAAGCGCCTCTTTATATTGCTCGGAACGACTGCCTGTAATGTGGGATATGGCGATTCTGTTGGAAAACTCGTTCGATTTAGCAACGATTTTCTAGCAAAATCTCATCGATTTCGGTGGCTAAGAAAATATGATCATGCTAAAGTTCTTTTAACAGATAAGGCTTCTAAACTTGATGAACATCTGTTGTTCCAAACGCCATTTATAAGCCGTCCGTGCGTCCATCCTAAGCCGCTCAACTGAGCACATATAGAGCATAGGCTGGTGGAATTGCCACAGCGGCTTATTTTTTCTGCGCGTGTCGGTTTACTTTTGAACATAGCTACTGATTGGAAGGATAGATTGCGATGGTTCAAACCCAAGCTAGGAAACGAAATCAGCTTCATGACTTGGGATACAAAATCTTTCTGGATCGCTACGCCCAGAAGGATATGACGCGCAGTACCCTGGCGGTTGGCGATACGGTGATCGTCGTCGTCAATCCCGCGACCGGACAGCGCGAGATCGGCACGGTCACGGAGCTGGCGCTGCCGCAGGTGACGATTGAACTGCTCGACGGCGAGGTCGTGACGCGCGATCTCGAAAACGTCGATAAGCCGCTGGAGACCGATCCGGGGCAGATGATGGATCGCGTCGCCAAAGGCATCGCTGCCGCCGAGGTGACGCCAGACCTTCAGAAGGAATGGACGGAGCGCTTCCGCTGGCTGCTGGACGACTTTAAGTTCGTGCCCGCCGGGCGCATCCTGACCGCTGCGGGCACCGATCAGGCGCTGACCTACTACAACTGCTACGTCGTGCCGTCCCCGCGCGATTCGCGCGAGCGGCATCATCGAGACGCTGCACCAGATGACCGAGATCATGTCGCGCGGCGGCGGCGTGGGCATCAACATCTCCAGCCTGCGCCCGCGCCAGTCCTACGTTCGCGGCGTCAACGGGCGGTCGAGCGGGGCGGTGTCGTGGGGCGGTCTGTACAGCTTCGTCACCGGCTTGATCGAGCAGGGCGGCTCGCGGCGCGGCGCGCTCATGCTGATTCTCGACGACTGGCATCCCGACATCTTCAGCTTCATCAACAGCAAGCGCGAAGCCGGGAAAATTACGAATGCCAACATCAGCGTCGGCGTCTCGGATAAGCTGATGGAAGCCGTCAAGGTCGACGGCGACTGGGATTTGGTCTTCCCGGACACCGGCGACCCGAATTACGACGACGTGTGGGACGGCAACCTGGATTCGTGGATCGCGGGCGGGCATTCCGTTGTCCATTTCCGCACGGTCAAGGCGCGCGAAGTCTGGAATGCCATCATCGAGAGCGCCTGGGCGAGCGCCGAACCGGGCGTGTTCTTCCGCGAGCGCTATAACAAGATGTCCAACAGCCACTACTTCGCGCCGATCATTTGTACTAATCCCTGCGGCGAACAAGGACTTCCGGCGTGGGGCGTCTGCAACCTGGGCGCGATCAATCTGGCGAAGTTCTACGACGAAGAGCGCAACGATGTCGACTGGGACGACCTCGAAATCACCGTGCGCTACGCCACGCGCTTCCTCGACAACGTGATCGACAGCACGCCCTACTTCTTCGAGCAGAACCACCGCCAGCAGTTGAGCGAGCGCCGCGTCGGGCTGAACAACATGGGCTTGGCGGAACTGATGATTCGCCTCGGCATTCGCTACGGCAGCCCGGAATCGGTCGCCTTCATCGACAAGCTCTACGGCTTCATCACGCGCGCCTCCTACGAAACGTCGGTGGAGCTGGCGCAGGAGCGCGGCGCGTTCCCGCAGTTCGAAGCCGAGCCGTTCCTGCAAAGCGGCTTCATGCAGTCGATGCCGGAGGACATCCGCGAGAGCGTGCGCCAGCACGGGATTCGCAACGTGACCCTGCTGACGCAGGCGCCGACCGGCACGACCGGCACGATGGTCAACACCTCGACGGGCATCGAGCCGTTCTTCTCGTGGGTCTACTACCGCAAGAGCCGCCTCGGTCTGCACGAAGAACAGGTGCCGATTGTGCAGGAGTGGTACGACGCGCACCCCGGCGAAACGCAACTGCCGGACTACTTCGTCACGGCGATGCAGCTTTCGCCCGAAGAACACGTCCGCGTGCAGGCGGCGATCCAGCGCTGGGTCGATTCGAGCATCAGCAAGACTTCGAACCTGCCCAGCCACTACACCGTCGAGCAGACGCGCGAACTCTACGAACTGATGTATGAACTCGGCTGCAAGGGCGGCACGATCTACCGCGACGGCAGCCGCGACGAGCAGGTCTTGATGCTGAAGGGCGACGAGCGCGCCGAAGCCGAACTCAAGCAGGCGCCGGAGAAGCCCGTCGAGCAGGTGGCGACGCCGCATCACGTCTACCCGCGCCCGTCGAAGTCTGCAAGGCGTGACCGTCAAGGTCAGGACGCCGTTCGGCACCGCCTACATCACCATGAACAGCGACGAGAACGGCTGCCCGTTCGAGGTCTTCATCACCGCGCCGGGCAAGGCGGGCAGCGATCTGCAAGCCGACGCCGAGGGCTTGGGGCGCATGATCTCGCTGCAACTGCGCTCGACCGCGCCGCAGAATCGCACGCAGATGCTCAAGCTGATCATCGAGCAGCTTCAGGGCATCGGCGGGTCGCGCTCGTTCGGCATGGGACCGAACCGCGTCATGTCGCTGCCGGATGCGGTCGCCGGGGCGCTCATGAACCATTACTTCGCGGAAGATAAGACGCAGCAGTTGATCCTGTTCAACGGCGTCAACCACCACGAGGACGTGCATATCGAGGCGGAACACGTCACGTCCACGAGGACGAGGAGCCATCCAGCGAGAGCAACGGCTACCTGAGCGGGGCGGACATGTGCCCGTCGTGCGGGACGATCTCGCTGATACGGATCGAGGGCTGCCGCAAATGCACGACCTGCGGCTACAGCGAGTGCTAACCAACTGATGTAAATCTGAGGCGGCTAATCACCGCCTCAGTTTATAAATTCTTGCGAAAGGAGGTGAAAACGTCATGGCTAAACCGACTGTGCATCAGACCCGGTCGAACGTGCAGATCGGCTCAGGGCAATAGCGATATTGGTTGGTCCGACGTGGTGGTAGGCGGGATGAGTTGAACGCAATCCGATCAATCGCGGCGAACCATATTCACGGCCAGACGCCCGATCCTGGTATGGAGTACGTGTTGGTAATGACCGTTACTAAGAATGGGTCAGGCAGGAAGCTTGACGCCTGAACGGGTAACGGCTTGACCGTTACATGCAGCGACCAGAGGGTGAAATTTAGGAGCTGATACTCCTAAGCCCTCTGGTCACCAAGTCATGGAAATCAAGAATAGCATAGGTTGCCGATTCAACACAAGCGAGGGTGGTCATATTGACCGCCCTTGTTGCTTTCAATGCACCGGGATCAGCGCGTCGTGTGCCAGATAGTAGTTGATCGCCGTCTCCCAGTGGTGGACGTGTTCGTCGTGACTGGCTTCGCTGTAGCTTCTCGACTTCCGCGCCGCCCGCCTCGCTGAGGGCGATCAGCGTGTGCGTAACGGTCGCGTCCGTCCCGCCGTCGGCTGCGGCGCGGCATTGAATCTCGATGCGCACCGCCTGATAGTCCGGCGTGATATTGACGTATTCGACGTGGCGGGCTTCGGTGTCGTAGTCGACCGTCACCCAGGTGGTTTGGGCGCGTCCCTCGTGCTGCGTGACGAAGACGTTGTTGGTCATCGGCTCCCCGGACGGCGGGTAGATCAGTTCGGGCTGCCAGCCGGGAATCCACTTGTATTCGCCGACTGCCGTGAACAGCGGAAACACCACGTCGGGCGCTCCGTTCAGGTGGATGGTGGCGCTGCGCTTAACCAGTTGCGCGGTCATGAGTCCTCCTCAAACATGTGATGACTGGCGCTGGCATCGTAATCGACGCCGTATATCTCCATCAGCCGCTGGATGCGCGCCTGCGCCTCGTCGTCAAACGGGCTTTTGCCCTCGAAGGCGTGCAGCACGATCCCTTCCAGCAGGTCGCCCAGCGAAATGTCGTGATACTCGGCGATGGCTTTCAGCACTTTGGCGAGCCGCTTCTCGATGCGTACCCCAAGCTGGGTTCTTTCGACACGAATGTCTCCCGACAATTCGATCTCCTTGTTATATTGGTAACTTGGTAACAATATAACACTGAATCGCCGCGCCGTCAATCATCTGAAGGCGGAGCCGAAATGCGAACTGTACGCCCGCGCGTCGGTTGGTATAATGGGCGCTGTTTACCCGTCGACCGCAGGCAGCGACCCTCATGACTGATCTCCCCGATTTCGATCTCTCCGCCTACTGGCAGGAACCCGATTTTCTGCTGAGCGACCTCGTTTCGCTGATGGCGAACCGCGCCGATTCGCAGATGGGCGTGACTCTGCTGCTCAAAGGCACGATCATGACCGGGACGCTGGTCGGCGAGCGCGAGTACCTGCGGCGCGTCAACGAGATTTTCAAGCGCATGGCGCGCGAATCGCTGCCGAAGCCGAGCAAGGAAGACCTCGCCTCGATTGACGAGGCGTTCGGCTTCGACGAGTTGATCGAGGACGACTACAGCGTGGAGGACGGTGACGAGGGCGATGAACCCGCCGACGTGCCTGACGCTTCGCCCATCCGCCACCTGCACCTCAAAGACCCGGTCATCATCTACCCTGGCTCGACCCTCAGCTTCATGGAGAGCGAGCTGCCCATCCTGCGCATCCGCCTCGCCGTAATTGACGGCTGGATGCTGGGGCGGGTCAGCGTGATCGCGGACGCCGACGACGAACTGCCCACTAATGGCGGCTTCATCCACTGAGCGGCGCACGTTGCGCCTGAGCCGCCGCCTGCGCAGGATTCTGCTGATTGCGCTCGGCATCTGGCTGATCCTCGACTGCCTGATCGGCATCACCGTCTACGTCTACGGCTTGACTGACCGCGCTCAGCCCGCCGACGTGATCGTCGTGCTTGGCGGAGGCTTGAACCGCGATCTGACGCCGAATCGCGCCACCACGCGCCGCGCTCAACACGCCGCCGAATTGTGGAAAGCCGGTTACGCTCCGATGATCATCTGCTCCGGCGGTTACGCCGAGTGGGCAGAACGCAGCGAAGCCGATAGCTGCGCGCAGGTGCTGCGCGAGAGCGGCGTCCCGGCGGAGGCGATTGTGCTGGAAGACCGCAGCCGCAGCACCGAGGAGAACGCCATCTACTCGCACGAAGTTATGCAGGCGCACGGCTGGAAGACGGCGCTGGTCGTCAGCGACGGCTATCATCTGCTGCGCGCCACCTGGATTTTCTCGTCAGAAGGCGTCACCTTCACGACCTCGCCCGCCGCCCCGCCGCCGCTGACCGATCTACTCATCGCGGTTCCGCGCGAAGTCGTCGCCCTCCACTGGCAGGTCTTCAAGACGATCTTCCACCTGCCTTTCACTTTCGTCCCCTGGCTGTGAACGCATAGGGCAAGCGTCGGTTAAGCATGTGGGCAAACGTGACCGAAGCCGCGCCGGAATCCCTGTATAATCGAAATAACAGAAATTGTTTAGTTTCCGCGCCTGTCCGTGCGCGTTTTATCCTTTTTGCAAGATGGGATAACCACATGCGTCGAATACCTTTTTTCATGCTGCTGGCGCTGCTGCTCGTGGGCGTCAGTGTGACTGTGGCGCAGCAGACTCCCGCGCCGTCGCTTCAGGTGGTCGATCAAGCGCCCGCCGCCAACGAAGTGGGGCAGAATTCGCCCATCGTGGTCTATTTTGATCGTCCGGTGGACTGCGCCAGCGCGCAGGCAGCCTTCCAGATCGACCCGCAGGTCGCGGGCGACGTGACGTGCAGCGACGCCGATGCCTCGGTGACGTTTACGCCCGCCGAAGGCTACCAGTCGGGTACGACTTACACCGTCAGCTTCGCCGATTCCCTGCGCGGCGCGGACGGCTCGTCGCTGGCGGCGCCGTTTTCGATGACCGTCAGTACCAGCGGCGTGCTCGAAGTCGCGCAGGTGCTTCCTGCCGACGGCAGCACGGGCGTCGAGACCGACTCGGTCATTACGGTGATCTTCAACCGCCCGGTCGTGCCGCTCGTCATCGCCGAGGACGCCGCCAAGCTGCCGCAGCCGCTGACCTTCGCGCCAGCGGTGCAGGGCAAGGGCGAATGGATCAACACCTCGATCTACCAGTTCCACCCTGATCCGGCGCTGCAAGGCGGGACGCAGTACGCGGTGGGCGTCAGCAGCGACCTGACGGCGGTCGATGGCTCGACGCTGGCGCAGCCGTTCACGTGGTCGTTCAGCACCGCCGCGCCGGCGCTCAGCGAAGTCGTGCCCAAGGACACGACGATGGACGTGCGCCTGGGCGCGACCCTTCAGGCGCGCTTCAACCAGCCGATGGATCAGGCAAGCGTCGAGAGCAGCTTCAGCCTGCACCCGCTCGATTCGCAGCAGAAGGTCTCCGGCACGTTCGAGTGGGCGGACGACGGCTCCGGCTTCCGCTTCACGCCGGACGCCAACTTGCAGATCGACACGCACTACGTCGCCGAATTCACCACGCCGCCGCTGCCCGAAGGGGGCGGCTCGCCGCTGCAAGGTCAGCAGCGCTGGGATTTCAGCACCGTCTCGCTGCCAGCGGTGATCAACACGAAGCCCCTATGATGGGCAAACCGACGCCTATCCTGACAGCGGCTTCACCCTCTACTTCGCCTCGCCGATGGACTCCGAGACGCTCGACGACCACATCACCATCGACCCGGCGCCAGCCCGCAGCTACGATACCTACTACAGCAATTACGACAACAGCTACATGCTCTCGTTCCCTGCCGAGGCGAGCACCGATTACACCGTCACCCTCAGCCCCGGCATGAAGGACATCTACGGGAACACGATCACTTCGCAGACGGTCGTCCATTTCACGACCGCGCCTTATGCGCCGGACATTTCGCTGCAAGTGCCGGGGACGATTGGCTTCTACAACGCCGACAACGACAAGACGCAGTTGTTCCTGACGCACCTCAATATCAGCCAGGTCAACCTGTCGCTTTACGGCGTCGATCTCACCAATTTCATCTCCGCCCTGACCGGGGAGAATTACTACGACATCGCCTCCAACCTCCCGACGGGCGCATCCAATCGCCTGCGCACGTGGTCGATCCCGAACGTCGCGCCGCTCAACGCGCGCCGCTACGAGCTGCTCGACCTGGGCGGCAACAGCGTGGACTGCCCCGGTGCGCCGCCCTCGAATTTGCAGGTCGGCGACACGGCGGTCGTGGTCAGCGACCCCGACCCGGTGCGGGCGCGCGCCAGCGCTCCTGATGGCGCGGTGCTGACCACGCTCTACAAGAATTACCAGATGCCGATCATCGGCGGACCGACCTGCGCCAGCAGCATGTTGTGGTGGGAAGTGACGCTGCGCGATGGGCGGACGGCGTGGGTCGCCGAGGGTACGACCGACGAACGCTTCATTGACCTGAAGTCGGCGGCGGCGCAGACCGAAGTGCCGATCACGCAGGCGAACGGCGAGGCGCTCAAGCCCGGCATTTATCTGCTTCAGGTGTCGTCGCCGGAAACCGACGCGCAGGGCTACAAGCCGCAGCCGCACGTGCTGGTCGTGGCGAACGCCAACCTGACGCTCAAGGCGTCAATCGACAGCCTGCTGGTGTGGGCGACCGACGTGAACACGGGCGAACCCATCGCCAACGCGCCGATCCAGGTCTTCGACAGCGCGCGCCAGATGGTCGCCAGCGGCACGACCGACGCCGACGGCTTGCTGACCGTCAGCCTGCCGCGCGCCAGCGACCTGAACGTGCCGCGCGTCGCCGTACTGCAAAACGGCGATCAGTTCGGCATCGGTGTGACCAACTGGTCGGACGGGATCGACGCCTGGTACTTCGGGCTGAACCCCGAATACTACCCGGAGCAGTACCGCGCCTACCTCTACACCGACCGTCCGATCTATCGACCGGATCAGCCGGTCTATTTCCGGGGCGTCATCCGCGAGAAGAACGACGTGACCTACACGCCGCCGTCTTTCAGCACCATCCCGGTGCAGATCACCGACGATCAGGGTGAAGTCGTCTACGACAAGAGCCTGCCGCTGACGCCTTACGGGACGTTCAGCGACAGCTTCCAGATCGCCGCCGACGCGCCGCTGGGTAATTACCGCATCGTCGCTCAGCTTCCCGGCGAGGACACCGGCGCGTACTACTATTCGACGGGCACGGTCGCCTTCAGCGTCGCCGAGTACCGCGCGCCGGAGTTCCAGGTCGACGTGACGGCGCAGACGCCGGAAGTCGTTCAGGGCGACACCATCAAGGTCGCAGTCGACAGCACCTACTTCTTCGGTGGCTCGGTCTCGAACGCCGACGTGCAGTATAACGTCACCTCGCAGCCGTATACCTTCGACTTCAAGGGCAGCGGCTACTACAGCTTCGAGGATTACAGCCCCGACGCCGGTCCGAGCGCGTTCTACGGCGGGGGCGGCGGCACCGTCACCAGTGGCGAAGGCACGACCGACGCCAATGGGATGCTGCTGATCTCCTTCCCGGCGGACTTGCAGGACGCGACCCAGAGCCAGACCTTCACCATCGAGGCGACCGTGACCGACCAGAGCGATCAGGCGGTCAGCGGGCGCACCACCGTGATCGTCCACAAGGGCTTGGCGTATGTCGGCGTGCAGCCGGACGAATACGTCGTCCAGGCGGGCAACGAGACGAAAGCGAACCTGATCGCCGTCGATTGGGACAGCAAGCCGCTGCCCGACCAGACGCTCGACGTAACCGTCGTTGAGCGCCGCTGGTCGAGCGTGCAGGAGAAGGACGACGCCGGGCGCACCACCTGGACGTATCAGGTCAGCGAAATCCCCTTGACCGACGGACAGGTGACGACCGACGCCAACGGCAAGGCGGTCTTCAGCTTCACGCCGCCTAACGGCGGGGTCTTCCAGATCACGGCGAAGATGCGCGACGAGCGCGGCAATGAGATCGTCGCCAGCAACACCGTCTGGGTGTCGAGCAGTCAGTACGTCTCGTGGCGGCAGCAGAACAGCAACCGCATCGACCTGATCGCCGACGCGCAGAACTACGAAGTGGGCGACACGGCGCAAATCCTGATCGCCTCGCCCTTCCAGGGCAGCGCCGACGCCCTGATCACGGTCGAGCGCGGCGGCGTGCTCAAGACCGAGCGCGTGACGATGGACAGCAACTCTTACGTCTACCACCTGCCCATCACCGACGACTTCGCGCCCAACGTTTTCGTCAGCGTCCTGCTGGTCAAGGGCGTGGACGCGAACAACCCGGTGGCAGCCTTCCGCATGGGTCTGGTGCAGTTGAGCGTCGACCCGGCGCACAAGGAAATCAACGTCGATCTCTCGACGGACGTGAAGCAGGCGGGTCCCGGCGATACCGTCAACTACACCGTCAAGACGACCGACTACAAGGGCGATCCGATCCCGGCGGAAGTTGGCGTCAGCCTGACCGATCTCGCGGTGCTGACGATTGCCGACCCCAACAGCGGACCCATCCTGAGCTACTTCTACGGTGAGCAGGGCTTGTCGGTGCGCACCTCCACTCCGCTGACGATGAACACCGACCAGATCACCCAGACCGTCCTCGATACGATCAAGGGCGGCGGCGGCGGCTTCGGCGAGGGCGGCATCTTCGACATCCGCCAGCAGTTCGTCGATACGCCCTACTGGAACGCCACGCTGACCACCAACGCGGACGGCACGGCGACCTTCAGCGTTACCCTGCCGGATAACCTGACAACCTGGCGGCTCGACGCCCGTGCCATCACCAGCGGCGCAGACGGTTTGACGCTGGTCGGGCAGAATACGCTCGACCTGCTCAGCACCAAGCCGCTGCTGATCCGCCCGGTGACGCCGCGCTTCTTCGTCGTCGGCGATCAAATCACGCTCGGCGCGGTCGTCAACAACAACAGCGACGGCGATCTTTCGGTGGACGTGACCCTGCAAGCCGACGGCGTGACCTTCAGCGATACCACGCCCGGCACGCAGACCGTCAGCATCGCGGCGGGGCAGAGCCAGCGCGTCAACTGGGTCGTCACGGTGCAGGACGTGAGCAGCATCGACATGACCTTCTTCGCCAACGGCGGCAGCGGACTGACCGACGCCAGCAAGCCGCCGCTGGGGCAGGGCGACAACCGCCTGCTGCCCGTCTACCAATACGAAGCGCCGGAGACGGTGGCGACGGGCGGCGTGCTGCGCGAAGGCGGCACGCGCACCGAGGCGATCAGCCTGCCCAGCAACATGGACGTGACGCAGGGCGAACTCTCGGTCGAGCTTGATCCATCGCTGGCGGCGACGACCATCGAGGGGCTGGATTATCTGCAAAACTATCCGTATCAATGCGTCGAGCAGACCGTCAGCAAATTCCTGCCCAACGTCATGACCTACCGCGCGCTGGCGAGCCTCAACCTGGACAACCCCGACCTGAAGATGCAGTTGGACAGCAACGTCAACTTCGCCTTGCAGCGCCTTTACGCGCAGCAGCACGTCGACGGCGGCTGGGGCTGGTTCGTGCAGGATAACAGCGATACGCTGACGACCGCTTACGCCCTGATCGGCTTGACCGAGGCGCAGGCGCAGGGCTTCAACGTCAGCAGCACGGTCATCCGCAACGCGCGCAACTTCCTGCGCGGGACGTTCATCACGCCGTCGCTGAAAGTGGCGACGTGGCAGTTGAATCGTCAGGCATTCGTGCTCTACGCGCTGGCGCGCGCCGGTGATCCTGACGTGGCGCGCACGACCACGCTCTACGAGAGCCGCGACCGCCTGAGCTACTACGCGCAGGGCTTCCTGGCGCTCACGCTGCATCTGATCGATCCGCAGGACACCTCGCGCACCGACGTGCTGCTCTCCAATCTGGTCAACGGGGCGGCGGTCAGCGCGACGGGCGTCCACTGGAGCGAGAACACGCGCGATTACTGGAACTGGAACACCGACACGCGCACGACCGCCATCGCGCTGGAGACGTTCGTCACGCTTCAGCCCGACAGCGACCTGATCCCGAACATCGTCCGCTACCTGATGGTGCAGCGCAGCGCCGACGCCTGGGAGACGACGCAGGAGACCGCCTGGGCGGTCATGTCGCTGACCGACTGGATGGTCGCCAGCGGCGAGCTGAATCCGAATTACAGCTACCAGGTGGAGTTGAACGGCTCGCAGCTTACGCAGGGTGCGGCGACCCCCGCCGACGTGATGACGCCGGAGCAGCTTCGGGTCGTCGTCAGCCAACTGCTGAAAGATCAGGTGAACAATCTGGTGATCCAGCGCACGGACGGACCCGGCGTGCTTTACTACACGGCGCACCTGCGTCTGTTCCTGCCTGTGCCGCAGATTCAACCGCTGGATCGCGGGATCATCATCGAGCGGCACTACACTATGCCGGGCAGCGACGCGCCGATCACTTCGGCAAAGGTCGGCGACAACGTGACGGTGCATCTGACCATCATCGCGCCCAACGACCTGCACTACGTCGTCATCGAAGACCCAATCCCGGCGGGCACGGACGCGGTCAACCCGAACCTGAACACCAGCCAGCAGGTCGGCACGCAGCCCGAAGTCAACCTCCAGAACCCGCTCAGCCAGGGCTGGGGCTGGTGGTACTTCAGCAATATCGAGTTCCGCGATCAAAAGGTCGTGCTTTACAGTACGAATCTCCCGGCGGGGACGTATGAGTACGTCTACACCATCCGCGCGGGGCTGGCGGGCGAGTTCAACGTCATCCCGCCGACCGGCTCCGAGTTCTACTTCCCGGAGGTCTACGGGCGCGGCGCGGGCAGCACCTTCACAATCGAGGGCGCTGCGTCATAAAGCAGTGAGGACGTGACCCTTCCTCTCGATCCCTCTCCCCGAAGCATTCCGGGGAGAGGGATTTCTTTTCGCTAACGCCGACATTCGTGGATTATGATCGCACGTAAGGGCACGGCGCGCCGTGCCCACTACACATCGTCGCTACGTATGGGCACTTCCGAGATTGATCGTGTCATCCGCTGATCCGCTCCACCCGATCCGCCAGGCATTGAAAGTCGGCGATAAAGCGACCGCGCAAACGCTCCTGCGCCCGCTGCTGAAGGATCACCCGACGGCGGACGTGTGGTTTCTCGCCGCGCAAGCCTGCACGACCAGCCTGAAAGCGATAAGCTGTCTGCACCGGGCGCTGGCTATCGAGCCGCAGCACCGGGAGGCGAAGCGGCTGCTGGCGAAGCTGGACAGCGCGGCGCAGGATTTCCCCTCGGAAATGCCGCCCGCCTGGGATCAGCCGCCGCTCGAAGCGCTCACGGCGGAGATTCCGCTCAAGCCTGTCAGGCGCAAACACCGCACTCGGCGGGTGATCATTCTGCTGAGCCTACTTCTGTTCGGCGTGTCCTGCTCGCTGATCACGATGAACATGGTTGGCGTGATCAGCGGACCGATCACCGTCGTGACGCAGCTCATGGGCGGCGCGACGCCCGTCCGCGAGATCGACGGCGTGCCGCTCAGTGACGTGCCCGACGCGCCGCTGCTCGTCCTGCCTGCGCAGACCAAGCCGCTCGAAGGGCGCGCCGCCGACGTGCTCGAACCCGGCTACGCGCACGACTACACCTTTGCAGGGCAGAGGGGCAAGGATGTCGCCATTTACGTGCAGTTCCTGTCGGTGGCGGCGAAGCGTGTCAGCCGCAACGTGGTCGTGCTGCGCCCGGACGACTCCGATGCGACGCCGGGCTGCCTGCGCGACTCGATCCTTCAGGGCGACAACAACGTGACGCTCCTGTGCGGCATCGACGCGGGCGGGACGTGGAAAGTGCGGATTCTGGGGCGCGCGGGCGAAAGCGTCGGCGCGTATTTCGTCGGCGTGCAGGCGCTGTAAAAGACTTTACTTCCGAATTCACCTGCCTACTGGAAGAACTCCGCCAGCAGCGCGTTTACCTGATCCGCCTTTTCGTGCTGCACCCAGTGGGTCGCATCCTCAAACAGCACCAGCCGACCGTCGTCGCAGAATTCGACGCTCTTTTGCGCCATCTCGCGGGTCAGCGCCACATCCTGCGCGCCCCAGATCACCAGCGTGGGCACGTGAACGCGCGCATCGTCGGAGATTTGAGGCGGGCGCTGGACGACCGCGCGATACCAGTTGAGCATGGCGGTCATCGCGCCGGGCTGCTTCCAGGCGCGGGTATATTCGCCGATGTCGGCGTCGCTGAAGGTGCGCGGGTGGCTGCTTGCCAGCAGCATTTGCGCGACGCCTCTCGCGTTGCCCATCGTCAGCAGCGCTTCCGGCAGCAGCGGAAGCTGGAAAAAGCCGATGTACCAGCTTTTGAGCATCTGCGCCGGGTCGCGCGTCAGCGCTCTGGAGAAGACGGTCGGGTGAGGCACGTTGAGGATCACGAGTTTCTTGAGACGCTCAGGGTGGGCGAGCGCAACGCCCCAGGCGACCGCCGCGCCCCAGTCGTGCCCGACCAGGTAGACCTTCTCCTGCCCGGCGGCGTCGATCAACCCGACCACGTCCTCGACCAGCGTCGAGATGCGATAGGCGTCGATGCCTGCGGGTTTATCGCTCAGGTTGTAGCCGCGCTGGTCGGGCGCCCAGACGCGGTAGCCGTTCCCGGCGAGGAAATCAATCTGCCTGCGCCAGCCGTACCAGAATTCGGGGAAGCCGTGCAGCAGGATCACCAGCGATCCGTCCGCTGGACCTGCCTGCGCGACGTGGAGTGTCACGCCGTTGGTTGGGATCATGTGGTGTTCAACGGCGACAGTTGGATCGGTCATCTTCGTTCCTCACTCTTCTAGTTCTGCCGGAGAATTCGTTTTATCTCCCAGATGGCTGAGCACGTCGATGTTCGAGCCGACGCCGAGATAAACCCGCCGGTAGCTCAGCAGCCCGATCAGCAGCGCGAACTCCCAGAGCGTCGTGCCGACAGCGGCGAACTGGTCGAAGTAGAACAGCAGCGGCGTCGCCGTCGCCAGCGAGACCAGCAGCCCCAGATAGCTGATTTCGCTGCCGAGCCGGTCGCGCCGGACGAACAGCAGCGCGCCGCCCACGATCAGCAGAAGCCCGGTAACGCCGCTGAGGGCGATCAGGACGAGGAACCAGATCAGGCTGTTCGGTCCGTTGATCAACTGCTCGCTGAGCAGCAGCCCGGCGGCGAGCTGCTGCAGCAGGTCGGGCGAAATCAGCGCGGCGGCGAAGACGATCAGCTCCACCAGCGACCCGACGCCCGCGACCGCCAAGCCGATCACCAGCAGCAGGCGGTAGCGCGTTTGGCTGATCAGGCGGCTGGTCAGGTCTTGCAGCCAGACGATGCTCCGCTGGACGATGTTCGGATTGGGATCGACGATGTGCAGCGTGTCCGAGTTGAGCACCGCCAGCAGTGCCTCGGCGAGCCGGGCATGTTCGGGGTACTGCGCGTCCGCGACCACGCGCTCCAGCCGCGCTTCGAGGTCGTCGCGCTCGCGCTCGTCCAGATCGTTCTCGATCAGCTCCATGATCTGGTCGAGCGCGCTGTACAGCTCGGTGCGCGAGTCGTGCTTCGATGGACGGCGGAATTGCAGGTAGAGGATGACCGTCAGCAGGAAGAAGGCGTAGATGATCGGCGCGGCGAACGGGAAGAAGTAGTCGTTGCTCTGCGTGATGAACTTGCCAACCTCGTCGATGAACAGCCCGACGCCGACCCCGCCCAGCAGCGCCCCGATCATATAGACCCAGCGGTTGGCGAAGAGAGTCGGCAGCAGCGCGGCGACGAACAGCAGCAGCCCGCCCCACAGCACGTGAGCGATGTGCAGGACGCCGTTGCCAAGCTGCGGGTAGCCGGTCAGTTCGAGGTAGACGCGCGTCAGCACGACCGAGACAGCGAAGCTGATCAGCGTGATCAGCAGGTAGCGTTCCGCACCTTCGCGTTTGACGGGAGAACGGAATTGAATCATGGCGACTCCCTCACGTATTCCAAATACGCTAACGCTGCCGGATGCTGGAACCATGACGCGTCATGGTTGATCCGCTAGCGGGTGACCAGCCACGCGCCAGCGACCAGCAGAGCGACGCCCAGTGCGCGCGTAGCGCTGAATGAATGCTGCGGCTGTCCCAGCCATCCGAACTGATCGAGAATGACGCCGACGACCAGTTCCGCCACGATCAACAGCGCGATGGATACGGTCGCGCCGACGCGCGGCAGCGTGTAGGCGAGCGTCAAATACAGGACGACGCCGAATGCGCCAGCCAATAAATACGGCTTGGGGAGATTTTGCACATTGCGCAGGTCGACGCCGCCCGCGAAGACCAGCAGCACCCCGGAGATGATCGCGCCGCCCACGTGGATGATCAGGCTGCTGGCGAGCGGTCCCAATCGCTGGCTGATTGCGCCGGACATCGGTCCCTGCAGCCCAACCGCAACGCCGCCGATCAACCCCAGCACGATCACACTGATAAGCTCGGCAATGTTAGTCATGCGAATCCGTTCGGTGCCGCATCCGGGCGATGACGCGCGGCATGATCTGGGTGTAGGCGCGGTAGAGCGGGGGATAGGGCGCGTAATCCCACGCGCCGACGTGTCGCGTCACGGTGCCGCGAAAGCCGCGCTTGAAGTTGTAGACGCCCCACAGCGAGTCGCTCTCGTCGAAGACGCTGGGCGCGCCCCACATGTCGTAGAGCGCGTAGCCCTGCGCCTTCGCCCAGCGCAGCGCCTCCCACTGGAGCAGGTAGTTGGGCATTTTGTCACGCTGCTCGTCCGACGACGCGCCGTAGAAGTACCAGCACTTGCGCCCGAAGTGGAACAGGATGACGTGGGCGATGGGTTTGCCGTCCGCCTCGGCGATCAGCGGGTGCGCCAGTCCCGCCTCGATGAAGACGCGCCACGCCTGCTCGTAGTATTCCGGTGGACGGATCAGGAAGTCGTCGCGCGTCCCGGTGATGCGGTAGAGGTCGTACAGGATCGGCAGGTCGGCGACCGTCCCGGCGCGCACCGTCACGCCCGCGCGCTCGGCGAGGCGCACCTTGCGGCGCGTGCTCTGGTTGAAGGCGCTCAAGAGCGTGTCCTCCGGAGAGCGCCAGATCGATCACGATGGTATTGCGGAACTGCACCTGGTCGTCCGAATAGCGCCAGCCGTGCTCGCGCAGCGCCCGCATGAACGCCTGCCCGCCGGAGTTGGGCGCGTCGCCCGACAGCGTGTCGTCGGCGTTGGTCGCCGGGATGCCCGTCGCCGCCACCACGTCCGGGTCGATCTTGAGCCAGATGGCGCGCTGCTGCCGCGCCAGCCGCTGCAAGTGGTGCAGCACTTCGTCGGTCAGCGCCGCGTCTTCGTAGGCGAGGGCGGGTCCCTTCGGCACGTACATCACCTTGAGCGGACCGACGCTGCGCACGCCGACCGACGCCATCGCCGCCGTCTGTCCATCGCGGGCGAAGGCGAGGCGGATCGGCTGCCAGCCGGTGGTAGCGCGCTTGAACTCACCCCATTCCCACGTTTGCAGCACGTGGGCGTAAGGCAGCGTTCGCAGCATGTCGTTCCACTGGTCGCGCGATGTGATGGTGGTGACTGTCAGAGAGGACACATCGACCTCACTAAACGATTTCCGGCGGGAAGTGAAATCCGTCGTCTCCGCCGTAGCGAATCTGTAGCTGCCGCTCAGTTGCGAAATTCCAGTCAATCGCTCTGGGTTGGTTAAGGAAGTTCCGATAGGCGAGCGCCATTTGTTTCGCTGCCTGCCGGAAGGGGACCTCACCTGTTCCGGTTCCTAAACCGGGACAGGCAATCGTTTCGATTTTGCGATCACGGCTTTGGTTGTGACGGCGCACAGCAAGGAGCATTGCCCACATCGCGTTGTAGACGTTATCCATGTGTGCGATTGTCATTGGCACACGCATCGTCGGAGTATGGGCGAGAAACGGATGCTTCGGATCGAGCGTCTCTACGATGATTGACGTGCCGACAGGTTGTTCACCGAGGAAGTCTTCAAGGATACGCTGCTGGACACGCCGCATCAACTGAGCGCCGAAAAAATGCGTAATTGCGCCGTCAACACCACCATCCATCAAGCCGAACGAGTTGGCGGCGCTGACCATACAGTCATATTCGGGCAGGTGTTCAAAGTAGCCATGCACAACCTCAACATCAGGCAGACCGACGAACTGTTCACGCATTGCTTCGCAAAGCGATTCTTTTGGATCGACGATGATTAGTTTCATTCGCGCCCCCGGACCGCCATTTTGTACAGCTTGTAAACCAGCGGGTTGTAGACCTTGTCCCATGCGCCCGCCGAGCGCACAACTTCGCCGCCCCAGCCGCGCTTGAAGCCGTAGACGCCCCACAACCCGTCCGATCTCGTCTCAAACTGCGCTTCGAGGGTCTCGGCGTCTTCGTCGGGGATGCCCCACAGGTCGTAGACGGTACAGCCGCGCCGCTTCGCCCACCGGATCGCTTCCCACTGGACGCCGTAAGTCGCCATCAGGTTGCGCTTCTCGTTTGACGATGCGCCGTAGAGATACCACGCCGTCTTCCCGGCGCTGAAGACCATGATTCCTGCCAGCGGGTCGCCTTCATGCTCCGCCAGGATCAGCGCGGCGACCTGCGGCACGAATAGATCGTAGGCGAGCTGGTAGTAGCCCGGCTCGTGAACGCCGAACTCGTTGCGCGACCCGGTCGTCTGCATCATGGCGGTGAAGGTCGCCACGTCCGCGCGCGCGCCTTCGTAATAACGGATGCCGTTCTTCTGGCTCTGGCGGATTTTGCGCCGCGTCCCCTGGTTCATGCGCGCGAGGATCGCGTCGTCGTCGCCCGAAATGTCGATCAGGATGGTGCGCGGCGGCTGGATGGTCTGGACGCTCGGTCGAAAGCCGAAGCGGGCGAAGTCCGGCGGCGTTTCGCGCCAGTAAATCCCCGGCTCCCACTTGAGGAAAGCGGCGTGCTGCTGCTTGGCGCAGGCATCGACCGCATCCCACAGCGCCGACCACTGATCATCGCTGGTGACGTAGCCGCCCATCGGCAGGTACGCCATCGTGCCGAGGCGGAAGGGCAGCGCGCGAAAGAGAAGCTGCGCCCCCGCGACCAGTTGATCACCGTCCGCCAGCGCGACGCGCGCGAACGACCAGCCATATGCAGCTTTGAGATCGCCCCAGGCGGGCTGCTGCAAAGCGTGGGCGCGCGGCTGCGCGGCGACGAAGCGTCCCCATTGTTCGGCTGATGGCGTGATTGTGCGGAACATAGCCCTCCAGCGTGCGCGGGTCTGGGGCGTGATTATAGCAGATGCGCTCACCAGGCATGGACGAGCACCTGCCCAATCTGGAGCAGCCCGCGATCATCGATGCCGGGTGCGACCAACCGCGTTTGATCCTGCCAGAAGCAGACCGCCATCCTCGTGGATGGAATTTTCGAGATCAAAGAGGGAATTGGTATCGCTGACGTTGGTTACATGTTTGCTCTATGCTACAATCCGGCATACTTTTGCGGGAACGGGGGGCTGATGCTATACTAGCTCCGTTTATCACAAACGATGCTATTCTCAAATTCATGAACAGGTGGGTCGGCGCATACTCACGAATCCGCGCGGCGACCCGTTCTGGAAGGTGGCGACTCCGATGAGCGTAGTCAACGAGTGGGCTTTCATAGGCGTATTCATGGCGATTGCCTGGATTTTCCCTTCACTGCCGCTGGTGATCTCCTGGCTGTTCCGCCCGCGTAAAGCCAACGCGATCAAGATGGCGACCTATGAGTGCGGTGTCGAAACCGTCGGCGACACCTGGGTGCAGTTCAAGGTGCAGTATTACGTATACGGGCTGGTCTTCCTCGTCTTCGACGTGGAATTGATCTTCCTGTTCCCCTGGGCGCTGGCATATAACCAGTTGGACTTTTTCGCCTTTGGCGCTGGCTTGCTCTTCATCTTCCTGCTCGCCGACGCGCTGATCTACGCCTGGCGCAAGAACGCGCTGGAATGGGCATAGGTTCGAGGAGCGATTATGTGTGTTGATGTCCTTTCGACTTTAGCGCCCTGCCTGACCGCCGGGGGGATGGACCCTGGGCTTGCCCAGTTCATCTCGATCCTGATCGGCGTGTCACTCGTGTCGCTGTTCCCGCTGGTGCTGGTCATCATCCTGATCTGGCTGGAACGCAAGATCGCCGCCCGCGTGCAGGATCGGCTTGGTCCGAACCGCGTCGGTCCCTTTGGGCTGTTCCAGAATATCGCCGACGCTCTCAAGCTGATCATCAAGGAAGACATCACGCCCGCAGGCGCGGATCGCTTGATTTACAATCTCGCGCCGATTGTGGCGGTGCTCTCGACCACGCTGATCTGGGCGGTCATCCCCTTCAGCCCGGTTCACATCGGCGTCGATTTGAGCATCGGCTTGCTCTACTTCGTCGGCATCGGCTCGATTGGCACGCTCTCCGTGATCATGGCGGGCTGGGCGAGCAACAACAAATACGCGCTGCTCGGCTCGTTCCGCGCGGTGGCGGCGCTGCTCAGCTACGAAGTGCCGACGGTGCTGGCGCTGCTCGTCCCGGTGCTGCTGGTCGGCAGCATGGGGATGCAGGACATCGTGCGCGCGCAGATTGGCATGTGGTTCATCGTGCCCGCGCTGGTTTCCGCAGTGATCTTTTACGTCGCGCAGCTTGCCGAAACGGGGCGCGCGCCCTTCGACCTGATCGAAGCCGAATCCGAGCTGGTCGCCGGGTACAACATCGAGTATTCCGGCATGAAGTTCGGCTTGTTCATGGCGAACGAGTTCATGCACGCTTTCACGGCGAACCTGCTCTTCTCGGTCATCTTCCTGGGCGGCTGGTCGGGTCCGCTGGCGGAGGAAGTTCCCTTCCTGGGCTTCGTCTGGCTGCTGGTCAAGACGTTCATCGTCTACATCCCGTCGCTGATCCTGCGTGCGACCATCCCGCGCGTCCGCATCGACCAGATGATGAGCTTCAACTGGAAATTCCTGGTGCCGGTCTCCATCCTCAATGTGTTGGTCGTCGCCTTCCTGCTGCAAATCGTCAAGGCAATCGGCTGGATGCCGGAACCCGGCAGCACCGATTTCCTCGCGCACGTGCCGGAAGCGCTCGTCCTGCTGGCGGGCAATCTCGTGCTGATCGCCGCTGTGCTGACGGTGCTGCGCAATGCCGGGCGGCGCGAGCGTCTGGCGCAGAACGCACGGGATGCCGCGCCGGAAGAGCGCGCCGTTGTCGCCGTCCATTAATGCGCGCACTAGGAGAATGTCTCGATGCTTGAATTGAATGCCCAAACCATCGCTTTCTTCGTCTTCGCCGTCTTCACGATTGGCGGCGCGCTCGGCGTCGTCACCGCTCGCAACCTGATTCACGGCGCGCTGTTCCTGATCGTCAGCCTGTTCGGCGGGGCGGGCTTCTTCGTCCTGCTCAGCGCGCCGTTCATCGCCGTCGTCCAGGTGCTCGTCTACATCGGCGCCATCGCCATCCTGATCATCTTCGCGGTGATGCTCACGCGAAGCATGACCACCATGCGCGAACTGTTCAATCATCAGTGGTGGATGAGCGCTCTTGTCGGCGCTCTTTTATTCGTCCTGCTGACCATCGCCGTGATCGTGCCGGTGTGGGGTGCGAATGGCTCGAAGGGCGACCAGCCCGTGAGCGACAACGTGGCGACGACGCAGGATTTGGGCATGGCGCTGGTCGACGGCAACCAGTATGTGCTGCCTTTCGAGGTGGCGTCGCTGCTGCTGACGGGCGCGATGATCGGCGCGATTGTGATTGCGCGGGATACCGAGGATTAGTACCAGGCGAAACGAAGTTTCGCGCGTACCGAGCAACGAGTGCTGAGTAAAACTCAGTACTCTGTACTGAGGGGTGATTATGGTTCCGTTATGGATGTACCTGGTGGTTGCCGCCGCGATGTTCTGCATCGGCGTGTACGGCGTGCTCGCGCGCCGCAATGCGGTGGCGATCCTGATGAGCGTGGAGCTGATGCTCAGCGCCGTCAACATCAACCTGATCGCTTTCTGGCGCTACGGCGCGCCGACGTTGATCGCAGGGCAGGTGTTCGCGGCGTTTGTGTTCGTAATCGCCGCCGCCGAAGCGTCGGTCGGTCTGGCGATCATCATAGCGATTTATCGCAATCGGCATTCGGTGGTCGTGGAAGACGTGAACTTGCTCAAAGGATAGCGGGAAACGCCTTTTTGTAGGGGCGGGTTTTAAACCCGCCCCTACGCAGTGTCATGGTGGCTTTTCGCTCTGACGAGGAATGACTTTATGGATTTGAACGCATTCATTAGCGACCCGAATTTGCTCCCCTGGTTCATCCCGGTGGGACCGCTGCTGGCGTTCCTGATCATCTCGCTGCTGACCAACCGCAGCCACCTGATCCCGGCGACAAGCGAAGAGTACGGCGGGCATCACCCGAACTACGAGGGGATGCTCGTCCCGGTTGTCACCACCCGCAGCCGCATCGTCAGCGTCGTCATCGGCATGGCGGGCATCCTGTTCGCGTGGTTGGTCGCGCTGGTGGTGGTCGGCGATGCCTTCGCGGTCGAGCATCTGGGCGAGCACGTCCTCGGCAGTTCGGGGAACTGGTTCGACACCGGCTTGACCGCCTTCAGGATGGGCGTGCTGGTCGACCCGCTGACCGTGATCATGCTGATCATGGTGCCGCTCGCCTGTACGATGATCTTCATCTACTCCATCGGCTACATGGCGCACGACCCGCGCCAGTCGCGCTTCTTCAGCCTGATCTCCCTGTTCGCGGGCGCGATGCTGACGCTGGTGGTCGCGGACAATATGCTGCTGCTGTTCGTCGGCTGGGAAGTCATGGGCTTGTGCTCGTACATGCTGATCGGCTTCTGGTTCGAGAAGGAAAGCGCCTACAAAGCCGCCATCAAAGCCTTCATCACCACGCGCGTCGCCGACGTGATCATGCTGCTCGGCATCGCCTATCTGTACGCCAGCACGGGCACGCTCAGCTTCCGCGACATCCTCTACAACCAGCCGGTGCTCGACGCGCTGGCGAAAACCCCGGCAGTCCTGATCGGCGGATGGGGCGTCAGCGCGGCGTCGCTGATCGGCATTTTCCTGATCATCGGCACGATTGGTAAATCGGCGCAGTTCCCGCTGCACGTCTGGCTGCCGGACGCGATGGAAGGTCCGACGCCCGTCAGCGCCATGATCCACGCCGCCGCGATGGTCTCCGCCGGTATCTACGCCATCATCCGCATGTATCCGCTGTTCGCGGCGGGCGGTAATCTGGACATCGGTCATCTGACGCCGCCGATGCTGCTGATGGCAATCGTCGGCTCGTTCACGGCGCTGTTCGCCGCGACGATAGCCGTCGCCCAGAACGACGTGAAGCGCGTGCTGGCGTACTCGACCATCTCGCAGTTGGGCTACATGATGGCGGCGCTCGGCATCGGTGCGTACATCGCCGCCGCCTTCCACCTGATCACGCACGCCTTCTTCAAGGCGCTGCTGTTCATGTCGGCTGGCTCGGTCATTCACGGCATGGAGCACGGCGAACATCACGTCCACGAGATGCACGCTCACGCGCATGGGCACGGTCATGAGACCGAGCACGAAGCAGCGGTCGAAGCAGTTACGGGCGAAGAACCCGCCGCCGCCATCGGCGACGAAGCGGGCGAAGCCGTCCCCGCCGAAGCGACGGCGCACGTCGAGAAGCACGCCGAACACCCGACCAAACTCGCGCCGGTCTTCGACCCGCAGGACATGATGAACATGGGCGGGCTGCGCAAGACCATGCCCGTGACCTTCTACACCTTCCTGATCGGCGGGCTGTCGCTCTCCGGCTTCCCGCTGCTGACGGCGGGCTTCTGGTCGAAGGACGAAATCCTCGCCGACGCCTGGCACGGCACGCTCGAAGGCTTCGGCGCGCACGCGCTGGTCTTCGTCCTGCTGGCGCTGGCGGCGTTCCTGACCGCCTTCTACACCATGCGCCAGTTGGGGCTGACCTTCTGGGGCGACTCGCGCACCGAAGAAGCATCGCACGCCAATCTCGGTCGCGGCATCGTCTCGGCGACGATGACTTTCCCGCTGATCGTGCTGGCGTTCATGTCCATCGTCACCGGGTTCTTCGGCGTCAGCGGGCAGTTCCCGATTCTCGGCGCGATCTTCTCGCCCAACGGCAGCCCGTTCGAGCACTTCGTCGGCGCGACGCTGATGCACGAGCCGGGGACCCTTCCCTTCAACTACTTCCCGCTGCTCACTTCATTTGTGGTGTCGCTGGGCGGGCTGTACGTCGGCTATCTGCTCTACTGGCGCAAGCCGCTGGTCGCGGGCGAAACCGACCCGCTGGTCGGGATGCTCGGCAGCTTCCACACCACGCTTCAGAACAAATACTACGTGGACGAACTCTACGGGCGCGTTTTCGTAGCGCCGAGCCAGTGGTTCGCCAAGGTGGTCGTCTCCGATTTCATGGACAAGGGCATCATCGACGGCTTCCTGAGCCTGGTCGCCCGCGTCTTCACCTGGATCGGCGACCTGCTCAAGAACCTGAACCTGTGGCTGATCGACGGTGTGGGCGACGGTATTCCCGAATTGATCGGCAAGTTCGGTGGTTGGATCCGTTGGCTGCAATCGGGCGAAGTGCAGCAGTACATGCTGCTGGTGGCGATTGCGGCGCTCATTATCAGTGTGATTTTCGCCCTCTCGACGGGCGTTCTGCAGGCTGCGCCTGTCCCTTGAGGGAGGGGGTTTTCGACGTATGACGATTTTCGGAACGATTGATGTGCTTTCCTTTCTGGTCTTCGCGCCCGCCATCGGCGCGCTGATCGTGCTGCTGCTGCCGAAGCAGAAATGGATTGCGCGCTGGACGGCGCTGGGCATAGCAACGATGATCGCCGGGGTCAGCGTGGCGGTCTTCTTCGCCTACAACCGGGCGGTGCCCGATTACCAGTTTGCGATCCAGACGGAGTGGTTCCAGCTACTTGGCTCGTCGTGGCACATCGGCGTCGACGGCATTAGCGCGACAATGGTGCTGCTGACGGGCATCCTGACGCCGCTGGCGGTGCTGGTCAGCTTCGAGATTGAGGACCGCGTCAACACGCACATGGCGCTGATCCTGTTCTTCGAGACGGGGCTGTTCGGCGTCTTCGTGTCGATGGACTTGATGGTCTTCTTCCTGTTCTACGAGCTGACGCTGGTGCCGATGTACTTCATCATCGACCAGTGGGGCGGTCCCAACCGCAAGTACGCCGCGACCAAGTTCTTCATCTACTCGATGGGCGGCTCGCTGGGGATGCTGCTGGCAACGCAGTTGATCGGCTTCACGGCGGGCACGTTCGACATTCAGACGCT
Source organism: uncultured Chloroflexia bacterium (assembly GCA_963760975.1). Lineage (GTDB taxonomy): Bacteria > Chloroflexota > Anaerolineae > Aggregatilineales > Phototrophicaceae > Flexifilum. Next base: position 243,778 of record CAVXEZ010000017.1, on the reverse strand, counting down.
GACCAAAGTCTGGCCCAGCTTCAGCGGCGCGAGCGGCTCGTTCCTGGGCGTCCCGATTGAGACGGTCAAGGCGCTGTCGTTCCTCGGCTTTTTCGTCGCCTTCTGCATCAAAGTGCCGATCTGGCCCTTCCATACCTGGCTGCCGGACGCGCACTCGGAAGCGCCGACAGCAGGCTCGATGCTGCTGGCAGGCGTGATGCTCAAGCTGGGCGCTTACGGCTTCCTGCGTCTGGTCATTCCATTGTTCCCGGACGTGTGGGTCAGCCAGTTCAACATCCTGGGCATCACCGGGACGGTGGCTGGCTTGTTCGCCTTCCTGGCGATGCTCGGCATCGTGCTCGGCGCGCTGGCTGCCTGGGGGCAGACCGACATCAAGCGGCTGGTCGCTTACAGCTCGGTCAATCACATGGGCTTCGTGGCGCTCGGCTTGGCGGTGACGGCGCTGGCGTATGCGCAGGCAACGGTCGGGGGCGGCTCCGCCGTCGATGCGCAGACGGCGATCATCGCCACCAACGGCGCGGTCTTGCAGATGTTCAATCACGGCTTAAGCTCCGCCGGGATGTTCTTGCTCGCCGGGGCGATTTATCACAAGACGCACACCCGCGACATGACTCAGTACGGAGGCTTGTGGGTCAAAGCGCCGATCTACGGCGGCATCTTCATCTTTACCAGCATGGCGAGCCTCGGCTTGCCCGGCTTGAACGGCTTCGTCAGCGAGTTCCTGGTCGTGCGCGGCGCCTGGCCCGTCTTCACGGTGCTGACGCTGATTGCGATGCTCGGCTTGCTCTTCACGGGCGGCTACATTCTCAAGGGGATACGCGCCGTCCTGCATGGACCCTTCAACATGCACTGGCGTGATTATCATCTGGAGATCAACCTGCGCGAGTTCGTCGCCATGGCGCCGCTGATGGTGCTGATGCTGGTGACGGGCATCGCGCCCAACTGGATTTTGCAGGTGATCAACGCCTCCGTGACCCGAATCTTCGGCGGGTGAGGATAGACTATGACAGTAGCTTTTCAGTTCCCTGTGTTGAGCCTGATCATCTTCGTGCCGATCATTGCGGCGGTGATCATCCTCTTCATCCCCAAAGAGCAGAAAGACCTGGTGCGCGGCATTGCCTTCATGGCGGCGGCGATCATCCTGGGCTTGGCGCTGTTCGTCTACGCCAGCTACAACAATCAGGTCAGTCAGATTACGAACGATCAGGCGGCGGCGCTTCAGGGGGCAGGGCAAGCCCTGGATACGTTTAACCTGCTTGCGCCCGCCCAGCCTGCGTCTCAAGCAGAAACGTCGGGCACGACGACGGCGACGGCGCTGTTCGAGCACGGTCTCGCCTTCAAGGAGAACGTGGTCTGGGTGCCCAGCCTCGGCATCAGCTACAGCCTGGGCGTGGACGGCTTGAGCGTGCCGATGGTGCTGCTGACGGGCATGGTCGCGGTCGCAGGTGTGTTGATCTCGTGGCGCATCGAAGACCGCACGCGCGAGTTCATGGCGTTCTTCATGCTGCTGGTCGCGGGCGTGCTCGGCGTCTTCGTGGCGACCGACCTGTTCGTGCTGTTCTTCTTCTACGAGTTAGCCATCTTTCCCATGTATCTGCTCATCGCCACCTGGGGCTGGGTGCAAACCCGCGAATACGCGGCGATGAAGCTGACGCTCTACATCCTGATCGGCTCGGTGATCGCGCTGGTCGGCGTGCTGGCGATGGTGATCACGGCGAGCAATTTCTTCACAGGACCCGGCTCGCAAATCTTCGCCGCCGCCAAGCTCTCCGGGCTGCTCCCGGCGAGCGCGCAGCCGTTCAGCTTCAGTATGACGCAGCTCACGCTGGCGGCGGAGAACGGCGCCTTCAACGTGCTCGGCTACGCCGGAATCGACGCGCTGACCTTCGCCAAGATGTGGTTCCCGTTCATCTTCCTGGGCTTCGCGGTGCTGGCGGGCGTCTTCCCCTTCCACAACTGGAGTCCTGATGGTCACGTCGCCGCGCCGACCGCCGTCTCGATGATCCACGCGGGCGTGCTGATGAAGCTGGGCGCGTATGCGGCGCTGCGCGTCGGCGTGCAGTTGCTCCCGCAGGGCGCGGTGGTGCATTTGCCCTGGATCGTCTTCCTGACGCTGATCAACGTCGTCTACGGGGCGTTCATCGCCTTCCGGCAGCGCGACTTCAAATACGTCATCGGCTTCTCGTCGGTCAGCCACATGGGGTTGGTCAGTATGGGCTGGGCGACGATGAACATCATCGGCATGACCGGCGCGGGCTTGCAGATGTTCAGTCACGGCGCGATGACAGCGCTCTTCTTCGGCTGCGTCGGCATGGTCTACGACCGCGCCCATACCCGCGACATCCCCAGCCTGGGCGGGTTTGCCAAAGTCATGCCCTGGGTCGCCGGAGCGTTTATCGTCGCCGGTTTGACGAGCATGGGTATGCCCGGCTTGAGCGGCTTCATCGCCGAGTTCCCGATCTTCAGCGGCATGTGGCGCGCCTCTCAGCAGATTTCGCTGACGATAGGGGGGCTGCACCTGACCAATTACTACGCCGTGATCGTCATTATCGCCGCGCTGGGCATCATCATCACGGCGGCATACGTGCTGCGCGTCGCCCGGCAGGTCTTCTTCGGCGAGTTCAACCGTGCGCTGTTCCCTGAGGTGGGTGACATCACCGTGCGTGAAAAGTTCATCCTGGTCCTGCTCGGCGCGCCGTTGATCATCATCGGCGTCTACCCGGGGGTGATGGCTCCGATGCTGCAAACGGGCATCAGACCCGTGCTGGCACTTTTAGGAGGGGCGTGAGTTTATGGAGTTTAACTTCCTGCAAAGCCTTCCGGCGATTATCCCGGAGATCGGCTTGGCGATTATGGCGGTGGTCGTGCTTGCGCTCGACCTCTACCTGCCGGAAAGCCAGCGGCGGGTGATCGCCATCGTCACCGGGGTAGGGCTGCTTTTTGTCGCGGCAGCGTATTTCCTGCTCTGGGGACCATCGCTGCACCCGGAGACCGCCGGGCTGTTCTGGGGCGGCACGATACGCCACGACGCGCTCTCGGAAATCTTCAGTATCATGGTGCTGATCGCTGCGGCGATCACGGCGCTGATGACGATTGACGTGAAAGGGCTGGCACGCAAGGGCGAGTTCTATCTGGTCATCATCGTCTCGTCGCTGGGCGCGTGCCTGATGAGCGGCGCTGCCGACCTGATCATGGTCTTCCTGGCGCTGGAGACGACCACCATCCCGCTCTATATCCTGGCGGCGTTCAACCGTAATGACCGGCGCTCGTCCGAAAGCGGCATGAAATACTTCCTGTTCGGCTCGTTCGCCTCGGCGATCCTGCTCTACGGCTTGAGCCTGCTCTACGGCTTCAGCGGCATGACCAATCTCTACGATCTGGCGGCGTTCTTCACCTCGCCCGCCTTCTCGACCAACGCCGTCCCGGTGCTGGTCGCCATCGCCCTGATCGTGGTCGGCTTCGGCTTCAAGATCAGCGCCGCGCCTTTTCACTTCTGGACGCCGGACGTGTACGAGGGCGCGCCGACTCCGGTGGTCGCCTTCCTGAGCGTCGCCAGCAAGGCGGCGAGCTTCGCGCTGCTGGTGCGCTTCTTCCTGGCGGTCTTCCCCGGCACGGTCGTCATCAACGGGCAGGAGATACAAGCCTTCTGGACGCAGCTCGCGGCGGCGCTGGCGGTCATTTCGATGACGCTCGGCAACGTGGTCGCGCTGGTGCAGAAGAACATCAAGCGTCTGCTGGCGTATTCGTCGATTGCGCAGGCGGGCTACACGCTGATCGGCGTGGCGGCGCTGCAAGCGACGACGGCGCAGGGGCAGGAGCAGGCGGTCGCGGCGATTGCCTTCTACATGGTCATGTACACCTTCACCAACCTGTTGGCGTTCGGCGTAATCATCCTGTTCAGCGAGACGACCGGCAGCGAGACGATTGCCGACCTCGCCGGGCTGAGCCGCCGCAACCCGATGCTGGCGCTGGCGATGACGATTGCGCTGCTCTCGCTGGGCGGCGTGCCGCCAGCGGCGGGCTTCTTCGGCAAGTTCTTCCTGTTCCAGGCAGCCGTCAACTCCAACCTGGTCTGGCTGGCGATGTTCGGCGTGCTTAACTCGATTGTGGCGCTTTACTACTATCTGGTCGTGATCAAGGTGATGTACGTCGACCGCAGCGAAGACGAGGATAAGCCGATTGCCGTCTCGCAGACCTACGTCTGGGTGCTGGGCGCGACGGCAGTGATCGTGATCCTGCTGGGCACGTTCCTGGCGACGCCGATCTTCGAGTGGGCGACGCGCGGCGCGTCCGCGCTCTTCGGCGGCAGCGTATAAGGGATGATCGAATAAAAGACAGGGGGTGGCTCGCTGAGCCGCCCTTTCTTTTTGTTTGTGAACAGGGTTAGAAATATGACGGGCACACGTATCTGGTCGCCGGATTCGCTCGCCGATTTGGAACTGCACAACGTCAGCGCCGAAGCGGTCACTTATGAGGGTCGGCGGGCGCTTCGGCTGGTCGAGCAGGAGATGGGGCAGGGCGGCATCGCCATTCTGCCCGGCATCGGACTTCCGCGACGGCGTGATCGAGACGGAAGTCGTGGGGACGCTGCGACCGGACGCGCCGCCGCAGATGCGCGGCTTCGTCGGTGTCGCCTTTCGCGTGCAGCCCGACGGCGCGCAGTTCGAATACTTTTTCCTGCGCCCGACCAACGCCCGCGCCGACGATCAACTGCGGCGCAATCATTCGACCCAGTACGCTGCACATCCGGATTATCCCTGGTATCGGCTGCGCGAGGAAGCGCCCGGCGTCTACGAGTCATATACCGACCTCGTGCCCGGCGCGTGGACGAAGATGAAGATCGTGGTGGCAGGGGTTCGGGCGCAGTTGTACGTCAATGGCGCGGAGCAGCCCTGCCTGATCGTCAACGATCTCAAGCTGGGCGAAAGCGCGGGGCAAATCGCGCTGTGGATCGGGGTGGGGACGGAGGCTCATTTCGCCGAAGTCACGATCAGCGCTGCCTGACTTGACCGACGTGCGGTGTGAGCGGGAAAATTCGCTCAAATTGGACTTTGCATTTTTTGTGACGATTGTGATAGAATTCTCTAATAAGCCAAGCATAAGCTTGATTTTGACAGGTGCATATCGGATCGGTATGATTGTGACGGCGAGCACGAGTCGGCGCAAGGTTTACGTCTATGAAACCGGAACATAATCCGGTTCCGTTCTATTTGACGGCGGCAGGGGCTGCTGGAGAAGTTGGCTGTTTGCTGGTGGCTTCGGCAGGAGGCAGCGTCGTCCTGGGGTTGCTGCTCGACCATCTGCTGGGAACGAACCACCTGTTCTTATTTCTACTTCTGCTTGCGAGTATTCCGATCAACTTGTGGCTGATCTATCGGTACACGCTTTACAAGAGTCGGCGTCTCCAGGCTACGACAAAAAAGGAGGACACTGCAAGCGATGATTAATTGGAACGGTAAACGGCGCTGGGTCGCTTTGTTCCTGCTGATCGCAGGCTTCGTGATCATGTTGACCGTCCCGCCGATCATCCCGGTGATTCAGTTGCCCGGCGAGAAATATCCCGGAGCAGCCGACGCCTTCCGCATGACCAACTCCCTGATGGGGTCGGTTGTCGTGTGGGTGTTGCTGATCCTGCTGGCTTGGTACATCAACCGGAAGATGCCCAAGAGCGGCGATGAAGTGCCGCCCGGCGGGTTCTACAACATATTCGAGCTGTTGTATGAGGGCTTGTACGGCTTCATCCACAACATTGTCGGCGAGAAGTACATGCGCTACATCTTCTCGTTCTTCATGACCATTTTTCTGATCGTCCTGCTCTCGAACTGGATGGAACTTGTCCCCGGCGTGGACAGCATCGGCTTCCTGGAGCCGCATCGCACAGTCAACGTCGATACGGGCGAGATCACCTATGAGCCGGGCTACGAGACCACCAACGCGGGCGGCATCTACGCCCTGAATCCCAAATGCCCCTGGGTCAGCCCTGAAGAAGCGGCGACCATGACCGAAGCGGATCAGAGCAACCGCGCCGCTGCGGGCTGCGTCACGGGTACGGGCGTGGCGGTGAACGAGGTCAGCGAAAACCCGGCGGCAGCGACACAGGCTGAGCAAACTCCCGCAGGCGCTGAGGGCACAATCCAGACTTCCGACCAGCCGGGTACGGAAGTGCTCGCGCCCAACGGCGAAGAAGTCCCGGCGGGTTCTGCGAGCGTGCCCTGGGTCGTGCTGCCCTTCCTGCGCGCGCCTTCGACCGACCTGAATATGACTGCTTCGCTCGCGCTGATCGCGGTGGTCATGGTGCAGGTGCTCGGCTTCCGCGCATTGGGGATCGGCTATCTGACCAAGTTCTTCAACTTCAAGACGCTGTTGTCGGAGCCGCTCGGCAGCATCGACGTGGCGGTCGGCTTGCTGGAGCTGATCGGCGAGTTTGCGAAAATCCTTTCGTTCTCTTTCCGACTTCTCGGCAATATCTTTGCAGGCTCGATTCTGCTGTTCGTGATGAGCTTCCTGGTTCCGTTCCTGCCCTGGCCCTTCTTCCTGCTGGAATTCGGCGTCGGCGCGCTGCAAGCGTTCGTCTTCGGCTTGCTGACGGCGATCTTCATGAGCCAGGCAACGGCGGGTCACGGCGGCGAGCATCACGACGAAGAACATCAGGTGGAGCAAATAACGGCAGAAAATCCAGTTGAGGTCGCCCCGGCGCACTGAGGCTGTCAATCGTTGGTAATCGTGACCTAAACCTAAATCCATAACTTGAAGGAGCTACAACGATGGAACAATCGGTTCTGCTGGCAGGTAAGGCAATCGGCGCAGGGCTGGCGATGATCGGCGCGCTCGGTGGTGGTATCGGCATTGGCTTGTCCGTCCAGGGCGCAGTGCAGGCGATGGGGCGTAACCCCGACTTCGCCTCGACGATCCAGACCAACATGATCCTCGGCGTCGCCTTTGCCGAAGCGGTCGCCATCTACGCGCTGGTCGTTTCGCTGATTATCCTGTTCGTGCTGTCCTGAAACTCGGCGGATTGAGGAGGAGGACGACATGGAAGGACTAGGCATTAATCTGGGGTATTTTCTCGTCCAGGTCATCGCCTTTATCGTGATCTACGTGCTGCTGTCGCGTTTTCTGTACGACCCGCTGACCAATGTGCTGCGCAACCGTCGCACGCGCATCGAGAAAGCGCTGGAAGACAGCGCCGTCGCAGCCAACGCCCGCCGCAATGCGGAGGCGGAAGCCGAGAAGCTGCTGGCGAACGCCCGCGCCGACGCCGCGCGCATCATCGAAGAAGCGCGTGGGCGTGGCGAGGAACTGGCGCGCAGCATTCAGACGGAGGCGGATACGACGGCGGAAGGGATTCGCACCGAGGCGCGTGCCCGTGCCAACGAAGAGCGCGACCGTCAGCTTGCCGACCTGCGTGGTCAGGTGGTGTCGATTGCCGTCGCCATGTCGCAGCGGCTGATCGGCGCGACGCTGGACGAGAAGCGCCAGCAGGCGCTCGTGAGCGATTTCTTCGCTAAGGTGCCCGCCGAGGCGCGCTCGCTCAGCGGACCTATCGAGGTGGTGAGCGCGATGCCGTTGAGCGACGCCGAGCAGGCGACCGTCAAGAAGCAGGTTGGGGCGGACGACATCACCTTTATGGTCGATCCGGGCATCCTGGGCGGTCTGGTGCTTCGCAGCGAAGACCACGTGGTCGATGGCAGCGTGCGCAGCAACCTGAGCGAGCTTGCGGGGCGTTTGCGCTAAGCTCACAATCTTCTTTTGATAACTCACGCGCCGGGCGACCACCCGGCGCGTTTGTTTTGTCGGTATAATGGTCGCGTTTTGAATGATGAAGGTAGGGGGCAGGTTTCAAACCTGTCCCCACAACACAAACGAGATGCCCAAAACCCTTGGTAATCTGCTTTCCGCGCTGCCGCAAGCCGCCCACGTCACGGGTGACGCCGACACACCCATCACCGCGCCCGTTGTCGAGTCCGACGCCGAGGTGCAGCCGGGCGGCGTCTTCGTGGCGCGGGCAGGGCTGTCGGTCGACGGGCACGACTTCATCCCGCGCGCTGTCGAACGCGGCGCGGCGGCGGTCGTGGGCGAAAAGGCGATCAGCGGCTTGCCCGTGCCTTATGCGCAGGTCGAGAACGCGCAGGAAGCGGTCGGCTTTCTTGCGGCTGCCTACCACGATTTCCCCTCGCGCAAGCTGCTCGTGATCGGCGTGACCGGGACGGACGGCAAGACGACCACCAGCACGCTGATCCATGCCCTGCTCGGCAAAGGCTGCGGGCTGATCAGCACGATCAGCGCCGACGTGGGCGATCAATCGCTCGATACCGGGCTGCACGTCACGACGCCGAGCGCGCCGCAAATTCAGGCGCTGCTGGCGCAGATGGTCGCCAACGGCTTGAAAGCGGCGGTGCTGGAGATGACCAGTCACGGGCTGGCGCAGGGGCGGCTGAACGGCGTCGATCTCGACGTGGCGGTGCTGACCAACGTCACGCACGAGCACCTCGACTATCACGGCACGTTCGAGAACTATCGCGCCGCCAAAGGGCGCATGTTCGAGATGCTAGCCAGTCGTATCGCAAGCCGAACACGTCGAAAGTCAGCGTGATCAATGCCGACGATCCCAGCGCTGATTATTTCGCGGCGTTTCCGGCGGATAAAGTTGTCACCTACGGGATTTACAACGAACAGGCGCAGTATCGAGCGACGAACATAGTGTACGAGCCGAGTGAGACGAGTTTCGAGATTGCGCCTGAAGTTGGACGCTGGGAAACGGCGCTGGTAGGCGAGTTTAACGTCTACAACTGTCTCGCTGCTATCGAGGTGGCGTTTCTCAATCCATTAGCAGCGGGTATCTATCGACGGCGTTTAGCAGGGGTACAGGCGATTTCCGGTCGCATGGAGCGGATCGACGAGGGGCAGGATTTTCTGGCGCTGGTCGATTTCGCCCACACGCCCAACGCGCTCGACAAGGTACTGCAAGCCTGTCGCCCGATGGTGGGCGAGGGCGGGCGGCTGATCGTCGTATTCGGCAGCGCGGGCTTGCGCGACCGCGAGAAGCGCCGCCTGATGGCGCAGGTCGCGGCGCGGCGAGCCGATTTCACCATCCTGACCGCCGAAGACCCGCGCACCGAGTCGCTCGATGACATTCTGGCGACGATGGCGGCGGCGGAGACGGCGGCGGGCGGTGTCGAGGGCGAGACGTTCATTCGCGTGCCAGATCGCGGCGAAGCGCTCTACCGCGCCTGCCGGATGGCGCGCACGGGCGACGTGGTGATCGCTTGCGGCAAGGGGCACGAGCAGAGCATGGCGTTCGGGACGGTCGAATATCCCTGGGACGACCGCGAGGCGATGCGCGCTGCGCTGCGGGGTGCGCCGCTCAAAACGCTGCCGACGGCGAATAAGGAGTAGTCATCTGATGCCTCGTAGAGAGATTTTCTTCGTTACCGTGCTGCTGCTGTTTGCCGCCAGCCTGCGTCTGATTGGCGTGACCTACGCCGAGCCGGACAACAGCGCATTTCCCACCGACGCGGCGCGCGACATGGTTCCGCGCAACATCCCCGTCCAGCCGGACGAATACATGTTCCTGACACGCCCGTACCGGATGATCGTGACCCGCCAGCTCAACCCGCTGTATTTTCAAAACCCTTCATTTCTGATCAACCTGAACTTTTTCACGTTTCTCTTCAGCGGTGAAGGGAAAGGCGTAACCTTCGCCAGTTGGCACGGGATCAGCGAGCTGGAGCAGGCGCCGTTTCGCTTCTACGTCATCGGGCGGACTTATTCGGCGCTCGGCGGTCTGCTGGTGGTCGCGGCGATTTACGCGCTGACGCGGCGCATCGCCGGGCGGCGCGCGGCGCTGTTTGCCGGGCTGCTGGTCGCGGTGGCGGAGCCGCTGGTGCAGCACGCCCATTACACGACGACGAGCAGCCTCGCCGCCGGTTTTCTCGCCCTGACGTTATGGGCGGCGATCAGCAGCCTGTATCATCCGCGCTGGTGGCTGTTCCTGCTGGCGGGAATCTGCGCCGGGCTGGCGACCGGCAACCGTTACAACGCCTCGGCGGTTTCCATCGTCGTCTTCGTGGTCGGGCTAATCTGGCTGTACCGGGATCGGCGGCGCTGGCGCACGGTGCTGGCGGGATGGCTCCTGTTTCCCGCGACCTTCGTCTTCACCACGCCACACGTGATTTTTGACCCCGAACGTGTCCTCGCCGATTTTCAATACATCACGGCGCAGTATATGAGCGGGCTGGGATGTTAGCTTCACGACCCCCTACGGGATGGTTTTCGAATACCGCTACCTGATTTTGTTCGGGCTGGGGATTCCGGCGTCCATCGCCTGGTTCGTGGGGGTATACGCCGCCTGGCGCGCACGTCCGCGCCACTGGCTGCGCGAGAATTCGTCCTGGCTGGCGCTGCTGATCCTGGCGACATTTCTCATCCCTTACAGCCTGTTCGTCCTGCGCACGCCGCGTCCCGGTCACAGCGACAGCCTGATCGTCCCGGTGTTCTCGGCTTTCGCGCTGGTCGCCGGGATCGGCGCGGCATGGATGGTGCGGAGCAGGCGCTGGCTGACGCCGCTGGTGGCGCTGCTGCTGGTGATCGTGCCGCTCATGCTTTCCGTGCAGTTGGTGCGCCAGTTCACGCGCACCGACACGCGCTACCAGATGCAGCAGTGGATTTACGACCACCTGCCGCGCGGCTCGCATATTCAGTTGAACGGTCCCTACAACGTGCCGCTTGACCCGGCGTATTACGTCACGTCGCAGAATTTCGGGGGCGAATTTGTGCCGCTGAGCGACCTGTACCCGCAGGGCGTCGATTACGTCGTCATCTCGGATGCCTGGTATCACGACGAAGATCGCTCGCACGAATTCATCTCGGCGGACTACTTGCAGCAGATTCACGATTATCTCGCGCCTTTCGAAGCGCTGCCGCTGGTCGCGCGGCTCGACCGTCCCGCTTTGCTGGGCGACGATTCGGTTATGTACACGGCGACTGTCTGGCATAACCCCGGCTTGACGGTCTACTGCCTGACGCCGCAAAGCTGCGCCGCCGTCAGGTAACCGTTGAGCGCGCAAGATCCCTTATGGTAAAATCAACGCGAGGACTTGGAGTGCTGCATGGCTGATCTGGGCATCGTCATCCTCAGTTGGAATACACGCGAGCTGCTCAAGCGCTGCCTTGAGACGGTCTACGCCAGCGCAGGGGATGTCACGTATCGCGTCGTCGTCGTCGACAACGCATCCGGCGACGGCAGCGCGGAAATGGTGCGCCAGGGTTTTCCGCAGGCGCAGGTGATCGCCAGCGAAATCAACGGTGGCTATTCCTACGGCAACAATCTCGGTCTGCGAGCGCTGGGCTTCCGCGACAAAGGGCGCGCGACCGACGCGCCGCGCTACGCGCTGCTGCTCAACCCGGATACCGAACTGCCGCCCGATGCGCTCTGCGCGATGGTCGCGTTCATGGATCGACAGCCGGAGGTGGGTGCAGCGGGACCTAAGCTGGTGCTGCCCGACGGCAGCCTCGACAAAGCCTGCCGCCGCAGCTTCCCGACGCCGATCATCTCGCTCTATCACTTCGTCGGGCTGGCGAAGCTCTTCCCAGGCAGCCCGCGCTTTGCGCGCTATAATATGACCTATCTGCCTGTCGATCAGGAAGCAGAAGTTGACTCCGTAGTCGGTGCCTACATGCAAGTCCGCCGGGAAGCCATCGAGGCGGTTGGCTTGCTCGACGAAACATTTTTTATGTACGGAGAGGATTTGGATTGGGCGTACCGAATCAAAAGCGCAGGATGGCGCATCGTCTACCATCCGCAAGTCGTCGTAAAGCACGTCAAAAGAGCGGCAAGCCGTCAAAGCCAGCGAGCGCAGATGGAGTTCTGGCGGGCGATGCTGATCTTTTACCGGAAACATTACCGGACGACGACTCCGCTGTGGCTGCACAGCCTGATTATGACGGGCTTGCTGCTGAAGGGCGGGCGGACGCTGTGGACGGAGATACGTCAGCCGACACCCTGAGACTGACGCGCCCGGTCGCGCGCAAACCGGATACTGTCACGACCCTCCTGAGCGTTTTGCTGGTCGCTATGGACGTGGTCGCGCTGGTGGCTGCCTTCATGCTCGGTTACCTGGTGCGCGCCATCCAGATCGATCCGCTCGTCCAGCCGCCATTCATCAAATATCGCGCGACGCTCGTGCTGCACGTCGGCGTGATCATCGCCATTTTCTATCTCTCGCAGATGTACCACCAGCGCCGCGCCATCAGCCGCATTGACCACTGGCGCAACGTGGTCGGCGCGATCACGGTCGGCGCGCTGATGGTCTTCGGTATTCAGGAATTGATCTTCAAGGGCACGGTCTTCGAGGTCGATTACCCGCGCAGCCTGTTCTTCTATGTGTGGGGCTTCAGCCTGATTCTGGTGCTGCTGGGGCGGGAAATTCATCGAGCGCTGCGCACGTTTCTGCGCAGGCACGACCTGGAACGGGCGAACCTCGTCATCGTCGGCATGGGCAAGATCGCCCGCGACATCATGCGCAAGATACAGAGCAGCCCCGAACTCGGCTATCGCATCGTCGGCATCGTCAACGTGCGTCCGCCGCACAAGAACAGCGTGCTCGGCGTGCCCGTGCTGGGCGATTACCACGATCTGCCGAATCTGATCGATGTCTACCGGGTCGAGCAGGTGATCATCGCGCTGCCGGATGCCCAGCGCAGCGAGCTGGTCGATCTGATCTCGCTGTGCCGTCGCGGGCGCGTGGACATCAAGATTTACCCGGACATGTTCTCGTACATGGCGCGCGACTTGAGCGTGGACGACCTCGGCGGGACGCCGCTGCTGACCGTGCGCGACATCGCCATGCGCGGCTGGAAGCTCAGCCTGAAGCGGCTGATGGACATCGTCGGAGCGGGGATCGGGCTGGTGATCCTGTCGCCGTTGATGGTGCTGACGGCGCTGCTGATCCGGCTGGAGTCGCACGGGTCGGTCTTCTACACGCAGGAGCGCATGGGGCTGGACGAGCGTCCCTTCCAGATGATCAAGTTCCGCTCGATGCGCGAAGACGCCGAAGCCGAGGGACCCGGCTGGACGGTCGAGAACGACCCGCGCGTGACGCGGCTGGGCAGGTTCCTGCGCCGCTCCAACTGGGACGAAATCCCCCAGTTGATCAACGTCCTGATCGGCGAGATGAGCCTGGTGGGACCGCGCCCGGAGCGTCCGATCTACGTCCAGCAGTTCCGCGACCGCATCCCGCGCTACATGGAGCGCCACCGCGAAAAATCCGGCATGACCGGCTGGGCGCAGGTCAACGGCTTGCGCGGCGATACCTCGATCCCGGAGCGCACCTCCTATGATCTGTGGTACGTCGAGAACTGGTCGATCTGGCTCGACCTGAAAATCGCCATCCGCACGCTTCTGAACATCATTCTGCGGCGCGACAAGAACGCCTATTGATCGCGCTGAGAAAAACAGATCGTAGGGACGTTCAAGCGAATGCCCCTGTATATTTTCGCTTCGACAGGTGAATGCTCATGGACTTAAAAACACTCGAAGATGCCATGCACGCTTTCGTCGCCAGCAAGGGCTGGTATCAGCCGGACTCGAAGCGCCCGCAGACGCCGCGTAATCTGGCGATCTCGCTGGTGCTGGAGGCGAGCGAGGTGCTGGAACTCTACCAGTGGGGCGATGCCGCGCCGGACGAAGCCGTGCTCTCCGGCGAGCTGGCGGACGTGATGCTCTATCTGCTTCAGCTCGCCAGCCTCAACGGCGTCGATCTCGGTCAGGCGGTGATGGACAAGCTGGCGGTCAACTACGGGCGGAGTTGGGACGAAGATAGGGCTGAGGACTGAGATCATCCCTATCCATATGCCCCGTCTGCCTGTAAAATAAGCCGCTTATTGTCGCATCAGCGCCGAAACGAATAGCGTTCCTGACTCAGCACGCGGCGCTCTTTACACACCACTTCTTTGAGGAGTTTTGCATGTCAGCGCAGGCTTTGACCTCCCCCCGCGAAGATTTCGCCGGCTGGTATAACGAAATCGTCTACCGCGCCGATCTGGCGGCACAGTCGCAGGTGCGCGGCTGCCCGATTGTCAAGCCTTACGGCTACGAAATCTGGGAGGGTATCAAGAACGCCCTCGACCGCCGCTTCAAGGCGACGGGCGTGCAGAATGCCTATTTCCCGCTGTTCATCCCGATGAGCTATTTCGAGCGCGAGGCGGAACACGTCGAAGGCTTCAGCCCGGAGCTGGCGGTCGTCACCATCGGCGGTGGCAAGCAGTTGGAGGAGCCGCTGGCGGTTCGTCCCACCTCCGAGACCATCATCGGCGTGTCCTTCAGCGAGTGGATTCAGTCTTACCGCGACCTGCCGCTGCTGATCAACCAGTGGGCGAACGTGGTGCGCTGGGAGATGCGCACGCGCCCGTTCCTGCGCACGGCGGAATTTCTGTGGCAGGAGGGGCACACCGCCCACGCTTCCTACGAGGATGCCGAAGCGCGCACGCTGCAAATGCTGGATGTCTACGCCGACGTTGCCATCAGCGAGGCGGCGATCCCGGTCATCCCCGGTCAGAAGAGCGAGGGCGAGAAGTTCCCCGGCGCGCTGCGAACGTACTCGATTGAGGGCATGATGGGCGACGGCAAGGCGCTGCAAGCCGGAACCAGCCACAACCTGGGGCAGAACTTCGCCAAAGCCTTCAATATTCAGTATCTGGACGAGAACAACCAGCGCCAGGTGTGCTGGACGACCTCCTGGGGCATGAGCTGGCGCATGATCGGCGGCGTCATCATGACGCACGGCGACGAGAAAGGGCTGCGCCTGCCGCCGCGCCTCGCGCCGTATCAGGTGGTGATCGTGCCGATCTTCCGCAGCGACGACGAGAAAAGCGCCGTCATGGAAGATGTCACCCGCCTGCAGCGCGAACTGAGCGACGCGGACATCCGCGTTTACGTCGACGCGCGCGATTACCAGCCGGGCTTCAAGTTCAACGATTGGGAGATGCGCGGCGTGCCCGTGCGCCTGGAACTGGGTCCGCGCGACGTGCAGAGCCATGCGGTCGTGGCGGCTCGGCGCGATGTCCCCGGCAGGGAAGGCAAGCGCACGCTGTCGCAGGATGGGGTGGTGCCCGCGCTCAAAGCGCTGCTTGAGGACATTCAGGCGAGTTTGCTGCGTCAGGCGACTGAGTTCCGCGACGCCAATCTGCACGATGTGAGCAGCTATGACGAACTGAAACAGGTGATCGAAGCGAACGGCTTCGCGCGCGGCTGGTGGAACGAATTGGCGGAAGACGAAGCGCGCATCAAGGAAGAAACGGGCGCGACGCACCGCTGCTATCCGCTGGAGCAGCCCGGCGGGAGCGGCGTCTCCTTCCTGACCGGAGAGCCTGCGGAGCGCGTGGCGATCTTCGCAAAAGCGTACTAATGGGGCAGTTTTTCAGCGAGCCATTATGCAAAGTGCTCAAAAAAGTTGCCTGAGAATCTAAATACCACTTTTGGCGGTTGTGCTGTATAGTCAATGGAAACTAGGATTCTTAACGATATTGAAAACCTCTTGTTGCGGTGAGCATCATGTTATCAGCTATCCAGTAAACTTTTAGAATCGCTTAAGCTGGCGTCAGAGACGAATAAATGAAGTCGTAGTATAATCCCATTATGTGAATCGTTATATTTTTCAAGCTTCCATCTTGATTATGGGTCGTTCGTTTGTTAAAATATTCTCAAACAGAGGGTCGTTTGACGTTACTTATACAGAGCTTACTAGGATATTTTGGTAAACCCCAAACCATCTTTTGCTGCACATTTCGAGCAGCTTGCACGACCACCGAACCCCGGGTTCAGGTGGTATATGTATTTTAGGTAGGTTATGGCAGCTTATTTAATTGTCGATGTTGACGATTTAATAGAGCATTTTCGAAGTCGCAACATCGCTGTTGATCTTCAAGAACTCGCGGTTGGGCTGCGCGGCGGCGCGGCGCTGGCGGCAGGGCTGCCCAGCGCGGATCGGCTGCGCGCGGTCGCGGCGGCGAACTGGAAGAAAAACCGTCAGCAGAAAGCGCGTACCGGCGTCGACCCGCAGTACGTCTTCAAAGCCGCTGGCTACGAAATCTTCGACATCCCCCACCGCGAAAGCATGGCGGATGCGCTGATCATGCACTATTTCTCGTTCGACCCGGAACCGGTCGACGAGTTGATCCTTGCGACGACCAATTCCGACCTGATCCCGCTGGTGCGCCGCGTCAAGCGGACGCGCAACGCCCGCGTGCGCATGTGGGGGTCGGACGACGTGCTCGAAGGCACGGAATTCGCCGATCAGGTCATTTTCCAGCCGCTGGAATTGCTGCTCGGCATCCAGCAGACCAAGAACGTCGCCATTTACGTCGACTTCGAGAACATCGCCATCAGCCTGAACGAGCAGGGCTACATCGTCAACCTGGATACGTTGATCGAGAGCTTCGCTCGCCAGGGTAAGGCGCACGGGCAGGTCGTCAAGACCGAGGCTTACGCGCCCTGGGGGCAGCGCGGCAGTCTGCCGCCGCTGGTCGACCTGGCGGGACGTGAAATCGCCGACGAAGCACCCAGCCGCCTGATGATGGCGAACGTCGACCCGGTCTTCAATCTGCCGGGCAAGAACAGCGCCGACATGCGCATGGCGAAGGACATCATCACCGACGCGGGGCATACCGACGCGGCGGACATCTACGTCGTCGCCAGCGGCGACCGCGACTTCAAGGACGTAATCAACGCGCTGCGCTCGCGCAACAAGACCGTCATCATCTGGTCGGTGCATGGCAGCACGAGCCGCCAGCTTGAGAACAACCCCAACCTGATCATCGAGTACATCGAAGACTTCACCAACCTGCAAACGCACCAGTCGCTCAGTCTGGCGTCGATGGCGTTCAACGAAGACGGCTCGATGGGCGGCTTCACGCCGTCGCAGTGGTCGAGCGTGATCATCCAGTTCGACCGCGCGGCGCAGCAGATGGAGACCGAGGTGATGACGCGCCAGCAGTTGATCGAGCAGTTGATCGAGGTCGGGGCGGTGGTGTCGCAGGCGCGCGGCGAAGACCTCGTTTCGCAGGCGATCTCGCTCGGCATTCTGCGCCAGACCGGAAAAGATCGCGTTGTGCTCGACTACAATCATCCGGTGGTCGAGAAGACCTGCCTGATCCGCGACCGCATCGTCCTGCGCGTCGTCAACACGCTCAGCGTGCGCGGCTGGGAGTACGTCAACTACGGCTTCCTGCTCAAGGGGCTGGCGATGGATCGGGAGCTGGAGCGCCCCGGACTGAACTACAGCGATCAATGGCGCTCGGACTGGATCGACTGCCTGGTGCGCGAGCGCGTGCTGCTGCGCGAACTCGTGCCGCACCGCCACAACCCTGAAGACCTCGTGCCGGTGATCAAGCTGAATCCCGAATACGAGGTTCCCACAGACAAGCCATCCGCCACGCCGCAGGAAACGGCGATGGACAATAGCTGGGTAGGCGTGACGCTGGCGGAAATCGAACAGATGGAAGCCGAAACGGCGGACATGGTGCGGCGCGTGGTTGTCAGCGTCGAGCAGTTCACGAGCTTTCGCGGCTTCACCTGGTGCCCGCTCGGCAGCCTGCACAAGCGGCTGCGCACTTTCGACAATGGCGTGACCTTCCAGCGCGCGGTCGAATACCTGATCGAAAACGGCGCGGCGGAAGTCAAGGAATATCCCAATCCGCAGAGCGAGTTCTTCACGAAGGGGATTTCGCTCGACCTGGATGCGGACATCTGCCAGACGATCATCGCGGAGCGCGACAACTTCGTGCGTCTGCTGCTTCACCTCTACGACCGCAACATGATCATCGCGGAGCAAAGCGTGCGCATGGTCGATCCGAGCGCGCGCTGGGACCTCAACCTGTGGTTTTCCATCATGGAAACCGAGAACGTTCTCAACCCTGTGCCGGGACGCAGCGGGCAGTACAGCCTGTTCCGCACGCATCACACGGTGACGCTGGTCGCAGACGCGCAGCGAGCAGGGCGCCACGAGCCGTAACGACAAGATAATGCTAGAACGGTAGACCGTCCTGTTGCTGTCAAACGTCAAGGCGAGCCAGTGTATTTTGTGTTCAATATAATCGCGCCAGCACCTTCGTGGAGTATAATGAGTGGCAAAGCGGGACGAACGTCCACAGAGACTACGCCAGAATCCCAGGAATGTCTCGCTTGATGAGCTAAGGCAAGTGCTGGAAGATTACGGTTTCTGGCTGGATCGTATCGTCGGTAGCCACCATATCTTCCGCGCCGAAGTTGGCGGACAGGTCTGGAAAGTCGTCATTCCGTTCAACAAGCCTATCAAGATCATTTACGTCAAGCAGGCGTTGCAAGCCATAGACGAAATCAATCAATTGGATGTGTCAGAGGGAGAATCTGATGGAGAAACTGACGCCTAAGACCCTCGATGACTACATGGCGCTGCGCTATCGAATTGTTCTCGTCCCCGAAGAAGATGGTTGGGGCGCGCTTATTCCAGAACTCCCTGGTTGTGTTGGGGGCGGTGATACTATTGCCGAGGCATTGGAGATGCTGGAAGACGCCAAGCGCGGCTGGTTTCTGAGCGCGCTTGATCATGGGGACCCGATCCCTGAACCGAGCGACTCTGTCTACACAGCCGCTTGACCGACCTTACCTTGAGCATTGGCAATGCCAACGCCGTCTGTTATAATGCTTTACGGTTTACGTAGACCGTCGCGCCTACTGTCCGGCGCGGCTGGTGACAGAAGGATAATGGGACATGGCACTTACAAAAAATGAGAAAGATACGATCATTCAGGAGTACGCTCGTCACGAGCGCGATACGGGATCGCCGCAGGTGCAAATCGCCCTGCTGACGCAGCGTATCCAGCAGTTGACCGACCACATGAAAGCGAACCCGCAGGATCAGCACTCGCGGCGCGGGCTGCTCAAGCTGGTGGGACAGCGGCGGCGTCACCTGAAGTATCTGAGCGAAACAGACCCCGATGGCTACCGTGAAATTCTGCAACGACTGGGGCTGCGCCGCTAGTCTAGCCTGTTGGTAAAAGCCGAATTGCTCGGCTTGCAGACATGCCTGGTAGAGCAGAAACTGGAGCCGTGTGGCTAAACGATCTGTTTAGCAGCACTTTCCAGTTCCTGGATACCGGGCATGTCTTATTTTAGGAGTAGAGACATGGCAGGGAATATGGGTGAAGCGCATCGCTTCACGACGAAGATCGGTGACGACGAAGTCACCATTGAAACCGGCAGGCTCGCCGAACAGGCGGGCGGCGCGGTGACGGTACAACTGGGGCAGACCGTCGTGTTTGCCACCGCGACGATGAGCAAGACCGCGCGCGAAGGCATCGACTTTTTCCCGCTGAGCGTCGATTTCGAGGAAAAGCTGTACGCCGCCGGGCGCATCCCCGGCAGCTTCTTCCGCCGCGAAGGGCGTCCGTCGGAGCAGGCGATCCTGACTTCGCGCGTGATCGACCGCACGCTGCGCCCGCTTTTCCCGGACGGGATGCGCAATGAAGTCCAGGTGATCCTGACGGCGTTCAGCCACGACCAGGAGCATCAGGTCGACATGCTCGGCATCATCGCGGCGAGCACCGCCCTGATGATCTCGAACATCCCCTGGAACGGACCGGTCGCTGGGGCGCGCGTCGGCTTGATTGATGGCGAACTGGTCATCAACCCGACCATCCCGATGATGGAAAACAGCGTCCTCGACCTGCGCGTCTCCGGTACGAGCGAAGCGATCAACATGGTTGAATGCGCCGCCGACGAGGTGGACGAGGAAACCATGCTGCGCGCGCTCAAGCTGGCGCACGACTCCGTCCAGCCTGTGATTGCGCTGCAAAAAGAGATGCAGGCGCAGCTCGGCAAGGAGAAATCCGAGCCGATTGTCGTCGCCGAAATCGACGAAGCGCTGGCGCGCGAAGTCATCGAGAAGAGCCGCCAGGGCGTGCGTGACATTATCGCCGCGACGACCGACCGCTCCGGGCGCAACGAAGCGCTCGAAGAACTGCGCGAGACGATTGTCGCGGGCTATCTGCCCACTGAAGAAGACGAAGAAGCCGAGGGCTACGCCCGTCCCGCCGACGTGCGCGAAGTATTCTCCGGCGTCATCAAGGAAGAAGTGCGCCGCCGCATCCTCGAAGACGGCGTTCGCCCGGATGGGCGCGGCTACACCGACATCCGTCCGCTGGCGGCGGAAGTGGGACTCATCCCGCGCGTGCATGGCTCCGGTCTGTTCAAGCGCGGGCAGACGCAGGTCCTGACGATTGCGACGCTCGGCACCCCGCGCGACTCGCAGGAGCTGGATACGCTCAGCCCCGAAGAGAACAAGCGCTATATGCACCACTACAATTTCCCGCCCTACAGCACGGGCGAGACCTATCCGCTGCGCGGACCGCGCCGCCGCGAAATCGGGCACGGCGCGCTGGCGGAAGCTGCTCTGCGCGCGATGATCCCGGCGGAAGACGTATTCCCCTACACGATCCGTCTCGTCAGCGAGGTGCTCAGTTCCAACGGCAGCACGTCGATGGCGAGCGTCTGCGGCAGCACGCTGTCGCTGATGGACGCGGGCGTGCCGATCAAGCACCCGGTCGGCGGGATTGCGATGGGCTTGATCAAGGAAGGCGATAAGGTCGCCGTGCTGACGGACATCCAGGGCATGGAAGACCACCTCGGCGACATGGACTTCAAAGTCGCGGGGACGGCTAACGGCATCACGGCGCTGCAAATGGACATCAAGATCATGGGCGTCACCGACGAGGTCATGGCGCAGGCGCTGTCGCAGGCAAAGGACGCTCGGCTGAAAATCCTCGACGTGATCCTCTCGGCGCTGCCGGAGCCGCGTCAGGATTTGAGCGACTTCGCGCCGCGCATGACCCAGATCAAGATTGACCCGGAGAAGATTGGCGCGGTGATTGGACCCGGCGGCAAGATCGTGCGCGGGATTCAGGATCGCACCGGCGTCAAGATCGACATTCAGGAAGACGGCACGATTTTCGTCGCCGGGTCGGATGGTCCGGCGGTCGCGCAGGCGATTGAAGAAGTGCGCGGCTTGACGGAAAGCCCGGAAGTCGGGCGCGTCTACACCGGCAAGGTGACCCGCATTGAGCCTTACGGCGTCTTCGTCGAGTTCATGCCAAGCCGCGAAGGGCTGGTGCATATCTCCCAGCTTGCCGACTACCGCGTTGAAAAGCCGGAAGACGAAGTCAGCCTCGGCGACGAGATCATGGTGATGGTCACGGATGCGCCGCCGGATGGCAAGGTGCGCCTCAGCCGCCAGGCGGTGCTCGAAGGCTGGACAGCCGAGGAAGCCCGCAGCCGGGATCGTCGCCCGCCGGGTGGCGGTGGTGGTCGCGGTGGACGTGGTGGCGGTGGTCGCGGCGGGGATCGTCGGGGCGGCGGTCGCGGCGGCGATGGTGGCGGTCAGCGCTACTAAGCTGCAGCGTGGATTTGAGAGGTTGTGCGTAGGGGCACAGCACGCTGCGCCCCTACGGATTTTATGTATCCAGAAATTCGGCGCATCGGGAAGATCATCGCCCGGTGCGCTTTTTGCTGCCGAAACCGTGTCGTATGGTAAAATAGGCGCGAATTGGAGAGGAAAAACCATGAACGATGTGAATGTCGAGACTCTGGCGGAAACGGAAAATTATGCCGCGTGGCTTTCCACTGAAACCGATGGTGAAGTCGTCTATCACATCGAACTGGGAGCGGTCACGCTGCACTTCTTCCGCGAAGAATGGGATGAAGTCGTCGGGCTGATCGACGCCGCCAGCAAAGCAGCCGACGGCAAATGAGTCGCGGGGTGATCGAGGCGGCGGTCGTCGAGACGATCATCAAGCATCTGCCGCCCAGCGCCTCGACGCTTGAGCTGCTCGACCTGAGCGGCGCGGCGGGCGATCTGCTGAAGGCACGGCGTGCTGATCTTGCCGTAACGGTCGGCGCGGCGGCAGGCGAAAGCCGTTTCGACGCGGTGGTGGCTTACGAGGCTTCGCTGGACGCGGACGCGCTCCGTTCGCTGTCTGCGCGCCCTGCGACCGGGCGGCAGGCTGATCGCCGTCGACCCGGACGGCGAGCCGAGCGCCGCGCTCGTCCATTCGCTGGAAGACGCGGGCTACACCCGGATACTGGTCGAGGAAATGCCAACCGACGCCTCTGGCGTCGGCGTGCTGATGCGCGGCGAAAAGCCGCACGTTACCGATGACACGCTGGTGCGCATTCAAAGCGTCGCCGCGCGCGATGCCGCGCAGCCGGAATTCAAGGGGCGCTATCTGCATCTGCTCATCCAGCAGACGCCCAATAAGCCCGTCTGGGCGCTTGAGCCAGGCGAGGCGGTCGAATGGCGCGCCGTCGCGCTGGCGGACGCCGACGCGCCGCTGCTGCTGGCGTTCAGCAGTCTGCCCAACGCCGTCGCCTTCATGCAGCCCGCCGTCCTCTCCGGCGGCATCCGTGACGTGAACAAGGTCGCCAAATTCAGCCGCGCGGCGGCGCAGGGCTGGCGGCTGTGGATCAATCCACCGCTCGACGTGCTCGATACGCGCGAGCTGGTGCTCGTGCCGGTCGATCCCGCTGCCGCCGAAGCCTCCGACGAATGAGCATTGCGCTCGGCGATCTGGATTTTCTCACCTCCGACGCCGGGGCGGGCGTCCTGGCGCGGCTTGCCGACGAAGATTTAAGCGACGATTCTACGCTGCGTCTGCTGACGGCGCTGCGCCGCGACCTGACGCCGCGGCAGGCGGGCGCGGCGCTCGAACTGGCGCGGCTGCGCCGCAAAGCCGCCGCCAAATTCGGCGATGACGCGGCGCGCATGTACTTCACGCGCGAGGCGCTCGAACAAGCCAGCGACCCGCTGGTACGCCGCTATCGTACACTTGAAGTATTCTCCGGGCAGCATGTTGTGGACGCCTGCTGCGGCATCGGCGCGGATCTGCTGGCGTTCGCGCAGGCGGGCGGCGACGTGCTCGGGCTTGGACATCGATCCCGTGCGGGTGGCGATGGCGCGGCTCAACGCGCAGGCGCTCGGCGTAACGGCGCGTTTTGAAGTTGCGGACGTGCGCGGCGGCGTCCCTGAAGCTGACCTGATCTTCTTCGATCCGGCGCGTCGGGATGAAAATGGCAAGCGGATTTTCGACGTGGAGCGCTACCAGCCGCCGCTGTCGACTGTTCGCGGCTGGCAGGCAGGGCGTATCATGGTGAAGCTCTCACCGGGCGTCGATCTGGCGCAGCTTGAGGCATACGGCGGGGACGTGACGTTCGTCTCGGCGCAGGGCGATCTCAAGGAAGCCGATTTGACTGATTGCGGACGGGAGCATAGCAAAGACTGGTATCGCGCGGTCCTGCTGAGCGGAAACGGCGAGGTGTCGATCTGGTCGCGTGCTGTCGATGATGTGGCGACCGCGCCAGTAAGTCAGCCTCGCGGCTGGCTGGTCGAGCCTGACCCGGCGATTATTCGTGCAGGGCTGGTGGCGGATTTGGCAGTCGAACTGGGCGGCGCGCTGCTCGACCCGGAGATCGCCTACATTACCACCGACGCGGAGCCGATTTCGCCCTGGATGCGTGCCTGGCGCATCCTCGACTGGATGCCCTTCAACGTCAAGAAGCTGCGCGCCTATCTGCGCGAGCGGGATGTTGGTCAGGTGACGGTCAAGAAGCGGGGGACGGCGGTCACGCCGGAAGCGCTGGTTGCCAAGCTCAAATTAAACGGCAACGGGTCAAGAACGATTGTCTTGACCCGAAGTCGAGGAGAACATGTCACGTTGGTCTGCGATGACTTAACGATAGAAGGGGGCGGATGACTTGCGCAGCGGTCGTCAGTGTGCGATGGTGCGGCGGTGCTATTGGTAAGACAGTGACGACGTACAATTGACAATGAGTTCTGCAATGCGGCTGCGATGGGTCGTCGATGGATTGCCTGCTGCGATGAGCCGCGCTGGATCATCAGGGTTCAGTGTCGGCAGCGATACGAGAGCAACATAAGGAAGTCATCCGGCCTGTTCTATCGTTAAGTTGTTGTGCTTCCTTAACTGTATTCTATGGCAAACGGATTGTTTCAGCCATCGATTTTCCGTGAAATTTATATAAAGAAAACGAAAAAAATCCGAATGACAGGAGCAAGCGATGATACTTCCGTTCAGCAATGAACCCCTGACCGACTTTTCACGCCCGGAATCGGTTACCTCTTTCAGCGAGGCGCTGGGGCGCGTGAAGAAACAGCTCGGCAAGGATTACCCGCTGGTCATCAACGGCGAGGCTGTCCGGCTGGGCAAGACCTTCCCGTCGGTCAACCCGGCGCGTCCCGCCGAGATTGTCGGCAATTTCGCCGATGGGACTGCCGAGCACGCCGATCAGGCGATTGCGGCGGCGAGCGAAGCTTTCAAGACCTGGCAGTACGTCCCGGTCGAGGAGCGGTCGCGCTATCTGCTGCGCGCGGCGGCGGAGATGCGGCGACGCAAGCACGAGTTCGACGCCATCATGGTGCTGGAGGCGGGCAAAAGCTGGATCGAAGCCGACGCCGACACCTCCGAGGCGATTGACTTCCTCGAATACTACGCCCGGCAGGCGCTGCGCCTGTTCGACAGCAGCAGCCTGCTCGCACCCTTCCCGCAAGAGCAGGACTCGCTCTACTACATCCCGCTCGGCGTCGGCGCGGTCATTCCACCCTGGAATTTCCCCTGCGCCATCGTCACGGGGATGGTCGGAGCCTGCCTGGTCACGGGCAACACGGTCGTGCTCAAGCCCGCCGAACAGACGCCGCTGATCGCCTACCACATGTGCGAGTTATTCTGGGGGCAGGACATCCCGCGCGGAGTGCTCAACTACGTCACGGGACCGGGTGAGGTCGTCGGCGCGCGCATGGTCGAGCACCCGCAGACGCGCTTCATCACCTTCACCGGCTCGAAAGCCGTCGGCATCGGCATTTACGAGCAGGCGGCGCGCGTGCAGCCGGGGCAGAGGTGGCTCAAGCGCGCCATCCTCGAAATGGGCGGCAAAGATGCCGTCGTCGTCGACGAAACCGCGCAACTGGAGAGCGCGGCGCAGGGCATTGTCGCCAGCGCCTTCGGCTTTCAGGGGCAGAAATGCTCCGCCGGGTCGCGCGCCATCATCGTGGACAGCGTCTACGAACAGGTGGCGGGTCGCGTCGTCCAGTTGGCAAGCCAGTTGACCGTCGGCGCGACTGACAGGGGCGCGGACGTGGATCAGGGACCCGTGATCGACCCGGACGCGATGCACAAGATCATGGACTACATCGAGATCGGCACGCAGGAGGGCAAGCTGCTGCTCGGCGGTCAGCCGCTCGATACGCCGGAGGGCGGCTACTTCATCCCGCCGACGATCTTCGGCGACGTGCCGCGTGACGCCCGCGTCGCTACCGAGGAAATCTTCGGACCCGTGCTGACGCTGACCCGCGCCAGCGACTACGACGACGCGCTCGGCATCGCCAACGCGACCGAGTACGGCTTGACCGGGTCGGTCTACAGCCAGAACCGGGCGCGGCTGGAGCAGGCGCGCCGCGAGTATCACGTCGGCAACCTGTACTTCAACCGCAAATGCACCGGCGCGATGGTCGGTGTGCATCCCTTCGGCGGATTCAACATGAGCGGGACGGACAGCAAGGCGGGCGGACCGGATTATCTGCTGCTGTACACGCAGGCGAAAAGCGTCGGCGAGCGGCTGTAAAGCGGTTTCGGCGGTCGGCTTACCGCTTTTGTGACATAGACAGGGTTTGACGCAGGGGCGCTCCAATGTGAGCGCCCGGCTTCGTTTGGGGCAGACAGGCGGAACCGTAGGTTCGCACCGGGTCTGCCCCTACGTTTGTCTTGTTCGGCGAAAGCCTCAGCCTCCGATATTCCGAGTCTGTAAGAATATGCGCAAAAGTGTTATAATAATTAACATTCCCTGTACCCGGCGAAGGTATAACACATGGAAAGACCCGAACGGCATGAAATTTTAAGTTGGGCAGATGTCGATAAGCTTATCGACGTATTGCTGCCCCAGATACGCAGCATCGGCACGGTCACGAGCATGGTCATGATCACACGCGGTGGCGTGATCCCCGGCGGCTTGCTCGCCGAAGCGCTCGACATTCGGCACGTGCTGACGGCAGCGGTCGATTTCCCCGCCAAGATGGAAGGGTCGGCAGGCTTGATGGCGTGGCCCAAATTCCTGCAATTTCCGGAGCCTTCGCTGGTGGTCAACCGGCGCACCCTGATCGTGGACGACGTGTGGGGCAGCGGGCGCACGAGCATCGCTGTCCGCCAGCGGGTGCTGTCGGCGGGCGGAACTGCCTTCAACTGCGTGATGTACTACAATCCCTATCGCTCGCTGTTCACGAGCGAGAAGCCGGATTTTTACGGAGCGGTAACCGATGCCTATGTCGTTTTTCCCTGGGAAGTGGATCGGGGCGTACATGGGCTGGAATCGCAGATGCCTGATATGAATTAGAATCTGCACAATGTTTATACCGTTCCAACAGTTCGCTGCTATAATGAACCTAACAAATTCGTGATTCATAATGTAGCAGTGAAGTCAGGGCGAGGTTCGTTTCGCGTCGATTTGCGTCGTGAATTGAGTGAGTTCCAATCTTCGTAAGGTGTGAGTTAGATGGATAAAGTGGAGAAAGACAACCAGGCGTATGGCGACGAGTTTCGTGAGCTGCTCGAAACGTCGTTCGCCTATCAACCGCCGCAGCGCGGGGAAATTCGCAACGCGACGATTCTACAAATCGACAGCCGCGAAATTATCGTCGATATGGGCGCAAAGCGCGACGGCATCGTCCCCGTGCAGGACCTTGAGCGCCTCGATCCGAAAGTTCGCAACGGGCTGAAGGTCGGCGCGGAAGTGCCTGTTTACGTGATCAACCCGCGTGACCAGGACGACAATCTGATCGTTTCGATCAACATGGGATTGCAGCAGTACGACTGGGAGAAAGCCCGCGAACTGCTGACCACGGAAGACGTGGTCGAAGTGACGGTCAAGGGGCATAACCGGGGCGGTATTCTGGTCAACTGGAACCGTCTGGAAGGGTTCATCCCCAGTTCGCATCTCGTCTCGATGGGGGCGTCCGGCGGGCGTGAATCGTGGGACGACCTGATCGGCAAAGAGCTGGCGGTCAAGGTCATCGAAGTCGACCAGGCACGCCGCCGCCTGATCTTCAGCGAGCGCGAAGCGCAGCGCGAATGGCGCGCGCAGCAGAAGGCGCGTCTGCTCTCCGAACTGAAAGAGGGCGACGTGGTGCGCGGCACTGTCACCGGGCTGCGTGATTTTGGCGCGTTCGTCAATCTGGGCGGCGCGGACGGCTTGATCCACGTCAGCGAGCTGGCGTGGCACCGCGTCGATCACCCGCGTGACGTGCTGCACGTCGGCGAGGAAATCGACGTGTATGTGCTCAGCCTCGACCGCGAAGCCAACCGCATCGCGCTCAGTCGCAAGCGCCTGCTCGAAGACCCCTGGGAAGTCGCCGCAGACCGCTATCACGAGGGGCAGTTAGTCGAGGGCACGGTCACCAACGTGGTCGATTTCGGCGCGTTCGTGGCGCTCGACGATGGGCTGGAAGGCTTGCTGCACCTGAGCGAAATGGGCGATGGCTCGCTGAAAGAGCCGTATTCCTACGTCAAGAAGGGCGACCGCCTGAGTCTGCGTATCAGCCACCTGGAGCCGGACAAGCGGCGCGTGGGCTTTACGCAGCGCTGGGGCACGGAAGCCGGTGAAGGCGCTCCCGAAGCCGCGCTGACCGAGGCGGAGGAAGCTGAAGTCCCGGCGGCGTCTGCGGCAGAGGATGAAGCTGAAGCGGTGACGGCTGCGGTCGCGGAAGATGAAGCTGTGGAAGCTCCCGAAGCCGTTGCAGAGGAAGCCGAAGCAGAGACCGCAGCGGTGGAGGAAGAAGCGGCGGAAGCTGCACCAGAAAATGAAGCGCCTGCAAATGAAGCGCCTGCCGCCGAGGCTGCTGCTGAAGCGCAGAGCGAGAGTGACACCGAGTTGACGGCTGAACAGGAAAGCGTCGAAGAATAAGAATGCGGTTGTTCAATCGCACCCATGACACCATGCAAAAGCGACTGTTTCTGTCGCTTTTGTGTTTATTCCTGCTGTCCGCCTGCGCCTCGTCGCAGTCCGGCAGCCCGGCGGACGCCGTCGAAGCGTACCTGAACGCGATGGTCAAGAACGAGACCGACAAGCTGCCGCAGTTGGTCTGCCCGGATTACGAGGCGGGCGCGCGCACGGACTTCGACTCGCTCGGCGCGATTGGCGGCGTCACGCTCGATCAACTCAACTGCACGACCGGGACGACCAGCGGCGATTCCGCCACCGTCACCTGCACCGGATCGATCAACTTCACCTACAACGGCGAGACCAACAGCCAGGACTTGAGCGGCAATACCTACTCGGTCAAGCGGGTCGACGGCGAGTGGAAAATGTGCGGGTATCAATAATCCCCTGCTTCCGGGTCAAGCACACGGGTGCTTTACAGGTTGCGCCGTTCGGGGTGTAATAGGGTGTTGTCCGTGCGATGGAGGAAGCTCAGAATGACCCGTAAAAGTTGGTTGGCTACCGGACTCGCGCTCACGTTTGGCGCGCTGCTCGGTTACATCGACGTGAACAGCAGCGAAGTTCAGCTACCGATGTTCTGCCTGCTGCTGTTTTCGTTCACGCTTGGCGTCTTCCAGCCGAAGGCAGCCTGGCGCTGGGGCGTGCTCATGGGCATGAGTTTGCCAATCGCCTACTTCATCGCGTTCGCTCTGAACCTCCGCGCAGTCGATGCCCCGCGCTACCCGATCACGCTGGTGGTGCTGGTGATTCCTGCGCTGGTCGCGGCTTACGCCGGTGCTTTCGCCAATCGGCTGACCTATGACTCGGACACACCGTCTCGCCAATCTTAACGTGCGCCGCCAGCTTTCCTCTGGCGGTGCGGGCGCGGCACGCCGATCATTTGTCGCATGTCCGCCAGTTCCTCTTTGTGCCTTTACGGGGAAGCGGTCACTTCAGGCGTAGGCAGCGGGCTGCTCCCGTCGTTCAACATGCGGTAAACGGCGTCGAGCGATTCCAGCGCCGTCAGGTTGCGCACGGGCCAACCGGATTCGAGGCGTATGGGGTCGTCGTAGAAATCGCGCGCGAAGGTCAGGTGAAAGCCGTCCTCGCCCAGCCCGTGCCCCGGAATCTGCTGCACCGCCAGCCAGAAATTCCACAGCGGGATTTGATACTTGTCGGCGACCTGTACAATCGCCTGATTGATGCTGTTGTCGCCTTCGAGGTCGTCCGCTTTCGTGCCGACGATAGGCACGACATCCTGATCCAGCCAGAACTCGACGATCCGGCTCAGGTAATCCTTGTATTCGGATGCCGGGCGCTGCTGCCACCACGTCTCCATGTTGATGATGACGATGCTGGGGTTGTGCAGGCGTTCCTCGCACATCAGCGGGGTTTCGCCGCTGTTACAAACGTGCTTGTCCGCCCACAGCGGCGACAGCACCGAGGCGACGTTGTAGCCGTTATCGACCGAGGCGCTGACGCGCGCGAACGACCCTGCGAAATGGTCAATCGTCGCTTGCAGCGAGCTGAACGCGCCCAGATTGTAATTGGTCGCGTCGTCGAACGGGGCGAGGAAATAGGGCACGACGTTCTGGCAGTCGCCGGTCTTGGAGAAAGCGTTCGGGTCGTTGCCGCGCGCCAGCCCGCGCGCGTAGACTTCACGCATGGCGTCGCTGATCGCGGTGGGGACGACCGGACGTAGCTGCCAGCTCTCGAATTTGGCGCTGCTGGTCAGCACGTCGTTGATGTAGCCGTCCTGCCCGGTGAGCGTGTCTCGGATGCGATACCAGGTCGTATCATCCTCGACGGCGTCGCCTGTTTCGCTGCTCAGGATGAACAGCGGCGTACCCTCGACGTAGGTCGTCAGGGTCGGGCAGGTGAGCTGCGCGCAGGTGCGAATGTTGACGTGCGCAATCGTGACGCGGTTCGCTGGGAGCGTGCCCGGCGCGGATTCCTGCGCCTGCGCCGCAGCCGCGAAAACGAGGATGATCAAGACGAAGAAAACGATTAGACGCCGCATATCCTGTCCTATGGTATGGTCGTAGGGCGGGTTTCAAACCCGCCCCTACAGTAGTATATGCCTTCTTTGTGGAATTTTCGTCATTATACCGCCTCTCGCAGCGCGGCAACGGATAGGTTAAAATCACCGTAGTTTCCGCAGCCTGATCATAGGGAAAACGAATGCCGAATCACGATGATTTTCTGTTTCGGGGCGACCTCGCCGAGCTTGACCCGGATGTCGCCGAACTGATCCGCCACGAGACCGCGCGTCAGGAGCGCTACCTGATCCTGATCCCGTCGGAAAGCACCGTTCCGCACGCCGTGCGCGAGGCGCTGGCGTCGCCCTTCCATAACCTTTACGCCGAAGGCTATCCGCTTGACGAGACGCGGGCGATGACGCAGGCGGAAATCCTCGACTACAACGCGCGCCTGCCGGAGTACCGCCGCTACGCCGACAAGCGCTACTACAAAGGCACCGAGTACGCCGACATCGTCGAGGCGCTGGCACGCCGCCGCGCCGCCGAGTTGTTCGCCACGCCAAAGGTCCCCGCCGAGAAGCTGTTCGTCAACGTGCAGCCACTCTCCGGTGCGCCCGCGAACTCGGCGGTCTTCAGCGGCTTAATGAACGTCGGCGACACCTTCATGGGGCTGGATTTGCTGCAAGGCGGTCACCTGACGCACGGCAGCCCGGTCGCACGCAGCGGCAAGCAGTATCACGCCGTCAGCTACGGCGTCGACCCGCAGACGGAGCTGCTCGACTACGACGCGATTGCGGCGCTGGCGCAGGAGTGCCAGCCGAAACTGATCATTGCCGGGTACACCAGCTATCCCTTTGCGCCGGATTGGGAGAAATTCGCCGAGATCGCCCATTCCGTCGGCGCGTACCTGATGGCGGACATCGCCCACGTCGCCGGGCTGGTGATCGCGGGCGTCTTCCCCAGCCCGGTCGGCATCGCCGACGTGGTCACGTTCACCAGCCACAAGACGCTGGCGGGTCCGCGCGGCGCGGTCATCATCACGCACCGCAAAGACGTTGCCAATAAAGTGGATCGCGCCGTCTTTCCAGGCGAGCAGGGCGGTCCGCACGTCAACGCGATGGCGGCGCTGGCGGTCTCGCTGCGCCTCGCCTACACCGACCAGTTCAAGCAGCTTCAGCAGCAGACTGTCGCCAACGCCGACCGCCTGGCGAAGAAGCTGGCGTCGCGTGGGCTGCGCATCCCTTACGGCGGCACGGGGTCGCACATGCTGCTGGTCGACTGCAAGAGCGTCGTCGGCGCGGACGGCACGCCCTTGAGCGGCGATCAGGCGGCGCGCATCCTCGACCTCGCCGGGATCGTCTGCAACCGCAACACCATCCCCGGCGATCCGTCGGCGCTGCGCGCGAGCGGCTTGCGCCTGGGCACGCCCTGGGTCACGCAGCGCGGCTTCAAGGACGCGGAGATCGACCAGCTTGGCGACCTGATCGCCGACCTGCTGCTCGCCTGCGTGCCGTTCGGCTACATGGGCAAGAAGCGGGCGGAGCCGCGCGCAAAGGTCGATTTCGAGACGCTGATGCGCGTCAAGATGGCGGTGCGCGACCTCGCCCAAAGGGTTGGCATCGACACCAACGTAGGCGACGAAGCCTATCCGCATTTCTACTACGAAGACACCGACGCGGGCAGCGGCGGGTACACGCTGGCGATCCGCTCGATCAAGGGCTATGCCGACGCCGGGACGTTCCTGCAAACGGCGCTGACTCTCGACGTGCTGGCGCTGAAAGTGGGCGACCAGGGCGGCACAAAGCTGCTCGACCTCGACGGTAACGTGCTGGCGCGCGGCGCGGTCGAGCGAACGGGCGCGGATGAATATCTGCTGCGTGTCGAGAACAACGCCGGGAAGGTCGCGGAGTGGCTGCGCGCGCTCTCGGACGGTTTCGCGCTGATCGACCGCACCGACCCCTATGCCAAAGTGCCGGGTCCGGTCGATGTCGAAATCGTCGGCGCGACCCCTATGGCGATCCTGTACGACGGCAGCGACTACGGCATTTCCAACAAAGCCTACTTCGTCGGCGCGAACGGCGAACACTTCGCGGGCGTCCCCGGCGACGCGCTGCCGGAATTCACCTGGAGCGAAGTCGAGCCGGAGACGCTCAAAGAGACGCCGCTGCACGCGCTGCACGTCGAGCTGGGCGGGAAGATGGCGGAATTCGCGGGCTACGAGATGCCGCTCTGGTACAGTTCCGTCACCGAGGAGCATCTGGCGGTGCGCAAGTCGCGCCGGCATCTTCGACGTGACGCACATGGGCGTTTTCGACGCGCAGGGCGAGGGCGCAGCCGCCTTCCTCGATACGGTCACGACCAACGAGGTCGGCGCGCTGGCGGTGGGCGAGTCGCACTACACCTATCTGCTCGACGTACACGGCATCCCGCTCGACGACCTGATGATCTACCGCCTGAGCGAAGACCGCTACCTGATCGTCGTCAATGCCTCCAACAACGACAAGAACTGGGCGTGGCTGAACGCCGTCAAGAACGGCGAAGTCATGATCGACGCGGCGCACCCGGCGCGCCAATTCGCGGGCGGCGACCGCTTCACCCTGCGTGACCTGCGCGCCGAATCGTCCGGTGCGGATCGGCGCGTCGACGTGGCGCTTCAGGGACCTGACAGCAAGCGGATTTTGCTGGCGCTTGGCGGGAGCGACGCGGATAAGCGCAAGGTCGAGGGACTGGCGTGGGCGGGCGTCGCCTGCGTGACGCTGGGCGGTTTCGATCTGATCGTCTCGCGCACGGGCTACACGGGCGAGCGCATCGCCTACGAGCTGTTCGTCCACCCGGATCAGGCGGACGCGCTGTTCCGCAAGCTGATCGAGCTGGGCGCTGCGCCCGCCGGTCTCGCCGCGCGCGACAGCCTGCGCACCGAGGCGGGCTTGCCGCTCTACGGGCACGAACTCGGCGGCGAGCGTGGCTTCAACCCGGCGGACGCGGGCTTCGGCAATTACGTCAAGCTGTGGAAGCCGTTCTTCGTCGGCAAGCTGCCCTTCATCGAGCACGAGAAGGCGCGCGACGCCGAAGTCGTGCGCTTCCGGCTGGCGGCGAAGGGCGGGCGTCCGCCGCACCCCGGCGACACGCTGCTGGACGAGGCGGGGCAGGAGGTCGGCGTCGTAACCTCGTGCAGCATCGACAGCGAGGGCTTCCAGCTTGGGCAGGCATACGTCAAGGAGACGGCGAACGCGGTCGGAACCGCCGTCGCGGTGCGCTCGCAGCGTGCCAAGCCGGGCGCGCCGCCTACGCCTGCCGCCATCGTCAGCCGCTTCCCCAGCAAGAAGAAGTCGTAAAACCCAATCGCGGAACGAGCAGGGGTGGTCAGCCAGACCACCCCTTATTTTGTCAATCGCCGGTCGAGGCGCGCCTGCGATTGCGGGCGACGATCTCCATGATACGGGTGTGCTTGGCGAAGGTCACGATGATGTCGCCCGCACGGACGGGCAGCTCGCCTTCAGGATGCACCTCGACGTGATCGTCGCGCTCGTGCAGCACGATGTCCATGTCGTTCTCGTCCTGCAGCGCCGCGATGGTTCTGCCGTCCATGAACGACCCCGGCTCGACCTGTAGGCGGATCAGGCTGTACGGTTCGTCGCGGATGTGGAGCATCGGCGCGATGTCTGCGCCCAGCGCCATGCCGGCGAAGGCGGGCGCGGCGAGATCCGACGCGCTGAGCGTTTCGGCGTTGAGCGAGCGCTTGAGGTGGTTGGATAGCTGGGTGTCCCACATGCGGACGACGATGCGCACGTTCTTGTTGATCTCGCGGGCGCGGACGCAGACCTCCAGGTTGAGGAAGTCGACCGCCGTGCAGACGATCAGGGCGGAGGCATAGCGCAGCCCCGCCTTTTCGAGAATCGCGGCGCTGCGCCCGTCGCCTTCAATCAGGGGCGTGCGCAGTCCGCTTAAATCCGCCAATGGATTGTCCGGCTCGTCGAGGTCGATGGCGACCACCTCCGATCCCATGTCTTCGAGCGCCCGGACGACGCGCATCCCGACGTGCCCGATCCCCATGACGATGATGTGGTTGCGATAGGTTGATGCCACAGCTTCCTCCCAGGCGGCGCGCCGCTCGCCGCGATTGAAGAACAGGCGCACAAAGTCGGTGATGCCGCGCCCGACCACGTAGAGGGCGATCAGCGGCATGAGGTAAAAGAAGGCGACGAGATACGGCTCCGGCGGCAGCACCGTGAAGCTTTCGAGAATCATCATGTCGACCATCATGTAAGGCAGGTCGAGGAAGGGCACGCGCGGATAGCCCGCGACGACCAGCAGCTCGCCGTAGAGCCAGCCGCCGCCGAGCGTGGCGATCAGGAAGGCGAGGATGGGGCGGCGGAACTCGCGCCAGAGGGCGGAGGTGTCGCGCCAGAGCGCGCGCAGGACGCGCATCCAGCGGCGGGTGCGGGGGCGGATCAGTAGGGCATGGGTCACGCGGCGCTCCAGTGTGAACGACGATATGCGCCGATTGTAGCACGAGTGGTACAGGGGCGGGCGCAAAAGCGGGCGTAAAGACGGGCGCAGGGTGGATCACGTCGCCGTGTCGCTGCGTGCGACGGGAAGCGCGGAGGGGGTTCTCGCGTGTCATTAAGGCGCGGCGGAGGCTCGAAGCCTCCGCCTGAGAAATCAAGCCATCTGAAGATGGCTGTTTGCAGCCGACTTCAGTCGGCTTGAATGGCTAGCCCGATGCTTCGAGCGTCGGGCGGTGATGCTATACTATGTGTATATGATCGAACATCCTAGTAAATGTAGGCAGTCATGACGAAAATTTTCATTAGCCACAGCAGCAAAGATAAAGAGTTCGCCAAACATCTTACCCTGATTGAAAGGGTATGTCCATGACAGATACACAACCTCCAACTAGTGACGAAGACCCCTTGGGTTGGATACATGAGGATGAATGTATCTTTCGATGATGAGTCCACTCTGGTTGAATGGCATAAGGTCGTTGCCGACGATAAACTCCAGCGTATTGACAGATATTGAGAACAGCAATCATATTAAAACAATTCTGATAACTATTGATTGATGAAAATTAGGAAGTTGAAGATTTACCAGGCAATTAGAAGCAGGATTTTATTGACAATACACTTGGACAAGTACATCCCCATCATTGGGACGATGTTTTGAGTTACAGACATAAAGATCATGATTACTTTGAGCCACCCCAACGCTACGAACTTGGTGACATCGGAATTGATGAACTTGAATGGGATGATATTGAGAATGATCTCAGAATTGGTGATGGCACTGGCTTTATAGCCAACCTGAGACTAGAATACACACTATGACTGACGAAGA
Source organism: uncultured Chloroflexia bacterium (assembly GCA_963760975.1). Taxonomy (GTDB): domain Bacteria; phylum Chloroflexota; class Anaerolineae; order Aggregatilineales; family Phototrophicaceae; genus Flexifilum. The sequence continues at coordinate 208,456 of CAVXEZ010000017.1, read as the reverse complement.
AATCAAAGAGGTCTCCGAATTGTATCGGGATTATGAGGAAAGGTACTATTTACAACTTAATGGTTGGGTGTGGGAAGAAGGAGCGGGAACCCTAGATCAGAATCCAGATGGAGAACTTCTGAATCTGACTGTTGGGAACTCCTCAAAGTTAATGGTTGGTCAAGATATAATCACACTATATAGGAGAATATGTTAATAAGTGAGGATGTGGCTGACTTATCCTCCATAAAGATTCTAATCGTGTTAGTCGGAAAGCGATTGGACGAAGTGTTCGTAACTAAACTAAAAGAAGCCTTGTACGCAAAAAGAGATATTGAAGAGAGTTTTAAGAACGCGTAAATTCCATGCAATTCCGATTGATATAGGATGACATTTCCCTCGTTCTTTGAGTCTGGGGCATAGTTCCCCTCTTCACAATTACATCTTTGCTCTTACGCCCACTCCGGCAGCGGGCGGCAGCACAGCACCAACTGCTTCGCCGCGCGCACCTCGTCCAGCCGCTTGACCGGCGTCGTGTGCGGCGCGTCGTGCAGCAGCGCCGGGTCGTCGTGCGCTTCCCGCGCAATCGCCTGCATCGCCTCCACGAACTTGTCGAGCGTCGCCTTGTCCTCGGTCTCCGTCGGCTCGATCAGCAGCGCTTCCGGCACGATCAGCGGGAAATAATTCGTCGGCGGGTGGAAGCCGTAGTCCATCAGCCGCTTGGAGATGTCGAGCGCGTGAATGTCCTCGACGCCCTCGAAATGCCCCTCCATGACGAACTCGTGCGCGCAGGGGCGGTCGTAGGGCATCGGATAGGTGCCGCGCAGCCGGGCGCGCACGTAGTTGGCGTTGAGTACCGCGTGCCGCGAGACTTCGCGCAGGTCGCTGCCGTAGCTGCGGATGTAGGCGTAGGCGCGCACGTGCATCCCGAAATTGCCCTGAAACAGCTTGAGCCGCCCGATGCTTTTCTCCGGCATGACCAAGCCGTAGAGCGGCGCGTCTTCCTCGTCGGTCGCTTCCTCGACGATCTCGACGACCGGACCGGGGCGGAAGGGCAGCAGCTTCTCGCCGACCGCCACCGCGCCGCAGCCGGGACCGCCGCCGCCGTGCGGGGTCGAAAAGGTCTTGTGCAGGTTGTAGTGCATCACGTCGAAGCCGAGCGCGCCCGGCTTGACGATGCCGAGCAGCGCGTTCATGTTCGCGCCGTCCATGTACATCAGTCCGCCGCAGGCGTGAACCGCCTCGATCACGTCGAGGATGTGCGTGTCGAACACGCCGAGCGTGCTGGGGACGGTGATCATCATCCCGGCGACCGTGTCGTCGCAGGCGGCGCGCAGCGCTTCGAGATTCACGTCGCCGTTGTCGTCCGACGGCAGCTCGACCACTTCCAAGCCCGCCATCGAGACGGTGGCGGGGTTCGTGCCGTGCGCGCTGTTGGGCACCAGGATTTTCGTCCGCTTCGTGTCGCCGCGATCCAGATGATACTTGCGGATCATGAGGATGCCCGCCAGCTCGCCCTGCGCGCCCGCCGCCGGAGTCAGGCTCGCGCCCGCGAACCCGGCGATCTCCGCCAGCCACTGCTCCAGCGCGTACATGATCGCCAGCGCGCCCTGCGCGCCGTCCTCGTCGGTGAGCGGGTGCAGCGCCGCGAAGCCGGGCAGGCGCGCCGCGTCCTCGTTGAGCCTGGGGTTGTACTTCATCGTGCAGGAGCCGAGCGGGTAGAAGCCGCCGTCGATGCTGTAGTTGAGGTGGCTCAGATTGGTGAAGTGGCGCACGACCTGCAGCTCGCTCACTTCGGGGAAGTCGAGATCGTCGCGCAGCAAATCGGCGGGCAGCGGAGTCTCCGGCACGTCCGCGTCGGGCAGAGTCACGCCGGTGCGACCGGGCACGCCCTCGTCGTAAATCGTCGTCATGACTTCGCCTCCCGCTGCGCATCGCCCAGCACGCTGACCAGCACGTCGATTTCGTCCCTGCTGTTGACCTCGGTCACGCACAGGAGCATGTGATCCTTCAGTTCGGGGTAATCCTGCCCCAGATCGTAGCCGCCGACGATGCCTTCCAGCAGCAGCCGCTCGTTGATCTGCTTGACCGGGACGGGACACTGGACGACGAACTCGTTGAAGAACGGCAGGCTGTGATCGACCGCGTAGCCGCCGATCTGCGCGATCTGGTCGGCGGCGTAGTGCGCCTTGTGGTAGCACAACTCCGCGACCTTGCGCAGCCCGTGCTTGCCCAGCAGCGACATGTAGACCGTCGCCGCCAGCGCCATCAAGCCGGTGTTGGTGCAGATGTTGCTGGTCGCCTTCTCGCGGCGGATGTCCTGCTCGCGCGGGCGCAGGGTCATGACGTAAGCCGTCTTGCCGTCCGCGTCGAGCGTCTCGCCGACGATGCGCCCGGCGATGCGGCGAATATTCGCCATTTTGGTGGCGAAGAAGCCGAGGTACGGTCCGCCGTAGCTGAGCGGGATGCCGAGCGGCTGCCCCTCGCCGACGACGATGTCCGCGCCCAGTTCGCCGGGGCTTTTGAACAGCGCCAGCGCAATCGGGTTGGCGACGACCACCAGCAGCGCGCCCGCCTCGTGGACTTTGTCCGCCAGCCCCTTGAAATTCTCGATCTGACCGAGGAAATTGGGGTAGGCGAGCGCCAGCATCGCCGTGTCCGCGTCCAGCAGATCGACCAGATCGCTGATTTCGGCGGGCTTATCGTCGCCGACGAACTGGACGTTGTTGCCCTGATGGTAGGTGCGCGTCACCTGGCGGTAGTGCGGGTGAATGTACGGGCTGAGGATGACCTTCGTGCGCTTGTGGCGCGCGGCTTCCAGCGCCACCGTCACCGACTCGGCGAGGCTGGTCGCGCCGTCGTAGTGGCTGGCGTTCGCGCCGTCCATCCCGGTCAGCAGCGTGATCATCGACTGGTACTCGAAGATCGCTTGCAGCGTACCCTGGCTGACTTCCGGCTGGTAGGGTGTGTAGGCGGTCAGGAATTCGCCGCGCAGCAGGATGTGATTGACCGCCGCCGGGATGAAGTGATGGTACGCGCCCGCGCCCCGGAAGATGGCGAAATCCTGCGCGTGGTCGTTGGCTTCGCTCAGCGCTTGCAGCTCCGCCATGACTTCCATCTCGCTCATCGGCGTGGGCAGGTCGAGCGCCGGGAAGCGGTATTTCGACGGCACGGCTTCAAACAGGTCTTCAATCGTCGGGACGCCGATGGCAGCCAGCATTTGCTGCCGTTCGATGTCGGTGTGAGGAATGTAGCTCATGGACAGCCTCAAAATAAGCTGACAGCTATCAGCATTTAGCTTTCAGCCAGAACCGAGAAGGATCATGTCGCAGCCAGCCTGAACAGCGCTTTTGTGCTTTGCTGATGGCTGACCGCTGAAAGCTAACGTGTATTGCACCACGCTTCGTACTGCTCGGCGCTCAGCAGGGCGGGGTTGTCGGTATCCCCGGTCACTTTCACCTTGATCAGCCAGCCGCGCCCGTAAGGGTCGGAGTTCATCAGCTCGGAGTTGGATTCGAGCGCCGAGTTGACCTCGGTGACCTCGCCCGACACCGGCATGAAGACATCGGATTCCGCCTTGACGGACTCGAACGACGCGAAGCGGTCGCCCTTGCTGAACGACTCGCCCACCGGCGGCAGCTCGACGTAGGTGATGTCGTTCATCTGATCCTGCGCGTAGTCAGAAATGCCAATCGTGGCGGTGTCACCTTCGATCTTCACCCATTCATCGGTCTTGAGATATTTCAGGTCGGGCAGAATTTTCCAGCTTGCCATACGGTTTTCTCCATAAGACAGTTCGATTGGAAATAAAAAGAGCACACCCATCGCTGTGTGCTCTGTGACGACTTCTCTCAGACGCTTCCAGAGTGGCGAAGGTCAATGCGTCCTTGAAGCCTGAGAGTTTCGTCACCAGACCAGCACTCCAGTGATTTGCCCCTTCGGCGTCCCGCGCCAGCAGGCTGGCGTTGGAACTCTCCACATTGACCACTCGATTTCGCCTGATTTTACTGGTTTCAGGATCGTTTGGCAACAGAGGGAATGGGGAAATACAGCCACAGAGGGCATGGAGACCGCATGGGAGACAAAAAGGGACGCACCACCGTGCGCCCCTACAGAGTACGATAGGATTGGTAAGCGGATTACGGGTAGATGCCGCGCGTCTCCAGCGCCGCCGCCACCCGCTTGATCGCCGTGATTTGCGCCGCCGTGCGCATGTCGACGCCGAATTCCTCGGCGGTCTGCTCGGTGGCGTAGTAGCTGCGCGCCATCGCGCGCTGAAGCTGGCGGAAGATTTCGTCCTCGTCCCAGAAGAACGCCTGCAAGTCCTGCACCCACTCGAAGTAGGAGACGACCACGCCACCCGCGTTCGCCAGGATGTCCGGCACGAGGAAGATGTTGCGGCTGTTGAGGATGTCGTCGGCTTCCGGCGTCGTCGGTCCGTTCGCGCCTTCGACGATCATCCACGCCTGCACGTTGTCGGCGTTCTTTTCGGTGAGCTGACCTTCCATCGCCGCCGGGATCAGGATGTCGCAGGGCAGACCGAGCAGCTCATCGTTGCTCACCTCGTCGCCGAGCGCGCTGTTGCTCAAGCCGCCTGTTTCGGCGACGTAGTTGCGCAGCGCCGGGATGTCCAGCCCGTTCGGGTTGTACAGCCCGCCGTCGATGTCGCTGACGCCGACGACCTTGAAGCCCAGGCTGTGGGCGAAGGAGGCGGCATTCGAGCCGACGTTGCCGAAGCCCTGCACCACCAGCTTGAGGTCTTCCGGCGCGTGCCCGTTGCCGTGTCCCTTGAGCGCCTCCATCATCACGGCGATCACGCCGCGCCCGGTCGCTTCGTTGCGCCCCAGGCTGCCGCCGATGTTGACCGGCTTGCCCGTGACAATCGCCGGGACGGAGTAGCCGACCGTCATGCTGTACGTGTCCATAATCCACGCCATGATCTGCGGGTTGGTGCCCATGTCCGGCGCGGGAATATCCGAGTGAGGGCTGATCAGGGGGATCAGCTCGGCGGCATAGCGGCGGGTCAGCCGTTCGAGTTCGCCCATGCTGAGCGATTTCGGCTCGACCACGACGCCGCCTTTCGCGCCGCCGTAGGGGATGTTGACGAGCGCGCACTTCCAGGTCATCCACATCGCCAGCGCGCGGATTTCGTCCAGCGTCACCGAGGTGCTGTAGCGCAGCCCGCCTTTGGACGGACCGAGCACCGTGCTGTGATGCACGCGATAACCTGTAAACATTTCGACGTGACCATCGTCACGCTTCACAGGGAAATTGACTGTAAATTCTCTTCGAGGGTAACGTAAAAACTCGACGCTGGACTCGTCGAGATGTAAGTAACGTACTGCACGATCATATTGCTCAAGCGCCGTTTGATAGACGCCCGTACTGCTTTTTTCGCGGGGATTGTAAGCGACCACCATGAACTACTTTCTCCTTTGTCAGCCTGCGCCGACCTTTTGTGCAAAGTACAACCAAATTCCTACTTTCTGTCATTCATTATAGCCAAAAAGGGTCGTAAGAGAAGTGAAGAAATGCGCTCTTTGGGCATGTCGCACGACATTTACCCGTAAATTGATGGGTAATTTATACAACTCTCATGAATTAGGGAATTTCGTCACAAGGAGGAGTTGAGGATGAGCACGCAGCAAGACGGGCGCAGCACGCTGCGCCCCTACAGGTAGTTCCAGTTCGTGGGGAGGCGTTATGTATGGAAGATCACGTTTCGAGCAGCGCTTTCAGCGCTTCCAAATCTTTCCGCACCAAGCCTTGATCCCGTTCGAATTCGGCGTCGGTCATGCCGGGCTGCCGAAACAGCGTCAGCGTGACTTCGCTGCCAGCGCCATTCGGGACAGCCCGCAGCGGCACGTAGACCTCGCTGCCATCGGGCGGGAAAACCCAGTGATCGGCGACCCCGAACGGATTCTTGTCCGTAAAGCGAATTTTCGCAGGGTTGTCCGGTGCGCCGAAAACCCATTCGTCACCCACCCGCTTGAAGCCCTTGCCCAAGCCCGCCGCCCACTGCTCGAAATTCTGGGGCAGCGCCAGAAAATCGTTGACTTCAGCGAAGGGGCGGTTGATCGAAACGCTGACGTGCTGCGCTTCCAGCGTGGAAGGCATAGTGCATTCTCCAGTTTCGTCGCAGGTCCAGCCGGAACGGGTTATTTATGCCCGTTCTGGCTGAAACCGTGTTCGACCTTCGGGTGGTGGTTCACGTACTCGCGCAGGAAGTCGCCGGTGAAGCTGCCCGGCGTCTGCGCGACTTCCTCCGGCGTGCCGGTGGCGATCACGTAGCCGCCCGCGTCGCCGCCTTCGGGTCCGAGGTCGATCAGGTGGTCGGCGACCTTGATGATGTCGAGGTTGTGCTCGATCACCAGTACCGTATTGCCGTTGTCGACCAACTGCTGCAAGACCGCGATCAGGCGTTTCACGTCGGCGGCGTGCAAGCCGGTCGAGGGTTCGTCGAGGATGTAGAGCGTCTGCCCGGTGGCGCGCTTCGAGAGTTCGCGGCTGAGCTTGATGCGCTGCGCCTCGCCGCCGCTGAGCGTCGTCGCGGGCTGCCCGATGCGGATGTAGCCCAGCCCCACCTGGTCGAGCGTCTCCAGCTTGCTGTAGATGGTCGGGACGTTGGCGAAGAACTCCATGCCCTCGCTGACGGTCATGTTGAGCACGTCGGAGATGCTCTTGCCCTTGTACTTGACCTGAAGCGTCTCGCGGTTGTAGCGCGCCCCGTGACACACGTCGCAGGGAACGTACACGTCCGGCAGGAACTGCATCTCGATTTGCAGCACGCCCTGACCTTCGCACTTCTCGCAGCGCCCGCCGCGCACGTTGAAGCTGTAGCGCCCGGCGCTGTAGCCGCGCATCTTGCTCTCCGGCAGCTCGGCGAACAGCGAGCGGATGGCGTCGAAGACTTTGGTGTAGGTGCCGGGGTTGCTGCGCGGCGTCCGCCCGATGGGACTCTGGTCGATGTTGATGATCTTGTCGACGTTTTCCAGTCCCTCGATGCTGTCGTGCGCGCCGGGGCGATCCTTGCTGCCGTTGAGCACCTGGGCGACGCGCTTGTAGAGCACGTCCACCATCAGCGTGCTTTTGCCGCTGCCGCTCACGCCCGTGATGCAGACGAACTTGCCGAGCGGCAGCTCCACGTCGATGCTCTTGAGGTTGTTCTCGCGCGCGCCGCGCACGACCAGCGACTTGCCGTTGCCGGAGCGGCGCTGTTCCGGCACGTCGATGCGCAGGCGACCGGAGAGATAGGCACCTGTCAGGCTGCCTTCGACCTGCATGACTTCTTCGGGCGTCCCTTCCGCGACGACGTAGCCGCCGTGCTCGCCCGCGCCGGGACCGAGGTCGATCAGCCAGTCCGCCATGCGCATGGTCTCTTCGTCGTGCTCGACCACCAGCAGTGTATTGCCCAGGTCGCGCAAATCCATCAGTGTGTGGATCAGCTTGGCGTTGTCGCGCTGGTGCAGCCCGATGGACGGCTCGTCCAGCACGTAGAGCACGCCCATCAACTGGCTGCCGATCTGCGTCGCCAGCCGGATGCGCTGCGCCTCGCCGCCGCTCAACGTCCCCGACGAGCGCGCCAGATTGAGGTAGCCCAAGCCGACGTTGTTGAGGAAGTTCACCCGCGCCTCGATCTCCTTGAGAATCTGGTAGGCGATCTGCTGGTCGCGCTCGGAGAGCAGGGCGGGCGTGCCGTTGCCGCCGCGCAGGTCGGTCACCCAACCGACGAGCTGGTTGACGGGCAGCGCGACCACTTCGTCGATGGGATTGTCCGCCACCGTCACCGCCAGCGCTTCGGGGCGCAGGCGCTTGCCAGCGCACGTACTGCACGGCACCTGCGCCATCAGCGACTCGATTTTCTCGCGGATGTAATCCGAGTCGGTCTCGCGGTAGCGGCGCTGAAGGTTGTTGATGATGCCCTCGAAGCTGGTCATGTACTCGCGGGCGTCGCCGTTGGAGTTGACGTAGCGCACGCGGACTTTTTGCCCGCCTGTGCCGTACAGGAGCACGTCCTGCTGCTCGCGGGTGAGCTGACGCCAGGGCTTGTCTATCGGGATGTGGTAGGTCTGCGCGACCGAGCGGATGATGTTGCCGCCCCAGCTCGACGGGTCTTCGGCGTTCCAGCCGTTGGTGTCAATCGCGCCGCCGACGATGCTCAGTTCGGGGTTGGGCACGATCAGGTCGCGGTCGAGTTCCAGCCGGAAGCCCAAGCCCTGACAATCCGGGCAGGCGCCCTTCGGCGTGTTGAAGCTGAAGGTGCGCGGCTCGATCTCCGGCAGGCTGCCGTGCCCGTTGACGCACGCCAGCAGTTCGCTGAAGAGCAGGTCGGTCGGCGGGTCGGTGCTCAGGTTGTTGACGATCACCACGCCGCCGCCCATCTCCAGCGCCGTCTCGATGGCTTCGGTCAGGCGCGTCTCGGCGCTGCGGGCGTCTTCGGAGTTCGGGTCGTCGTAGTGCCGGATGATCAGGCGGTCGACCACGACTTCGATGTTGTGGATGCCGTAGCGGTCAATCGTGATGTCTTCTTCCAGGTCGCGCACCTCGCCGTCGACGCGGACGCGCTGGAATCCGGCTTTGCGGATGTCCTCGAAGACCTTCTCGTGATGCCCCTTGCGCCCTTTGATGACCGGGGCGAGGATTTGCGTGCGCGTGCCGTCGGGCAGCGCTTTGACCTCGTCGACGATCTGCTGCGAGGTCTGCGCGACCACTTCCGCGCCGCAGACCGGGCAGTGGGGCACGCCGATGCGCGCGTAGAGCAGGCGCAGGTAGTCGTAAATCTCGGTGACGGTGCCGACGGTCGAGCGTGGGTTGTGGCTGACGCCCTTCTGGTCAATCGAGACGGCGGGACTCAGCCCCTCGATCTTGTCGACATCGGGCTTTTCCATCTGCCCCAGAAACTGGCGGGCGTAGGCGCTCAGGCTCTCGACGTAGCGGCGCTGTCCTTCGGCGAAGATCGTGTCGAACGCTAACGACGACTTGCCCGAACCCGACAAGCCGGTGATGACGACCAGACGATTGCGCGGTATCTCCACGTTAATATTCTTGAGATTATGCTCGCGCGCGCCATGCACGACAATCTTGTCTTGCGCCATGATCTTAGGCTCTGACTTCGCAGGGGATATGTACATGCGTTCTATTATACTTTCCAATAGTGGGTTCGCAACCCGTTCATTGTACCAATTGATGATAAAAGCGACGTTAGATGTGACAGCCGATTTTAGTCATTAGAACAAAAATTCACAAACCTGGCTCCTTCTGACGTGCAGCGATACGTAAGCACCTCTTAAGGAGTCCGGAATGAAAATCCAAAATCCAAAACAGCCGATCACTTCTATCTATCGTATGCTGCTGCGCAGCCTGCTGTGAAGTGAATGTATTTTACCACGTTGCGCGCCGCCATAAATTTCATCGCGGGTGACTGCTCCGGCGATCTCCATTTGAACAGATGTTTCACAAAATCGGCGCCCGCCGACATGTGAAGGCTGGACGATTTCCGAGGAGGGAAGCATGAACAGCCTTGTGACCGAAACAGGCGAAATTCTACGCGGCACGCGCGACCTGCGCACTCAGCTTATCGGCGTTTTGACCGACGCCGACCTCAGTTTCAGCCTGCCGGGCAACCCAACGCTCGGCGAGCTGATCCGCGAAGATGCCGAGACCGAGCGCATCTACGCCGACGCCTTCAAAACCTTCAAGCAGACCTTCGAATACGGCACGAGCGATCCGGCGCTGGCGACCAGCGTGGACAAGCTCAAAGCCTACTTTCAGGCGGTTGACGCCGACATGGACGCGGCGCTGGAAGCGCTCAGCGAGGACGACATCAAGTCCAAAACGATTGACCGGGGCTGGGGCGCGCCGCTGCGCATGAACCTCGATTTTTACCTTCAGGCGGTGCTGATTTTCTTCGGCAAGGCGACGATTTACTACCGGGCGGCGGGTAAGCCGCTGCCGGAGCAGTGGAAGGCGTGGATCGGGTAAGCTGCCGGGTCAGGTTTTGGCGGGGGCGCACGCCGTGCGCCCCTACAATGCTCCGAATTCTGATTGGATTGCTTCGATAACTTGCCTTAGCTCTGTCCGCGCTGTTTCTCCGCATGAAACCTCAGCACCGCCTCCGCCGTCTCGATCACGGTGTCGTACAGCGCCTGCGGCTCCAGCGCTTCGGCGTGCGTGCCGAAGCCGAGCACCTGCGTGCGCGCGTGGTCGATGGAGTTGAAGACGACGCGCAGCCTGATCCAGCCGTCCGCGTCCGTGCCAAGCTGCTTGTATCTGCCCTCCATGTAGCCGGGGAAGAACCAGAAGGCTTGCGGGTGAACGCGCAGGATGGCGACGAAGGGCGGCGAATTCTCCATGCTCAGGCGCTCGAAGTTCTCGCACGAGGCTTTCCAGTAGGCGGGCAGGTCGAAGTCCGGGTCGCGCTCGAAAGTCGTCCCGGCGAAGGCGACCGCCTGAATGCGCGAGACGCGGTAGCTGCGCATCTCGCCGTCCGGCTTGCGCCCGATCAGATACCAGATATTGGCTTTGGCGACCAGCGCGTAAGCGTCGAGGCGGCGCTCGCTCAGATCACCGACGACCGGCTGGTAGCGCACGTCCACCTGGCGATCCTCCCAGACCGCCTGCTGGAGCGCGGGCAGCACCGACGTGGTCTCGACGATCTGGAACCAGTTGCCGGGGTCGATGAAAATGCGCTGACGCAGCCGCTCGACCTCGTGCTGCTGGATCAGCGGCAGCGCCACGAACAGCTTGAGCAGGCTGTCGTCGCGCGCCAGCCCCAGGTCGGCGAGCGGTCCGGCGTCGGCGGCGACGAACAGCGAGAGGATGTCGGTGCGCGAGAACCCTGTCAGCGAGATGCGGTAGTTCTCGTCCAGAAAAACGCCGCCGTTCAATCCCGGCTGGGTGTAGATGGGAATCCCGGCGGCGCTCAGGGCGTCGATGTCCCGGTAAATCGTCCGCTCGGAGACTTCCAGACGCCCCGCCAGTTCCTGCGCGGTCAGCCGACCCTGAGCGCCGAGCATCAGCATGATGGAAAGCAAGCGATCTGCGCGCATCGAAATCCCTTTTCGCCCCTGCATCCAGTATCGCACCAATTCCTGACAAAAGGTGTCAGGAATTTTGGTTTACCATGAAGCTGTGGAATTGACTGCATACAGGAGTTCAAGCATGGGCATTTCTGAGGGGGAATTCGACATTCTACATCATGACGCAGGCAATTCGGGGTCAACTGATGGACATGCTGACCGACGCCGACCTGCCCTACAAGCTGCCGGGCGACAACGTGACGCTGGGCGCGCTCTGCCGCGAGATGGGGCAGGTCGAACAGTCGTACATCGACTCGTTCAAGACCCTCAAGCAGAGCTTCAATTACGCCGCCGTCGATCCGGCGCTTGATACCAGCGTCGACAGGCTCAAGGCGTGGTATGCGAAGCTGGACGAGGCACTGGAGGCGGCGCTGCTGGCGCTCAAGGACACGGATACGCAGACGACTATCGTCGAGCGCGGCTTTCCGATGCCGCTGGGCGCGCAGTTCCATACCTACCGCGAGGCGCTGCTGATCTTCTACGGCAAGGCGGTCTGCTACCTGCGCGCGCTGGGCAAGCCGCTGTCGCAGCAAATGATCGATTGGATTGGGTAAAGGACTACGACGATGGATTCAGGACAATTAAGCGGCGTTAGCACGTCGTTTCAGACATTTCTCAAGGAAGCGGGCGGTCACGCGCAGGCGTGGATGGCGGCGGTTCAGGGCTTGGATCAGGCGAGCGCGCTCGACAAGAAAACCGGGGAACTCGCCTATCTCGCGGTGCTGGCGACGCTGCGGATGGAGAGCGGGATTCCGTTTCACGTGGCATCGGCGAAACGGGCAGGCGCGAGCCGGGAGGAAGTGATCAGCGCGATACTGGTCGGGCTTCCGGCGGCAGGGCAGGTGGTGATTCAGGTGCTGCCCGCCGCGCTCGCCGCTTATGATGCCGGGTGAGCGCCCGCGAAGGAGCAGCACGCATGAACAGCCTCGTCACCAACGAATTCGGCATCCTGCACGAGACGGAAGCGATCCGCAACCAGATGATCGACGTGCTCACGGATGCCGACCTCGCCTACCGATTTCCGAACTGCCCGTCGCTCGGCGAGCTGTGCCGGGAGATGGGCGAAACCGAGCAGTGTTATATCGACTCGTACAGGACCTTCACCATGAAGTTCGTCTACGGCGGCAGCGATCCGGCGCTGGCGACCCGTGTCGCCCGGCTCAAGGACTGGTACGCGCAGCTTGACCGCGACCTCGACGCGGCGATGGCGGCGTTGAGCGAAGATCAGGTGCAGAACGGCAGGATCGACCGGGAGTTCCCGTTTCCGCCGCGCGTGCAGCTTCACTGCTACCGCGAAGCGCTGCTGATCTTCTACGGGCGCGCCGTGTTCTACCTGCGCGCGCTGGGCAAGCCGCTGTCGCAGCAGATGATCGATTGGATTGGGTGAGAGGTGTAAGTAGGGGCACGATATATCGTGCCCCTACGGAGTGATCCAATTTACGACGCGGGGGTTGGCGTATCCTGGCTGTGATCGGGCGTGGGCCAGGGCGTGTTGGTCGGCGTCAGGGCGAGCATCGCCGCCGTCGCGTCCAGGTTGGGCAGGTCGTTCGAGATGGTGACGTAGTTCATCCAGCGCGTGACCATGACCCAGGTGCGACCCGGCTTGAGGTGGATCGGCGTGTTGTCGCCGAAGATCAGTTGCAGGGCGTCGCCGGTGCGGGCGTAGCACTGCGTGTCCTGCGCGCCGACGATGGGCGTCGGCGTCGGGTCGGGGACTTCGCCCCGGCAGTCGCGCCGCCAGTAGCCTTCGTAGTACTGCCCGTCGCGGAAGACGTAGGCGCGCCCCTGTCCCCACAGGTCGATCTGCTGCGATGCCGACTTGCTCTCTTCTTCGAACAGGTCAGGGCGTTCTTCGTGCGGCACTTCGATCACGACGACGTTATCGACCCACAACTGCTGACCGTCGGCGGCGTCGTAATGCGGCTGCTGGTCGGTGTAGCGCACGTAGCGCCCGGTATCGGCGCGGTACTGCCAGTGAGCATCGACCTGCCCGTAGTACTGGATGTCCACGTCGGTCGCGGGCTGCGAGTTGGGGTCGGGGATGTCGCTGAAGGCGAAGCCGCGCGCCCGGTGTCCCTCGTTGACGCCGCGCGCCGTCGCCCGCTCCCAGATTTTGTTGGTGTCGGCGTAGAGCGTGTGCTCAAAAGCGACGCCGTCTTTGGGGAAGCGGCAGAAGCCGGCTTCTTCGCAGTTGTCGCCAATCGAGGGCGAGATTATCCACTGCCGCCAGGGCTGGTGCAGGAACAACTGCTGGATCGGGGCGCTCGCGCCGGAGTACGAGAACAGCGCTTCGTACATCGGCACGAGGTTCAAGTCCATCAGGCGACCGCTGCGCACCGGTCCGACGTGATCCGGCGCGTTGCTGCGGAAGATGGCGGCGAAGCGGGTGACGCCGCCTTCGACTTCGTATTCGTAAACCAAGTCCGCCTGATTAACGCCGCTCTGCGGGCGCACAATCGGCGGGTAATTGGAGATTTTGATCAACAGGTTGCGCCGCGCCATTGCTTCAGCGCTGGGGTACGGCAGTCCGGTCAGCGGATTGTAGCCTTCCGGGTACTGCGCGGGTCCCACGAGGGTTGGGGTTGGCGATGGCGTGAGCGTTGGCGAAGGCGTCAGGGTGGGAGTCAAACTCGGCGTGAGGGTAGGACTGGGTGTGAAAGTGGGGCTGAGCGTGAGCGACGGTGTTGGCGATGCCGGAACCGGCGTATTGGTGGCGAAAACGAGTGGGAGTGGGGTGTTTGTCCCCGGCAGCGTGACCTGTAAGGCTGCTGGAGAGGCGGAGAGCGACACCGAGCTAAGTGCCAGGAGCGCTGCCGACGCAGTTAACAAGAGCATACTCAAAGCCCGACGCATAAAATCCCTTAAACTGTTTTGACACCTGAATGCCCAATCACGGGCGCGAGAAGTATACGCCGATCCCATCGGAATGCACAGGGGCTATACTCCCCTCGTCGGGCTGTACTATAATCCTGAATAACGCCGAATGAGAGAAAACGGAAAGCCTATGTCCCGCCGTCTGCTGATTTCATACGCGCATCCTGATGACGAGAGTTTCGGTCTGGGTGGGTTGATCTCGCGTTACGTCGCCGAAGGAGTTGAGGTCAGTTTGATCTGTGCGACCAACGGCGAACGCGGCACCGTGAAAGAGGAATTTCTCAACGGCTACGACTCGATCAAGTCGCTGCGGCTGGCGGAACTCGAGTGCGCTGCCGAGACGCTGCACTTCAAGCACGTCATCAAGCTGGGCTACAAGGACAGCGGCATGATGGGGTCGGAGACATCGAACGATCCCGATTGTCTGTGGCAGGCGCCCGTCGACGAGGTGACGCGCAAAGTGGTCGACGTGATGCGCGACATCCAGCCGCAGGTGGTGATCACCTTCAACCGCTACGGCGGCTACGGGCACCCGGATCACATCGCCATCCAGCGCGCGACGACGCAGGCGTTCTCGCTGGCGAGCGACCCGAATTACCAGACCGACAAAGCGCCCTACCAGCCGCAAAAGCTCTACTACAGCAGCATTTCCGAGCGCCAGATTCGCATGGGGATTATGCTGACCCGCCTGCGCCGCGAAGACCCGCGCCATCTGGGGCGCAACCACGATTTCGACCTGGTGGCGATCCTCGATCACGTCGAGCCGACTCACACGATGATCGACTTGCGCGATTATTTCGAGGCGTGGGATGCAGCCAGCGCCTGCCATGCCAGCCAGATTGGCGGCGGGTCGATGCGCCTGCCGAAATGGACGCGCCGCTGGCTGACGCCGTACCAGCACTTCACGCGGGTTTACCCCGCGCCGCAGGCGAACCGCGTGGACGAATACGACATGTTCCAGGGCGTCCGCGCCGACGAGGCTGCGACGGCATGACCGATCAGGACGCCGCCGCTTCCCGCATCGACCGGCTGTTGGACGCGATTGATCTGGTCAAGTCCAACCACCGCAGCGAAGCGCGTCACCTGCTGCGCGATTTGATCCGCGAGGACAACAACTTCGAAGATGCCTGGCTGTGGATGAGCGTCGCCGTCGATTTGCTCGACCAGAGTTCGATCTGTCTCGACAACGTGCTGCGCGTCAATCCGAAAAATCTCGATGCGGCGGGCGCGCTCTATCGCATTCGCGTCCCCGAAATGGAGATGGAGAAGCGGCGAGCGCGTCTGCGCTTCTACCGCGATATGGCGCTCAGCTCTCTGTGGGTCGTGATCCTGAGCTGCTCGCCGCCGCCTTCTGGACGATCACGTCACTTGCGGCGTAGGGTATTCCGGCGCTACTGCGAGCGCAGCAGCGGCGCGTAGTCGCGGGCGACCAGCGCCTGCCCCTCCGGGCTTTGCACCCAGCCGATGAAAGCGCGGTAGTGCGGCTCCAGTCCTTTGCTGTCGCCCGGCTCGTGCTGCCCGGCGACGTAGAGGATCGAGCGCAGCGGGTAGATGTTGTCGTAGACGTTTTCCAGCGTCGGCTCTGCGCCGTCGAGCGTGAGGGCGCGCACGCGCCCGGACACGATCTGGTTGCTCAGATAGCTCATCGACACGTAGCCGATGCTGTCCGGCTGGCGCGCCACGCTCGTGATCATCGCTTCGCTGGATGGGGCGATCTGCGCCGTCGGCGTGGTGCGGCGGCTGCCCATGATCAGGCTCTCGAACTCCGCGCGCGTCCCCGATCCGCTTTCGCGGCTGACGACGACGATCTCACCGCCGTGCCCGCCGACTTCGCTCCACTGGTCGATCCAGCCCTGATAGATGCTGCGAAGCTGGGCGGTCGTCAGCCCGGTCAGGTCGTTGTCCGCGTGGACGATCACGGCGATACCATCCTGACCGATGGGCGCAGCCCACAGCGGGCTGTCGTCGTCCAGGTGGTTGGTGATCAGGTAGGCGGCGTCGTCGCGCAAAACTTCCTGCACCATCGCCCGGTAATCGCCGGTGGCGACTTCAAACGTGATCGTCGGGTTCAGGCGGGTGTAGGTCGTCGTCAGCTCGTAGATCAGCGGGATCGTCGAGGTCGTCGCGTAGAGCCGAAGGGCGGTCGCGTGGGTCGTCGGCGTGGCTGCCGGGAGAATTTGACTGCTACAACTCACCAGCGTGAAGGCGACTGCTGCAAGGGTGCGTTTAGCCTTCCCCATGCTGCTTTTACCAACCCTGATCGGGCAAGTGCGGCGGTTTCAACGTTGGGTTATCCTTGGGCGGTTTGCAGGTAGCGTCGGAGAAAGCGATCCACATACTCCGGCAGGCTGTCGTCCAGAATAGCCGCGCGCATCGCTTGCATGTGACGAATCAGAAAGCGGATGTTGTGGATGCTGAGCAGGGTATGCGCCAGCAGTTCTTTAGCACGCACCAGATGACGCAGGTAGGCGCGCGAGAAGTTCTGGCAGCAGTAGCAGTCGCATTCGGGGTCAATCGGCGCGTGGTCGCGGGCGTTCGCCAGATTGCCCATGTTGAGCGTCCCGTCCGGCGTGAAGACCGCGCCGTGCCGCGCGATGCGCGTCGGCAGCACGCAGTCGAAGATGTCGATGCCGCGCAGCACCGACTGCGCCAGATCGTCCGGCGCGCCGACGCCCATCAGGTAGCGCGGCTTGTCCTCCGGCAGCATCGGGATGCAGGTGTCGAGCGTGTGGTACATCTCCGCCTTGCTCTCGCCGACCGCCAGCCCGCCGATGGCGTAGCCGGGGAAGTCGAGCGGGCGCAGCGCCTCGGACGAGCGGGCGCGCTGGTCTTCAAAGATGCCGCCCTGCTGGATTCCGAACAGCGCCTGACGCGACCTATCGGGGTGCGCTTCGCGGCAGCGCGCCGCCCAGGCATTGGTGCGCGTGACCGCCTGCTCGACAACGGCGCGGTCGGTCGGGATCGGACACTGGTCGAAGCACATGATGATGTCCGCGCCGAGGTTCTCCTGAATGTGGACGGACAGTTCCGGCGTGAAGCGGTGCTGGCTGCCGTCGATGTGGCTGCGGAAGGTCACGCCCTCGTCGTCGATCCTGTTGATCTGCGCGAGGCTGAAGACCTGAAAGCCGCCGGAGTCGGTCAGCAGGGGATTGTCCCAGCGCATGAACTCGTGCAGACCACCCATCTCGCGCACCAGATCGTCGCCCGGTCGCAGGTAGAGGTGATAGGTGTTCGCCAGAACCAGAGTCGCGCCGATTTCGCGCAGGTCGCGCGGGAGGACGGCTTTGACGGTCGCTTGCGTGCCCACCGGGGCGAAGACGGGTGTCGCTATGTCGCCATGCGGCGTGTGGAAGATGCCTGCGCGGGCGCGATTTTGCGTTTTGATCGTCTCGAAATAAAATGACATGTAGACTTTCACGGTTTTTAGTTATTAGTCATTGGTTCTTAGCTGGCTGCATCACTGGCGCAATATCTATGAACGAAAACCAGGAACTAATAACTAATCACTTCCATTCTGTCAGCATGATTATAACAAAAGTTACACCCGAATGGGCGTCATGTTACGATTGAAGTTAACCCACATAACCCACATACCCACATCATGATCAGTCTTTACGACATCCTTGAAGCCGCCAATGGTCAGCTTTTCGGCGAGCCGAGCGCGCAGCTTTTCAGCGATTTCTGCCTCGATTCGCGCCTCGCCGCCGACACCCAGCTCTACGTCGCCCTCAAGACCGACGCCGGAGATGGATACCAGTACATCGCCGAGGCGGTGCGGAAGGGCGCGACCGGCGTGCTGTGCGCGCGCCCGCCGGAGATCGACACGGATGGGCTGTCGATCATCCTGGTCAAAGACCCCGGCGATGCCCTGATGAAGTGGACGCGCTACATCCTGAACAAGTTCGGTCCGCAGGTGGTCGGCGTCACGGGCACGTCGGGCAAGTCGATCACGGTTGAGGCGATCAGCCACGTCTTGCAGGCGCACTTTCCGGTGCATAAGAGCGCGGGCGATGCGAGCGGGCGCTTCAGCCTGGCGACGACGCTGGCGAAGCTCACGCCGGAGCACAAGATCGTCGTGCTGGAGCTGGCGGCGGAAGAACCCGGCGAGCTGTCCGAAATGGTGCTTGCGGCGCAGCCGCAGATCGGCGTCGTCACGCGCATCGGCTATGGAGACCGCCCCAAGATCGCCGATCTGGTCGCGGAGGAAGACAGTGTCCTGATCCAGAACCTGCCGACGAGCGGGCTGGCGGTGCTCAACTACGACGACGACCGCGCCCGCACGCTGGCGGCGCGCACGCAGGCGAAGGCGCTCACCGTCGGGCTGGAAGGCTTCGGCGCAGACCTGACCGCCGTCAACGTCGTGCTCGGCGCGACCGGCACGGGCTTCGACGTGCGCTTCGGGGATAACCGTTACGTCGGGCGCTGGTCGCCGCTGCTGGGCAAGCACCAGTTGTACGCGGCGCTGGCGGCGGTGGCGGTCGGCATGGAGTTCGGCATCACGCCGACCGACGCGCTCAAGACACTGACCACGCTCTCGCCGCTGCCGGGGCGCATGAATCCGCTCAATGGAATCGGCGGCGCGCTGCTGGTCGACGACACCTACGGCGCAGACCCGGAATCGACCATCGCCGCGCTCGACTGGCTGCAAACGATCACCGACGAAAAGCACCGGGCGATCTTCATCTTCGGCGATATGGACAGCCTGGGCGAGTACAACCAGCGCGGACATCGCGCCGTCGGGCAGCGCGCGGCGGAGGCGACCGACCTGTTCATCACCGTCGGCAAGGATGCGGCGCTGGCGGGGCGGGCGGCGCTCGACGTGGGCATGGATGCCTCTAAAGTCCGCGTCACCTACAGCGTGCAGGATGCGGTCGCGCAGTTGCGCGAGCCGGGCGCGCTGGGGTTGGACGACATCGTGCTGATCAAGGGCGGGCAGTTGTCGCGCAGCGAGCTGATCACGCGGGCGCTGCTGGTGAGCGAAACCGACGCCGAACACCTGGCGCGGGCGCAGACGATGACTGAAGCCGACTGGCTGCTGCCGCCGCTGCGCTCCAGTTGGGTGCATATCGACCTCGACGCGCTGGCGGCGAACGTGCGCGGGCTGAAATCGCTGGTGGGCGAGTTGGTCGCGCTGTTCGCGGTCGTCAAAGCCAACGCTTACGGTCACGGCGCGGTCTCGGTCGCGCAGACGGCGCTGCTCAACGGCGCGGAATATCTCGCCGTCGCCTCGATGTCCGAAGCGCTCGAACTGCGCGCTGCCGGGATCGAAGCGCCGATCCTGGTGCTGAGCTATACCCCGGCGCAGGCGATCCGGCAGGCGATTCGCCAGAACATCACCATCACCGTCTACGACATCGACCTGGCGCGCATCTACAATGACGTGGCGCGCGAAAGCGGTGAAAAGCTGCGCGTCCACGTCAAGGTCGATACGGGCATGGGGCGGCTGGGCGTGCTGGCGATGGACGCCATGCCCTTCTTTCGCTCGATGCTCAGCCTGAAGCATCTGGAAATCGAGGGCATCTACACGCATTTTTCGATGGCGGACGAAGACCTCGACTTCACCATGCAGCAGGTCAACATGTTCAAAGAAGTGCTGATGCCGCTGCGGGCTGCCGGGTTCAACTTCAAGTACGTTCACGCGGCGAACTCCGCCGGGACGCTGATCTCGAAGGAGACGCACTTCAACGCGGTGCGCGTCGGGCTGGCGATGTACGGCTTATCGCCGTCCGAGACGGTGCGCGTGCCGGAGGAGTTCAAGCCGGTGCTCTCGTGGAAGACCGTGATCGCGCAGGTCAAGACCCTGCCGACCGGGCATCCCGTCGGCTATGGCGCGACCTACTACGCGCAGGAGAACGAGCGCATCGCCGTGATCCCGGTGGGCTACGCCGACGGGCTGCGCCGCGCGCCGCAGTACTGGGGGCACGTGCTGGTCAGGGGGAACGTCGCGCCCATCGTCGGGCGGGTGAGCATGGAGAAGACGACGATCAACGTCACCGGCATCCCGGACGTGACGATTGGCGACGAGGTGGTGCTGATCGGCACGCAGGGCGGTCTCACGATCACCGCCGACGACATCGCCCGGCGGATCGGCACGATCAGCTACGAAGTTGTGTGTGCGGTGGTGCCGCGCGCGTCGCGGCGGTGATACTACGCCGACGCCTGAGCGATTTCGCTCTCTATCGTCTGGACGACGGCATCCTCGGCGGTGTCATACGAAAACATGTCGATCATCTGCCCCTGCGGGTTGATCAGGTAGCTCTGCGAGGTGTGATCGACCGAGTAGTTCTCGCCCTCTTCCGTGTGCAGTTGGTAGTACAGCCCGTAAGCGCCGCCGATACGCGCCAGCGTCGCGTCGTCGCCGGACATGCCGATGAAGGTCGGGTCGAAGCGGCTGAGATACTGCGCCATGACTTCCGGCGTATCGCGCCCGCCGTCCACGCTGATGAACAGGAAATTCATCTGCGCGGCGTCGTCGCCCAGTTTCGCCCGAATGCTTTTCCAGTGCGCCAGCGTCAGCGGGCAGATGTCCGGGCAGTGGGTATAGCCGAAGAAGAGCAGCGTGAATTTGCCTTGCAGGTCGCTCAGGCTGAGCGGCTGCCCGCTGCTGCCCGGCAGCGTGAAGTCGGCGAGTTCGCGCGGTGGGTCAATCGATGTCACGCCTGCGGGCGGCGGGACGGGCGTCGGCGTGGGGGCGGCTGCGCCGAACGTCCCGCGCAGGCTGACCACGGCGACAATCGCCACCAGCAGAACCCCGATCACCAGAAACGCCGCCAGCGCGCCGCGCCCCGTCTTCGACTGCTGCGTCTGCTCGGTCATGAGTTGGCTCCTGAGGGGGCAACGGGCACGGCGACGGTGATCGTCTTGCCGGACGCGAACGTGAGCGTGAGCGGGAAGGCGTCACCAGGCGGCTGAGTGGGATCGCTCAGGCGAATGAACACGCCGTCGGGCGTGAACGCCGTCTGCTGCTGCGCGGGCACGTCCACCGTCGTGTAGGGGAGGGCGCGCGAATCGGTCATGCTGAGCAGGACGGTTGTGCCGATGTCACTTGATACGCCGGTCAGCGTGTCGTCCGCGTCGCCGCGATTGTCGAGGATCAGCGAGATGTCGAGCGCGGTGTCGTCGGTGGGATCGGGCTGCGCCAGCGCGTTCGCCACGATCAGCGGATCGTCCTGCGGTGGGTCGTCGGTCGCTATCGCGGCGACGGGCACGTCGAAAGTCGCGCCGCTGCTGTCGGCGAAGGTCAGCGTGAGCGCCACCGCCTGACCGGGGTAAATGTCGTGCGCGACGTTCATCAGCATGACGTGGTAGCCGCCTGAAGCGAGCAGCACCGTCTGCCCGGCGGGGATGTCGATGATATCGAGCGCGTGCATCCGCATGACGCCTTTGTCGTCCATCGTCATCTCGTGAAGCTGCGACATTTCGGCGAAGTCGTCGCTGACGCCGACGAGCTGGTAATCGCTGTCGCCCGTGTTCTCGATGGTCATGAACGCGCCCGTGACGGTGCCGGGGAGGGGCGCTTCGGGGGTGGCGTCTGCTGCGGGTTCAGGCGCGGTCGGGCGCACCCAGACGTTGTAGATCAATAAGCCGGGGGACGGCGCTGCCTGCGCCTGCGCGACCGCACACGACACGAGCAGGAACAGGGCAAGCAGCATACCCTTCAATTTCGCCATGTCTATTCCTTGAAATGTTCGCTTGTTTGTGAAAATTATAGCATGGTGGGGCGGGATCGGGAGTTCTTTAATCAGCGGCTTATTCGTAAGAAGGGAAGTGGGGCGGAAGCCCGTGCGCAAACTTCCGCCCACTCGTCGTGAAGAATGAGAGGTAGGCTGCCGTAGGTCGGCTCTGTTAGCAGACGACGACAGCTACAAAGGAGAGGATGCCCGGCGGATCAAGCCGCTGACGAACACCCCAACAACTCCGGGTATGACCGGGTCGCCGTGAGGACGCGCACGTACAGACTACAGAGCAAACTTATGGTTAAGCCGGATCGCGGGGCGGCTTAGCGCACGCCGCAGGTCCTGGCATAATCATCCAACCACATACGTCTGGTGATGACCACCATAACGTCTCGTAATGGCAGTCTTCTGCCAAATTGAGCATCCCTCGTGCTAACCTAATCTTATTCAATGCAAGCCCTCACCTCACGTGACAGATGACGCGATCTGCTACGTAGCTTGTCACCTCCTGATAGGCGCATCTCTTGGCTTGTTTCCCCTGACGGCGGTATCATGACGAGACTGCGTAGGTTATTTGGGGAGCGCTTCCAAAATGCGGGCTTTTCAAACTCTGGATCAGACTGCCGTCGATACGGCAACGGGGGTCATTTCGTTCACCGGGCAGGGCGAGGGGGTTCTTCGTCCGACGATTGCCATGCGTCGTGAAGGCGATTACGTGGTGATTTCGGCAAGCTACGGCGCGCTGGAGATCGCGCTGCGCCCACGCGCCCGCGAATTGATCCGTGCTGTCCGGCATCTTCAGCCGAACGACGGTCTGATGACGACCCGTCAGGTCGGCACGGGCGACTGCTTCGTCGGGCTGGGGCTGCACACCAACGGCACGCTGACGGTGCGCCCGACCATCATCGGCGACGCCAGCGGCTACTTCTGCCTGAATCTCGTCCTCGCGCCCGACTCCGCCAACGCGCTGATGACGTGGCTGGGCGAAGAAGACCCGACGAGTTAAGCACTCCCGGCGCTGACATTGCTATACAATAGAAGACGAGAGCAAGCACTGGGAAGCGAACTTCGTCTCTACCGAATGGGCGTCGCTCGACGCGCGTTCCGGTTGCTGACTGCTGGCTGCCGTTTTGCTTTTCGCTGGATTCAGCGCTACAAATTGAGGATGGGAAGCGTCATACAGGAATTACGATGAGTTTGAAAGAAACGCTGGCGAACTTCGTTCGTCCGGCGCTCCGACCGCACGAGCGCGCGCTGGAAGACGCATTGGATGCCGCCTGGAAAGCGCAGCTTGCGGAATCTTACGACTCGGCACTGGAGCTGCTCGAACGGGCGCTGCAAATCGCGCGTTCGGCTGCCGATCAGGCTGCCGAAGTCGTCGCCCTGATGCACAAAGCCGAAATCTACATCCTTCAGAAGCGCTACGACGACGCGGATCAACTCCTGCAAACGCTGCTCGCGGACGCGCAGGGCGATACCCAGCGATCCTACATCACCAGCGGGATCGGCGTGCTGGCGCAGGCGCGCGGCGATTGGGTTGGCGCGCGTGAGGCTTACGAGCGCGCGCTGGATTACGCCCGCAAAGCGGAATCGGGCGGCGCGGAGGGACGCGCGCTCGGTCATCTGGGCGAAACCTATCTGCACGACGGCAACGCCAGTTACGGGGCGCGTCTGCTCGGCGACGCGCTGCCCAAGCTTGCCGCGATGGGCGACGACGAACAGACCAGCGCGCTGACCGGGCTGCTCGGTCTGGCGTCGATCCAGAACGGGCAGGAAGCGGAAGGGCAGCATTTGCTCGACCGGGCGCTGCGTCTGGCGGAGCAGAGCGGCGACCGCATCTACGAGCGCCAGTGGGGGCTGCTGCTGGGTGACCGCGCGCTCGCCGAGGGACGCTTTCAGGATGCCCACGCTTATTACAGCCACGTGCTGCGCCTGTTCGCGCCGGAAGCGGCGTCGCCGGATTACGTGACCGCCGTCGCGCAGATGAGCAAAACCAGCCTGAGCCTGCGCAAGTCCGACGAGGCGCTGGCGTATGCCGAGATCGCGCTCAAGACTGCCGAGGCGCTCGGCGACCCGGCGCTGCAACGGCAGGCGCAGGGTGTGCTCGGCGTGGCGCTGCGCGCGATGGGTCGCAGCGCCGAAGCGATCCCCCATCTGCAAGCGGCAGCCAGCGAAGGCGCGCGGGTCGACGTGCTGCGCAATCTGGCGGCGGCGCAAGCCGACAGCGGGGACACCGACAGCGCGATTCTGACTTATCAGCGCGCTATCGATCTGGCGGAGACGGCGGAGAAGCCGCTCGAACTGGCGCAGGCGCGGCGCGACCTCGGTCTGGTCTATCTGCGGCGCAAGGATTATCCCGCTGCCGTCAACGAGTGGACGGCGGCGCTGGCGATTTACGACGCGCAGCGGGCATACGCGCAGACGGCGCGGCTCCACTGCGACATCGCCAACGCGCGCAAGCTGCTCGGTCAGCGGGCGCGCGCGCTGAAGGACTACGAACAGGCATTGATGGTCTTGAGTTCGCTCGATGGCGCGGATCAGGAGACGCGCGGGCTGGTGCTCTCCAACGCTGCCAACGCTTACGCCGAACAGGGCGACGTGGAATCCGCCGACGCCTTCTTCACCGAAGCCATCGGCATCGCCGAGCGGCTGGAAGACAAGGTCGCCGAGACGACGCGCAACGGCAATTACGGCTGGTTTCTGCTGCTGGTCGGGCGACCGCGCCGCGCGATTGCCACGCTGGAGCGGGCGCTGACGATCAGCCAGCCGCTCAACCTGAACCTGCCAGCCGCCATCCAGCTCGACAATCTGGGCTTGGTCTACGATTCGCTCGGTGACTCCGATGCCGCGCTGGAGCATCATCGCAAGGCGCTGGCGCTGGTCGACGATCCGCTGTGGGCGGGGCAGATCAAGGTCAACCTCGCCGGGACCCTGACCACCACGCGCGCCTACGACGAGGCGCAGACGCTGCTCGACGACGCGCTGGCGCAGGGACGCGCCGACAATCACGGCGAGCTGATCGTCGCGGCGCTGACCGGGCAGGCGCGCCTGCTGATCGCGCAGGGGCAAGCCGCCGCTGCCGACGATGCCGCTGGCGGAAGCGCTGGCGCTGGCGCGCAAAATCGACAACCGCCGCCTGACCGCCGAGGCGCTGAGCACGCGCAGCCAGCAGCAGGCGGTGCTGGATCGGCAGGACGAGTCGCTCGCCGTCTGGGAAGAAGCGCAGCGGCTGTACCTGATGCTGCACATGCCGCAGGGCAAGCTGCAGCCCGTGTGGCTCTCGCGCAGCGCCACCCGGATGTAAATTTTCCAACTTTAGTTCCAGCCTTTTCAACACAAATGGGTTCAACTTTTTGCGCGCAAGGGTGATTCCATGTCCATAGGGGATAAAGGCGATGATGACCGATGAAGTCGCGTTTTCAGAGGTGGTGCGCAGCGAGGCGGAACTACGCGCGATTCTCGGTTATCCGAGCCAGGTGGTCATCGACAAGGTGATCCACGAGATCGATGCGTATGCGCAGGAATTTATCAGCGCATCGCCCTTTCTGCTGATCGGCACGTCGAATGCGCAGGGGAACGCCGACGTTTCGCCGAAGGGCGACCCCGCCGGTTTCGTCCAGGTGCTCAATTCGCGCACGCTGCTGATCCCGCATCGACCGGGGAATCGCCGCGCCGATACGCTCGTCAACATTCTGGAAAATCCGCAAATCGGACTCATTTTCCTCATACCGGGCAAGCGCGAAACCCTGCGCGTCAATGGTAGGGCGCAGCTCATCCGCGACACGCCCCTGCGCGAGCGCTGCGCCGTCGATGGCAAAGTCCCGGCGGTGCTGATTGCGGTCGCCGTCGAGGACGTGTATTTTCACTGCGCCAAGTGCGTCCTTCGCTCCGGGTTGTGGCAAGCGGGCGATGCGCAGGATGAACTGGCTTCGCTGGCTGAAATCATGATGAATCAGGCGCATCTCGCCGTCAACGCCAGCGCCGAAGAACTGCAGCGCGAAATCGACGAGGATGACCTGAAGACCTTGTATTGAAAGCTCGCTGCGCCGCATTTGCGCGGCGAAATGATTGGATCAGCAGCGTAGGGGCACGGATATATTGTGCCCCTACATCGTTGGATTGAATGGCATCACCAAATGGCGAATTTCTGGTTTGTCTCCGCGCCGCTGTTCAGTCACCTGGACTGGGGCGGCTACCTCAAGACGGCGCAGGCGCTGATTCGGCGCGGGCACGAAGTCACGTGGGTCAGCGAGAACACGCTCGGCGGCGCGCTGGCAGCCGCGCGCGTGCCCTTCGCGCCGATCCGCAAGACGGGCTGGCTGTGGCCCCCGCCGCCCGCGCCCGATCTCTCGACCATCCCGCCGCAGGAAGCGGTCATGCTGCGCTACCGCCGCGCGCTCGATACCTGGCTGAGCGAGCCGCTGGTCGGCGACGCGGTGCAGGCGCTGATCGAGCTGGCGGACGAGATGGGCAAGCCCGACGCCATCGTCACCGATCCGTTCCTGACGGCGGCGGCGCTGGCGGCTGAGGCGCTCGCTGTTCCGCTGGCGGTCTGCGGCTGGATCGCCCAGAAGGAACTCGACGAGGATTTCCTGTTCCCGGTGCAGAAGACGCTCGGCTCGGAGAGTCAGGAGCGTATCGCTCGGCTGAAGGCGCGCTTCGGCTTGACGGGCGTCAACATCGCGGGCGGTCCCACGCCGTCGATCCTCAGCCCGCACCTGCACGTCAGCTACTTCAGCCGCTCGTGGTATGCGGCGGACGAAGCCAATCTGCTGCCGCAGACGCTGTTCGTCGGCGGCGCGCCGACCCCGCCGAGCGACGATCCGCCGGAGTGGCTGCGTGCCATCCCCGACGACGCGCCGCTGGCGCTGATCACGCTGGGCACGACCTTCACGGGCGATCTGGGCTTCTTTAGCTGGGCGGCGCAGGCGGCGGCGCGGGCGGGCTTGGTCCCGATTGTCGCCATCGGCTGGAACCCGATTGCGCCGGAGGACAAGACCAGGCTGATCGCCGCGCTGCCGGACACGACGCGGCTGCTCAATTTCGTGCCGTTCGCGCAGGTGCTGCCGCGCACACAGCTGATGATCCATCACGGCGGCATGGGCACGACCCACGCCGCGCTGATTCATGCCGTCCCGCAGATCGTCGTGCCGCACGCCGCCGATCAGCGCGGGCAGGCGCGGCGGGTGGCGCAGGCGAAAGTCGGTCTGAACCTGACGGCGCACGACGTGAAACAGGGGATGCTGATGGAGGGCGTGCGCGCGCTGGCGCACGACGAGCACGTCCGGCAGACGGCGCGCGAGCTGGCGGCAGAGATGGCATCGCTGGGCGGCGCGGAACAGGCAGCCGAGGCGCTCGAAAATGTAACAGGCATAACTCGTAGAGGCACGATATATCGTGCCCCTACATCCCCATGTTTATTGCCTACAGGGGCTTCTTCCCGCTGATCAGAATGTAAACGTGGTCGAACCCGGCGTCGGGCGTCCCGGCGCAGACCGGGTGGATGAACTCGGCGACGGCATCCGGCGCCTGCGCCAGCAGGACGTGCAGGTGCTCGATCACCTCCGGCGAGCAGCCCTGCCGCTCCGCCCAGGGGATCATCTTCGCCGGGCGATCCAGCCGCTCGACGTGCTCGACCGTCAAGCCCGCGTCGAGAAAATCGCCGCGCCATTCGGAGTTGCTGAGCGCGCGGTTATGGCTGGGGTCGCGCAGGCGCTCGAAGGCTTCGATGTAGGCGGCGGCTTTCGGGTCGTCGGGCACGAGGTGATCCAACACGACCAGCGTCCCGCCCGGCTTGAGCGCCCGCGCACATTCGCGCACGAAGCGGAAGATGTCCGGGAAGTGGTGCGCCGCGACCCGGCAGGTGATCAGGTCGAAGCGCTCGGCGGCGAAGGGCAGGGCTTCGGCGTCCGCCGGGACGAAATCGACGTTTGCCGCGCCCTGGCTCTGGATGAACGCGCGCGCGCTCGCCAGCATCACCGGGGCGTAGTCGGTGGCGATCATGCGGCGGACGTGCGGCGCGATCTTGAGCGCGGTGTGCCCGCCGCCGGTGGCGATGTCGCACGCCAGCCAGTCGGCCTGCGGATTGGCGATTTCGAGCAGGCGGTCGAGGTCTTCGCCCTGCGAATGCGTCGGGCTGTGGACGTATCCCTGCGCGAACTGGCTGAAGCGCTCGCGCGAATGCGCTTTCTGTTCCTCGTCTGTGGGCATGTCATTTCTCGCTGATTTTCACGTGTCCTGAGATCATAGGCGCTTTCGGCATCCCCTCGCAACTGCCATCCATGCCAATCCACGCAGACTTGCCGGCGCAGGCGGTTCGCCCTTCGCAAACCGCCGCCGCTGCCGCATATGATCAGGAGGTATGATGGTGACTTCAGCAGCGGTCAAAGCGCGGGCGCGCGACCTCGGCTTCAATCTGGTCGGGCTGACGCGCGCCGAGCCATCGCCGCAGTTGGACGCCTACTTCCGCTGGATCGACGCCGGGATGCACGGCTCGATGAGCTACATGGCGCGCCCCGACCGGCAGGCGCGGCGGCGCGATCTCAACGCCATCCTGCCGGGCGTGCGCTCGCTGATCGTCGTCGGGCTGGATTACCGCACCCACGTGCCGGAAGCCGTTTTGCGCGACCCGGCGCGTGGGCGCATCGCCTCATATGCCTGGGGTCTGGATTATCACGACCTGATCGCGCCGCGCCTGGAGACGCTGGCGGCGTGGCTGGCAGCCGAGAGCGCACGCCGCGAGGCGCGGGCGCTCAGCCAGCGCGTCTACGTCGATACCGGCGCGATTCTGGAGCGCAGCCACGCGCACGAGGCGGGTTTGGGCTTCACGGGCAAAAATACCCTGCTGATCCACCCGCGCCGGGGCAGTTATTTCTTCCTCGGCGAACTCCTGACCGACCTGGAATTCGACGCTTACGACGAACCGGGGCGCGTAACGATGTGCGGGACGTGTACGCGCTGCCTCGCCGCCTGCCCAACCGACGCCTTCCCGCGCCCGCACGTCCTCGACGCGCGCCGCTGCATCAGCTACCTGACCATCGAGCACAAGGGCTGGATCGACCGCGATTTGCGCCCATTGATGGGCAACTGGGTCTTCGGCTGCGACGTGTGTCAGGAGGTCTGCCCGTTTCAGCGCTTCGCCCCGGAGACGGGCGAAATCGTCTTCCAGCCGCGTGACGTAGATCGTGCCGCGCCGCCGCTGCTCGACCTGCTGGCGCTGGACGAGGCGGGCTTTCGCGCGCGCTTTCAGGGGTCGCCGGTCGCGCGCATCAAGCGGGATCGGCTGGTGCGCAACGCCTGCGTCGCCGCCGGGAACTGGGGCGACGCGCGCGCCATCCCGCCGCTGCAAACGCTGCTGGACGACGCCAGCCCGCTGGTGCGCGGTCATGCTGCCTGGGCGCTGGGACGGATCGGCGCGGCGGATGCGCTCAAGCGGCGCTACGAGCGGGAAGACGACGCCGACGTGCGCGCCGAACTGGCGGCGGCGCTCGAAACGTAAATTGACCGCTTGACATTGTACCCGCGTACAGGGTGCATAATAGGGATAAGATGCGACGTGTTCAGTGCGTCTGCGATTGGATAGCGTTTGAGGAGATAGGACATTCTCATGGAACACCGGACTTTTACCGTCCCGAACATTGGCTGCGACAACTGCGTCCGCACCATCGTCAACGAGCTGAGCCAGAAGCAGGGCGTGCTCAAGGTCGAAGGCGACGTGGCGAGCAAGCGCGTCAGCGTCGACTGGGAATTGCCCATGACGTGGGGCGCGATTGTCGAGACGCTCGACGAGATCGATTATGCGCCAGCCGAGCCGCTCATGCCCTGAGCGCCTTCGTGTGACGACCAGCCCCGCCTTGAGAGAACTGCCTCGAAGCGGGGCTTTTTGATTCCCACGTCCGACGCATTTCGTCACCTTTTCCGGTTTTGATCGTACTGGATCATAGATTACCGATAGGAAATGCGCGCCGCGCGGCTGGCTGGCTGGTGGCGCGCGAAGGAGGTACTCGCATGTTCCAGGCGATCAAACCCCCTGATCTCGACCCTTTGCAGTCCGGGATCACGCGCTTCCATCAGAGCGCGGCGCCTCTGTTCGAGCAGGCGCTCCGGCGGGGCAGGCTCAACAAACTGATCGCGCGGCTGACCGGGCGCTCGTGGCGTCCGCTGCTGCTCGACCGTGCGCTCTCGGTCGATATGATCTACACCGCTCAGCCGTCGCCAATGCAGATGGTCGATCTGCGGCAGATCAAAGGCAGCGTCAACCGCTGCGACGAGTTCGACCGCAATTTCTACCCTCTCTGTGATCGGTTACAGACGCGCTGGGTGCGCATTGCCTCGATGATGCTTCAGGAGACGCCGCTGCCGCCCGTCGAACTGATCCGGGCGGGCAGCATTTACTTCGTCGTCGATGGGCATCACCGCGTCTCGGTGGCGCGGGCGCTGAAACACGCCGCCGTCGACGCGGTCATCAGCGCGGCTTACGACTAGCTGTTCGGGACGGTGTGGGTTTCGACGACGATTTCGGGCGGCTGGCGCAGCGTCTGGTAGACGACGCAGTAGCGCTCGGTCAGCTTCTTCAGGCTGGCGATCTGCTCCTCGCCCGCGTCGGTGTCGAGGTCGAAGTGCAGGCGGATATTCTGGAAGCCGACCGGCACTTCCTTCGAGACGCCCAGCGTCCCGCGAAAGTCGAGGTCGCCCTCGGCGCGGATCAGCGTATCGTCGCCCAGATGGACGCCGATGGCGGTGGCGACCGCGCGCAGCGTGACCCCGGCGCAGGCGACCAGCGCTTCCAGCAGCATGTCGCCGGAGCAGACGCTCAGCCCGTCGCCGCCGGTCGCGGGATGCAAGCCCGCCTGCACCAGCGCCTTGCCCGTCTCGACGTTGCAGGTGACGCCCTCGCCGACGCGCCCCTGCGCTTTGAGCGTGACCAGCGCGGCGTCCGGCTCGTCCCGGTACTGCTGTTTGAGCGGCGCCTGAATGGCGCGCAGTTCGTCCGCGTTCATGAGCGATTCTCCCTGTCTGTGAGCTATTCGACGTTAAATCCCGCTGAAGGCGTTCGCGCCGCCGTCGACCATGATGATCGCGCCATTGACGAAGCGCGCCGCCGGACTGCACAGCCAGATCAGTGTGCCGATCAGGTCTTCGGGGACGCCGAAGCGTCCGGCGGGCGTATGGTCGACGATCTTTTGCCCGCGCGGCGTGCGCGTGCCGTCCGGGTTGAGCAGCAGCGCGCGGTTCTGGTCGCCGACGAAGTAGCCCGGCGCAATCGCGTTGACGCGCAGCCCCTCGCCGAACTTGGTCGCCAGCTCGACGGCGAGCCATTCCGTGAAATTCTCGGCGGCGGCTTTCCCGGCGGCGTAGGCGACGTTGCGGGTCAGCGCCCGCTGCGCGTTCATCGACGAGATGTTGACGATGCAGCCCTCTTTCTGGCGCGCCATGACTTCGCCGAAGACCTGCGACGGCAGCAGCGTCCCGATCAGGTTGAGGTCGATCACGTAGCGCATCGGGTCGAGCGGCATGTCGAAGATCGTCTTGTCCGCCGCGACGGTCGCTTCGGGCGTCGTGCCACCCGCGCCGTTGATCAGAATGTCGAGCTTGCCCCACGCCGCCAGTATCCGGTCGCGCGCGGCTTCCAACTGCGCCTTGTCGAGCACGTCGGCGGGAGCCGCCATCGCCTGACCGCCCGCTTCGATGATTTCCTGCGCCATCTGTTCGGCTTTGTCCTGGCGGCGTCCGAGGATCGCCACCTGCGCGCCCGCCTGCGCCAGCCCGCGCGCCATCATCCCGCCGAGCACGCCTGTGCCGCCCGTGACGAGGGCGGTTTTGCCTTCCAGGCTGAACAGCCCGGTGATGAACTCCGAAGGAGTGGAAGTCATAAGCGTCTCCGAGATTGTCACATACGCTCACCGCCGCTGCGCGGCAAACCTGCCCTGCTTGCTTCGCTTGCCCCGAACGAAGTGAGGGCGTTCCCCTCTCTCCGCCGCGTCGCTTACAGGGGAGCAGGGGTGGGGGGTGAGGTGACTTTTCAACATGAACAACTCAATCGAAATCTCGGCTCACAGCCGGTACGTTCGCTTCGCCAGATCATACGCCAGCGCCGCCATCATCTCGCGGGCGTCGTCCGTGTCGATCAACTGCCGCGAGACCAGCTCCGCCAGCCAGTCCGCGCTGGCGCGCCGCCACAGATCGTGGCGCGCCGGGATCGACGGGTAGGCGCGGGTGTCGTCGTTGAACCCGGCGGTGTTGTAAATTCCGGCGGTCTCGACCACGTTGTCGAAGTAGCGGCGCATCCCGTTGAAGCTGTCGAAGAACCACCAGGGCGGTCCCAGCCGCAGCGCCGGATAATGCCCCGCCAGCGGCGCGAGTTCGCGGCTGTAGGTCGTCTCGTCCAGGTTGAAGAGCACGAGGGTCAGGTCGGCGCGGTTGCCGAACAGGTCGAGCAGCGGCTTGAGGCTGCGCGTGAACTCGGTCGTCGTCGGGATGTCCGCGCCCATGTTCTGCCCGAAGCCTTCGTAAATTGAAGGGTTGTGGTCGCGGAAGCTGCCGACGTGAAGCTGCATAACCAAGCCGTCTTGGCTGCTCATGCGCGCCATCTCGATCAGCATGTGCCCGGTGAAGCGGCGCGCGTCGTCGGCGCTGGCGTTCCCGCTCAGCGCGCGCTGGAAAATGGCGTCGGCTTCAGCATCGCTCAGGCGGGCGGTGTAGGCGCTCGACGCGGCGTGATCGGTCGCCCTCGCGCCCATCGACTTGAAGTATTCACGCCGCTGTTCCAGCGCGGCGATATACGACGGATAGCCAGTCACGTCGATGCCGGAGACGCTGGCTGAGCGCGTCGATGTTCGCGCGCCAGCCCGCGCTGTCGACGTTGACGACGGCATCGGGGCGGAAGGTGGGGACGATGCGCCCCGTCCAGCCCGACGCGCGGATCGCCTGATGGTATTCGAGCGTGTCGGTGGCGGCGTCGGTCGTCGCCAGCGCCTCGATGTTGAAGCGCTCGAACAGGGCGCGCGGGCGAAACTCCGGCTGCGCCAGCCTGTCGACCAGCGCGTTGTAGATCGTCCCGGCGCTGCGGCTCTCGATCTTGTCGTCAATCTCGAACACGTCGCGCAGCTCGTCGCGCAGCCAGACGCCGGTCGGCGTGCCGCGAAACAGATACCAGTGGTCGCAGACGATCTGCCAGATTTTGCGGTGATCCTGCTCGACTTCGCCGCCGTCACGGCGCGGGATTCCCAGCGCTTCCAGCGGGATGCCCTGCGAATAGAGCATCCGAAAGATGTAGTGATCGGGGATGATCAGCAGGTCAACGGGCGTGCCGAAATCGTAGTCCGGGTCTGCCAGCAGGCGTGGATCGACGTGCCCGTGCGGGCAGATCAGCGGCAGATCTTTCGCGCCCGCGTACAGTTCGCGGGCGATGGCGCGCTGCGCCGGGTTGGGTGAGAAGTAACGGTCGTCGATGCTCATGCGCGTTCCTTCGGCAGTACAAACAGGTCGTCAATCTGGGTCAGCTTGCCCGTCTTCATCGATTCGTTGGCGGCGATGCCCACCAGAATCGACGCCGCGCCGTCGATGTGCGACGCCGCGCGGTGGTAGGGATCGGGCGGCGGGTTGGGCGAGAAGATTTGCTCCAGCATGACCGGGTCGGCGCCGCCGTGACCGCCTTCGCTGGCGTCGATGGGGACTTCGTGGGGCGTCCCGAACATCGGGAAGACGCGCAATTGGACGTTCTTGAACGCGCCGGTGCTGGCATCGGCAGATTTGGCATCGCTGTTCAGGTGGCTGACGTTCTCCATCACGTCCAGCTCGACGCGCCCCTTCGTCCCGGTGATGGCGACCCGCAGCCCTTCCCAGGGCGAGTAGGCGATCAGGCAGTAGGAGAGGATCACGCCGCTGCGGTAGCGCGCCGTGACCGCCATCGTGTCCTCGATGGTGATCGGCTCGCCGAAGACGTTGCGGTCGCGCAGGTAGCCCGTCTCGGCTTCCGCGTCCAGGTACAGCCCGCGAAAGACGGCATTGTCGTCCAGCGAGAGGGCGAAGGGATCGTTGGCTGCTTCCGGCTCGCCCGTGTAGCGCGCGTAGGAATAATGCTCGCCGCGCGCTTCGGCGTTCGCTTTGCCGTAGAACGACAGGCTGGCGAGCGCGAACACGCTCTGCGGATACGAATCGATCCACCAGTTGACCAGATCGAAATGATGGGTGGCTTTATGCACCAGCAAGCCGCCCGTATTCTGCTTTTCGCGGTGCCAGCGCCGGAAGTAGTCCGCGCCGTGACTGGTGTCGAGCAGCCACGAGAAATCGACGGCGAGCGGCTTGCCGACCGCGCCGCTCATGATCTGCTGGCGCAGCGCCGTGTACGCCGGGGCATAGCGGTAGTTGAAGGTCACGCGCAGCGAGCGCCCGGTTCGCTCGATGGTGTCGTAGATCGCGCGCAGCTTCTCGGCGTCGACGGTCAGCGGCTTTTCGGTGATCACGTCGCAGCCCAGCTCCATCGCCCGGATGATGTACTGGTGGTGCGTGCAGTCCATCGTCGTCACGATCACGGTGTCCGGCTTGGTCTCCTCGATCATCCGGTCGAAGTCCGCCGCGCGGTAGGTGGGACGCGGCGGATCAAGCTGCCGGTTGTACCAGTCCATGCGCGTCTGACTGAGATCGCACAGCGCGACCAGCTCCGCCGAGTCCTTATACGTCTGGGTGAGCGCCTGAATGTACATCCCGCTGCGCGACCCTGTGCCGACCAGCGCATAACGTTTTTGAGCCATGTTTTTCGCCTTCCGTTTAGCCGCATCAGAATGCCCTTAGTGTAACGTGTAGGCAGGCAGGATTGCCAGCGAAGCGCCGCGTTGGAATCACCGGATTGTCGGGCAGAATTGGTTTTCCCCGATTCCCGCAAACGTGTTAAGATGCGAGGCGAA
Organism: uncultured Chloroflexia bacterium; assembly: GCA_963760975.1. GTDB lineage: Bacteria > Chloroflexota > Anaerolineae > Aggregatilineales > Phototrophicaceae > Flexifilum. The sequence continues at coordinate 173,944 of CAVXEZ010000017.1, read as the reverse complement.
AAAACTTAGGAAAAGGCTGGAGGCGTCATGAGTATTCGCATCGCAGCGGTCGGACTGAGCCACAATCACATCTACAATCAGGTCAACGCGCTGCTGAGGGGCGGCGCGGAACTGGTCTGGTTCTGGGGCGAGGAGCCGGAGCGCATCGCCGAATTCGCCGAGCGCTACCCGCAGGCGAAGCAGGCGCGCTCGGTCGACGAAATCCTCGACGACGCCAGCATCGACCTCGTCGCCAGCGCCGCCGTCCCGTGCGACCGCGCGCCGCTCGGCGTTCGGGTGATGCAGCACGGCAAGGATTATTCCAGCGCCAAACCCGGCTTCGTCAGCCTGGAGCAGCTTGCGGAAGCGCGGCGCGTTCAGGCGGAGACGAAGCGGATTTACGCCGTCTTTTACGGCGAGCGCTTCGATAATCCGGCTACCGTCAAGGCGGCGGAGCTGGCGCGTTCCGGCGCGATTGGGCAGGTGATCCAGACCATCGGCTTTGGTCCGCACAAGCTGCTGGGGCACGTCGCCCGCCCGGACTGGAGCTTCGACAAGCGCTACTGGGGCGGCGTCATCAACGACCTCGCCTCGCATCAAGTCGACCAGTTTCTCTACTTCACCGGCAGCACGTCCGCCGAGATCGTGCAGTCGCAGGCAGGCAATTTCCACTTCCGCCAGTTCCCGAACTTCGAGGACTTCGGCGACCTGACCCTCCGCAGTGAGCGCGCGACCGGCTACATTCGCGTCGACTGGCTGACTCCGGCGGGCTTGGGCGTCTGGGGCGACGTGCGGCTGTTCGTGCTGGGGACGGAAGGCTACATCGAACTGCGCAAGAACATCGACGTTGCCGGGCGGGAGGGGACCAATCACCTGTTCATCGTCGATCAGCAGTCCACGCGCTACATCGACTGCCGCGACGTGCCGCTGCCTTACGGCGCGCAGTTGGTCGCCGACGTGCAGAACCGCACCGAGACGGCGATGACGCAGGCGCACAGTTTTCTCACTTCCGAACTGGCACTCGTCGCCCAGCAGCGGGCGACGTGGATAGGAGACCGAGCATGACCACCGGGCAAATTCGCTTTTTCGACACACCGACGGGCATCGTCCCGTTCAGCCAGGTCGCGCTGCACCTCAACCCTGCCGACGACGTGGCGATTGCCAAGACGCCGATTTCGCCCGGCGTCACCCTCAAGCGCGACGGCGCGCCCGACGTGACGATCAACCAGTTCATCCCCAGCGGGCATAAGTTCGCCACCAACGCGGTCGCGCTGGGCGATCCGCTCCGGCGCTACGGGCAGATCATCGGCTTCGCCACGCAGCCGATTCAGGCGGGCGATCACGTCCACACGCACAATCTGGCGGTCGAGGACTTCGCGCGCGACTATGCTTTCTGCTCGGACGTGCGCGCGGTCGAGTACGTGCCCGCCGATCAGCGGCGGACGTTCATGGGCTACCAGCGCGAAGATGGGCGAGTCGGGACGCGCAACTACATCGCCATTCTGGGCAGCGTCAACTGCTCGGCGCACACCATCCAGCAGATCGCCCACTACTTCACGCCGGAGCGCCTCGCCGCCTACCCGAACGTGGACGGCGTGATCGCGCTGACGCACGGCTCCGGCTGCGGCGTGCGCCTGGGCGGCGACGATTACACGCTCTTGCAGCGCACCCTCGCCGGGATGGCGCGTCACGCCAACGTCGGCGCGTATATGATGATCGGCTTGGGCTGCGAGACCAACCAGATCAGCGACCTGATGGACAATTACCACCTCAACGCGCAAGTCGTCTGATTTACCGCTCAACCTGACGATTCAGGGATCGGGCGGCATCCGCAAGACGGTCGAGGCGGGCATCGAGATGGTCGAGCGCCTGCTGCCGGTCGTCAACCAGGCGACGCGCACGCCGCAGCCGATCTCCGAGCTGATGGTCGCGCTGCAATGCGGCGGCAGCGATGGCTGGTCGGGCGTGACGGCGAACCCGGTCGTCGGGCTGGTCGCCGACGAGATCGTGCGCCAGGGCGGGTATGCCGCTTTAGCCGAGACGCCGGAAATTTACGGGGCGGAGCATCTGCTGACGCGGCGCGCCATCAGCCCGGAGGTGGGCGAGAAGCTGGTCGCCAAAGTGCGCTGGTGGGAACGCCACGCGGCGGCGCACAACATGGAGATCGACAACAACCCCAGCGCGGGCAACAAGGTCGGCGGACTGACGACCATTCTGGAGAAGTCGCTGGGCGCGGTGGCGAAAAGCGGCTCGACCCCGCTGATGGACGTGTACGACTACGCCGAGCCGATCACGACGCGCGGCTTCACCTACGTCGATACGCCCGGCTACGACCCCGTGTCGGTGACCGGGCAGGTCGCCAGCGGCTGCAACATCGTCCTGTTCACGACCGGGCGCGGCTCGGTCTTCGGCTTCAAGCCCGCGCCGAGCATCAAGATTGCGACCAACACCAGCATGTACGATCACATGACCGACGACATGGATTTCAACGCGGGGCGGGTGCTGGAGGGCGCGGACATGCGCGCGACGGCGGATGAGCTGCTCGACCTGCTGATCGCGGTGGCGTCGGGGCAGCAAAGCAAGAGCGAGGCGCAGGGCGTGGGCGAAGCGGAATTTCTGCCCTGGAATCTGGGCGGGACGCTGTAGGGATAATTAAGAAGGCGCAGCACGCTGCACCCCTACAAAAGCCCTTTGTTCGTCAGCCTTCACGATCCGGCTGGTAGACCAGCAGCATGACACCCTTCTCGAAGGTGCGCGACTCGACCAGCTTCAGCTTGGTGTTGGCGCCGTCCTGAAACAGACGCTTACCACTCCCCAGCACGACCGGATACACCAGCAGGTGATACTCGTCCACGAGGTCGTGCTGGATCAACGTCTGTGCCAGCGTGGCGCTGCCGGATAGCGCAATATCGTTGCCGGGCTGCTGCTTCAATTTGGCGATTTCTTCGACGACGTTCGACTTGATGATGTGCGAATTCTTCCAGCTTGCCGTTTCGAGCGTCGTCGAGACGACGTACTTGGGCATGCTGTTGAGGCGTTTGGCGAACTCGTCCTCGTCCGTGCCTTCGCGGTCGGGCCAGGCGGCGGCGAAACCTTCGTAGGTCACGCGCCCCAGCAGCCCGGCGTCGGTGGCGACCAGCTCTTCGAATTTGTACTGATAAAGCTCGTCCGTCCCGTATGGGAAAGACCACTGTTCCGGCGCCTCGATGACGCCGTCCAGGGTAATGAACTCGCTGATCACGATCCGCATGATGCTCTCCTTTTGCTGTGCTGCTTCAGAACATCTGCATCATAGCCGGATCGGAGCGCCCGGTCTTGTACGAAAGGGACATCGGCTGCGGCTCATGCGGATAGGCGATCTGCGCGGGCGTCCACCCGACCAGGCACTTCAGCGATCTGGTCAGGTGCGGTTGGTCGTAGAAGCCGGCTTCGTAAACCGTGTCGAGGATCGAGACGCCCTGCCGCAAGAGCAGCAGCGCGCGGCGGGCGCGGTCGATTTGCACGATTGCCCCGTGCGTCAGCCCGGTGGCGCGCAGGAAGCGCCGCCGCACCGTGCGGATCGACAGGTCGTGCGGGCGACCTTGCAGGACGCCGTTCACGAGGTCGTCGTGAACCAGCAGCCCCTGACGTACCAGCCGCGCCACGAACGTGTCGGCGTTGTCAAAGCCGGGGAATTCCCACGCGGAGCCATCGAGCCAGAACGATTTGCTGCTCGCTCCCGGCAGGTTCAGATCGTGGCGATCCTTGACCATGCCGGGCGGGAACAGGGGCATATACGTGCCCAGCTTGAAGACGATGCCGACCCACTCGCCGTCCGGCGGGCAGAACGCCGAGGTCGCCGTCGTCTCCGGTCCGCGCACCGTGAGCGTCAGCTTGCCTTCGTGTCTCATCACGACAAGTTCGCTCTGGCTCCCGGCGACCGACGTGAACGTGCCGGAACGTTCGCTGTGCGTGCGCCAGACGCGGTCGATCAAGGGCGAGTCCAACGGTCGTTCCTCAAACGCGAAATCCATGCGGCTGCGACCCATCTATGTGGAAGTTGAACGCTGAAACCGCTCGATTATATCACGGATTTCGGCACGGATGTTCTATTGTCTGGAGTGGGGAATGATGATTTGCGAGGATATAACGGGCGAGGCAGCGCCTCGCCCCTACAAAAGCGTACTCTCGTTTTTCACTACTTCCTGAGAGATGCCAACACTGCGGGGCAGGCGCGATCTCGTCACAGCCACTTCGCCAGCCACGCCTCAATCGGCGCGCCGTCCCAGCGGTGAACGTCGTCGAAGCTGTGGACGGTGAAGCGATCTGCCGCGCCGAAGCAGGCGTAGATGCGGCGCAGGGTCGCCGCCGCTGCCTCGACCCCGTGAGGCGGAAAGATCGGGTCGCGCAGTCCGTGTTCGACCACCAGCGGGCGCGGCGCGATCAGCCCGGCGATCTCGTCCATCTCGGCGTATTCGAGGATGTGGGGGATATAGTTGCACAGGCAGTGATCAATTGTCATGATCGAATCGCGGAAGGTGCTGACCGCCCCGCTGATGTAGGCGCAGGTGATGCGCGGGTCGAGCGCGGCGCTGTACATCGTCGCCGTGCCGCCGCCGGATAAGCCGACGCAGGCGAGACCGCTCGGCTGGGCGTCCGGGCGCGTCTGAATGTAGTCGATCAGGCGCATCACGTCCCACACGCGCAGACCCATCAACGTCTTGCCGCTCATCAGCGCGTTCAGCGAGACGCGCTCGCACGACGACAGCCACGTCACCGTCGGGTCGGCTTGCTGCATCTCGCGCTCATGCTGCTCCATGCGCTCGCCGAAGCCGCGCAGCTCCGGCGCAAATACCTGATAGCCGAGGCGCACGATCTGGAGGGCATAGTCGTAGTGATGCTCCGCGCCGTATTCGGCGGCACTGGCGTGGTTGTCGATGCCGACGACCCCCTTCACGCCCCACGATCCATGCCCGTGCAGCGCGATCACGGGCTTGTAGGGCGCTGTCGTATTGTGCGGTGTCAGGACGTAGCAGGGCATGTATTCGCCCGGCTGCGTCTGGAGCATAATCTTCTCGCGCGTGAAGCCGTCGTCTTCGACCGTTTCCACGACGACCGGGGCGAGGTCGCAGCGCGCCGCTGGGAATCCCCCCAGCAGCCGCGCGACCTGCTCGCGCAGCGCCGCCTGCCAGTGCTCGGCTTCGGCGCACGCCCCCGTCGTGAAGGCAAGCTGGCGGCTTTCGCTGTCGTACCAGCGCCACAAGCCCGGCAGCGTGCGGGTCTCGAAACCAGCATCATCCATGCTGCGACTTCCCGAAGAATTCATTCTGCAAACGCAGCGCCTCGCTGTCTTGCTTGATGGCGCGGATCGCGCCCGCCAGCGCGCGGGTACGCGCCGCCAGGACGCGCTCGCCTTTTTCCGCCGTCGCGGGCGAGCCGTCGCCGCGATAGTGCGTCGGATGGTCGGCATACCACCAGATGCCGGTCGAGACGCCGTGCTCGCGCAGCGAATTCAGCCGTCCCTGCGGCATCCCTTCGCCGTCGCTGCGCAGTTGATCCCGGCACACCAGATCGGGACGGATCGCCATGATCATGCTGCTTTCGTTCTCTCCCGCGTGCCCGTCGACGGTCGTCTGCCATTGGGCATCGACGGCGGCTTGATCCTCGGCGCTGAGCGGCGGCTCGGCGATGTAGACCACGTAATCACGCGGGCTGGCGAGCTGCATCTGGGTGAAGAAGCGGATCAGGCTGTTGTTGCCGCCGTGCGCGTTGACGATCACGATCTTCTTCAAGCCGTTGCGCGCGATCTCGCGGCAGACGGTTTCGAGCAAGCTCAGCATCAAATCCGGCGTGACGGCAATCGTGCCGGGAACGTGCTGCGCTTCCAGAATTTGCGTGAAGATCAAATCGGGGAAAATGATCGCGGGTTCGAGCGCAGCGGCGCGGCGGCACAGGTCGCGCGCGATGTACATGTCCGTGCCGACCGGCAGGTGATGGGCGTGGCGCTCGATGCACGATAGCGGCAGTAAACAGACGCCCTGCGCCTGCGCCACCGCCTGCGGGAACTCGTCACTCGTCAGTTCTTCCCAGTTCATGGTATCATCCTTTTTCAAAAATCTTTATCCACCCGTTATAGTGTATTCCGGCGCGGGGCTAAGGCGTGAATTCGACCTCGGCGACGGCGATGCGCGGGTCGTCCAGCGGCTGTCCGCTGGCGTCGGCAGCGGGCAGCCAGTTCCCGTCTATGTCTTTCGCGCCAATCGTCACCCGATACTTGCCCGGCGGCGCATCCTCCGGCACGTTGAAGCGGCATTCATCGAAATAAATCGTCTCGCCCGGTCGCCACGTCGAGAAGGGGTAGGAATCCAGACGCGGCTGGCTCGCGCAGGTGTATTCCGCCGCGCCGTCGATCTGCGTCAGAGTGTAGACGCGGGTGTGAGCGCGCGGCTTGGCTTCGGCATACCAGTTGACTGCGGGCAGGTACAGTGTGCCCGTTTGGACGGTCAGCGGCGCGGTGTACTGCATGACCAGCAGGTTGTCGTCGATCACGCCCAGCAGCGGCGGGCACGCCGGAGCGCGCGCCAGCGGGTGATCGAGCTGCCCGATGCGCAGCGGCGCGGACTCGCCGTCGTCGGCGTCCCAGCGCAGGTCGACGCTTGTATCCGCCGGGAGATCGCTCATGCAGTTGGGGATGCGCACCTCCGTCTGAACCTGCTCGCCCGCCTTCCACAAGTGTGTGGGGTACAGTCCATTCGCCAGATGGAACTGGCACGATACCTGACGACCGTCGGGCGCGGTGAAGACGAGCCGCGCCGCGTAATTGGCGCTGAGCGGCTGCGCGGCGCTCGTCACCAGATGCAGGTCAAGCAGCGAGCTGCCCTCGTCAATCGAATAGCTGTAGCCGGAGACCTGCGGGTATTCCGCGCCCAGGTTTTCGGCGTGATCGAGCGAGGCGATCATGGCGCTGTCGGCGTCGCTCAGCAGCACGGGATAGGGCGGCGCGGGCTGCGGCTGGAGCATGACCGCGCCGAGCCAGCAAGCCGCCAGCAAGCCGCCCAGCCACGCGGCGAAACGGATTTGCGCCAAGCCGAGCGCGATCAGAATCACGGCGGCGGGCAGCGCCGGGACGTAGTAGCGGATGGGCGCGTAGATCAGCGTCGAGCTTTCGGCGGTCGTCACGGTCACGGCGATGCTGTTGCGGGCGAACACCAGCAGCGTCGTCAGGGCGACCGACGCCACCAGCGCCAGGATCGCGCCCCAGTGTTCGCGCCAGCGCCTGACAACGATGCCGACCAGCGCCAGTGCCAGCACGACCAGCGTGAACCAGCCGAACACGGTGACCAGCCGATGCGACTCGACGAATTCGTAGGGCGCCAGATAGGAACTGAGCGCCGTGTCGCGCACGACGGCGGCTCCTACGTTGATGATCGACTCGACCGAGGCATTCGGGAACTTGGCGAGGAAGATTTCTTCCAGCCCCCGGTAGCGCCCCAGCAGCGAGCCGGTCGTCGCCAGATTGACGACGGCGATGCCCGCGACGAGGATGACCAGCACGACGACGCCGACGAGCAGCCGACGGCGCGCCGTCGGGGAAAGCTGCGCCCACAGGTGGCGGCGCAGGGCGAGCAGGAAGACGATGCCCGTCAGTGGAAGCAGCGCCCAGCCGTTCAGCCGCGTCAGGATCGCCAGGATGGTCGTCACCGCCAGCAGAATCCAGTCCCGCAGGACGAATTTGCGCATCGTCAGAATGCGCACGCCCGCATAGAGATTGAGCGCCGAAAGCAGCAGCAGCGGCGGATCGTTATTGACGATTGACGTAAAGCTGAAGGTGTTCGGCTCGAAGCTGAGCAGCGCCACCGCCAGCAGGGCAGGGACGGACGTTTTCGGCGCGAGCAGGCGCGCGGTCGCGTAAACGACCACGAGGGCGGCAGTGGTCAGCGCCAGGCTCAGCAGCCGGAGGATCAGCCGCGCCGTCAGCGGGCTTTGCAGCGCACCCGCGTACCAGTAGGTGTCGCTCGCCACGCCCGGCGTATCGTTGACTTGAGCGAAGCCGAAGCAGACCGTCGCGGGTGGCGTCGGCGGCGGCACCGGCTGATCCCCGTCGAACAGCGCCAGCACCGGGATGGCGATGGCGTAGTAAACAGGCGGCTGCGTCGATTGCAGGATGACGCCCGGCTGGTCGGGGAAGTCGGCAGGGGTGGGGACGCGCCCTTCGCGGATCAGAAAACGGGCGACGTTGTAGAAGTCGGCTTCATGCTGCTCCCAGTAGGGTTCGGTGACGATGGGCAGCGACAGGATGCAGCGGACAATCAGGATCGCAGCGAGGATAAGCTGCGGATTGGAGCGCAGGCTGGAGTACAGTCGGTTGATCAGTGAGCGCACGTTTGTTTTTATCCGTATCGACAGGCTTCTTCGACAGGCGTTCCCGCCGTGTCAAATCGTCTCAGGCGCAGCTTCTGGGCGGCGATCAGCAGGAGATAGTACGGGTTGAGCAGCAGGTAGCGCCGCCATAAGCGCCCCGGCTCGTTGCCCAGCCGGAACAGCCATTCCAGCCCGCGCGCCTGCATCCAGCCCGGCGCCTGCGATTTCTTCTCGCTGATGAAGTCGAAGGCGGCTCCGACGGCGATCACCGGCATCTTCAGCCTGTCCCGATATTCATACGCCCAAATCTCCTGACGGGGGCAGCCCAGACCGACGAAGACGATCCGCGCGCCGCTGGCGTCGATGCGCTCGGCAAGCTGCTCCTGCTCAAGCGCCGTCAGGCGGCGAAAGCGCGATGGCTCGGCGCAGATGCGCAGCGCCGGGAAGCGCGCTTGCAGTTTCGTCTGGAGTGCTTCGAGTGTATTCGCCTCGCTGCCGTAGAAATATACCCCGATTCCGCGCTGCGCGGCTACTTCGCACAGGCGCAGCGTCAGCGAGGGACCGTAGACTCTATCCGGCAGGCGCACGCCGTGCAGGAACCTGAGCGCCCAGCGCACCGGCTGACCGTCCGGCGTGACCAGATCGAACTGGTTGAGGCGGAAACGGAACTGCGGGTCGAGGACGCCTGTCATCAGCCCGTGTACGGCAAGCGCGGTGACGGACAGGCGCGCGCCGCTCTCCGCCGCCGCGATGATCTGCGCCACCGCGCGCTCGTAGGTGGTCGCGCTGACCCGGATGCCGAGGATAGAGAAGCGCTCGTCCGGCATCAGCTAGAACGCGCCGCGCCCGCGCAGGACTGCCAGCGGCGTGCGCGCCAGAATCTGCAAATCCAGCCAGACGGAGTAGTTGCGGATGTAAAACACGTCGTAGTCGACGTGCTCGTACATCGGCAAATCGGAGCGCCCGTTGATCTGCCACCAGCCGGTCAGCCCCTGCGGGACTTCGAAGCGCTTGCGCTGCCAGGGGGAGTACAGGGCGACCACCTGCGGCAGTTCCGGGCGCGGTCCGACCAGACTCATCTCGCCGCGCAGGACGTTGATCAACTGGGGGATTTCGTCGATGCTGGTGCGCCGCAGCCAGCGCCCGACTCGCGTCACGCGCGGGTCGTCCGCCTGTTTGTAGTGGGTGCTGTAGGCGATCTTGTTTTCGGCGTCCCAGACCATCGTGCGGAACTTGTACATCGTGAACAGGCGTCCGCGCTCGCCGACCCGCAGTTGGCGGAAGAAGGCGGGACCCGGACTATCCAGCCGGATGGCGATGGCGATGGCGATCAGGAACGGCAGCGCCAGCAGGAGCAGCAGACTCGCGCCCACCAGATCGAAAACCCGCTTCAGCGCGCGCTGCCCGCTGGTCAGCATGTCGTAGCGCAGGCTCAGCAGCGGGATACCCGCGAAATCCTCGACGGCGACGTGGAAATACGCCAGCTCCGAATAATCGGGCGCGAGCCGCAGGTTGACGGCGGAGTTGACCAGCGTGTCGTGGATTTTGAGCAGATCAGCCCGCTTGTAGGATTTGTCGCAGACGACGACCTCGTGAATCGAATATTTCTCGATGATTTCGTTAAGCTGGTCGAGGCTGCCCAGAATTTGATCCGATTGGGCGTCGCTCTGCTCGTCGGTGTGCGGGATGAAACCGACGAACTGCAAGCCCAGCGTCGCGTAGTCGGTAATGACGCGCGCGATTTCCTGCGCGTAGTCACCGACGCCGATGATCAGCACGTTGCGCTTCCAGCGGATCGGGATACCGCGCGCCGAGCGGAGCACGTCCCAGACGAAGCGGTAGCCGACCAGCGCGACGAAGAGCACACCCACGAAGTACAGGCTTTGCAGGCGGGAAAAATCGCGGTAGACGACGTAAAGCACGCCCCAGAAGGTCATCGTGGCGATGACGTGCGCTTCGGCGATGCGGCGGACGGTCAGCGTGCCCAGCGTGCGCCGCGTGAGCGCGTAGACGTTGAACACCTCGAAGACCACCTGCCAGATCAGCACGGCGATCAGGTAGAGGGCGAGGGGGATGATCCAATTTGCTTCGGGCGCGGGCATCCCCGCGTCAATCGTCGTCCGTAGGGTATAGGACAGATAGAGCGTGAGCAGAACGCACAGCGCGTCAGCCAACCGATAGTACAAACCGAGTCGTGCGCTTAACCCCTGAGACATGCCGCCTATCTCGCCAATTTGCCCGTATTCTGTTGGATTATAGTCAAAAGCGGACGTGGCAGCGAGGTTACGGCGGCTAGCGTATCTGCTCGCGCGCCCATTGGATCGTCTCGCGCATCCCGTCCTCGAAGGGAACTTCAGGCTGCCAGCCGAGCAGCCGTTTTGCTTTCGTGATGTCCGCCGCCGACATGCGGATGTCGCCGGGCTGCGCGGGCTGGCGGCGCACGTCGTAGCGCTCGCGCGCGAGGTCGAAGCTGCGCAGCACCAGATCGCACAGGCGGTTGATGCTCTGCGGCGTGCCCGTCCCCAGGTTGATGACCTGCTGGTAGGTCGCGGGGCGGTCAATCGCGTCCGCCCAGGCGCGCACGACGTCGGACACGTGGACGAAATCGCGCGCCTGCTCGCCGTCCGAATGAATGGTGATCGGCTCGCCGCGCAGCAGGTTGCCCAGAAAGATGGCGAACACGCCCTGATAGGCGTTGCTCAGGCTCTGGCGGACGCCGTAGACGTTGAACATGCGAAACGAGGTCGCGTTGAGCGTGAAGCCGAGGTCCCGGCGCAGCGCCGCCAGATGCACGTAGCGCTCCGCCGCGTACTTGGTGATGCCGTAGTACGACACCGGGTCGGGCGGGGCAGTCTCCGGCGTGGGGACGACCTGCGGGTTGCCGTAAATCGTCATCGAGCTGGCGAAGAGCAGGCGCGGCACGCGATGCTCGATGCACTGCTGGATCACGTTGAGCGTGCCAATCGTATTGACGCTCAGGTCGGTGGTCGGGTCGCTGTACGACAGCCGAATCGACGCCTGCCCGGCGATGTGGCAGACGACATCGACCCCGGCGGCGAAGACCGGCGCTAAATCCGCCGCGCGGGTCACGTCGCCTTCGACGAACTGCGCCGCAGGGTTGACGTCTGCTCGCCTGCCCGTCTTCAGATTGTCGAGGGCGACCACGTGATAGCCGCGCGCCAGCAGCAGATCGACCAGATGGCTGCCGATGAACCCGGCGCCGCCGGTCACGAGCACCGTCTGCGGGCTGCTAGACATGATCGGGATGTTCAGCCGGGTCGGGCGCGGCTTCCGCGTCGCCGAAGGGCACGAAGACTTCGCCCTCGGCGCGGTGATAATCGCCGCGCGTCAGCAGCCACTCGAACCAGACCGTCAGCAGCGTGTACAGGTAGCGCGATCCCTGCTCCTTGAGTTTGAGCGAGGAAACGCCCACGTCGCGGTTCTGCCAGCGGATCGGCGTCACTTCGAAGGAGTAGCCGCGCACGACGGCTTTCAGCGGGATTTCGATGGTCAGGTTGAAGTGCGGCGAGACGAACGGGCGGCAGCCTTCGATCACGTTGGCGCGGTAGCCCTTGAAGGCGTTGGTGACATCGTTGAAGGCGAGACCGAACATCATCTGAATGACGAAGTTGGCGATCCGGTTGATGAACAGCTTGAAGCGTGGGTAGTGGACGATCTGCGAGCCGCGCATGAAGCGCGAGCCGAAGGCGCAGTCCGCCTTGTCGCGCAGGATGTAGTAATACTTCTCCAGGTCGGCGGGCGAGTCCGACATGTCCGCCATGTAGATCACGACGGCGTCGCCCGTGAAGTGATCGAGTCCGCAGGCGACGGCGCGCCCGAAGCCGTTCCGTCCGGGGTTGCGAAGCGCCCGGATGCGCGCATCCTGCGCCTGCTGCGCCTGAACGAGCGCGTAGGTGTTGTCCTCGCTGCCGTCGTCGACCACCAGAATCTCGAAGTCGCGGATGCTCCGGCTGTCCAGATAATCGCGCAGGGCGGTCGTGGTGCGTTCGATGTTGCCTTCCTCGTTGCGGGCTGGGATCACAACCGATAATTTCATGGCTCGCTGTTTCGCTTCCTAATCCACTGCCGAGGACGAGCGCGAACGCCCTGACTGTCGTTCTGCCTACGCCTGCGATTCGCTCAGGCGGCGCTCCCAACTGACGATGATCTCGCTGAAGATGTCGTCCAGCGTCTTGGTGATCCCCCAGCCCGGCAAACTCTGCTCGGCGTGGCTCAGGTTGGAGATGTAGCAGATGTGATCGCCAATCCGGGGCTGGTCGACGTAGTGCGAGCGCATCGGCTTGCCGGTCAGCTTGTGCCACGCGCGCGAAGGCTTCCAGGATCGAAATCGAGTTGCCGCGCCCGCCGCCCAGGTTGAAGACCGCGCCGCTGGTCGGATGCTCGTAGAAGGTCTCGATCAGGCGCGCCACGTCGTAGGCATGGATGTTGTCGCGCACCTGCTTGCCCTTGTAGCCGAAGATGGTGTACTCGCGTTCTTCGAGGTTGCAGCGCACCAGATAGCTGAGGAAGCCGTGCAGCTCGACGCCGGAGTGGTTCGGTCCGGTCAGGCAGCCGCCGCGCAGGCAGCAGGTGCGCATCCCGAAGTAGCGTCCGTACTCCTGCACCAGCACGTCCCCGGCGACCTTCGACGCGCCGAAGAGCGAGTGCTTCGACTGGTCGATGCTCATGGTCTCGTCGATGCCGTCGGCGTAAGCCGGGTCGGCGTAGTCGTAGCGCGTCTCCAGCTCCACCAGATTGAGCGTGTTGGGGCGGTCGCCGTAGACCTTGTTGGTGGACATGTGCGCGAAGACGACTTCCGGCACGAAACGGCGCGCCGCTTCGAGCAGGTTAAGCGTGCCGACGGCGTTCACGTCGAAATCGTCGAACGGGCGCGAGGCGGCGAGGTCGTGGCTCGGCTGCGCGGCGGTGTGGACGATCAGGTCGGGGCGCAGGCGCTCCATCAGATCGAGCATGGTGCTGCGGTCACGGATGTCTGCTTCGTAATGGGTGAAGTGGCGGCAGGTTTGCTCCAGCCGCTGCTGATTCCAGCGCGTATCGCCCTTTTCGCCGAAGAAATCGCGCCGCATGTTGTTGTCGATGCCGAACACCTGCCAGTCGCGGGAGTCGAAATAGGTCACGACCTCCGAGCCGATCAGCCCGTTCGAGCCGGTTACGAGAAGTTTCTTCACAGCCGAGTTCAGTCTCCTGAAAATGTGATTCGAATGCGGGCGGATTTTACCATGAGACCGCCCCGGCGCGAAATGTCACCGGAAGTCGAGCATCCCGTCACGGCGTTCCGGGATCGTTCCCGATCCTCTGCATTTATTTGTTATGATAGTCTGGGCAGCCGCTGCGGCTGCTTCAGGTACACTTGTTACCGTATGGCGTGTCACACGCTGATTATTTACACAGAAAGAACGAACCAAATGAACAGGCAGTTTCCCGAAGGATTTTTGTGGGGCACGGCGACCGCTTCCTTTCAGATTGAAGGGGCGACCAAAGCCGACGGACGCGGCGAGTTGATCTGGGATCGGTTCGCGGCGACGCCCGGCAAGGTTCTCAACGGCGATACCGGCGAACCGGCGTGCCAGTCGTACTATCGTTACGCCGACGACGTTGCCTTGATCAAGGCGTTCAACAACAATGCGTATCGTTTATCCATCGCCTGGCCCCGCGTGATCCCGGACGGAGACGGCGCCATCAACGAAGCCGGACTGGCGCACTATGATCGCGTGATCGATGCTCTGCTGGCGGAAAATATCGTGCCCTGCGTGACACTCTATCACTGGGATCTGCCGCAGGCGCTTCAGGACAAGGGCGGCTGGACGAACCGCGCCACGATTGACGCTTTCCTGCGCTTCGTCGATGTCGTGGTCTCGCGGCTGGGCGACCGCGTCAAGATGTGGTCGACCTTCAACGAACCCTTCTGCGTCTCGATCCTGAGCAACGAGATTGGCGAGCACGCGCCCGGTCTGCACGACCGCAAGATCGCGCTTCAGGTGGCGCACAACATTCTGCTCGCGCACGGCAAAGCGGTGCCGATCATCCGCCAGCGCAGCCCCGGCGCGAAAGTCGGGATTGTGCTGAACATGGGTTTCGCCTACCCGGCGATGGATACGCCCGCCGATCACCTGTTTGCCGACTTTTTCAATGCCTGGTCGAATACCTGGTTCCTCGATCCGATTATGGGCAAGGGTTATCCGCAGAATGCCTGGCAGATGTACGGCGACAACGTGCCGGAAGTCCTGCCCGGCGACATGGACGCCATGCACCCCGCGCTCGATTTCCTGGGGCTGAACTACTACCAGCGCTCGGTCGTCCACGATCCGACGGGCGGCGAGGGCAAAGTCCTCAACCAGCGTGACGACGACAACGTCAGCGCGCGCGACTGGGAAATCTACCCGCGCGGACTCTACGATCTGCTGGTGTGGCTGCACAAAGACTATCCGCAAATCCCGGAGATTTACGTCACCGAAAACGGGATCGCCTGCCGCGATGTCGTCGAGGACGGCAAGGTGCATGATCCGCAGCGCATCAGCTTCCTGAAGCAGCATTTCGCGGCGGCGCACGACGCGCTCAAGGAGGGCGTGCCGCTCAAGGGCTACTTCGTCTGGAGCCTGATGGACAATTTCGAGTGGGCGTTCGGCTACGACAGCCGTTTCGGGCTGACCTACATCAATTTCGACACGCAGGAGCGCATCATCAAGGACAGCGGCTACTGGTACGCGCAGGTGGCAGCGGCGAACGCGCTGGAAGACTGACATCCAGCCTCGCAGCCGCCCGGCTGCGCCGGACTGTGGTGGTTTTGGTAGGGGCGACCTGTCAACGACTTGTGCCAGTCGCAGAATTGAGGGAAGGTTTTCGCAGGGGCGCACAGCCGTGCGCCCCTACAGACCTCGCGTAAATCGTTTGGAACAGGAAAATCGCCCTTACAGTAAGCTCAATTTCACCTGATCATTCTCCGCTCATTCCCCCTCGGTAGGGGAAACGTCGGGTTCAGGACTGAATCTTTCAGGTATTATTAGCCCCGTTCTGTACAAAAGTTAAGCGACGGAACCTGAGGACGCCTTTTTGCGTCTCAGATCAGGGGCGCGTCGTTGGACAGCGTAGGGGAGACATCAGGAACTTCCCGGCGCGCGCCGCGTATTGGTATATGACAACCTGGCTCAATAACCAGGCGAAGGAGAAGCGACGATGATTGCACGCACTCAGACGGTCGGTATGGTGACCTACAACCGGCGTCCGCGTGGTTTATGGGGGAACCTTTCGTCGGTGCTCCTGCAACCGGTGGCGTTCTTCCGGGCGTTCCCTGTGACGCGCCAGTGGTTGTGGGTTGCGCTCCTCATCCTGATCCTGACCGGCGTGAGCGCCGTCCATCAACCTGTGGCGCAGGAAGCGCCGCAGACCGCGCAGATGCCGCAGGTGGTCGCGCCGCCGATCTCTTCCGGCTCGATCAGCGGACCCGAAGGCGGTTTCGTCGCCCCGCCCGATCTGTCGGGCGCGTCCAGCGCGGAAGCCGCGCCGGATGTCAGCAAAACGGTCATGACCGGGCTGCTGGCGGCGGGCGGTGTGCTGCTGGCGTGGTTAATTCAGGCGCTGGCGCTCTGCGAGGTCTCGATGATCAACGGTAAGCGCCCCAGCTTCGGCATGAACCTGCAAATCGCCATCTGGGCGAGCGTGCCGCTGGCGCTGATGCTGCTGATCCAGCAGATTTACTTCGGCATCGGCGGCGGCGCGGGTGAAATGGGGCTGGCGCTGCTGCTGGAACGCTGGGAGGGCTTCAAGAGCCTGCCGACCTTTTCGCAGACGGTGCTGCTGACGCTGGCGACCAACTTCACGCTGTTCTGGCTCTGGAATCTGGTGCTGATCTATCTGGGCGGGCGCTACGTCCTCAACGGCAGGCGCGCGGCGGTCATGCTGATCGTGGTGGCGTGGGTGATCCTGAGCGCGCTGCTGCCCGCGCTCACGTCCGGCGGCAAGCCGCAGGCGAGCGACACGCCAGCCATCAGCGCGCCGATGGATATGCATGCAGAAATGCCGCAGGAAATTGTGCCGACTGCGCCCAGCGAGGGCGAGCGACCCGCGCGCCCGATGAAAGGCTGACCTCATGCCGAGCATCATCGCAGGAGAGGCAATCTACAAGAGTTTTGAAGTCGGTGGGCAGTCGCTGCCCGTGCTCAAGCACATCGACTTTGAGATCGAGTTCGGGGCAGTTCGTCGCCATCATGGGACCGAGCGGATCGGGCAAGAGCACGCTGCTCTACCTGCTCGGCGGGCTGGATCGCCCGACGGAAGGCGCGGTCGAGGTCGCGGGGCGTCGCCTGGACTTGCTCAACAGCGACGAGCTGGCGGCGTTCCGGCGCGAGACGATAGGCTTCGTCTTCCAGAGCTTCCACCTGATCCCGACGCTGACCGCGCTGGAAAACGTGGCGCTGCCCGGTATTTTCGCCGGGCTGCCGCGCGACGCCCGCGAGGAACGCGCTTTCCGCCTGCTGCGGATGCTGGGGATGCTCGACCGCGCCGACCATCGCCCGGCGCAGCTTTCCGGCGGGCAGCAGCAGCGCGTCGCCATCGCGCGTGCGCTGTTCAACCAGCCGCCGATCATCATGTGCGACGAGCCGACCGGCGCGCTCGACAGCAAGACCGGGCAGCTCGTCATGCGGATGCTGCGCGCGCTGCGTGACAAAGCCGGGAAGACCGTGATCGTCGTCACGCACGATCCCAGTGTCGCCAAATATGCCGACCGCATGATCCGCTTGCAGGACGGCAAAATCGTCGATGACCATTTGACCAGGGAGCGCAAACGAGAACATGTGGCGTAATCCGCTCTTGAAATTTGCTTTATCCCTCGCGTTGATCGTGGGGACGATCCTGTTGCTACAGGTTGCGGCGCAGGGGACGGCGCACGGCGTCGTGCTGGCGCAGGACGCCCCGGCGGAGACGGCAACCGTAACGCCGCCGACGCAAGCGCCGATCAGCGTCAATCACAGCGAGCCGTCGCAGTTCACCAACGGCGGGCAGGACGGCATCCTGTCGGTCTTCGGCGCGAATTTCACGGCGCAGACCACCATCCGGCTGATCGGCGTGGGGCTGCTTCAGGTCACGTTCGTCAACAGCGGCGCGCTGACGGCGGTGCTGCCCGCCGACTTACCCGCCGGGCTGTACGGCGTCGAAGTCAGCGATCCCGGTGGCGGGACGGTCACGTCACCGAATCCGCTCTCGGTCGTCGCGCCGCCGCCGCTGCCGCCAACGGCGACCCCACCCACGCCGCCGACACCTGTGCCGACCGCTTTCCCGACGCTCGCGCCGCCGACGCCTGTGCCGGGGCAGCCTTCGCTGATCGTGCGCGATTTCGTCGCCATCCCGTCGCTGGTCGCGCCCGGCGGACCGATTGGCTTGACCTTCGTCGTGCTCAACCAGGGCAACCGGGCGGCGCAGGGCGTCTCGGTCGCGCTCGATTCGAGCGGCAAGTTCTTCCCGGCGAATGGGCAGGCGGGCGTCGCGCTGCCGGATATGCCGCCGGGCAGCTCGGTGCAGGTCACGCTCAACGCCGTCGCCGCGCGCGACGCCGCCGAGGGACCGACCAACATCCCGCTGGCGATGTCGTACCGCGACTTCGAGGGCAACGTCTATTCCGTCAAAGCCGACCTGAGCGTGGAGATCGCGCCGCTCAACGAAGTCGCGCAGGTGTCGCTGGTCGGCTATGCCATCGATCCGCAGATACCCGAGCCGGGCGCGCTGGTGACGGTTCACGTCTCGGTCAGCAACACCGGCAACGAGACGGCTTCGCGGGCGCTGCTGCGCATCAACGGCGATACCAACGTGCTGCTGGCGGGGCGGCAGGGCGACAGCTTCCCGCTGAGCGACATCGAACCCGGCGGCACCGTCTCGGTCGATCTGCCGATGGTGATCAATCCGGGCGCCGAAGCGGGACCGCAGTCGCAAAGCGTGACCATTTCCTATTTGCAGGACGGCGACGCCAAAGAGACCACCACCAGCATGACCATCGAGATCGCGCAGGTCGTCAAGCCTGCCCCGCTGATCCTGCTGGAGAGCTACGGCATCGGCGACGGGCGCGATTCGCTCAGTCCCGGCGACCGCTTCACCCTGTCGATGACGCTGCACAACGTCGGGCAGGCGACCGCCGCCGGGACGCTGGTCACGTTCGGCACGGTCGACGCGCCGCCCGCGTCCAGCGGCGGAAATGGCAGCAGCGGCGATACGAGCGGCGGCTCCGGCGCGTCTTCCAGCAGCGCCTTCGCGCCGCTCGGTGCGGGCGATACGCTCTACGTCGGCGAGCTGGCAGCCGGGGGCAGCATCCCCTTGCAGCAGGATTTCATCGTCAACAGCACCGTCGACAGCGGCATCTACAGCCTGCCGATCACCGTGCGCTACCAGAAAGCCGACGGCGACACCGAGCAGCAGAGCCTGCGCGCCAGCGTGATCGTGATCGCGCCGCTGCGCGTGCAGACCAGCCTCGCCAGCCCGCTGCCGGAGACGACCAACGTGGGCGATCCGCTGCCGGTGACGCTCAAAATCTCCAACAATGGCTCCGATCCGTTCAACGTGACTTCCGCCGACGTGACGGTGGACAATGCCGAGATCATGGACGGCGCGCACACGCTGCTCAGCCCGATCAAGCCGGATAAGGACGGCTCGGTCAACGCCACCATCATGCCCTCGGCGGACGGCGAGTACACGGTCACGTTCACCGTGACCTATACCGACGACCTCAACCGCGAGCAGACGATGGTCATGTCCTACAGCGGGCAGGCGGAGACCCCGCCGACGCCCGACGCGCCGATGGAAACCCCGCCCGCGCCCGCCGAAGCACAGGAGGAGGAGAATCTCCTCGGTCGGCTGCTGCTCGGCTTCCTGGGCTTGGGCGGCTAGGGAGGGCGCGATGTTTTCCGAACTGGCGTCACTGGCGGTACACAATTTGCTGCGCGCCCGCGCCCGGCTGGCGATGACGGCGGGCGGCGTCCTGGTCGGGACGGCTGCCGTCGTCCTGCTGATCGCGCTGACCATCGGCTTGCAGCGCGCCGCCGAAGCGGGTTTCGGCAACAGCAGCGCCCTCACGCAGATTCAGGTCTATCCCAGTTGGGATCGGTCGGCGTCGGATACGTCGCCGCAGCTCGACATCAACGCCGTGATCCAGCTCAGCCAGATCAAGGGCGTCGCCGCCGTGATCCCGATGCTGCAACTCTCGTCGTGGGGGCAGATTTACGCGGGCGATTACGTCAACGGCGGGCAGATTTTCGGCATCGACCCGCGTTACCTGCCCTATCTGGGCGTGAGCGTCAGCGAGGGTGAGCTGTCGATTGCCAGCGGGCAGCCGGTCGTCGGCTCGGCGATTGCCGAGAACTTCACCGACCCGAACGCCGAGGATTACGAGCCGATCAGCGTGGACGTGATGCACACGCCGCTGACGCTGAGTGTCTACAACATGGACGGCACGAGCAGCAACGACGTGGATTTGCAGCCGCGCGGCGTGCTCAGCCCCGGCACGAACTACGACTACAGCCTGTTTCTGCCCATTCAGGACATCATCGACCTGAACGAGTGGGTCGTCGGGCAGCCGATTGACCCCGACACCTTCGTCTACAGCCAGATTCTGGTGATCGCCAGCAGCCGCGAGACGACCGGGGAAGTCTCGCAGGCGATCCGCGACCTCGGCTTCAATTCGGGCGGCATGGGCGATTTCCTCGACCAGATCAACGGCTTCTTCTCCACCATGCGGCTGGTGCTGGGCGGGGTCGGCGGGGTGGCGCTGCTGGTGGCGGCGTTCGGCGTCGCCAACACCATGACGATGGCGATCCTCGAACGCACGCGCGAGATCGGCTTGATGAAAGCCATCGGCGCGACCGACCGCGACGTGCTGACGATCTTCCTGATCGAAGCGGCGCTGGTCGGCTTGGTCGGCGGGCTGTCGGGCTTGGGCGTCTCCTATCTGATCCAGAATCTGGTCAACGAGGCGCTGGCACATCTGCCGCAGCAGAGCGGGGGCGGCGGGATCATGTTCCTGCCGATTGACATGTCCCAGATCGGCGGGCAGTTGGTCGTCATCCCGACCGATCTGGCGCTGTTCGCGCTGGGGCTGGCGACGCTGGTGGGCGTCGGCGCGGGGCTGTACCCGGCGCTGCGCGCGGCGCGCATGACGACGGTCGTGGCGCTCAAGACGGAGTAAGCGACACCTCACCCCGTGTGACCTTCGGTCGCCCACCCCTCTCCATAGGGAGAGGGGAAGCTAAGCGCGAAACCGAAGGTTCGGCACACAGCGGGGTAAGGTGTTTTGTTACCCCAGCGTGACCTCGACGACGCGCGTCTGCGCGCCTTCCGCCAGCGGCACGACCGTTCCCGGCTGCGGCACGCCGTCCACCACCAGCGAGACGCGGTTGCCCGCGCCGCGCCGCGTCACGGTGATGTCGTAGCGCACGCCGCGATAGACCCGCGTCGCCCGGAAGCCATCCCACGTGTCCGGGATCACAGGCGCGACTTCCAGCCCGTTCAGCGTCGGGCGAATGCCGAGAATCCACTGGGTGATGGCGACGTAATTCCAGGCTGCCGTGCCGGTCAGCCACGAGTTCTTCGCCTCGCCGTGCGTCGGCGCGTCGCGCCCGGCGATGGTCTGGGCGTAGACGTATGGCTCGCAGGTGTGCAGCTCGCTGATGTCCTCGCGCGCCGAGGGATTGATACGCATGTAGTAGTCGTATGCGCGCGCGCCGTCGCCCACCACCGCCTCGGCGATCATGATCCAGGGGTTGGTGTGGCAGAAGACGCTTGCGTTCTCCTTGTAGCCGGGCGGGTAGGTCGAAATCTCGCCCAAATTCAGGTAATAATGCGTGTAGGCGGGCTGGTGCAGCATAATGCCGTGCGGCGTCGCCAGCCGCGCCTCGACCGACGCCAGCGCTTTCGCCGCCAGCCCGTCGTTCAGCCCAACGCCCGCCATGACGCAAATGCCCTGCGGCTCAATGTAAATCTGCCCCTCCGCGCACGACGCCGAGCCGACTTTCTCGCCGAAGTGGTCGTAGGCGCGCAGGAACCACTCGCCGTCCCAGCCGTGCTGGCGGATGGTCGCGTCCATCTGCCCGGCGGCTTGCTGATAGCGGGCGGTGTCGTCGCCCAAGCCGCGCGCCTGGGCAATCGCCACCATCTCCTGCGCGGCGATGACGAACAGCCCGGCGATCAAGACCGACTCGGCGACTTTACCGTCCCTGTTGGTCGTCGTCTGGAACGATTCGCCCGGTTCGGCGGAGAAGGTGTTCAGGTTGAGGCAGTCGTTCCAGTCCGCCCGCCCGATCAGCGGCAGCCCGTGCTGACCGAGCCGATCCAGCGTGTACTGCATACTGCGCCGGAGATGATCGTAGAGTGGCATCTCCGTGCCGGGCTGGTTGTCGTAAGGGACGCGCTCGTCCAGAATTTCAAAGTCGCCGCTTTCCTTGAGGTAGGCGGCGACGCCCAGCACCAGCCAGAGCGGATCGTCGTTGAAGTTGCCGCCGACGGCGTTGTTGCCGCGCTTGGTCAGCGGTTGATACTGGTGATACGCGCCGCCCGTCGGAAGCTGGGTCGCGGCGATGTCGAGGATGCGCTCGCGCGCCCGCTCCGGGATCATGTGGACGAAGCCGAGCAAATCCTGAGTTGAGTCGCGGAAGCCCATGCCGCGCCCGATGCCTGTCTCGAAGCCCGACGCCGAGCGCGACATGTTGAACGTGACCATGTTCTGGTAGGCGTTCCAGATGTTGACCATGCGGTTGGTATGCACGTCCGGCGTCTCGACCTGATAGCGCGAGAGCAGCCGATCCCAGTACTGGCGCAGCGCCTCGAACGCCGAGTCGATGGCGGCGTTGTTCAAATAGCGCGCCATCGTCTGCCTGGCGGCGCGCTTGTTGATGGTCTGCGAGCCGGGCGGGTCGAACTTGTCGTCGCGCGGGTTCTCCTGATAGCCGAGCACGAAGTTGATCGACGCGCGTTTCGCCGGGCGCGAGCGTCACCTTGACGTGATGCGAGCCAATCGGCGCCCAGCCGTAGGCGTGCGAGTTGGCGCTCGCGCCGCGCTCGACCACCAGCGGCGCTTCCCAGCCGCGATACGCGCCCAGGAAGTCCTTGCGCTGGGTGTCGTAGCCCGCCAGCGGCTCGGAGCAGGCGAAGTAGGCGAAGTGATCGCGGCGCTCGCGGTACTCCGTCTTGTGGTAGATTACGCCATCCTCGATTTCGACCTCGCCGATGTTCAGATTGCGCTGGTAGTTGGTCGCGTCGTCGTTGGCGTCCCACAGGCAGAACTCGACCAGCGAGAAGATCGACAGGTCGGCGGGTTGATCGCGCTGGTTGGTGAGTGTGAGCTGCCAGATTTCCAGATTTTCGCCCAGCGGCACGAAGTAGCGCGTGCTGGCGCGAATGCCTTGATAGGTCGAGCTGATGATGGTGTAGCCGAGTCCGTGCTGGCAGGTGTAGCTGTCGAGATCGCGGCGGGTCGGCTGCCACGACGGCGACCAGTAGGCGCCGCTGCCGTTGTCGCGCAGGTAGATGTAGCGCCCGCCCGTATCGAGCGGGACGTTGTTGTAGCGGTAGCGCGTCAGGCGGCGCAGGCGCGCGTCCATGTAGAAGGAGTAGCCGCCTGCCGTATTCGAGATGATGCCGAAATAGGCTTCGCTGCCCAGGTAGTTCAACCAGGGGATGGGCGTGTCCGGGCGGGTGATGACGTACTCACGCCGGGCGTCGTCAAAGGAACCGTAGCGCATGTTTTGTCTCCATAGGGTATCTCAATGCGCTCGTCTGCCGATTCCAACCCCAGCGGGAGCGCTCCCAAAAATGAGGATAAAAGAGGCGCTTCTTCCCCCAAAACCGCCGCGTGGGAACAACCGCCGAAAAAGTGTACTGTTCCAAAGCAATATTCATGCTGATCCACTTTTTTAGTGCGCAAGGGGAAGCACGATGCGCACGTCCGCGCATATTATACCCGCTGCCCGCCGCTTTCGCCCTTGAAGTTTGGGAGCGTGACCATTCGAGAGGAATGGAACAGGGGCACAGCACGCTGTGCCCCTACGGCATTGCGGCTCCGCGCGTCACTGACCGCGAATCTGGCGGATCAGGGCGAGCGTCGTGCGCGTCAGGTCGGTGATCGCGCCGAAGTCTCCGGCTTTGATCCAATCGCTGCGCAGCAGGCGGCTGCCCATCCCGACGGCGGCGACGCCCGCGTCGAACCACGTCCGCAGGTTGTCTTCCTCCGGCGTGACGCCGCCCGTCGGCATGATCCGGCTCCAGGGGCGCGGCGCGAGCGCATCCTTGACGAAGCCCGCGCCGCCTGCCGCGACGGCAGGGAACAGCTTGACGATCTCCGCGCCCCATTCCTCGGCGGTGGCGATCTCGTTGAGGCTGCCGCAGCCGGGGATGTAGCCGACCTTGCGCCGGTTGCACAGCCGCGCCACTTCCGCGTTGAAGGTCGGCGCGACGACGAAGTTCGCCCCGTGCGCCAGGTAGAGCGCGGCGGTCGGCGCGTCCTCGACCGAGCCGACGCCGACGATCAACTGCGGATGCGCTTCGGCGCAGTATTTCACCAGCGCGCTGAAGACCTCGACGGCGAAATCGCCTCGATTGGTGAACTCCAGCACGCGGCTGCCGCCGTTCGCCAGCGCGCCCGCCAGCGCCTGCGCGGTTTCGATGTCGGCGTGATAGAACAGCGGCACCATCCCATCTGCCAGGACGGTGTTGAATACGGTTAAGCGATCAAAGTGAGCCATATTTCCCTCGTCATGTGAAGCGCAGCGCCGGAGACCGCCGCGATCACCTGTGTCCAGTCATGGGGGAAGTATACCCAACCGACGCGCGGCTGCGCTTTTCAGGCGGTGCGCGTCGTGGCGATGGCGGCAAGCGACACCATCCCGATCCCGGCGATTGTTTCGATGCTGAGATGCTCGTGCAGCACCAGCCAGCCCATGACAGCGGCGGCGGCTGGTTCCAGACTCAGCAGCAAGCTGAACACGCGCGGGGCAAGGCTGCGCAGCGCCCGGAATTCCAGCCAGAACGGGATGACCGACGACAGCAGCGCCACGATCACGGCGGTGCCGATCAGAGCGGGCGAAGCGAGCACACCGGCGGCGCGAACCGCCCCGAACGGCGCGGAAACGAGCGCCGCCGCGAGCATCGCCAGCGCCAGCAGGGTATTGCCGGGGAGCAGGCTGCCCGCGCGCTTCGTGACCAGGATATAGATACCCCAGGCGGCGGCGCACACGAACGCCAGCACCAGCCCCAGCGGATCGAGCGCGGCGTCGGTCACGGGCGAGAGCAGCAGGATTCCCAGCGCCGCCAGCACGATCCACAGGAAGTCGATGCGGCGGCGCGATCCCAGTATCGAGACCATCAGCGGACCCGTGAAGGCGATGGCGACGGTGATGCCCAGCGGAATCCGGTCGATGGCTGCGTAAAACGAGAGCATATTGGCGGCGATGGTGACGCCGTAAATCACGATCAGGCGGTAAACCGAGGGGCTGTAGCCACGAAGACGGGGGCGCACCAGCAGCAGGAAGATGGCGCTGCCCAGAAACGTCCGAAGGAAGACCACGCCGCCGAAGCCGACCGCCTCGAAAAGCTGCTTGGCGATGGCTGCGCCCAACTGCACGGACGTGACGGCGACGACGACCTGCATCCACGATCCCAGCGAAGGCGGTGCGTGGGCGCTGGGCGGACTACCCAGTTCGACGAGAGCGGGTTCGGTTGACATAGAACTCCGGTGATAGCGGTGTTGCTCCGATGCATATTCAGCAATGGTAATCAAACCGGATCGCGTGAATAGCGCCATCTCCGTCCGTGTGGATCGGGTTTTCGCCGTGCGGAGCTTCGCGGGTTTCGCAAACAAACAGCGCCCGCCGGAAACGTGCTTCCGGCGGGCGCTCGTTTTAGTCTGGATGGAAAGGGTTACTGCTGCGTGGGGTCGTCGTGAACCAGCACCAGCGTGCCCGGCTCGAACAGGGTGGCGCAGGTGTAGCCGGGGAACTCCGGCACGGTGTAGCTGCCGATGATCTCGGCGTGGCGCGGGATGCCGCTCGCCGCCAGCCAGATCAGCGTGCCTTCGCCTTTCAGGCAGAAGACCGCGCCGCCCGTGAAGTAATTCATCCCCGGCGGGCTGAAGATGTCAATCGCCTGGATCACGCCGAGCCGCAGAATGCCCTCGACGCCAATGCTGCCGCTGGTGGTGGGGTCGCCGTTGAGGAGCTGCACGGGCGAACCGTCTTTGTAGAGCAGGCGGCAGTTGACGGCGTAGCCTTCGCCATCCGTCACGCTGGCGCGCACGACGCTGTCCTCGTCGAAGTTGGTCTGGTCGCATAGCTTCGAGAGCGTATCGACGACAACGGGCACTTCTTCGCTCACCACCTGCTGCGTCAGCGTATCGGACGTGCTGCCATTAAAGTCATCATCGCCGCTGTAGGTTACTGTGACGCTATGAACGCCTACGGAAAGCGCACTGGTGGTGTAGGTTGCCTGCGAACCGCCATCGAGCGTTATAGGCGAGGTGGGAGTGAGGTCAATCGTAAAGATGACCGTGCCTGTGGGTGTACCCACACAATACGGCTCCACCGTCGCTGTGAACGTCACCGAATTGCCGACGTGAGATGGATTGAGACTGCTGGTCACCGTCGTGAACGAGTCGTCAAGCGCACCTTCCGGTGTGAAAAGGCGGGTGAAAGTCGCCTGCAAGGATTGCAGGGCGCTCTCAAAGCTCAATGGCTGAGTGGCGGACGGCAAGACTGCACGATTGATAATTTCCGCGCCTCGGACATTGCTGCTGGCGCAGGCGAAGCTGGTTTGCGTCGGGAGGAAGAATAGGCTGCCGAGCAGTGCGAAGCAGATGGCAAGGGCGGCGACGGCACGCCTAGAGGACGGCTTTCTGATGAACATATTGACCTCAATACTTTGTTAAGTCTTAACTCGAATCATAACGGGAAAGATGGGGCTGAAAACTTGAGGTTATCTGAATAATTTATGTTGTATCGAGGTGGGCAGCGGCGGTCGCGGGCATAAAGACGCGCAGGGCAGCGAGAGCCTGTCCCTGCGCGTCGTCTTTTCTCGGCGGATGGAAAATGCGCTGCGTTAGCGCCGCTCCAGCGCGAGATCGCGGCGTCCGTCGTGGTTCTCCGGCGCGTGCCCGTTGCTGTGGAGCCGTTCCGGCAGCAGCGCCGCCAGTTCTTCGTCGGGGTTGCGGAACTGCATGGTGTACAGCTTCGCGTACAGTCCGTTGAGCGCCATCAGTTCCTCATGCGTGCCCAGCTCGACGATACGCCCGCCGTCCAGCACGGCGATGCGGTGCGCCACTTTGATCGTGCTCAGGCGGTGCGCCACGATCACGGTCGTGCGGTTTTGCATCAGGCGGTCGAGCGCTTCCTGCACCAAGCCCTCGGACTCGTTGTCGAGCGAGCTGGTCGCCTCGTCCAGCAGCAGGACTGCCGGGTCTTTGAGGATGGCGCGGGCGATGGCGATGCGCTGGCGCTGACCGCCGCTCAGGTTCATGCCGCGCTCGCCGACGACGCTTTCGTACTGGTTCGGAAAGCCCATGATGAAGTCGTGGGCGTTGGCGGCGCGGGCAGCGGCGATCATCTCGTCCTCGCTCGCCTCCAGCCGCCCGTAGAGAATGTTCTCGCGGATCGTCCCGCCGAACAGGATCGTCTCCTGCGGCACGATGCCGATCTGTTCGCGCAGGCTGTGCTGCGTCACGCCGCGCAGATCGTAGCCGTCGATGGTGATTGCGCCGCCGGTCGGGTCGTAGAAGCGCGGGATCAGGTTGAAGATCGTGCTTTTGCCCGCGCCGCTGGGTCCAACCAGCGCGAGGATTTCCCCGGCGCGGATTTTCAGCGAAATCCCGTGCAGCACCGGCGCATCCTGCTCGTAGTGGAACGACACGTCCTCGAAGGCGATCTCGCCGCGCACGGCGGGCAGCTCGGCGGCGTCCGGCGCGTCGGCGATGCTCGGCTTGGTGTCGAGCAGGTCGAACACGCGCTGCACGCCGCCGATTGCCGCGCTGAACTGCCCCCACAGCCCGCCCAATCCGCCCAAACTCGCGGCGATGGAAATCCCGTAGATCAGGAAGCCGGTGATCATGGCGACCGACAGCCGCCCGGCGAGGACTTCGTTGCCGCCGTACCAGACAATCGCCGCGATGGCGCTGAAGCCCAGAAACATCATGACGCCGCCGAACAGCGAGTTGTAGACCGCCATGCGCAGGGCGGCGCTGAAGGTCTTCTCCATCGCCGCGTTGTAGCGCCCCGTCTCGTAGGTTTCGCGCCCGAAGCTCTTGACCACGCGGATTCCCTGCAAGCCTTCCTCGGCGACCACCGTCGAGTCCGCTAGCTCATCCTGAATCCTGGTGCTGCCTTTCTGGATGCGTCTGCCGAAGACGAAGGCGACCAAAATCAGCACGGGCGCGAGCGCCAGAATGAACAGCGTGAACTGCGCGTTCATGGTCATCAGAATGGCGACCGAGCCGATCAGCGTCAGCGTCTGGCTGAGCAGGGAGGTGATGTTGGTCGTCAGCACCGAGCGCATCTGCGTCACGTCGCTGCTGAGGCGCGAGACCAGATCACCCACACGCCGGACGGCGTAGAAGTCGAGCGAAAGCGCTTGCAGATGGCTGTAGAGCGACGTGCGCAGGTCGAAGACGATCCGCTCGCCGATGTACGCCAGCAGGTACGACTGCGCGAAATTGAAGACCGCTTGCAGCAGGAAGATGCCGATCAGCATCCCCGCCAGCAGGTTGAGCGAGCTTGCCTGAGCGGATTGCGTGACGCTGTTGAGCAACTGCACGATCACCGCCGGGAATGCCAGCCCGAAGCCGGTCGAGAGCATGAGCGCGACAATCGCCAGCGCCATGCGCCCGCGATAGGGTTTCAGATAGCCGAGCAGCCGCCTCCAGTTCACCGATTTGAGCGATGGGCGGCTCCCCGCCTCATCGATTCCGTCTCTTTGCGCGCCTTCGCGCGAACGATTCATCATCGTGTTGTACGCTCCCCTTTGAGTTGATCCATCGAAATGACCCGATAGATCGGGTCGCTTGTCAACCAGGAGAACGATACTGCGGCTGTTTAAACTCAATATAAACGGGGGTTTGGTTCAAGCGATGAGGGGGCATATCAGACCTCACTCCAGCCCCCACATTGTGGAGAAGGCGGCTGAGCGCAGCGGGGTGAGGTCAGGAAATCAAGACGCCATAATTACCCCTGTGGAGTAGTTGCAGTTTGCTCGCCGGGCAGCGAGATCGTGAAGGTCGTGCTCGCGCCGGGCGCGCTGGCGACGGCAATCGTCCCCCGGTGCATCTCGATGATCGTGCGGGCGATGGACAGCCCCAAGCCGCTGCCTTCGGTCGAGCGCCGCCGCGATTTGTCGGCTTTGTAGAAGCGCTCGAAGATGCGCGTCTGATCCTCCTCGGAAATGCCGACACCGCTGTCGGCGATCCTGAACTCGATGCGGTCGCCGAGGCGGCGCAGCGCCACGTCAATCGTGCCGTTCTGCGGCGTGAACTTGATGGCGTTGTTGAGCAGATTGATCCAGACCTGGCTGAGCAGGTCTTCGTCAGCGCAGATCGTGACTTCTTCCAGCGTAATGTTCAGGTCGAGCGCTTTCGCCGTCCACTGCGGCTCGCAGGTCAGGATCAGATGCCTGATCTGCCGATCCAGCCGGTAGAGTTTCGGCTCGAACTTAACCTGATCGGTTTCCAGCGACGCCAGCTTGAGCAGATCGTCCGCCAGCTTGGAGAGGCGCACGCTTTCGGTCTCGATGATGGTCAGGTAGTGATGGCGTTCCTCCGCGCTCAGCCGCTCGTTTTGCAGCGCCTGCGCGAAGCCGCGAATCGAGGTGAGCGGCGACTGGATTTCGTGCGAGACGTTGGAGATGAACTCCTGCCGCATCGACTCCATCTGGTCGAGTTCCAACGCCATGCGGTTGACGGTGTTGACCAGGTCGCCGAGCACGCCCCGGTTCTGAGCGTGCTCCGTGAAGAAGGCGCTGTCCACCCGCACGCTGAAATCGCCTTTGGCGATGCGCTCCAGCGCCTCGATGATCGGCTGGTAGATGCGTATTTCCCCGGCGGTGAAGCGCGAGCGGAAAGTGCGAGCGATGATCGAGATGACGAGCGCGGTCAGCAGCAAGCCCGCTACCGAGTTGATCACCTGAATCACCAGCGGCGAAGGCGACCAGCCGATGCGCGTGTAAATCCAGTTGGTCAGCAGATAGGCGATGCTGAAATCCACGACCAGCGTGGCGAGGATGCCGATGAACCAGAATGTCCCGTAGAGCCGCTCCCGCCGCGTCATGGGTCAACCTCCATGCGGTAGCCCAAGCCCCGGATGGTCGTGATTTTGAAGGAGTACTGGTCTTCGGGGAAGCGCTCGCGCAGGCGGTTGATGTGTACGTCGAGCGTGCGCTCGTTGCCCTCGAAATCGTAGCCCCAGATGTCCTCGATCAGTTGGTCGCGCGAGAGCGTTCTGCCGGGGTAGCTCGCCAGCTCGAACAGCAGCTCGAATTCCTTGAGCGGCAGCGTCAGGCTCTCGCCGCGCGCCGTGACCTCGTAGGTCTTGCGGTTCATGAACAGCTCGCCGACCTGCACCGTCTGCGAGGTGGCGATGCGGTAGCGCTTCAGCAGCGCCTTGACGCGCATGACCAGCTCCATCGGCTCGAACGGCTTGACCAGATAATCGTCCGTGCCCAACTGGAAGCCGCGAATTTTGTCGCTGGTTTCGCCTTTCGCGGTGAGCATCAGCAGCGGGAAATCGTAGACGGCGCGAAGCTGACGGCACAACTCCCAGCCGTCCATGTTCGGCATCATCAGGTCAAGGATCACCATGTCCGCCTTGATGGATTCGAGCTTTTCGAGGGCTTCTACGCCGTCGCCCGCTTCGTAGACATCGAAACCCTCCTGCTGAAGAAAGACGCGGGCGAGTTCCCGGATGTGGGGGTCGTCGTCCACGATCAGTATTTTGCTCATCACACGCACCGTTCTATCGACCATTTCAGTATAAGCCGACAGCATGATTCCAGGTATCGTCGGTTTGGGATATATCGCGCACAGGGGAGCGCCGCGCAGTAAATATAGGATGTCCATACATCCTAAAAACATCGTTAGATATTCCGAAGGAATAAATTGACGGATGAGAGAACCCACGTTAAAGTATTATTGATGACGGCAAATACCAATGTTCGTTCGGTTACCCTCTCGTTGGCAAACGCCGCATTTCTCTTATATTCGACTTCTTAGACGGAGAGACAAAAATCTATGTTAAAGCGAAAAGCCCTCCCTATGTTTTTGATGATCGCCCTGGTCATCCCCTTCTTCGGCGCGAGCCTTGTCAGCGCCCAACCGCCGGGCTGCCCGGATGGGTTCTTCCCGATGATGTCGGCGGAATTGGAAGCAGCCTGCAACGGTGAGTACGCCGGTACAGTCGTGACGATTGGCGGCACGCAGGACACGAATGACGCCGTCCAGTTCCAGAACTCGTTCCAGGAATTTGAGGATTGGACGGGAATCACCGTCGCTTACAACGGTGGAAAGCAGTTTGAAGGCGTGATCGCGGCTGAAGTCGCCGGCGGTCAGGCGCCCGATATGGCGGACTTCCCGCAGCCCGGTCTGGTGGATGTCTTCGCCAAGCAGGGCAAGATCGTCGACATCAGCACCTTCATGAATATGGACTGGCTCAAGCAGAACTATACCCAGGCGTGGCTTGACCTGGCGATGCGCCCCGGCGCCGATGGCAATACCTTCATGGCGGGCGTGTGGGCGCGCAACAGCGTCAAGAGCCTGGTCTGGTATCCCAAGAAAGCCTGGGATGCGGCTGGCTATCAGATTCCGCAGACCTGGGACGAAATGCTGGCGCTGTCCGACCAGATCGTCGCCGACGGCGGCACGCCCTGGTGCATCGGCATCGAGTCCGGCGCTGCGACCGGCTGGCCCGGTACGGACTGGATCGAAGACATCATGCTGCGCACCGCCCCGCTGTCCACCTACGACAACTGGGCGACCCCGGCAACCCTGGCTGACCGTGTGAAATTCACCGACCCGGTCGTCAAGAATGCCTTCGAGACCATGGGCAACATCTGGTTCAACGATGCCTATGTTGCTGGCGGCACCAAGTCGATTGCCGGAACGTCCTTCGGTGACGCGCCGTTGGGTCTGTTCACCGATCCGCCGAACTGCTATCTGCACCGTCAGGCGACCTTTATCACCAGCTTCTTCCCGACCGATCCGGCGCCTGTGGCGGGTGTGGACTACGACTTCTTCTATCTGCCGCCGATTGACGAGCAGTATGGGCGTCCCGTGCTCGGCGCCGCCGACATCATGGTCATGTTCAGCGACCGTCCCGAAATTCGCGCGGTCATGGACTGGCTGAGCCGTGGCGAGTTGGTCAAGACGTGGTTGGCGGACGGCAGCACGCTGGCGCCGCAGAACGACGTTCAGCCTGAATGGTTCGGCAATGACATCCAGCGCAAGGCTGCCGAGGTTGTGGCGCAGGCGACCTCGTTCCGCTTCGACGGCTCCGACCTGATGCCCGCCGCCGTAGGTCAGGGCACATTCTGGAAGGGCATCACCGACTGGGTGAGCGGTACGACTGACCTCGACACCACGCTCGCGGAAATCGACGCGGCTTGGCCGTCTGAATAAGCTTTTGCGATAAGTGTGTCTGGGCGTAGTTTGCGCTACACCTGCTCGTGAATGTCTTGGAAAGGCAGGGCTGCCTGGCAGGCAGTTCTGCCTTTCTTAACTTAATCTCACTGATGATCGACCTATGCCAAAAAATTCCGATTAAACCTGAGGAACGAAAGCATGGAACAAGTTACTGCTTCAATGCGTCATCGGACCAGAGGCGGAACGCATCGATACTTCCCGCATCTCCATCGGCATATCTAGGGTCTCTGTTAACGTTACTCGGATTGTATGTTGGCTTTATTTACCTGCGGGACAGCAAAGATTCTGCGTCTGGTTATTGGAATAGTGGCGATTATCTGGGGGGTCGGTGGCATCGCCTCTCTGTTTTTTATGGCAAATTACATCGTCGAATCGTTCTCTCTGAAGTGGATCAGGCGCATCCAGCCTTACGTATTCATTGGTCCGGCGGTCTTTTTCCTGGTCTGGTTCCTCGCCTTACCGGTCGTCCGTACCTTTGTTCTCAGCCTTTATAACGCCGACGGCACATCCTTCGTTGGAATAAACAATTACACGCAGGTCTTCACGCAGCGCATCATGGTCGAAGCCTGGAGCAATAACCTGTTGTGGCTGCTTGTGGGCACGCCGCTGACGATTGGGCTGGGCTTAGTGATCGCTATGCTGGCGGATCGCAGCAAATTCGAGCGCGTTGCCAAGTCGGCGATCTTCCTGCCGATGGCGATTTCGATGGTGGGCGCGGGCGTGATCTGGAAGTTCGTCTACGACGTAAATCCCAAGATTGGCTTGGTCAACGCGATTGTCACCAGCGCTGGCGGCACGAACCAGGACTGGCTGCGTCTGGTGCAGCCCTGGAATAATCTGTTTCTGATCATCGTCATGGTCTGGCTGCAAACCGGATTTGCGATGGTGCTGATTTCGGCGGCGATCAAGGGCGTGGATAACGACCTGCTGGAAGCTGCCCGCGTCGACGGCGCGAGCGAAATCACCATCTTCTTCCGCATCATCATCCCAACCATCGTCGGGACGCTGATCACCGTCACCACCACCGTCATCATTTTCACCCTGAAAATCTTCGACATCGTCGTCGTCATGACGGGCGGACAGTTCGGTACGGAGGTGATCGGCGTGCGTTTCTTCCGCGAGATGTTCACCGAATTCGATCAGGGGCTTGGCTCGGCGATTGCCGTCGTCCTGCTGCTGGCAGTCATCCCGGTCATGATCTACAACCTGCGCCAATTCAGCAAGCGGGAGGCATTCTGATGAGCCTAGCCCGGAACTTCAAATTCACGAAACGCAGCGCGGTGCTGCTGGTCAATGGCGCGCTGCTGCTGATCGTCATCATCTGGACGATCCCGACCCTGGGACTGCTCATTTCCTCATTTCGTGATCGTAACGATATTAACAACTCGGGCTGGTGGACGGTCTTCCCGCACGTGGCTCCGGTTCAGTCGGAGGAACTGCCCATCCCCACCGGGCAAGCGACCGATCAGCCGATCACCATCCAGGGGGTGACGAAATCTTTCGCTGAGTGGCGGGCGGGCGTGACCATGCCGGACGGCAGTCTGCTGACGTGGCAGGGCACGATTCGCGTCGGCAAGCTGGTGCGGACCACAGAGCAGATGACCGCCGACACGAATTTTACGCTGGAAAACTATCAGCAGGTTATTTCCGGTCAGGATGTGCAGGTGCGCAACGCCGACGGGACGTTCAGCACGGTTGAGGGCGAGGACATGGTGGGGTCGTTCATCAACTCGCTCACCGTGACGATCCCGTCGACCATTATCCCCATTCTGATGGCGGCGTTTGCGGCGTATGGCTTTGCCTGGATGCGCTTCCCCGGTCGGCGGATTCTGTTTATTCTGGTCGTGGCGATGCTCGTCGTTCCGCTCCAGGTCGCCCTGGTCCCCGTGCTGCGCGACTACAACGCCTTGCAGATCAATGGGACGTTTCTCGCCGTCTGGCTGGCGCATACCGGCTTTGGATTACCGCTGGCGACGTATCTGCTTTACAACTACATCAGCAGCATCCCGCGCGACCTGCTGGAGTCCGCCTTCATCGACGGCGCATCGCACTTCACGATCTTCGTGCGCCTGATCCTGCCGCTTTCCGTCCCGGCGCTGGCGTCGTTTGCGATCTTCCAGTTCCTGTGGGTTTGGAACGACTATCTGGTGTCGCTGGTCTTCCTGAGCTTCACCAACAACAACAACATCGTGTTGACGATGCGCATCGTCAACATGATTGGCTCGAAGGGGCAGCAGTGGTATCTGCTGACGGCGGGCGCATTCGTCTCGATGATCCTGCCGCTGGTCGTGTTCTTCTCGCTGCAGCGCTACTTCGTGCGCGGGCTGATGGCTGGCTCGGTCAAGGGCTAGAGTGTATACGGCGTCCGGGGCGAATTTGTGCCCCGGACGCCTGCTTCGGTCTAAATCACGCTGTCGGCTTGTCCGCTGGCGTCGGCTCGCGGATCAACTGATAGGCGAACGCCCCCAGGCTGGCGCCAATCACGGGAGCCAGCGCGTAAATCCACTGATCTGCCCACACCCCGGCGATCAATGCCGGACCGAGCGAGCGCGCCGGGTTCATCGACGCGCCGCTGATCGGTCCGCCCCACAGCGCATCCACCGCGACGGTGAAGCCGATGGCGAGCGCCGCCGTCTCGCCGACCGCTTTGGTATCCGTCGCTACCGAGATGATCACGAACATCAGCGAAGCGGTCAGCAGGATTTCGAGCACGAACGATTGGGGCGCCGAACCCGCCGGGAGCGTCACGCCAAGCTGCGCGACATCCCCCAGAACGAGGCGCAGCGTGCCCGCGCCGAGGATCGCGCCCAGAAGCTGGCTGCCGATGTAGATCGGCACGTCGCGCCAGGCGAAATGGCGCGTCAGGGCGAAGGCAATCGTCACCGAGGGGTTGAAGTGCGCGCCGGAGATGTGCCCGGTCGCGGCGATCATGACGGTGATGACCAGCCCGAAGGTCAGCGCGACGCCGACGTGCGTCAGCGAGCCGGTCAGCGCGTCGACCATGATCGCGCCGCATCCGGCGGTGACCAGGGCGTAGGTGCCGAGAAATTCCGCCCCGGCGCGGCGTAAGAGTGGTCGATCCACTGCATTTGCTTTTCGTGTCATGCCGGATCGATCAGCCCGCGCCGTCGCGCAGCATTTGCGCGTAGGGATGCGGCATCCCGCCGATTTCGGGGGTCGCTTCAATCGCCTGGGCGCTGCGTTCGATGTCGTAAGCCACGCGGATGAACTGCGCCGTCAGGTCGCGCCCGTTCGCCGTCAGCGACAGGTAGCCGGCGCGCGGGTCGTGGTCTTTCGGCTTGCCGACGCTGCCCGCGTTGACGATCTGGCGACCGCTCGGCAGCGTCTTGTGATAGGGCAGGTGCGTATGCCCGCAGACGATCACGTCCACGCCGGCGGCATCCAGCAAACGCTCGAAATAGGCGTCCGAGCGATCCTCGAACATGTACTCGTTGACCTTGCGCGGGCTGCCATGCACCAGCAGGACGCGCAGGTCGTCCAACTGCACCGGGATGGTCGCGGGCAGCGCGCGCAGGAAGGCTTTGTTCTCGGCGGTCGTGTGTACGTTCGACCAGCCAATCGACAGTTCTCCGCGCGCC
The DNA here is from genome assembly GCA_963760975.1 of uncultured Chloroflexia bacterium. Classification (GTDB taxonomy): domain Bacteria; phylum Chloroflexota; class Anaerolineae; order Aggregatilineales; family Phototrophicaceae; genus Flexifilum. The sequence continues at coordinate 138,364 of CAVXEZ010000017.1, read as the reverse complement.
CGGTCGATCTCGGCTTTGTAAGCGCAGCCACAGTCGTCGCTGTCGCTGCCGACGCCCTGATCGTAGTTGCCCATCAGCGTGGGGATATTGCGCTCGCGGATGAACTGGACGACTTCGTTCGGGAACGTCCCGTAGCCGACCAGATCACCCAGGCAGTACAGGTTGCCCAATCCGCGCGCCTCGATGTCCTGAAACACCGCCTCCAGCGCGGGCAGATTGGCGTGGATGTCGCCGAATATCGTGATTGACGTGGTCAATCGGTTGCTCCTTCCGGGTTATCAATTGTGGGAAGCGTGGTCAGAAAATAGCCGATGCGCGACTGAAGCTGATGCGCCGTCCACAGGAAAGCGTCGGCGCGCTGCGCGTTGTCCTCAATCGGCACGGGGTCGGGCAGTCCCCAGTGAATTTGACGCCCGCCGCCGGGGAAAGTGGGGCAGACCTCGCGCACCTTGTCGCAGACCGTGATCACGTAGTCGAACGGCTCGTCCGCGAAGACGCTCAAATCGTGTACCCGCTGCTGGCGGATGTCGATGCCCAACTGCCGCATGGTACGCACGGCGTTGGGGTGGATGGCGGTGGGCTGGCTGCCCGCGCTGAATACGTCGAGCTGTCCCCGGCTGAGATGGCGCAGCAAGCCTTCCGCCATCTGCGAGCGCGCGCTGTTGTGGGTGCAGAGGAACAGGACGCGCTGGCGCGCCAGATGCCTCATGCTGTCCAGCGATCCGCCGCCGAGCGCCGGGTGCAGGGTGCGCCCCGCTTCGGCGTAAAGCTGGCGCAGCCGCACCAGGTCGAGGCTGTAATACACGTCGCGCCCGTCCGCTTCGCTGCGCCGGGTCGTCACCAGCGCGTCGTCGCGCAGGCGCTTGAGATGATAGGAGACGAGGTTCATCGGCTGCTGAAGCTGCGCCACCAGTTCGTTGACCTGATAATCGCTGGTCGTCAGCGCTTTGAGCAGTCCCCAGCGCACGTCGTTCGCCAGCAGCTTGATGAACTCCGGCGGGTGCTCGGCGGGCGGGGCGGGCAGGCTGCGGTTAGCGGACACGGGCGGCTTCCGCGTCTTCGGCGAGCCACAGCCTGACCCGCGCTTCGATCTGATCGCGGACTTGGCGGAACGCCGCCCGCTTTTCCGCTCATCCGTGCCTTGCACGCGCACCGGGTCTTCAAATATCCAGCGGTGGATGATGCGCGTCGTCCCGGCGATGGTCGGGCAGTCGTCCTCGGCGCGGCGGCAGACGATGATGGCTTCGTCGAAGCTCATCTGTCCCAGCAGCTCGGTGACGTTCTTGGAGCGCTGGTTCGAAATGTCGATGCCGACCTCGCGCATCACCTCGACGGTCAGCGGATGGACGCCCCGCGCTTCCTTGCCGCCGCTGTAGACCTCGTAGCCGTCGCCGCCCAGCGTTCGCAGGAAAGCCTCCGCCATCTGCGAGCGCGCCGAATTGCCGTTGCACACGAACAGGACTTTCTTTTTCATCGCGCGACCCTCATTTAATCCAATCTAATTTGCTTCAATATAGATTGAAGTATATTGCCTGATGCGAATGCTGTCAAGCGGTTTCGCTTTGCCGCCCGCCCACGCATTTCTCGAATATATCCATCTGTCAAAAGTGGCGGAACATTTGGCATCCTTTTGCCCTGATTTATGACCCGTTTTCCGCGCCGGGACGCGCTTTTTGTCCTTGCAAAACAATATAATTTCCGATAAGTCGCTTCACAAAGCGCTCGAACGGTCATCCCAAATACAGGTTTTAGGAAAGGCGCCATTCCACCATGAGCATCAGTCACCTTGCCCGATCTATCGGGGAATTGGCGACCCTCAAGCTCAATGAACGCGCGAAGCTGCTGGCGGATCAAGGTCAGCCGGTGATTCACTTGGGCGGCGGGGAGCCAAAGAATAAAGTACCGATTACCGCAATTCTCAGTTCTGCCGCCAGGCTGACTTCGGGAGATGTCAAGTACGTCCCGACGGACGGAACCCCATCCCTGAAGAAAGCGATCATCCGCTACACCGAGGAAAACTACGGTCGGACGGTCGCGCCGGAGAACGTGATCGTGTCGTCCGGCGCGAAGCAGGCGCTCTACAACATCCTGATCTCCCTCGTCGACCCGCAGGACGAGGTCATCATCCTCGCCCCGTACTGGGTCAGCTACCCGGAAATGGTCAAGATGGTCTACGGGCGTCCGGTGATCGTCAAAGCCGAAGACGGCAGCTTCCAGCCTCGATTGGAAGAAATCGAGCGCGCCGTCAGTTCCTACACCAAAGCGATCATCGTCAACAGCCCGAACAACCCGTCCGGCACCGTCTACCCGGAGTCGTTCATCGCGGGCGTGGTCGAACTGTGCGAGCGCAAGGGCATCTACCTGATCATGGATGACATCTACCAGAAGCTGGTCTTCGATGGCATCCGCCCGGCGTCGGCGTACCAGTTCACCGACAAAGACATCGAGACGACGCACGTGATCGTCGTCAACGGCGTGTCCAAGCTCTACGGCATGACCGGCTTCCGCATCGGCTGGACGATTGCCAACCGCAAGCTGGTCAGCGTCATGACCACCGTCCAGTCGCAGACGACCTCCTGCCCGGCTGCCGTATCGATGGCGGCGGCGGAGGGCGCGCTCACGGGCGTGCAAAGCACGGTCGAAAACCTGCGTCTGCTCATCCAGAACAACCGCGACGTGGCGATGACCGACTTCCGCACTTTCCCCGGCGTCAAAGTGGTCAAGCCGTGCGGGACGTTCTACTGCCTGCCGGACTTCCGCGCCTTCAGCAACAACTCGGTGGAACTGGCGGCGCTGCTGCTGAACAAAGCGCTGGTCGTCACCGTGCCGGGCAAGGAATTCGGCGCGGAAGGGCACCTGCGCCTGAGCTACTGCGGCGCGGCGAAGGACGTGAGTGAAGGCATCAAGCGGATCCGCTGGGCACTCGACCCCGAAGCCCCGAACGAGATTTACATAGGCGACCGCCGCGTAGTGAGGGATTGGCTATGAGTAACAACCTGCTCAACATCAAGACGCCAGCGCAGGATCAGGCGCTGGAGCTGAGAAGCGACTTCGGTCTGCTCAATCACGGTCTGACCAACCTGAACACGATTTACTGGAACCTGCCCGCCGAAGCGCTCTACGAAGAGATCAGCTTCCGGCGCGAAGGGCAGATCGGCAAGCTGGGTCCGGTGATCGTCAACACGGGCAAGTACACCTCGCGCGCCGCCGCCGACAAGTTCATCGTCCGCGAGCCATCCTCGGAAGATCACGTCTGGTGGGGCGAGTACAACCGCCCGCTGAGCGTGGAGAAATTCAGCGAATTGTTCTGCCGGATGCAGGGCTTCGTTCAGGGCAAAGACCTGTTCGTGCAGGACTGCTTCGCGGGCGCGCACCCGGATTACCGCCTGCCGATCCGCATCATCAGCGAATACGCCTGGCACAGCCTGTTCGCCCGCAACATGTTCATCACGCCGGAGAACCGCGACGCCTACCGCCAGCACGTCCCCGATTTCACCATCCTGTGCGTGCCGTCGTTCCAGGCGTTCGAGCCAATCGACGGCACTCGTACCGGGACGTTCATCGTCCTCAACCTCGATCAGCGCCTGTGCCTGATCGGTGGGACGGGCTACGCGGGCGAGATCAAGAAATCGGTCTTCACCGTGCTCAATTATCTGCTGCCGCTGGAAGGCGTCATGAGTATGCACTGCTCGGCGAACCTGGGCGCGGACGGCGACACGGCGCTGTTCTTCGGGCTGTCCGGCACGGGCAAGACGACGCTCTCGGCAGACCCGACGCGCGGCTTGATCGGCGACGACGAGCACGGCTGGAGCGACGACGGCGTCTTCAACTTCGAGAACGGCTGCTACGCCAAAGTGATTCGCCTGTCGGCGTCGGCGGAGCCGGAGATTTACGCCACGACCCACCGCTTCGGCACGGTGCTCGAAAACGTGGTCTACGACCCGATCACCCGCAACATCGACCTGGACGACGACCGCAACACCGAGAACACGCGCGCCTCGTACCCGCTCGACTACATCGAGAACGCGGTCACGAGCAAGCAGGGCGGTCACCCGAAGAACGTCCTGTTCCTGACCTGCGACGCGCAGGGCGTGATGCCGCCGATTGCGCGGCTGACGCCGAACCAGGCGCTCTATCACTTCATCTCCGGCTACACGTCCAAGATCGGCGGGACGGAAGCGGGCGTCGGTCTGCGCCCGGAAGTCACCTTCAGCACCTGCTTCGGCGCGCCCTTCATGGTGCATCATCCCTGGGTTTACGCCGACCTGCTCCAGCGCAAAATCATGCGCTACGGCGCGACCTGCTGGCTGATCAATACGGGCTGGGTCGGCGGCATCTTCGGGGTCGGCGAGCGCATCAGCATCAAGTACACGCGCAAGCTGCTCAACGCGGCGCTGTCCGGCGTGCTCGACGACGTGGACTACTACACCGACCCGGTCTTCGGGTTCGAGGTGCCGAGGGAATGCCCCGGCATCCCGGAGGACGTGCTGTTCCCGGCGCGCGCCTGGCAGAGCGAGGACGACTACTGGGACGAGTATCGCCAACTGGCGTCGCGCTTCGTCGCCAACTTCCGCCGCTTCGCGCCGGACTGCCCGCCGGAGATCGAACTGGCGGGTCCGGTCACGTCCGGCTCGCCGCATCTCGACCTGCACGCCCTGTAATCGGCTGCTGGGGCTGGGAATTGGTAGGCTTGACACCTACCTGCAATCCGAATACAGTTTAAGCCTCACGCCCGCTTGAATGGACAGCCTCTATCAGAGTGTCATGGTAGAGGCTATTTTTTTGCAGGAAGCGAAGGCTGTGTCATGAGCCAGACAAAACGGAACGCGCTGCTGCTCCTGTCGCTCGCCGGGATGCTGGTCGTGATTCTGGCGATGAGCCTGCCCAACCTGGCGCTCGCGCCGGGACAGGCGTTTGCGCTTGAGCAGCCGACCGTCGAGGTGGGCGGCGTGGGGATGCTGCCCGGCAGCGACCTGTTCATCTGGCTGTTTCGCGGCGCGCTGGCGGTGGCGCTGATCCTGCTGCCGGTGTACATCCTGTATTCCCTGATGACCGCCGAGGGGCGCAAGCGGCTGTTCTTCAACGTGGTGCTGATCGTGCTGATCTTCGTGATCGCCGACTATCTGCAAAATCACCCGCTCTCTATGGAAAACCAGCAGGAGCAGGACCAGACGATGTCCTCGCCGGACAATCCGGAAGGGCAAAACTACGCTCCCGACCAGCGTTTTCACGGCGGACCCACCGCCCTGGCTGACGGTAGCGGTCATTCTGGCGGCGTCCGCCCTCGTCGTGGTCGCGCTGTTCGCGGTGATCCGGCTCGTCCAGCGGCGCGCCCCAAAGCCGGATGCCGCGCTGGTGCAACTGGCGGAAGCCGCGCAGAACACCATCGAGTCGATCCAGTCGGGCGATGACTTCGAGATCACGGTCGTCCGCTGCTATCAGGAGATGAGCCGCGTCGTGGAGAAGCAGAAGGGCATCGCGCGGGAGCGGGCGATGACGCCGCGCGAATTCGAGGATCGCCTGATCGACAGGGGACTGCCGCAGGGCGCCGTGCAAACGCTCACCCGCCTGTTTGAGCGCGTTCGTTATGGGAGCGCTCCAACGGGCGCGCGCGAACTCGACCTGGCGGTCTCGTGTCTGACCGACATCGTCAACGCCTGCGGTGGGGTGCGATGAAGGTCGATACGCGCAAGGTCGTCATCGCCTTCCTGCTGATCGTGTTCGCGTTCAGCATCCTGACGCTGGTCTACTGGGATTTCGTCCGCGACACCATCGTCGTGCCGATTTACTATCTGCTCTGGGTGATCGGGCTGATCCTGCGGAGCATCCCGCAGGGGGCGTATCTTGCCGTCCTCCTGCTGATCTGCCTGGGCATCGGTTTGAACACACTGGGGGGCGTGCGCGGCAGGCGGGCGGACGGCAATCCCGGCGTCGGCATTCCTCAGGGCGAGACGCGCTATCGACACTGGCGCGTCCTGTGCGCCAACATCAGCGCCAGCCATTTTTCGCAGAACTTTTTCGCTTCCGAAGCGCGCAAGCTGATCCTTTCGATCCTCGCTTACGAGCAGGGCGTCGGCTACTTCGAGGCGGAAGCGCTGGTCATCAGCGGCGATCTGGAAGTGCCGGAGACGATCCGCGATTTGATCGAGAAGAAGGAAATCCAGCACAGCAAGCCGCCGACCACGCGCCTGAAAAATCTGCTGCGTCGGCTGCGGCTGCTGGAGCCGGATGCGCAGATCGATCCGCAGTTGAATGCGCTGCTTGCCGAAATTGTCGGTTTCATCGAACAGCACACGGAGAAAGCATATGACGGACATCAATCCGACTTCTGAAACGCAGGTATCGACTCTCACCGAACGCATCGTACAGGAGGTCGGCAGGGCGGTCGTCGGCAAGGACGAAGTCCTCTACGAGATGATGTCCGCCTTCCTCTCCGGCGGGCACGTGCTGCTGGAAGATTTCCCCGGCTTGGCGAAGACGCTGATCGCCAACAGTTTCGCTTCGGTGCTGGGCATGTCGTTCCGGCGCATCCAGTTCACGCCCGACCTGCTGCCGGGCGACATCACCGGCGGCTACGTCTACGACCGGGCGGAGAACCGCTTCGTGCTGCGCAAGGGACCGCTGTTCGCCCAGATCGTGCTGGCGGACGAGATCAACCGCGCCTCGCCGCGCACGCAGTCGGCTTTGCTGGAGGCGATGCAGGAGCGGCAGGTGACGGTCGAGGGCGAAACGATGAAGCTGCCGGAGCCATTCCTCGTGATCGCCACGCAGAACCCCATCGAGTACGAAGGCACGTTCCCGCTGCCCGAAGCGCAGTTGGATCGCTTTCTGATCAAGCTGGCGATTGGCTACCCCAGCCCCGAAGAAGAGAAGGAGATCATCCACCGCCGCCGCGAGCGCAAGCAGGATGACCAGTCGTTGCAGATCATCGGCAGCGCGCAAGACCTGCTCGACATGCAGCGCCAGGTCGAAGAGGTGTTCGTGGACGAGGACATCGAGCAGTATCTGGTCGATCTGGTCGGTAGAACCCGGACGCACCAGCAGGTCGCCGTCGGCGCGAGTCCGCGCGGGACGCTGGCGCTGCTCAAGCTGAGCCGCGCCTGGGCGGCGATTCACGGGCGCAGCTTCGTGCTGCCCGACGACGTGAAACGCTTCGTCAATCCTGCGCTGAATCACCGCCTGATCCTGCGCCCGGATTACTGGTCGATCCCGCAGGCGGCGCAGCGCATCCTGAGCGAAGTGCTGCACGCGGTTCCCGTGCCGGTGCTGCAAGACGACAAGCCGTGAAGCTGCCGTTTCTGCTCGTCCTCAGCCTGATCTTCGGCATCGTCCTGCTCGGTCTCGCCACGCTGCAAAGCGGGCTGCTGATCCTGGCGATCCCGCTGGTGACGTATCTGTTCGCGGCGGTCTACCAGCGCCCGGAGGCGGTCAGGCTGACGGTGACGCGGGAGATTTACCCCGATTACGCGCCGCAGGGCACACCGATCACGATCAAGCTGACCGTCGCCAATCAGGGCGCGGCGGTCGACGAGCTGCACGTACAGGACGTGCTGCCGGGCGGCGTGACGAAAATCGACGGGAAAGCCTCAAAGGTGATCAGCCTACCGGAGCAGGGCAGCGTGGAACTGGAATACACGATTGAAGCCCAGCGCGGCGAATACAATGCCTACGAAACGCAGATCAGCGCCGGGGATTTTCTGGGCTTTTTCGAGCAGACGCTCGTTTACCGCACCGCGCCGCACATCGTCGTCCACCCGCGCTACCCGAAGCTCGACCGCATCAAAATCCGCCCGCCGCAGACGCGCGGCTTCGCCGGACCCATCGCGGCGCGGCAGGGCGGCACCGGCATCGACTTCTGGGGTGTGCGTGGCTATCAGCCCGGCGACCCGCAGCGCCAGATCAACTGGAAGCTGAGCGCGCGCGCCGAGCGCGAGCTGTACACCAACGTCTTCGAGCAGGAGCAGGTGGCGGACGTGGGGCTGATCCTCGACGCGCGCCAGCGCACCGACGTGGTCATCCCGCCCGATTCGCTGTTCGAGCATTCGGTGCGGGCGACGGCGGCGCTCGCCGAGAATTTCCTCGACGACGGCAACCGCGTCGGGCTGCTGGTCTACGGCTCCGGGATCGCGCGGGTCTTTCCGGGCTACGGGCGAGTCCAGCGCGACCGCATCCTGCGCGTGCTGGCGAAGTCGAACCCGGCGATCAACTACGCGCTGGAGAGCCTGTCACACCTGCCGACGCGCCTGTTTCCGGCGAAATCGCAGCTTGTGCTGGTCAGCCCACTGCTGCCAGAAGACACGCCCGTGATTCTGGAAATGCGGGCGCATGGCTACGCCGTCATGGTCGTCAGCCCCGATCCGGTCTCGTATGAATTGTCGCGCTATCACGACACCAGCAGCGCCGCCTACCGCATCGCCGCTGCCGAACGGCGCTTCATGCTGCGGCAGGTGCGCCAGAGCGGCGTGCGCGTCGTCAACTGGCAGGTGACACAGCCGCTGGAGATCGCCATTCGGGAGAATCTGGCGCGGCAGCCGCTGCTCGTCCACAACCCCAGGATCAGGCTGTGATGTCGCAGCGAATTCTGTGGGGATTGATCGTCGTGACCGCCGCCGTCCTCGCGCTGATCTACGCGGCGTTGGAGGCGTATGGCTTGGCGGCGCTCGCGGTCGGGCTGGGCGCGGCGTGGCTCGTTCTGGACGTGCGAATGGCGTTTCGCTTCGACAGCGCCTTCTTTCTGGCATTTGTGGCGCTGGCGATCCTGGGCAGCCTGCTGGGGGCGTCCGCGCCGCTCGTCCTGCTGGGCGTATCGACCGATCTGGCAGCGTGGGACATCGCTCGCTTTCGCGCGCGCATCGCCGGGGAAGCCGAAGGTGAGGCGGCAGCCCTGCTGGAGACGAAGCATCTGCGAAAGCTGGCAGTGACGGCGGGCGTGGGCTTCGTGATCGCGCTGCTGCCCGTGCTGATTCAGATTTCGATCAACTTTGTCGCGCTGCTGCTGATTATTCTGCTGATCATGATCCTGCTGCGGCGTTCGATGCTGTCGCTGCGCCCGAACCGCGACGGCGGGGCGGGGTAGGCCTCAGTTCTCCGCCTGTGTAGGGGCGCACCTCCGTGTGCGACAGAAGGGCAGATACACAGGTCTGCCCCTACAACGGATTCAGTTGCTCATGTCAATGGCACGAACCGCCGCCGCAGCCACAGGCGACCGGCTCCAGCGTCGTGGGTGAGTCGGCGGTCGCCAGCTCGTAGCAGCGTGGCAGCGCCACGATGAACGGGCATCCCGACGCGCTGCCGCAGGTTTGGCAGACGGGCGCGCCGACTTCGCGCAGCTTGCCCTTGCGCACCCAGTAATCGATCATGGTTTGCAGCATCCCGCGCTCGATGCCGAGCGCCCGCGCCATCTGGGGCAGCGAGACCGCAGTTTGAGTTTGTTCAAACTGTTCGAGAACCTGGCGCAGCGTCGTGCTCATCTCAGCCCCCCAATCCCAGCAGCGTCCCGCCCTGGAAGACGAGCATCGCCGCCGTCCAGGCGATGATCAGGGTGTAGGTCATCTGCATGAGCGTCCAGCGCGTGCCGAATTCCTGGCGCATCGCCGCCGTCGCCGTCACGCAGGGCGTATAGAGCAGGACGAAGACCATGAACGCCGCCGCCGAGAGCGGGGTGAACGCGCCCGTGAGCGCCAGCCCCAGCGCGGAGGTGTCGTCTTCTCCGGTTGCGCCCAGGAAGTTGGCTTCCGGCATGTGGACGCCGGGGATGATGTTGACCGTGCGCGGCACGACGTTGACCAGTTCCTGACCCGTCAGCACCAGCGCCTTACCGAACGAGGTCACGATCTCGTCGGCGTCTTCCAGCAGCGTCGGCGTTTGCGCGTCGGCGGGCTGTGCGGCTGCGTCGGCGGTGCCGTAAATCTGGCTCATCGTGCCGACGACCACTTCTTTGGCGACGAACCCGGTCATCAGCGCGCCGGTCGCCTGCCAGTCGCCAAAGCCGGTCGGCGCGAGCACCGGCGCAATCGCGCTGCTCACCGCGCCGAACATGCTGTCCTGCGGCTCGACGGCGTTGAACTGGCTCAGATTCAGGTTGGCGGGCAGCGCCGTCAGCAGCCAGACGCCGACCGAGCACACCAGAATGAGCGTGGTCGCCTTGCGGACGAAGCCGCGCGTGCGCTCCCACATCTGCGTGAAGACGGTCTTGGGGTTGGGCATCCGGTAGGGCGGCAGTTCCATCACGAACGGCTGCGGCTCCTTGTCCTTATAGATGACGCGCTTGAACACCAGCCCCGTGATCATCGCTATGCCGACGCCCAGCAGGTAGAGCGCGAAGATCACGTTGCCGGACTGCGCGCCGAAGAAGACGCCCGCGAACAGGACGTAGACAGGCAGGCGCGCGCCACAGCTCATGAAGGTCGAAAGGAAGCCGGTCAGCTTGCGGTCGCGCTCGTTTTCGAGCGTGCGCGTCGCGTAGATCGCCGGGACGGTGCAGCCAAAGCCGATCAGCAGCGGCAGGAAGCTCTTGCCGTGCAGCCCGATCACCCGCATGACGCGATCCATGACGAAGGCGGCGCGCGCCATGTAGCCGGAGTCTTCCAGCACGGCAATCGTCACGTAGAGCATCATCAGCAGCGGCACGAAGACCAGCACGCCGCCGACCCCGGCGATCACGCCGTTGACCAGCAGCGACTGCACCCAGGTGCCGCCCAAGCCGAGCGCGCCGAGCAGTGCCTCGACCCAGCGCGTGAACGGTCCCGTCACGATGCCATCGACCCAGTCGATCAGCGGGGCGCTCACGTTGGCGGTGATCTGGAAGACCAGCCACATCAGCAGCAGAAAGATCGGCAAGCCCCAGATGCGGTGCGTGATGATGCGATCCGCGCGATCCGAAGCGGTTTCGTTGCTGCGCGCCGAGCGGGTGACGGCGACGGCGACCGTTTCGCCGATGAAGCCGTAGCGGCGATCCGTGAAGATCGTCTCCGGGTCGTCGCCGAGTGCCTCGGTCATACGGGCGATGATCTCCTGCGCCGCGCTCAACAGCGCCGGGTGATCGGCAAGCTGCTCGTCCACGTGCGGATCGTTCTCCAGCAGCTTGATCGCCAGCCAGCGCGACGGATAGCGATTGGTCAGGTTGGCGTCGCCCTCGATGGCGCTTTGCAGCGTGGCGATTTCCGCTTCCAGCGCCTCGCCGTAATTGAACAGGAGGGGATGCGGAGTCTGGTCGTGGTGGAGGATGGCGGCTCGCAGCGCGTCCAAGCCGACGCCCCGGTTGCCGACCATTTCGATGACCGGGATGCCGCCGAGCGCGTCGGACAGCTTGTGCGTGTCGATGTGCAGCCCGCGACTTTTCGCGGTGTCGCTCATGTTGAGGGCGAGCACCAGCGGCGCGCCCAGCTCGATCAACTGGCAGACCAGATACAGATTGCGCTCCAGGTTGCCCGCGTCGGCGACGGCGACCACCGTGCCGGGGTGATCGCGCAGCAGATAGTCGCAGGCGATGATTTCTTCGACCGAGTAGGCGGCGAGGCTGTAAGTGCCGGGCAGGTCGACGATCATGACTTCCTGACCGTCGAGGATCGTCCAGCCTTCTTTCTTCTCGACTGTTTTGCCGGGCCAGTTGCCGACGTGCTGGCGTCCACCCGTCAAGGCGTTGAACAGCGTGCTTTTGCCGACGTTCGGATTGCCCGCGAGTGCGATGGTCATCGGTTGTGCTGCCGACATGTGGTGCTCTACCTTTCCAGACAAACTATCAACTTGCGTGCCGTACTGTGATTCAATGCCAGCCGTCCGTCGTGATGGAGCGAGATGATCAGCCCCAGCGTCGGGTCGGTCGTGACGATGCGCAGCTTGGTGCCGGGGAGCAGCCCCAGCTCCTGCATCCGCTGCTTCTCGTCGCCGCTCAGGCGAATTTCCACCAGCGTGACGGTTTCGCCGGGCGCTGCCAGGGTCAGCGGCAGCCGAGGCTTCTGTTCGATGGCGCTCGGCGTCATCGCTCCAGCTCCACCATTTGCGCTTCGGCTTTGCGCAGGGAGAGGTTATAACCGCGCAGCCGGAATTCCAGCGGGTCGCCCATCGGCGCGGCTTGGACGAGTTCGATCTCGACACCGCTGACCAAGCCCATGTCCATCAGGCGGCGGCGAACCGCGCCCTGTCCGCCAATGCGCCGGACGCGCGCTTTTTCTCCCGGCGTCAGTTGATCCAGTGTTACACTCATGCTGCTCTCCCTTTGTACCTCCGCCCGACAGTCCGGGCACAGCCCGTCCACGCAGACGCAGGCGTTATACGCTTGAACGTGCAAATCGTTCTCCAGCCGCTCTTTCAGCAGATCGACCAGATCGGACGCGAAGGCGATCACCCGGTGACAGCGGCGGCAGGTGAAGTGATAGGGTTCGACTGCCAGCGTGTAGTACTTGCGGCTGTGATCGGGGGAGACGAACTGCGCGCGGATCAGGTTGGTGGCTTCCAGAATGTCGAGCGTGCGGTAAACGGTCGCCAGGTTGATCTGGGGGTCGCGCTCCTGGGCGCGGCGGTGCAGCGTCTCGGCGTCGATGCGCTCCGGCATGTTCGCCAGCAGCTCGATCAGAGTCTCCCGCTGAGCGGTCATCCTGCCGCCTGCTGCCCGAATTGCCTCGCTTGCCGTGTCGAGAAATGACATCGCCCTACCTGCTGCTTACTGCGAATGATTTGCAATTAGCCTCAGTTTAGGGGAAGCCGTATGGAGGGGTAAGTGACATCCGATCAGGGGAATCGGACGAAAGTCACTTTACCGGGTGAGGGGAAAGTTTTTCGCGGTGTGTATTCGATCAGTTAGCCGAGGTTAACGATAAGGTTTTCTCCGGTCAATTTTCGCGGGCGGCGTCCGTGCGTCACGGATTCGCCGCCCTGTGCATCTCTGTAAAGCTCGTCCTACAGCTTGTAGCCGAAGCGGCGCAGCAGCGCCTTGCGGTCGGCGATGTCCGCGTCCGTCTCGACGCCTTTCGTCGTGATCCCGTCGATCACGCCCAGAATGCCGCGCCCCTGCTCGGTTTGCGCGATGATCACCTCGACCGGATTGGCGGTGGCGCAGAATATGCGGCAGACTTCGGGCACCTGCTTGACGCTGTTGAGGACGTTCACGGGGAAGCTGTTTTCCAGGAAGATGATGAAGCTGTGCCCCGCCGACAGCCTGAGCGCGTTCTGCTTCGCCAGCTCGATCATGGCGTCCGACGTGCCGCTGAAGCGCACCAGCGCGGGTCCCGACGCCTCGCAAAACGCCAGCCCGAATTGAATGCCCGGCACCGCCGTGACCAGCGCCTCGTGTAAATCCTCGACGGTTTTGATGAAATGGGATTGTCCCAGGATGAAGTTGATGTCTTCAGGCTTCTCAATCGGGACGGTCAGCAATTCCATCGTTCTGCACCTTTCCAGCCGCGCGGCTCAGTTATGTATGAACAGGCGGCATCTTTTCTACCACAAATTGCGCCGAAAGGAGATCCGCCAGCGTGGGCGTGCCGATCACCTGCAATTCGTAGCGCACGCGCTGCATCGGCAGCCGCACCTGCATGATGCGGGTGAGGTCGATGGGCGTCGCCACGATCACGAGGTCGGCGTCGGACTGATTGATCGTCTCCTGAAGCTCGGCGATCTGCCGGGTGCTGTAGCCCATCGCCGGGAGCACCTGTTCGGTGCGCGGGTAGTTGGCGAAGGTTTCCGCAATCGAGCCGACGGCGAAGGGACGCGGATCGATGATCTCCGCCGCGCCGAAGCGCTGGGCAGCGATGAAACCCGCGCCGTAAGTCATGCCGCCGTGCGTCAGCGTCGGTCCGTCCTCGATGACCAGCACGCGCTGTCCGCGAATCGCCTGCGGATTGTCCACGAACAGCGGTGAGGCGGCTTCGAGGATCACGGCGTCGGGGTTGAGCGTGCGGATGTTCTCGCGCACCCGCAGGACGTTCGCGTAGTCAGCCGTATCGACCTTGTTGATGATCGCCACGTCCGCCAGCCGCAGGTTGGCTTCGCCGGGATGATAGGTCAGCTCGTGCCCCGGACGGTGCGGATCGACCACGACGATGTGGAAATCTGACTTGAAGAAGGACAGGTCGTTGTTGCCGCCGTCCCAGATGATCACGTCCGCTTCGGCTTCCGCCTGGCGCAAAATGCGCTCGTAATCGACGCCCGCGTAGATCACCGCGCCCCGGTCGAGGTACGGCTCGTATTCTTCGCGCTCCTCAATCGTGCAGTCGTAGCGGTTCAGGTCGGCGTAATCGGCGAAGCGCTCGACCGCCTGCGCGCGCAGATTGCCGTAGGGCATGGGATGGCGGACGGCGACGACGCGCAGCCCCAACCCCTGCAAGACGCTCAGGACGTGGCGCGCGGTCTGGCTTTTGCCGCTGCCGGTGCGCACTGCCCCGACCGATACGACCGGGCGGCTGCTCTGAATCTGCGTGGACTGCGTGCCCATCAGCCGGAAGTCCGCCCCGGCGGCGATCACCTGCGACGCCCGGTGCATGACGTATTCGTGGGGCACGTCGCTGTAAGAGAAGATGACCTGCGCGACCTGAAGATCGCGGATGAGCGGCAGCAAATCGCGCTCGTCGAAAATGCGAATGCCTTCGGGGTAAAGCCCGCCCGCCAGCTCAGGCGGGTAGAGCCGCCCCTGTATGCCGGGTATCTGGGTAGCGGTGAAAGCGACGACTTCGTAGGCTTCGTTGTCGCGGAAAGAGACATTGAAGTTGTGAAAGTCTCGCCCCGCAGCGCCCATGATGAGGATACGTGTACGAGACACCGGATCAACTCCTTTTGTGCGTCCGTTCAGTCTGAGACGGCGCGGCGAAGTTTCCGCCGACGCCGATCTCGCCTAGCTGAATCATAGCGGCGAGCGCGGCTCTGGCAGGATGGTCATTCGTAACCGAAGCGGGTTACATCCCTCCCTTTTCGGTAATCCCGATTTGAGCACACAGTTGAAGTGGATGACGATGCAGGATGCAGGCAGCGAAGGAAGCGCGGTCTCGCCAGCCTGCCCCTTCGAAGGACTAGCGGCGAGCGGTTCTGCCGAAACGCAGCGGCTTGCCTTGCCCCCAATTTATGGGTGGCTTGGCGCAAAAGGCGTTGGCGCAACCGAAGCTATGGTAGAATCGTAATGCATCAGGAATACACATCAATCTGGGTGGACGATTGAACCGAACCCGACGGCACGAATGCTACGCCCCTTCTTCTGAGCACAGGAGGTAGGGGCTTTTCTTTGGATGGTTTAAGAGGATGTGATCCCCATAACCGTCTCTTAAGGATTCGACGTGCGCACGCGCCAAGCGCACGCTGCGTAAAGGACTGAATATGACCACGCACCGACCTCCGCTCGTATCTGCCAGGATTTTGCTGTCCATCGTGCTCGTTTCCCTCGTGCTGGCGGCGTGCCAGTCCACTGGCGGCGGCGCATCGGTGACGCTGCGCATCGTCTCCGGTTCGGAGAACCAGACGCTCGCGCCCATGATTCAGGACTGGGGGAAATCGCAGGGCTACAACATCGAGATGACCTACCTGGGATCGCTCGACATCGCGCGCATGTTGCAGACGGGCGACGTGCCCTACGACGCCGTCTGGCCCGCCAACCGCCTGTGGCTGGATTACGGCGACACGCACAATCTGGTTAAGCACGACGAGAGCATCATGCGCTCGCCGGTGGTGTTCGGCGTCAAGCGCTCCGTCGCGGAGCGGG
This sequence comes from uncultured Chloroflexia bacterium, assembly GCA_963760975.1. Taxonomy (GTDB): domain Bacteria; phylum Chloroflexota; class Anaerolineae; order Aggregatilineales; family Phototrophicaceae; genus Flexifilum. Next base: position 122,679 of record CAVXEZ010000017.1, on the reverse strand, counting down.
TCGGCTGGATCGGCAAAGACATTTTCATGAAGGACATCCTGCAAGCGACCGAATCCGGGGACATCCGCTTCATGATGACCTCGGCGACGCAGTCCAATTCCGGCGCGTCGTTCTATTTCGGGGCGCTCAACGCCTTCGCGGGCAATCCGTCCGTGATCACCAGCGAAGACCTCAATAACCCCGACGTGCAGGATCAAATCAAGCGCATCCTCGGCACGGTCGACCGTTCCAGCGGCAGCAGCGGCTGGCTCAAAGACCTGTTTTTGCAGGAATACGACCGCTTCGACGCGATGGTCAATTACGAGGCGGTCATCATCGAAACCGATACCGAGCTGGTGCAGGCGGGGCGCGAGCCGCTCTACGCCATTTACCCGGTGGACGGCTTGGCGATTGCCGACTCGCCGCTGGGATACATCGATCACGGCGACAAGCAGGTGGAAGATACTTTCCTGGCGCTTCAGCAGCACCTGCTCTCGGAAGATACGCAGAAACAGCTCATCCAGTTGGGGCGGCGCGCGACGTTTCTGGGCATCCAGCTCGACAACGTCAACACCTCGGTTTTCAACCCGGATTGGGGCATCGACGTGGCGCGCGTGCTTCAGCCGATCCGCTTCCCCAGCCGCGACGTGATTCAGGAAGCGCTCAATCTGTATCAGGTCGCCTTCCGCCGACCATCCTGCACCGCTTACGTGCTGGATTTCTCCGGCAGCATGGCGAATCACGGCGAGGATGATCTGAAGAATGCGATGCAAACGCTGCTCGATCAGAACATCGCCGAACAGTATCTGCTTCAGGGGCATCCCGGCGACGTGAGCACGGTCATCCTGTTCAACGAGGGCATCATCAACAACAACAATCTGGATAGCTGGACAGTCGCGGGCAACGACCCGACCGCGCTGCTGCATCTGCAGCGGCAAATTCAGGCGGTCAATGCGGGCGGCAACACCAACATCTTCGACTCGACCCGTCTGGCGCTGCAACGGCTGACGAAGCTGCGCACGAAGGAATGCCTGCCCGCCGTGATCCTGATGACCGATGGGCAGGACAACAGCGGCGATGTCGACGCGCTGAAAAGCTACATCCGCTCCACCGAGAACGACATTCCAGTATTCGCCATCACGTTTGGCGATGCCGATGTCAGCCAGCTTGAGCCGATTACCTCTATGACGTATGGACGCATCTTCAACGGCAGCGAGGATTTGGTGACCGCTTTCCGGGAAGCCAAAGGGTACAACTAAGGAGTCTGTTCGTGACCAGCCGAAATCTTACACTCGTGCGCTCGTTGATCGTTCTGGGATTTATCGTCATCGTCGGCGGCGTGCTCCTGACCTCGGTGATCCAGCAGAACACGCCGCACGAAGTCAAAACCGTGACCTGCTACGTGGGCAGCGAAAAATCGGGCTTCCTCGATAACCCGGAGGTGAAGACCATCCTGCGGGACAAATACAGCCTGGAAGTGTCGTATACCAAGATGGGCAGCATCGAGCAAGCCTACGTCGATTCGTCGCAGGTGGACTGCCTGTGGCCCTCCAACACCAGCGCGCTGGAGATTTACCGCGACGCGCACAAGCAGGAGTTCGACGCCGGGACGATCAGCTACGAGACGATCTTCAATTCGCCCATCGTGCTCTATTCGTGGGGACCGCTGGTCGATGCGCTCACGCAGGAAGGCTTGTTCACGCAGGTCGACAACCATTACACGGTGGACACCGCGCGCCTCGTCGATATGTTGTTCCAGAACCCGCCGCCGTCGTGGCAAAGCCTGAACGTGAGCGGGCTGTACGGGAACTTCAACGTGATCACGACCGACCCTACTCGCAGCAACTCCGGCAACATGTTTTACGGGCTGGTCGCCAACATGCTGGCGGGCGGTCAGGTGGCGACGCTGGACACGCTCAACAGTCAGCTTCCCGCGATCAAAGCCTACTTCGAGAATCAGGGCTACATGGAGGAAAGCTCCGGGGTGCTGTTCAACCGCTTCATCAACACGGGCATGGGCGCGAACCCGATCATCGCCAACTACGAAAGCCTGCTGATCGAGTTCTCGGTCGCGCATCAGGACAGCCTGGACATGATCCGCAACGAAATCCGCGTGATCTATCCGACGCCTACCGTCTGGTCGGCGCATCCCCTGATCGCGCGCACGAGCAACGGCAAGCTGCTGATCGAGGCGCTCAAAGACAGCGACATCCAGCGTATCGCCTGGGAGCAGCACGGCTTCCGCAGCGGCTTGATCGGCGTGCAGAACGACCCCGCCGTCCTCAAGGTCGCCAGCATTCCGGGCGAGGTCAATTCGGTGATGCCGCTGCCGCGCGCTGACGCGATGATCGAACTGCTCGATTATCTGAAGGCTAGCTAGCCGCCGACGCGCAAAAGCGCTTAGCGGAGCAGGGAGGCAAACCGGCATCAAGCACGGCTATTGCCGGCGTCGCACGCCGATTTCAGGCTCAGTCGGATGGTTCCGGCGGGGGTTGGTGTTTCGGGATTGTGATAATGAAGCGCGTGCTGACCCCTTGCTTGCTCTCGACCGCGACCGTACCGTGATGCGCCTCGATGACCCGCTTGACGACCGCCAGCCCCAGCCCCGTCCCGGAGCCTTCCTCGCCGTTGTGCGCCCGGTAGAACGGATCGAACAGCCCCGGTAAATTCTCCTCACGGATGCCCGCTCCCTGATTGCGCACCTCGATGATGGCGTCGGCATCGGTGGCGCTGATGATCAGGTCGACCGGACTCCCGTCATACGAGTACTGGATAGCATTGGACAGCAGACTGACGAGCGCCTGCTTGATCAGCTTCGGGTCGAGTTCGACCGACAGCGAATTGGGCGAATACTGAAAGAGGATGGAGTGAGTCTGCGCGAGCGAATTCCCCATGAAGCGGATGACACCGCCACAGAACTTGATCAGATCGACGGTGTCGATATCGAGCATCAACCCGAACGAGTCCGCGTTGGCAATCGTCAGAATATCTTCGAGCAGGGCGATCAACCGCTGGATTTGCGACTGGATGCGCAGGATGATCTCGTTGCGCCGCTCGAGGGTGAGGCGATCCGAATAGCGGTAGAGCAGATCGCTGGAAGTCTGGATCGTGGCGAGCGGTGTCCGAAATTCGTGCGAAACGATGGCGACGAAGCGGGATTTGAGATCGCTGAGCTGTTTCTCGCGCTCCAGCGCGGTGCGCAGTTCGCGTTCGGCGGTCTTGTGCCGCGTGATGTCCCGCACGTTGAGGATGTAGAAGTACGACTTCTGGGTGGCGTCAAAAAGCGGCGCAATCGCTATGTCGGCGTCGAACATGCTGCCGTCGGCTCGATAGCACGCGACTTCAAGGCGAGAGGCTTTCTCCTGAACCAGCGCGTCGTGGAAGGCTGACTGAAGCCGGTCGCGGGCATCGGCATGAACCAGTTCCTGGAACTTGCGGCTGTCCGGCTCCAGCTCGCGCACGCCGAACAACTGCCCGAAGGAAGGATTGACCTGCGAAATCACCCCGGCTTCGTTCACCAGCGCGAATCCGTCGCTGCTGTGTTCGAGAATCGCCTCGACGTGGTTCTTGGCTGCGTTCAATTCGGCGGTGCGCTCCGTAACCCGCGTCTCCAGTTCGGCGGCGTGTTCCTGAACCCTCGAAAACAGGCGGGCGTTTTCGATAGCGATGGCTGCCTGATAGGCGAAGGCGCGCAGGCGCTCGGCGTCCGGCGGCTGGAAGAAATCAGGCTCGCTGCTGTCCAGTATCAGAAAACCGAGGATGACATCATGCGCTCGAATGGGTACGCCGACGGATGAGCGTATCCAGGCGGTCTCATCAAACCTGATCCATTCCGGCGCGCCGTCGGTATCGCTGACCAGGTACGGCAGTTCGGTGTTCAGCATATTGGCGAGCATCGGCATATCCAGCGGATAATGGTTCACGCGGAACATCTCGTCGCAGCGGGGACCGTAATTGCGCCAGAAAGCGACGCGAACCGCCTTGTCCTCGATGAGCATGATGTTGGCGGCTTCGTGTGGGACGACGCGCCCAACGCTGTCCAGAATCCGTTCCATGACGGTCTGCAAATTGAGGCTGCTCGTCAGAATCGCCGTGATGTTGTTGAGGGCGTTGACGAAGGTACGGTGCTTCCGCTCCGCCTCCTCGACGCGGCGCTGCTCGGTGATGTCCTGGTGGACGGCGATTCCGCCGATAATCTGCCCGCGCTGATTGCGGATGGGCGCGGCGGAACTGAGAAGCGTCTTGCGTCCGCCGCCCGGTCGCTCGATCTCGACGATCTCGTTGAGGACGACATCGCCGTTTTCGATTGCCCGCGCCAGCGCCTCGTCTTCCAGAGCGATGAGCGGCTCATCCTCCGCGCCGGGCTGTGGGGGAACGCTGCCGCCCCAAATCCGCTGTTCCGCCGGGTTGCTGAGCACGATCTGCCCATCCTTAGCGGCTATCGAAACGCCGATGGGGAGGGTGTCCAGCACGCGGCGCAAGAGCAGCGCCCCTGACGAGCCGCTGTCGGCAATATCGCGGCTCACTTCGCCGACGGCGTCGTCTTCCAGCCCGCCGGGAAATTCGTCTGCCCCGGCTGTCGTCGCAGCGGTCTCGTCATCAGCATAATCATGCCGGGAGATAATGACGTAAGCAGTTCCAGCGGGATTATCGCCAACCGGACTGATAGGCGAGGTGGTCACGTTGGCGGCGAACACGTCGCCGCTGTTGCACTGAAGCTGCAATTCACCCGCCGAGGAGCCATCGTTTGACAACCCCAGCAGCATGTCGAACTGCTCGTTGCCCGTTTCGTCGTCAGGCAGAATGGCGCGGATCGATTTACCGAGCATTTCGGCGGCGTCCCAACCGAACAGCGACGTGGCGTAGCGATTCCAGAAAATGATCGTTCCACTGGAATCGCTCGCAATTACGGCGCACCGTAAGGAGTCCAGAATATGTTGATGGAACTGCTCACCGCCGAATTGATTCATCAAACCGGGTTCCTGATGGTCAGGTTTCGCCGACCCCGGCGAAACGTGAACAAGTCTATCCTTTTTATAAACGCCTTATTGCGCCATGTCGATATAAGAATACGAGAGTCAATATATCGGCGTGTCGAAAATCATGGAAACAATTCAAGTATTAGGCGTAGAATAGTACCAATTGAAAATTTGATGCTTACACTCATGCCATCTACTGATCCTACTGCGCTTGTCGTTGACGACAATTTCTTCAACCGCGATCTTTGTCGACTTGCCCTGGAAAAAGTCGGCTACCAGGTTGTTGATGTCGAGAGCGCTACGGCAGCGCTTGAACTCTTGAAAGAGCGCTCCTTCGACCTGCTGGTTTTGGACCTGGCGATGCCGGAACTCACCGGGATCGATCTGCTCCGCGAGATGGAACGCCAGACGTACAACCAGCCTGCCGTGAAGGTCGTGATGACCGCAAACCCTCACATGGCGACTGAAGAAGTCCAGGAAGTGGCGGACTTCGTCTTCTACAAGCCCATCGATATACAAGATTTCGCCAATCTTGCCCGGCGTCTGGTCGCCACGCATACCCACTAATCAACACGCCAGCTAAATCGGTATCTCGGATAGCGACCGCACCCACCGATACGGTCTCTGATCGTACAGTTCGGTAAATCGAGACATTCGGTCAACAATCCAGCACGACAGACCGCAATCGTCTGCGAATGCGCCGTCCGACCAGGGATCATCGCCGACCACGATGGTGGCTTCGGGGTCGATGCCGGTTTCATTTGCCAGGATGAACTCCCACAGGCTGCGATGCGGTTTTGGCAGCGTGTCGGGGCAGGTGTCCGGCGTAATAACCCGATGGACGTAGGGTTCGATTTCGAGCAGGCGCACCTGTCCAGGCGTGCGCGGGTTGTTGGACACCACCAGGACGCGCTCGTGCTTCTCGTTGAGCCGATTCAGGAACGGCAAAGCGTCGTCAAACAGCGCCGGGCGATAATTCTGGAACAGGTCGTCGAGCAGCGATTGCCCCAGCTCCTGGGGCCAGTCCATGTGTTCAAACAGCTCTCGCAGAAGCGGGGTGACATCCGGGTCCTGGCTGACGCGCTCCTGCAAGACCAGCAGGATGCTCGCCAGACGCTCTGGATCGACGTTTAAATGATGCGCGCGGATAAACTTCGGAAACGTGTACTGAAAAGCCCATGTTATGTTGCCGCTAGCCAACGTTTCATCGAAGTCCACGAGCCATGTATTTTGACCAGCCAAGACATGCTCCTGCGATAATCATCTCGTTGAACGACGCTTCTGTTCTCGTCTGCTGCTCTATTCCTTGTCGCTCAACTGGATATTTCGGGTGAGACCCACTGTCGAATACGGGTCTGCGCTGAGTTCCTGCACACGCTGATATTCCGCTTCCAGCAGTTCGGAGGTGATTTGTCCACCGTAATCAGGTTTAGTCGAACGCAGTGGCTCGCCAAACGCCAGGTCTTCGAGAATCGTCTTGAGAGTATCCCGTGTCGTAAAGAGAGAGGGATAAGGTGTGAAATACAGGCGAAAAGGATCGCCGCACAAAAGGGCGATTGGAAGTAAGGCACGCAGTTTGAGGTCACCGTTGCGGTTTGAGCCAAGATAAAAGTGAGGCACGGGAAGATCTGTACCATAAACTGCGCGGGCGTAGTATTTGTACAGCAGGTCGTGCATGACTGTCATATCCTGGCATTGCTTAAGATTGGCTTCAAGCTCCGCTTGCGCGTGCTCTCCCATTACCCGATGTGCCTGCCAGATTGAATAAAGTGGAATGGGCGCAACTTCCCAGATTACTTTATGTCGCCCTGGTTGATACTTCCATTGTTGCTGAAAATTGGTTAGTTCGACCGCCAATTGGTATCCGGCATTATCTTGAGGCAGACGCAGCAGTGTGTCAATGCCAACAAAATAGGGATCAATATCCCATTTCTGATAATAATCAATGGATTCTGGGTCGATGAGGCGCAAGACAAGCTTGGACATAATCTGGCTGTATTCGTGCCATGCGCCAGAATAGCGCTGATATGCCAGAAGAGGGATAATTAGATTTTGCCCACCCTGCTCAAAAAACATGCTCATCAGGTCATGATATTGATAAAGCAGTGCGTTGCTGTACACGCCGAAATCCGCGATATGCCCCGGATCAGGTGATTGCGCTGATTGTGTTCCAGGATGAATGTGGTGCGTGTGCCTCCGATGGCAAAAATGCCAGTCAGCCCTTCCGGGAAGCGCTCGCGGATTCGGTCGGCAAACGAGTCGATTTCAGTCATCAAGAATTTACTTTCGCAGCGATAACTGCCTGTAAATCGTCCACGAGTTCCATCACGCTGAGCGGTTTCGCAATGTAGCCGTCGAAACCCGCTTCGATAATGCGCTCCTGGTCGCCGGGCATGGCATACGCGGTAATGGCGATCACCGGGATACGCTTCCACTCCTCGCGGCTGCGCAGCTTTGCGAGCAGCTCAAAACCCGAAGTCCCCGGCATCTGTATGTCGGCAAGGATCATCGTTGGTGCTTTCTGCTCCATCAATTCCAGGCACTTCTCGGCGCTCTCTGCTGTACGAACACTCGCGTTATACGAAGAAAGCACAAACTCGAGTACACCTCGGTTGTCTGGTTCATCATCGACGATGAGCACATCCCATGTGGACAAGTCGTGCATTATGAACTCTCAGTCAACTTCGTGTGCGTTAAATGGGAGGTTGTCAGCCTAGTCAAGGATACTTTCCAGATACCGAATCAAATTCTTGTCGAATGGTTTTGCAAAAAAGCCGTCGAAGCCGCGCCGAATAATCTCTTGCTCCGTGTCATGGGTGTAGTACGCGGTCGTTGCGACTACGCGGCGCTTGGGCGAATCCGACATGCTGCGGATTCTGTCGAGCGCCTGATAACCATCGAGTCCAGGCAAAAAAATGTCCATCACGATGATGTCCGGCGTCTCCTCGTGTGTCTCAAGCAGTTCTAAAGCGGACTCGGCATCGTCCGCGACGCTGAAAGGAAGCTCATAGTGCTGCATGACGAGCTCGAATATTTCTCGTGAATGCGGATCATCGTCGACCAATAAGACCGACATGGGTGTAGCTGTCATTTCTGGGGTTCCGCCGTTTGCACTTGCTCAGGCTCCGCTATACCCGTGGGGATGGACGTGCGCGGCAGCGTGACCGTGAACGTTGATCCTTCGCCGAGTGAAGTTTCCACTTCAAGACTGCCCCCCAGGGCGTCGACCAGTCGTTTAGTGATGGCGAGTCCTAACCCTGTACCTTTATACTTCCGCTTGTCGGTGCTATCCACCTGCTGGAACGGCTCGAAAATGTATGCTGGCGCATTCTTCGGCATCCCGATGCCCGTGTCTTTTACCTGAAACTGCCAGCGGCTTGAGTCGGCAGCCCGGACATCGACCGAGACGCCCCCTTGTTCCGTAAATTTGATCGCGTTGCTGATCAGGTTTGCAAGAATCTGTTGCAGCTTATGCGCGTCCCCGAGGACAACTTCAGGCACGTCCGCAGAGAAACCCACTTTCAGGTAAATTTTCTTCTCGTCCGCCAGGCTGCGCAGACTCTCGACCGTATCCTCGACGATTTTTCGCGGCGCCATAGGCGCCAGGAAAATCTGGAGCGAGCCGGACACAATTTTCGAGAGATCGAGCACGTCGTTGATGAGTCCGAGCAATCGGCGGCTGTTGTACTGGATATGCCCCAGCAACTTGACTTGCTGCGGTGTAAATTCACCTGCCAGCCCGCCGAGCATCGCCTCGTCGTAGCCGATAATCGCGTTCAGAGGCGTGCGCAGTTCATGGCTCATGTTCGCCAAAAACTGTGATTTCGCCTTGTCCGATTCCTCAGCGCGCTTACGCTCGATTTCAGCCTGCTGCCGCGCTTCCTCTGCCTGTTTTTGGGCTTTCTCCGCCTGACTAATCGAGAGGCTCATCGCATTCGAGGCGAGCGTCAAATTCAACACGAAGCTGGCGAAGCAAAGTCCCTTCAACCAGAACCAATAGTAAAACCGAAGTAATCTGTGGTACAGCATCGAGACCGCTTACCGGTATCGTGCCGATGTCAATCATGAACTGCGACACCGCATAGGTCGCAATTGACAGAATGCTGATCGGTATGATGAAGTGTCGCGGCATGATCATCGCCGTCAACAGGGGGATGAACATCAAGACCGGTACGGCGTTTAAAACGCCACTGATATTCGATGTCTGCCGGGAAAGCAGGAAGAAAACGTTTGCACATATAAGAACTGTGAGGACCAACAGCCAGCCCGCTGTCAAAACGCTCCTGCGAGAAACGGCGACTGCGGATAATACCAGCCCGACCAGCCCGATAACGTGAAGTGTCGGAAAGGAAATTAATGCCCAGGGCGATTGGAAGACGAGAATAGTCGACGCAAAGCTGAGCAAAATGAGGATCATAACGATGCCAACCGAGCTGCGAATGACGCGCTCGCGGAAGGCTTCGTCACGGTCTTTTGAGATTGGCTCCATCCAGCGCTGAGCCAATGACCTCAAGTTCATATGTTTTTCAACGGTTTGGGCGGTCATTTCCCTCGCTCTTAATATCACCACTCCAAATACTGATAGAGAGCGCTCCAGATCGTTGCTTTAGTGATGCTGAAAGGCGTATACAGACCCTTGCTAATCCATAAAGGAGTATAATCCTGTTCTTGGCTGTGGGCGCTTAAGAAGTCCGCCGCCTGGCGAATGATGACCGGATCGATGGCATCAACCATGCGATCCCACAGCAAAAGCGCGTTGAGGCAGTAGGCGGTCTCCTCGGCGGTAGACTGGTCAAGATAACCCCATCCCCCATCGTCCCGCTGCGTTCTGCATATCCACTTCAGGCGCGAAATCGCCAGTTCTGGGTCCAGGCGATGCAAAGCGTAAATTGCCAGACTGCCCACATAATAGGGCGAAGCGTGCCATTTATCCCACCAATACGAGCCATTCTCGTCAAAGCGCCGCAGCGCATTCAACGCCTTTCGCCGCCAGGCGGGTTGTTTGGGGTGTTCCGGGCACGACTGGAGTGCCAAAAGCAGCCGGAGGTGCGTCGACGGGGACGGATTGGTTTCGAGAGGGTATGTGCAGAAGTGATCTTCCATCTCATACTGTTCGAATACGTCCGCCTCAACAGGGTATCCACCCCAGCGCAGCAGTGTGAACACAGCCGAAGTCATGTCGAGATCACGAACGTGGAACAGGGATGTGAAATACATCCCCGAATTGCGTGACCAGAGCTGCCACAGATGATCCAGAAAATGGCGCACACCGGGCAGCTTGGGATCAAGCGCGCCCACAAGCTGTAGCTGGCAAAGCGACCAGGTGATCTCGAAGAGATCAATCGTGGCGAATGCGGGGATTCCTCCGTCGGGCTGCCGGATCGCCAGCAGACCGTCCAATGCCCCGATATGTTGATGTTCGAACAGATACGCGGCGGTCGCTGCCGGAGAGCTGGCGACCGACCGATCTCCTTCCAGCACGATGTCATCCTTTCCGACCGCACGCCAAAGCCCTTCCAGCGAGAACGACAGCGTGCTGGATCGCCAGTCGCGCGTCGGTTGCTCGAGGAGGCTCTGCACCTTTTTCTTGTACGCCGCTGCGTAGCGGGTGGGTGGGCGCGGGATGTCGAGACCGAGCGCCACCGCATCTTCGGATAACGCCGCCGAGACGATGGGGAAGCCAACCGTATCGCTGTCGTCTCGACCGAGGCGGCTGACCAGCGTCCACAGCGCGCCTTCGCCGCGCTTGACGCGGCGTTGATCGCGCGATCCACTGCCCACTTCGCGTAATGCGACGATTGCCGCGAGTGTGGATGCAAAGCGGTCGTGATAGTGCAGCAGGGGCGCGCCCCAGGTTCCGTCCTCGTTTTGATTGCGCCGCAGCCATTCAAGCGACTGCTCAAAATCGTAGCCGGGGTAGTACTTTGCCAACCGCGCAACCCAGGCAGTATCGTAGGCAACGGTGGATATTTGCCCCTTGCCGAGGTTGGCGAGCAGTGTATCGATTTCGATTGCCAGGTCAGCTTGCTCTTGCACACGATAGTGGGATCTGACCATGCTTCTCAACCTTTCGCTTCAAGGAGGCAGCAATCCCCAGCAGAAACGCACACCTCATTACAATTTACTAACTTGAAATTATAAACATGATTCAGAAAAAGCGAAAGATATTGCTCATGTTTATCCCGAATATTGGTCACTTTCGCGGAAAAAGGGCGCGTAAAAGTGGCGACTTAGTTACATGACTGCCATATATGATTCATACCAAACGCATTTGGGAATGCCATTTGGTCAACCAATCATACAGATTGTATCTAACCCAAGTGCTTACCATCGATATATCGTTTTTATAACATTGCCTCCAGATGGGCGAATAAGGCGCAGCCGCAGACCGCGAGAATCAAAAGATGCCCGTCAATTCTGCTTGACGGACATCCTGATTGATGCGTGTTTCATGCGCGACGCTAAAGTTGATAACGGCTGATAGTATAGGGAGCGTCGCATACGCTTAGGCAGTCGATCCTCATCCGCTGACGGCAAACCGCACCGCCAGCCCGCCAGTCAATCCCTCTGGCTCGAACGGCTCGTCGCAGATCACGCCCTCAGTCATCTTGAGGATTTCAATGTCCATGAGCGGCACCGGCTTCCACCATCGCGCTTCATACTCACCGCTGCCCAGGTTCACCAGGTGATCGGGGATTGCCGGTGCGATCAGTTCCCAGACATCTTTGTTGGAGAGGTCGAGTTCATCGGCGACCCGTTTCCGCCACGCCTCAGTCTGGGTGAGTATCTGGCTGAGCGTGCTGTCATCAGAATTGGGATGCGCAGCCGGCTTGTTCATGACTTGCAGGAAAGACGTGAGCTGATCCCGGCAGTTGCCCGCTTCGCGGTAGAGATCGTAGGAGGCGACATCCGCCGGGACTTGAATGATGCCAACCAGCCGATCAATGCACTCCAGCAAGCCACCGGGGGCATTCTCCGCGGTGCAGTTCACACCGGGCACATACTGCGAGATTTCTTCAACGTGGCTCATGATGATGCCAGCAAGTTCGTCATAAACTAGGGAAGGGGTCGACATAATGGTCTGAATCTCGCTATCCAGCGTCAACAGAGAGTAAAACTTCAGAATCACTGTAGCATGTCTCGAATCGTGATTGCATAAACGAATGTGAATTTTGTGCAAATTTTCGCCGGGACGGACAACTATCTCTCAACAGATACTCTATGCCAAAAGACGGCACTTCTGTCTGAAGTGCCGTCTGCGGCTTTCGCTGCATCTCGCTGTTCGGTTATTGCTTTCCGGGTGCGCGTGGCAACCTTAACGCGCCGCGCGTGCTACCGTCCTGTCCTGCTCCCTGAGCATACGGATTACCAGCAGCAGCGCGACCGCCACGACGCCCAAGCCCATCAGCAGGCGGAAGCCCAGCAGCCCGCCGTCCGTACCCGCCGTCAGCCCGTGCAGCGTGACCAGCGCGAAAGCGATATAGCTGCTCATGTGAATGCCCAGCCAGACTTTGTGACCGAGGCGGCGCTTCAGCGGGAACGTGACCGTCACCACCAGCGTGATCCAGAGTGCCAGCGTCCCCAGCCCGACGGCGATAGTGCGGTAGGGACCCGTGAACGGCACGAGGATGTCGCTTAGCGTGTAGCTGAAGTAGCTGTCGCCCAGCAGCAGCACCGCGTGGGTGAAGCCGAGGATCAGCGCCAGCCACGAGATCGTGCTGTGCATCATCAGCGTGAGCGGACCGGGCGACCAGTCCTTGACGTAGCGCCCGCTGATGAACAAGCCCCAGACCATCGACAGCAGCAGCAGGACGTAGGCGGTAATCCCCGCCGAGCGGATCAAATACCAGACGACGTTGCTGTTGGTGCTCAGCGATGCCGCCGCGAAGATGCCATTTTGCAGCGTCCACAGCGCCGCGCCGCCGATGACGACGATGCTGAAGATCAGCGCGAGCGAGTCCATGAGTTTCGCGGGTTTAACCATTGGAGTTCTCCTCAAGGGTGGCAGCCTCGCTGCCCGGTTCCATGATCGAAAGCCAGTTTGAAGTTGCCAGCACGCTGCGGTCGGCGCAGATCACCATCCCGGCGGCGTCCCACTGCTGGTTGAGCCAGTCCAGTCCCGCCCTGCTGCCGAGCAGGAGGACGGCTTTGGCGTATGCCTCCGCCGTCGGGGCGTTGCGGTGGACAATCGTGACCGAGCGCACGTCGCTTTGGGCGGAGCGCCCGGTACGTGGGTCGATGATGTGATGGCGGCTCTGCCCGTCCGTCGTCTGCCAGCGGCGATAGTCGACCCCGCTGGTGACGACCGAAGTGTCGCGCAGCGCCAGCACGCAAAACGGATGATCGCCGTCCGGGTCGTCGACCGAGACCGCCCAGCCGGGCTGACCGCTGGGCGCGCCGCGCAGGGCGATGTCGCCGCCGATGCTGATCAGACACGCGCCGTATGCCGCCAGTTGATCGGCGATCTTCGCGGCTGTCCAGCCTTTGGCGATGCCGCCGAGGTCAAGCGCGCTGCCCGCCGGGAGCCGGACCTCGTGCGTCGCGCGGCGCAGCCCGATCTGCTGCCAATCGCCGACCGCCCCCTGAGCAGAGGGCTGCGCCGTGTTGATTTGCTCGAAGCTCCGGTCGTAGCCGCTGGCGATCAGCGCGGGCAGCACCAGCGGGTTGTACAGCCCATCGGTGAGGGCTGCCGCCTGCCGGGCGAGCGCCACGTTCTCGTAAAGCGTCTCGCTGACCGTCACCCACTGACCGCTCTGCGCGTTCAGGCGCGACAGCTCGCTTTCCGGGCGAAAGCGCGACAGCCGCGCCTCGATTGCCTCGACCTGCGCCGGGAGCGCCGCCAGCAGGGCGACGCCGTCTGCTTCGGTCTCAAGCTGAGTCTCGACGGCGCAGCCCATCGCGCGGAACGTGAAGGTGAAAAGCTGCTTCATCGTGACGACCGGGTCGAGACCGAAGGAAACTGCTGGACAATACTTGGGCTGGAGAAGAAGGAGCCTGACGTGCCGCTGTTGTTGTTCTGAAAGAACTGCTCCTCATCGTCGGAGCGGCGCAGGCGGACGACGCCGGACGTGCCCAGCAGCAGGCTCGTCCCGCTTTGCTGGGTGTTGAGGCTTGCCGCCTGAACAGTCTGCGTGGTCGCCGTGCGCTGGTCGAGCACTGCAAGCGTCTGCGCGCCGATCATCGTGGCGACGGTGCTGCCAGCGATCAGGGCGGAACGCACAAAAAGGCGTTTTGAGCGGTCTATTTGCGACATGAGGTCGTCTCCTGAAGTGCAATCGTTACGTCTATCACAATACGCTTTCTCGCAAAGGACTGTTTAAACGTCCGCTCAAATCGCCATTAAATGCAGCTTAAATCGCGGAATGGATGCACGCAGCACGGCGATCAAAGGCGACGAGGGAGCAGAGGAGTGCGGGTCGCGCGTGAAAGTAGCGCCGCTGGCAGTTTGCCATACAATCAACGCCGATCAACAGTGTTTGCCTCATGCCCGCCTTTGCGTCAAGTCCGAGTTATAAGGATCGCCACCCGATGAACGAACGATTTGCCTACTACCGCCACCTCGTCTTCGACAACAGCCTGACCGCCGGGCGCTATTTTCACAGTCAGGCGAGCGCAGTTGCGCCCAGCGCGATCAGGAGCGCTGAGGGAAAGCTGCCGGTCACGCAGGCGCATTTTGTTAGTCCGCCCAACAGCCTCGAACTGAGCTGGACATCGCGCCCCGGCGGTGACTGGACGGCGGAAATCCAGGTCGAACGCTGGCGCGGGCGCGGCGCGGGCTTGCAGGGCGATACGCTCCATTTCTGGTGCTGGTCGGAACGCGCCATTTCCGCCGACGCCCTGCCGATGCTGGTGCTGGTCATGGGACGCGGGACGACGCGCCCGCTGCGGCTGTCCGCCGTCGTCGATGAGCTTCCGGCGCAGCGGTGGACGCACGTTCACGTTCCCTTCGCCGCGTTCGATCCCTCGACGGGAGCGTTCGATTTTGGCACGCTGCGCAAGCTGATCTTCACGCAGGGGATCGACGACGGCGCGGCGCATACCCTCTATCTCGACGAGATCAAGGTCAGCGATGCCGCCGAGAGCCAGCCCGTTCAGCCGCCGACCGCCGTCCGCGCGACCGGCTGCGACCGCCACGTCGATTTGCAGTGGCAGCCGGTCAGCGATGCCGAAGTCGAATATTACCTGATCTATCGCTCGCTCGACGGCGAGACGTTCGCGCCCGTCGGCATCCAGAATCCCGCCTACAGCCGCTATGCCGATTTCCTCGGCGCGGCGGACATGACCGCTCATTACCGCGTCACGGCGGTCAACCACGCCTATCAGGAGTCGCCGCCCTCGGAGACGGTGACGGCGGCGACGCGCGCTTTCAGCGACGACGAACTGCTGACGATGGTGCAGGAAGCCTGCTTTCGCTATTACTGGGAAGGCGCGCACCCCGACGCCGGCTTGGCGCTGGAATCGATCCCCGGCGACGAGCACCTGATCGCTCTGGGTGCGTCCGGCTTTGGCGTCATGGCGCTGATCGCTGCCGTCGAGCGCGGCTTCGTCCCCCGCGCCCAGGTGGTCGAACGGATGCGCAAAATCCTCGTTTTTCTCGCTTCGGCGGATCGCTTTCACGGCGTCTGGTCGCACTTTCTGGACGGGCGCAGCGGCAAGGTCATCCCGCTGTTCGGTCAGTACGATAACGGCGGCGACATCGTCGAGACCGCCTTCATGATGCAGGCACTCCTGACCGCGCGCCAGTATTACGACCGCGAGGATGAAGCCGACATTCGCGCCACCATCACGCGGCTGTGGGAGGACGTGGACTGGAACTGGTATCGCAACCCCGCCGACCCGGATTACCTGTTCTGGCACTGGTCGCCGGACGCCGCCTGGCACATCGACCACCCGCTGATCGGCTGGAACGAGACGATGATCGCCTATCTGCTGGCGGCTGCCTCGCCGACGCACCCGATCCCGCCGTCGCTGTATTACAGCGGCTGGGCGTCGCAGTCCGAGCGCGCGCGCGTCTACCGGGAAAACTGGGGCAAAACGACCGGCGGTAATCACTACGCCAACGGCAATACCTATTATGGTCTGGAACTGCCTGTCGGCGTCGGCTCCGGTGGTCCGCTCTTTTTCACGCACTATGCGTTCCTGGGCTTCGACCCGCGTGGCAAGCGTGACCGCTACGCCAACTACTTCGAGAACAACCGCCTGATCACGCTGATCAATCAGCGCTACTGCGCCGCCAACCCCGGCGGCTACGCAGGCTACAGCGAAGACTTCTGGGGCTTGACCGCCAGCGACGATCACACCGGCTATCTGGCGCACGAAGCAAGCCCGCACAGCGACAACGGCACGATCACGCCGACGGGCGCGCTGAGCGCCTTCCCCTACACGCCCGACGAATCGATGCGGGCGCTCAAGCACCTGTACCGCGAGCGCGGCGCGGAACTGTGGGACATCTACGGCTTCCGCGACGCCATCAACCCGACGCAGGGCTACGTGTCGAGCATCTTCATGGGGCTGAATCAGGCGCCCATCGTGGTCATGATCGAGAATTATCGATCTGGGCTTCTCTGGAAGCTGTTCATGTCCAACCCCGAAATCCCGCCGATGCTGGACAAGCTCGGCTTCGTCTCGGACTGAGTAGGGCAGGCTTAGCCAATGTAAAATTCGTATTGTAGGGGCAGACACTAGCCAGGTCTGCCCCTACGGTTTTTGCGACCTGTACAAACCTGCCTCGTCCAAGCCTCAATGCGCCATTTGTTAAAGCGCTTTCACAAGAAGTTATATTAATGGCGCCTGCTTGCGCTGTTATTTTCTCGCAGCTATCGTGCAAAGTGCATCATTTCGTTGAAGTGAGTCGTCCATTTTCAAGAATCTGTGGTATCTTTTGTAAAAGCGCTTTTACAATTTCTCATAGCATTTGACGATGAGTTCAACTATTTTTGATGTCGCCAAACGCGCGAACGTCTCCATCGGAACGGTCTCGCGCGTCATCAACAACCGGGATCGGGTGCGTCTGGAGACGCGCGAGCGCGTGCTGCAGGCGATCCGGGAGCTGGATTACCACTCGAACGCCTTCGCCCAGGGGCTTGCCAGCCAGCAAACCGACACCATCGGTCTGGTCATCCCCCAGGTGAACGACCCGTTCTACTTCGGCATCGTGCGCGGCATTGAGGACACGGTGACTGCCGCAGGCTACAGCCTGCTGATTGCCAGCCAGCCGCATCAGACCTCCGAATATCACTACATGCGGCTTTTCCGGCGCGGGCACGTCGATGCCCTGATCCTGACGGCTATCGACGTTTATCCTGACGAGCTTCAGGAGATGGCGAGACGCGGGCTGCCCGTCATTCTGGTGCAGCAGGACGCCGGAAAGCACGTGTCCGCCGTCCAGGTGGACGATTACGGCGGCGCGTGCGCCCTGACCGAGCATCTGCTCGGACACGGCTACCGCCGGATCGCCTACATCACCGGGACGGACCACACGCCGGACAACAAGGAACGGATGCGCGGAATCCGCGACACGCTGGCGGCGCACGGGCTGGCGCTGCCCAAAGAACTCGTCTTTCGCGGCGATTACCTGCGCGGCAGCGGCGGCAAGGCGATGCAGCGGATTCTCGAGCTGCCCGAACGCCCCGATGCCGTCTTCGCCGGGAACGACCAGATGGCGGCGGACGCTATCGTCGCGGCGCAGGAGCGAGGTCTGCGCGTGCCGGAAGACATTGCGGTCGTCGGCTTCGACGACGTGCCGCTCGCCAGCTACATCTCTCCGCCGCTGACGACCGTGCATCAGCCCATCTACGAACAGGGAGTCTTTGCGGCGCGTACTGCGCTCGACATGCTCAAACCCGGCAGCGAGAAACAGCCGCCGACTCCGCCGCGCATCATCCTGCCGACCACGCTGGTGATCCGGCGTTCGTGCGGCTGCAATCCATAGCAGCCATCGTCGGAAGCAATTTCACGAAGACTCGACCCAGGCGCTCTTGCTGGCGTAAAGGAGGAAATGCCCGGAACCAACACCTCCGTTCAAAATTACCCTCATTTTCGAATAGACAAGGAGCAGCAAATGCTTACCGTATTCCGTTCGCAATTTATCCGCCTTCTTGCCCTCGCCGTTCTGCTCACCGGTCTGGTGATTCTGCCCGTTTCCGCTCAGGATACGACGATGGCAGATTCGATCCGCGTGACGGTCGTCGCCGGGTCGATGCAGGACACGATGACCCAGATCGTCGACAGCTATCAGGCAGCCAACCCCGGCGTCACTGTCACGCTCGAACTGGAGCCGGAGGGCGGCGCATTCGAGGCGATGATCGCGGCTGGCAACCAGCCGGACTTGATCATCACGTCGTTCGGTCCCGAACTCGGCGCGCTGGCTTCGGAAGACGCCGCCGCCGCGCTGGAGGATTTGCCCGGCGCGCAAGACCTGCTCGGTCGCATCGAGCCGCGCGCCCTTCAGAATCTTTACGGGCATACCTACTACATCCCCATCGGCGCGGATGTCACGCTGATGATCTACAACAAGCAGTTGTTTGAGGAAGCGGGTCTCGATCCTGCCAAGCCGCCGACAACCTGGGACGAGTTCCTGACCGACGCCGCCGCGATCCAGGCGCTGCCTGCCCGCGCCAACGGCGACAAAGTCTACGGCACGGTCTTCTGGAACGATGCTTTGCAGTGGGGCGGCTGGTACTGGAACATGCTTCAGCCGATTTACCTCAACGCCAATCAGGATTCGTGCCAGCTTTTGAACGCGCTGGGCACGGACATCGTCTTCGACCGCGACCAGTGCAAGCTGAGCGACTTCTTCCAGTTCGTGCAGAAGGCGCAGCAGTACGCCCCGCCGACGATGGAGAAGAACTTCTTCAGCCGCGACATCGGCATGTGGATGCAGTACGGCTATTCGTGGGAGCCGAACCTATTACAGGCAGCCGACCAGCCAATGGTCATCGGGCAGGATGTCGGCGTCGCGCCGGTACCCGTGCCGAAAGAAGGCGATACCAGTTACACGACCTTCGGCGGTCGCGCGGGCATGATCCTCAAGACTTCACCGGATCGGGAAGCGCGCGCCTGGGACTTCCTGCAATTCCTGATGCAGGACGAGAACAACATGGTCTTCCTCCAGCAGTTGGGCTATCTGCCCGTCCTGACTTCGCTCCAGAGCGATCCGTACTTCCAGGACCCGGCGCGCCAGCCGTTCATCGATCTGCTGCAAAACGGCGTGGTGCCGGAACAGTACGCGACCGCTGAGAAAGCGGCAGTCGCGCTTCAGGGCGTCTATCAGAACGTCGTGGTCGACGGCTCCGTCCCGCTGGATCAGGCGGTCACGGACGCTGCTCAGGCAGCCCGCGACGCGCTCAAGGCGACCAGTTAGCTTCCGTTAGTCATGGGTCTGACGGTGCATGTTTAGCGCCGCCAGACCCCGCTTTTGGCTCGCAAGCAGAAAGTGTATCTGGCGTTTGGTTTTAGCTGAAAGCTGACTGCCGACCGCTAAAAGCTGAAGGAAAAGTCGATGGATACAGCCGCAACAGCCCGCGCTGGACGGAGCAAATCCACCGGGAGATCGCGCCTATGGCAGCAAATCCGCCGGAACCGGTGGGGGTACATCTTCATCTCCCCCTGGGTCGTGCTCTACCTGATCTTTGGCGTCTATCCGCTGGTGCTGTCCTTCTTTCTGACTTATTTCAACTACTCCTTTGTCAATCCGGGCGCGCAGGCGTTTGTCGGGCTGGGCAACTGGATTCGCGGGGTGTCCGATCCGCTGTTCTGGAAGGGCATCTCGAATATCGTCGTCAACCAGACCATTTTCATCCTGCTGAAGAATGGACTGGGACTGCTGATCGCGGCGCTGCTGTTCCGCGTGCGCTTCGGCGGGCGCTTCTTCCGCACGGTCTACTTCCTGCCCGTGCTCACTTCGACGGTCGTGCTGATGACGGTTGGCGATAGGCTCACCAGCCCGACGGGACCGCTGCAACACATCCTGCTCAGCATGGGTCTCATCAGCGATCCCATCTTCTGGAAAGCCGACCCCAACCTGCCGATGATCGTCATCGCGCTGATCAACACCTGGAAGTGGTTCGGCATCAGCGTGATCATTCTGCTGGCGGGGATGTACGGCATCGACCAACGTGTGTACGAGGCGGCGCAGGTCGACGGCGCGAGCGGTTGGAAGTTGTTCCGCCACATCACGCTGCCCAGCCTGCGCCCACAGCTTTTCTTCCTGCTGGTGGTCGATGTCATCAACGGGCTGCAAATGTTCGGCGAGGTTTACGCCCTCGGCTTCGACGTGTACGGCGGTGTCAATCATCAGGCGCTCACGCCGGTGCTGTATCTGTACGCCGTCGCGTTCGACCGCTCCAATATGGGCTACGCTTCGACGCTGGGACTGCTGCTGGCGCTGCTGATCGCAATAGTGACGATCTTCCAGTTCCGGTTTGTCCCCGCAAGCGAAGATTGAGAGGGAAAATGTCCACGCTGACGCGAAAATTCTCCCTGACCTCGACGGTCGCTTACGCCATCCTGCTCGTCGGCGCTGCCGCCGTGTTCTACCCGTTTCTGGTGATGGTCATGAATTCGTTCAAGCCCGGCAACGAGCTGCTCAATTCGCCTGAACTGTTCCCGAAGACGTTCACGCTGACGGGCTACCAGGGCGTGTTTCAGGAACTCGACGTGCTGCGCCTGTTCCGCAATTCGATCTTTCTGGCGGCGCCGATCACCATCCTGAACACGCTGCTGAGCGCGATGGCGGGCTACGCCTTCGCCAAGATACCGTTTCCGGGGCGGAATCAGGCGTTCGGCTTCATGCTGGCGACCATGATGATCCCCGCCGTCCTCTTTCTGATCCCGACCTACGTGCTGATCTACAACCTCGGCTGGGTGGGGCAGTTCCAGTCGCTGATCATCCCCTCTGCCGTTTCCGTCTTCAACATCTTCCTGTGCCGTCAGTTCCTGAGCGGCATCCCCGACGAGCTGATCGAGGCGGCGCGGATGGACGGCGCGGGCGAGCTGACGATCTTCCTGCGCATCATCCTGCCGCTGGCGCGTCCCGCGCTGGCGACCGTCGCCATCCTGACCTTCATGGGCAGTTGGAACGACTTTTTCGGTCCCTTGCTCTACCTGAACCAGCCGCAGAACTGGACGCTCCAGTTGGGGCTGCTCCAGTATCGGGGTTCGGTGCCCGGCGAGAACGCCCAGCAAATCTGGGCGCTGACGACGCTGATCACGCTGCCGCTGATCGTCGTCTACTTCTTCATGCAAGAACAGTTCGTCAAGGCATTCGCCAATGTATCGCTGAGTAAATGACGATGGCTGTCAACGTTGCGCCTCCCCCACCACAGGTCGTTACCTCCGCCGGGTCGCCGCGCCGGGCGATTATTGTGTTCGTCGCGCTGATCGTGGTGCTGGTGGCGTCCTACGCGCTGGCGTGGTTCAGCGCCTATCAGCTTTCGCAGGGCTATCTGCTCGATGCCGGCGCCAACTATGACCGGGGCGATTATCTGAATGCGCTGGTCGGCTACAAGGAATACGACGATACGCTCAAGCGCTACGTGGATCGCGGCGGCTATATGGACGTGGAGCACATCTGGGCGGATCAATACGCGCTGCCCGTGCCGCCGAACGTGATGCAGGCGCGCCAGCGCATCGACGAGATCGTCAACCAGCGGCTGACGATTGACGACGCCGAAACGTTCGTTCAGGCGAATATCGGACGTTCCAATCCCTATCTCGCGCTGATCTATCTGCGCCTCGGCGAATTGTACGAAGCCGCCGGACGCAGCGCCGACGCCAAAGACATCTATTCGTCGTTCGCGGATTTATTCCCGAATGAGGCGGCATTAAGCGCACGCGCGCAGCAGAATCTTCAACGACTGGAGGGGTCATCGTAAAGACGATGATGGCTCAATTGCAAACCGACTACGGCTATTTCAGCGACGATGGCAAGGAATACGTCATCACCCGCGCCGACACGCCGATGCCCTGGATCAACGTGATCTCCAATGGCGATTACGGCTTCACGATCTCGCAGGCGGGGAGCGGCTATAGCTGGCGCACGCACGCCAGCCTGAACCGCATCACGCGCTGGGAGCAGGACTTGATCCGCGACGAATGGGGCAAGTACCTCTACCTGCGCGACGCCGAGACGGGCGAATTCTGGTCGCCGACCTGGCAGCCCTGTGGCGCGTCACTGGAGAATTATCAGGCGCGGCACGGCATGGGCTATTCCACGATCAGCGGGGAGCAGGCGGGCATCGCCAGCGCGGTCACGTATTTCGCCCCACTGGACGCGCCCTGCGAAATCTGGCTGCTGCGGCTCACCAATCACGGCGAGACGCCGCGCCGCCTGCAAGTCTTCAGCTATTTCGAATGGCTGCTCGGCGCTGCCCCGGACTGGCATCGGGAGTTCCATCGCACGTTCATCGAAACCGAGTACGACGCGGGCTGCGGCGCGCTGCTGGCGACCAAAGTCATGTGGGAGCTGCCGGTCGAGAGCAAGTCGCACTGGAACCACTCGTGGGAGTATGTCGCTTTTCACAGCGCCTCGCTGCCGCCGTGCGGCTTCGACGCGGATAAGCGCGATTTTCTCGGTCGGCACGGGCATCTGGCGCAGCCGCAGGCGCTCGTCAGCGGGCAGTCACGTGGCAATGCCGGGCGCTGGGGCGACGCAATTGGCAGCTTGCAGGTGGCGCTCACGCTCGCGCCGGGGGAGACGCGGGAAATCGCCTTCACGCTGGGGGCAGCCGATAGCAAAGCCGAAGCGCGGGCGATCAGCCAGCGCTTTCACGAGTTGGGCGAAGCTCACGCGGCGCTCGACGCGGTGCGGCGCTACTGGGACGATCTGACCGGCGGGCTGGTCGTCGAGACGCCCGATCCGGCGCTCAACCTGATGGCGAACGGTTGGCTTCAGTATCAGACGATCAGCGGGCGGCTGTTCGGTCGCTCGGCGTACTATCAAACGGGCGGCGCGTTCGGCTTCCGCGACCAGCTTCAGGACAGCCTGACCTGGCTGCTGCTCGGTCGCCCGGAAAAAACGCTGGAGCAGATTCAACTGCACGCGCGCCACCAGTATCAGGATGGCATCGCGCTCCACTGGTGGCATCCGCTGGCGGAGACGGGGCAGCGCTCGGAATACAGCGACGATTTGCTCTGGCTGCCATTCGTGACCCTGCATTACCTGCGCGAAACGGGTGACTTCGCCTGTCTTGACCTGGACATTCCCTTTTACGATGGCGGCTCGGCGTCGCTGCGCGATCACTGCCTGCGCGCCTTCGAGGTGGCGCTGGGGCGACGCAGCGCGCGCGGCTTGCCGCTCATGCTCAAGGGCGACTGGAACGACGGCATGAACGCGGTCGGCGTCGAGGGGCGCGGCGAAAGCGCCTGGATGGCGCATTTCCTGCATTATCTGCTCTGCGCCTGGGCGGCGCTCCCTGATTGCGACACGCCGACGGCGGATCGCTTCCGGCGCGAAGCCGATGCCCTGCGCGAGGCGGTCAATCGCTATGCCTGGGACGGCGCGTGGTACTGGCGCGCCACCACCGACGCCGGCGCGCTGGTCGGATCGCACCAGTCCGGCGAGGGGCAGATTTTCCTCAACGCGCAGACGTGGTCTGTCCTCGGCGGTACTGCCGACGAGACGCGCGGGCGGCAGGCGATGGCTTCGGCGCGCGCGCACCTCTACACCGACTACGGCGCGCTGCTCCTGTCCCCGGCGTACACGCAGCCCGATCCGCACATCGGCTATCTGACGCGCTACGCGCCCGGCGCGCGCGAGAACGGCGGCGTCTACTGTCACGCGGCGTGCTGGGCGGTGCTGGCGGAGCGCAAAGTGAACGGTGCGCAGGCGGCGTATCAACTGTGGCGCAGCTTCTGCCCACCCGTTCGCGCGGCGAACCCGGAGGACTACGCGGGCGAACCTTACGTCATGCCCGGCAACGTCGCCGGACCGCAGGCGGCTGTCCCCGGTCAGGCGGGCTGGACGTGGTACACCGGGTCAGCCGGATGGTATCTGCGCGCGCTGGTCGAAGGCGTGCTGGGGATCGAGGCGCAGCTTGACGGGCTGCATGTCAGCGCCGACCTGCCCGACGGCTGGGATCAGTTCCACGTGCGCCGAATCTATCGCGGCGCGATCTACGACATCACGCTGCGGCGGGCAGCAGCGGATGAAGCGCCTCGCTGTCTGGTCGATGGGGTAGTCTGGCAGGGCGAGCGGCTGCCTATCGGCGAAGCGGGATCGATTCAGCGGGTCGAGATCACGGTTCCAGCCTAGCTCGCTCTGTCGCCCCGAAGCGGGTCGAAAATCCAGCAGATCGAACGGTCAATGGAACAGGCAGACTGTGCGCTTTGGGGAAGCGCGCAATTCTTGACAACTCCGATTTATACGTATAAATTTATACGTATAAATCGGCAGGCAGGCGGATTGGGAACCGTGAAGAAGCGTCCTACCCAGGCAGACGTAGCGCGTGTTGCGAACGTATCGCAGGCGATGGTGTCTTACGTGTTGAATGGGAACACGCCCGTCGCGGTTTCCGAGCAGGTGCGCCAGCGTATTCGGGACGCCATCGAGCAGCTTGGCTACCAGCCAAACCGGGCGGCGCGCAGCCTGCGCACCAGCAAAACCTACACGATTGCCGCCATTATCCCGGACATCCTCAACCCCTTTTACCCGGCATTCGTGCGCGGCATTCAGGACGCGGCGGACGCGAGCGGCTACGATGTCATCACCTACAACACCGACGGCTTGGCGGCAAAGGAACACAAATACGTCCGCTCGATGCTGGAAGCGCGGGTCGATGGTCTCGTGGCAGTCCTGTTTCATACCAGCGCCAGAGACCTGTTTCCGCTGCTCGATCACAACATCCCGGTCGTCCGGCTGGAAGCCACCGAGAAAGCAGGCGGGTTGCGCCCGCTGGACAACATCTATCTGGATAACGTCGCCTGCGCGCGTGCGGCGGTCGAGCTGCTCATCGAAAAAGGACACCGGCGTATCGGGCTGCTCGCCGGGCACGAAGGACCCACGCATTACCGCCTGATCGGCTATCAGGACGCGCTGGAGGCGCACGGTATTCCGGCATCCTCCGAACTCATCCAGCGGGGCGACTTCAACGAAGTGGGTGGCTATCAGGCGATGCGCGCGCTGCTCAGCCTGAACCCGCGCCCGACGGCGATCTTCGCCTCGAATGATTTGATGGCGATGGGCG
The DNA here is from genome assembly GCA_963760975.1 of uncultured Chloroflexia bacterium. GTDB lineage: Bacteria > Chloroflexota > Anaerolineae > Aggregatilineales > Phototrophicaceae > Flexifilum. The sequence goes on along the minus strand of CAVXEZ010000017.1, from coordinate 97,538 downwards.
CTTACGTCGCCATCAAGGAAGTGGGATTGGACATTCCCAGAGACATCGCCGTCGTGGGTTTCGACAACATTCCGACCTCCAATCTGGTCAGTCCACCGTTGACCACCGTCGATCAGTTTCAGCATCGGGTGGGTCAGCGTGCTGCTACGATGCTCCTGGAACGGCTCCAGGAATTTGCATCGTCCAGTGGACGGAGCGAGCAGCAGCCCTATCAGTTGGTTGTTCGAGCCTCAACTTAGGTTGGGCGCGAAGGAGGTGCTATCGCAAAACGACATCACAGAGTTGAGGATTTCAGGAAAAATAGGCGCGATATATTTTAGGAAGGAAGGTATAGACATGATTCATTTGCGCAAGTTGAGTTTGCTGCTGGTCGTCCTGCTTCTCGGCGTGGGCGCGGTCGCTGCCCAGGACAAACCCACCGTGAGCGTGTGGTTTAATGCAGGTTCGGAGCCAAGCTGTACAGAACCGTTCATCATAGACGGCTTTAACGCCTTCAGCACCGATGCACAGGTTGGAGATCGTCGAGCAGCCGAATCAGTGGGATACGACGCGAACCGCCGTTTCGGGCGGCGGGGGTCCAGACATCATCATTTCCCCAGGTCCTTCGTTCGTGTACGAGATGGCGGCTGCCGGGTTGATCCTGCCGATGGACGACTATGCCAGCAATCTCGGCTGGAACGAGACGTTCGTCCCCTGGGCGATGAGCATGGGGCAGGTGGATGGGAAGCTCTATAGCCTGCCCGCCGAGCTGGAGACGCTCATCCTCTACTACAACAAGACCCTGTTTGAACAGCACGGCTGGACGGCGCCCAAGACGATGGACGAGCTGGTATCGCTGGCTCAGACCATCTCCGACGCGGGTATCGTGCCGTTCTCGCACGGCAATGCGGACTGGCGCGCGACCAATGAATGGTTCGTCGAGGAATTCCTGAATCACATCGCCGGACCGCAGGCGGTCTACGATGCGCTCAAGGGCAACCGCCCCTGGACGGACGACGTGTTTGCGCAGTCCATCGATACCCTGAACAACATGCAGGAAAAAGGCTGGTTCTCCGGCGGTCTCGATCTGTACTACACGACCGATGAGCCGACCCGCATGGCGATGCTGGGGAACGGCGAAGCCGCGATGAATATCGAGGGAACCTGGCGCTTCAGCACGATTGACACCTACTTTGGCGAGGCAGCGGGTAACAGCAACGAATGGGACTGGGTGCCCGTCCCGTCGAGCACGGGCGACGCGATCTTCGACATTGGCATCGGCTCCACGTGGTCGATCAATGCAGCCAGCCAGCATCCTGATCTGGCGGCAGAATTCCTGACCTACTACTTCTCGCCGGACTTCCAGGCGCAGATGCTGGCGAAGTGCGGTCAGGCGCCCGCGCCGGTCAACCTGAAGGCGGACGCGATGGAAGGCGTTGATCCACGTGTGGCGTCGGCGTTCTCCGAGTTTGCTCAGGCGTCGAACGCGGGCAACTACGGCTACACCACCTGGACGTTCTGGCCCCCGAAGAGCGACGTGTACATCTACGAGGAAATCGAGAAGGTCTGGGCAGGGCAGGAAACGACCGCACAGTACCTCGATGGACTTCAGAAACAGTTTGCCGAAGAACTGGCGGCAGGCGCGATTCCTCCAATTCCTGAACGCTGATCGTTAGACCATGCTGGTTGTCCCACCGGGGGCAACCAGCATTTTCTGTTCACGCAAACGGAAAGGAACTCGTGATGAGCCAACCGGCAACACTGGAATCACGACCCGCCAGATCAGCTGCGAAGGCAGCGCGCGACCGGGCGCGCTATCGACGGCTGCACTACGTCGTGATCCCCTGGCTGTTTATTCTGCCGATCTTACTGATACACATTTTCGTGGTGGCGATCCCGGCGCTGTCGGGCGTGTACTACTCGCTGACTGACTGGTCGGGCATCGGCAATGCGACTTTTATTGGACTGGAGAATTTCAGAAAACTAATTTTCGAAGATACTGCATTTCGTCAGGCGCTCGGCAACAACATCACCTGGATGATCTTCTTTCTGACGGTGCCGTTTGCGCTCGCGCTGCTCGCCTCCAGCCTGCTGTCACGGCTTCGCCGGGGCGGCATGATCTACCGGACGGTCCTCTTTATCCCCTACCTGCTGCCGAGCGTCGTCACCGCGACTATCTGGCGTAATCTCTTCAGTCCGCGTCTGGGGATCGGCGCGCAGTTGGCGAAGATCGGCATCGGCGGGCTGGACGTTGCCTTCCTGGGCAGACCGGATACCGCGCTGCTGTCGATTGCCTTCGCCGACAACTGGCACTACTGGGGCTTGCTGATGATCCTGTTCCTGACGGCGATGCAGGCGATCTCCATGGAGCTGTACGACGCGGCGAAGATCGACGGGGCGAACCGCTGGCAGGAATTTCGTCATGTAACGCTGCCCGGTATTCGTCCAGTCGTGCTGTTCATGCTGATGATGACTGCGATCTGGTCGTTCCTGGTCTTCGAATACGTCTGGATTCTGACACAGGGCGGTCCCGCAGGCTCGTCCGAAGTGCTGGGGACGCTGGTTTACAAAAATGCTTTTAACCGTTTTGAAGCCGGGTATGGTGCCGCTCAAGGGATCACCATCAGCTTCTTTGCGGGCTTCATCATCTTACTGTTCGTGACATTGCGGCGTCGGGGGTGGGAGATATGAGCGTCTGGCAGCGCGTTATCACTCGGAATACTGCAAATTCCTCGCGTGAGGATCCAACCAGACCGTTGGTGTTCAACCACACCATTCTGCTGCTTCTGGCTGCCTTCGCGCTGGGACCGCTGCTGGTGCTCGCCTTCAACTCCGTCAAGTCGAATTCCGAGATTGGCTCGAATCCGCTGGGCTTCCCTCATTCGATCAATCTCGACAACTTCGCTAATGCCTGGGACAAGGGCGAGTTCGCCACGACCGCCGGGAACAGCGTCATCTACGTGGTCTCGACGGTAGCGATGGAGCTGGTGCTGGGCGGCATGGCAGCATACGGCTTGGCGCGGCGGTCGCCTCCCGGCTCCGACCTGTTCATGCTCTACATGCTGATCGCCTCGACGATCCCGATCTGGCTCTATCTCGTCCCGCTGTTCTTCACGTGGCGAACGCTGGGTCTCATCAACAACCGGATCGGGCTGATCCTGATCTACACCGCCCTGAACGCGCCGCTCTCGATCTTTCTGCTGCGCTCCTACATGGTCGGACTCCCCATTGATTTCGAGGATGCGGCGCGCGTAGATGGGGCGAACGAGTTTCAAATCCTTACCCGCATTGTGATACCGCTGACGTGGCCCGGCTTTCTGACCGTTGGGCTGGTCGTCGGCTTGGGAGTCTGGAGCGAATTTCAGGTCGCACTGATCTTCATCAACGATCCGAAACTGTTCCCGGTGACGACCAGTTTCTTCAAGTTTACCGACCGCTTCAGCCGCGACTGGTCGCTGACCAGCGCAGGCGCGGTGCTGATGATCTTCCCGGTGCTGGTACTGTTCCTCGCACTCCAGCGCCGCTTCGTGGAAGGTCTGACGCAGGGCGGTGTCAAAGTCTGATCATCTGAAGGAAAACGGCGCGTGAGCGATATGACGGAAAACAAATTGCTGGATAAGGTCAAGGGCTGCCTGTACGGCGGCGCCATCGGGGATGCGATGGGTGCGCCTGCGGAATGGCGGATGCCGCCGGAAATTCAGGCACGTTACGGCTACATCACGGATTTCGTCGAGTCCTGGAACGGACCGTCCGACGTAGGCAAAGGCGACGGACGCTACACCGACGACAGCCACATGATTCAGGTGCTCAGCCGCATCTATCTCGAAACCGGCGATCATCTGGATGCGTTTCGCTTCGCCAGGCAGGTCATTCCGCTGATCGCGGAGGAACCGCGCTGGCTGCCCGAATGGGGTCGAGAGGCGCTGCTGGTCGAGCGCCTGTTTTACCCGGAGAAGTGGCTGTACATGCGCCTGTGCCTGGCGAACGCCGACCCGCGCCAGGGCGGGATCGGCAACATGGTCAACTGCGGGGCGGCGATGTACGCCGCGCCGGTCGGCATCGTCAACGCCTGCGATCCGGTCAGTGCCTATCGTGAGGCGGTGGACATCTTCAGCGCGCACCAGCAGAGCTATGGGCTGGAAGCGGCAGCGGTGATGAGCGCCTGCGTCGCCGAAGCGTTTAATCCGGCGGCAACGGTCGACTCGATTGTCGATGTCGCCCTGAGTCTGTCGAAAGAAGGCACGCACCGAGCTATCGCGGCGGTGGTCGAAACGGCGCGTCAGTATCACGACTGGAAAGCGGCGATTGCGCCGCTGCGCGAGGCGATTCGCCCCTACGACGGCTCGGCGGAACTGAACACGATGCGCGGCAACGGCACCAACAACTGGCAGCCGAGCCGCGAGCACAGCATCGAAGAAGTGCCGATTGCAATCGCATTTCTGGTCGTGAACGGTGGCGATTTCGAGGGCAGCATCTTCGGCAGCGCCAATTACGGGCGCGACAACGATTCGATTGCCGGGATGGCGGGCGCGATTGCCGGGGCGCTGCACGGCGCAGGCGTCATCCGCCAGGGGTGGATGGATCAGATCGACCGCGCCAACCGCGTCAACCTGTCCGCGACCGCCGAGCGCCTCGCCGAACTTGTCCTGAAGCTACAGCGTGAGCAGTTTGCGCAGGCGCAGGCGCGCAGTGCTGCGTTTGGGAATCTGGTACCCTGACCATTGAGAAACGAGCCTGGAAGGGCGACAGGGGAATCGCCCTTCAGCCAAAATTACTAAGGAGCAAATTCATGTCGCTGCCTGACGATTACGCCGAGCGGGTATACGCCGGGGTTCTGGGCAAAATAATCGGGGTGTATCTGGGTCGCCCGTTTGAAGGCTGGACTTATGAACGCATTATGGAGCATCTGGGCGAGATTCAATACTACGTCCACGAAAAATTAGGCAGATTACTGGTCGTCACCGACGACGACATTACGGGCACGTTCACCTTTCTGCGTGCCATGCCCGATTACGGCAACAGCCTTGACCTGACCGCTGAGCAGATCGGCAAAACCTGGCTGAACTATTTGATCGAGCGGCGCACCGTCCTCTGGTGGGGCGGGGTGGGGCAGTCCACCGAGCATACCGCCTACGCTCGGCTGAAAGCGGGCATCCCCGCGCCGCGCAGCGGCGCCATCGAGACCAACGGCAAAATCGTGGCGGAGCAGATCGGCGCGCAGATTTTCATCGACGGGTGGGCGATGATCGCCCCCGGCGATCCTGAGCTGGCTGCCGATCTGGCAGGGCGCGCCGCCAGCGTCAGCCACGACGGCGAAGCGATCTACGGCGCGCAGGTGCTGGCGGCGATGGAAGCGCAGGCGTTCGTCGAATCGAACGTGGACACGCTGCTTGATACGGCGCTGCGGTTCATCCCCACCGACTCGGTCATCGCCCGCGTGATCGACGACATTCGGGACTGGCACGCCGAGCTTCCCGACTGGCGGCTGGCGCGCGAACAGATCGCCGCCAATTACGGCTACGACAAATACACGGGCAACTGCCACATGGTTCCCAACCACGCGCTGATCATTCTGGGGCTGCTCTACGGCGGCGATAACTTCCAGAAGTCGCTGATGATTGCGAACACGTCCGGCTGGGACACCGACTGCAATTCCGGCAACCTGGGCTGCCTGCTGGGGATCAAAAACGGGCTGGCGGGGATCGACGCGGGTCCCGACTGGCGCGGTCCGGTCGCCGACCGCCTGTATCTGCCGACTGCCGACGGCGGCAGGGCGATCACCGACGCGGCGATTGAGACCTACCACATCGTCAACGTCGGGCGCGCCCTGAACGGGCTGCCCCCCGATCTGCCCAAGAACGGGGCGCGCTTCCACTTCAGCCTGCCGGGGTCGGTGCAGGGGTTCGTCGCGCAGGACGATCCCGATACGCACGGCATTCTGACCGTCAGTAACGACTGGCTGCCGGATGGCAGCAGCCGCGCGCTGGCGCTGGATTATCGCCATCTCGCGCCGGGGCGCTACGGGCGCGCGCATACCGCGACGTTCCTGCCTCCCGAAGCGATTGACATGCCGGGCTACACGCTGCTGGCTTCGCCCACGCTCTATTCCGGGCAGACCGTCACTGCGCGGGTGCAGGCGGCGCCCGATAATGCCACGCCCGTCAACTGCCGGATGTTCCTCGCTATCTACGGCGAAAAGGACGCGCTGGAGACGATCTACGGTCCCGAAACGGTGCTGGAGGCGGGTCAGGAACGCAGCTTCCGCTGGAAGATACCCGATACCGGCGGCGCGCCGATTGCGCGGGTTGGCTTTGAGCTAACCGCGTCATCGCGCGCGGATGGGCGCGTGTACGTCGACTACTTAACCTGGGGCGGCTCGCCTGATGTCGTCTTCAAACGACCGGAAAAGGGGCATCGTCTGTGGCGCAGCGCCTGGGTCGATCACGTGCAGGAATTCGGCTTTCGGCGTCACGCCGCGCTCGTCATCGCCCACTCGGACGGCACGGGCGTGCTCTCGCAAGGGACGGAGGACTGGAAGGATTACCGGGTCAGCGCCACCATCAGTTCCTATTTGACGGCGTCGGGCGGCATCGCGGCGCGCGTGCAGGGGATCAACCGCTACTACGCGCTGCTGCTGTGCGACGACCAGCAAGTCCGGTTGGTCAAGCGGTTCGACGAACAGACCACGCTTGCCGAAGCGCCGTTCGCGTGGGAGACTGACACGCCTTACGAGCTGACGCTTCAGGTCGAGAAGAACCATCTGCGAGGCTGGGTGAACGGTCAGGCGTTCTTCGACCTGGAGGACAACGAGAATCCCCTGTCCGCCGGTGGCGTGGGGCTGGTCTGTACGGACGGGTCGATCATGACCGACTGCGTGAGCGTCAAGCCGGTGTAGCGTTTACGCGCGATGCTGAAAAAGCGGAGATGAACCACAGCGAACCAGTCCGAAAAGGGCTGGTTCGCCGGGATATTGCGCTGGCTAGATGGTACAACTGCCGCGCCGCTTGACCGCATACAAATCTCTGTCACGGGACAAAGGCGGTTTCGCGCGGTCTGCTGAACGTCAGCGTCGTGATTTTGCCCGTCTTCGGATTGACCACGACTTTCATATCGCACGCGCCGCGCTGACCGCGAAGTCGCACGCGCGCCTGCGTCTGCCCATCCCCTTCAAGCACGCCGCCGAGCCGCAGATTGCCGTACTGCACCCGCAGCGCCTCGAACTGAGCGCGCGCCGCGCTCCGCTTGAGATTGCGCGCGAGCAAGAGCGGCGCTTTTGTGTCGTCCCAGGTGTGCATGAGCCGGACAAGCTGATTGATCGTCTGCTTGAGCGCCGGACTGAGCGACTTGATCAGCGTCAACTGCATGAACTGAATTCTCGGCGGCGCATACGACGCCATCGTCACGAACACCTCGATGCGTCCTCTGCGGCAGCGCATCGTCCAGCGCCCGCGCAGGGCATCTTCCGGCTCGACCGGCGTGGTCGAAAGACACTTGCCAAAGCTCTTGCGCAGCGCCGCAAACTGCTCGCGGCGCTGTTCGAGCGGCTCATCCTTGAACGCGGGCTGGTACATGAAGAACGAGTTGGTCGCCTGCTCGGTGATCAGGGCGTCGTCCCACTGCTCGTAGAGGCGGGTGATGGTCTTTTGCGCGGCGAGCAGCGCCTCCGAGGGCGGCAGCACGCGCACCGGCGCGCCGCCCGTCTTGAAGAGCAGGCTGAAGGCGCGGTTCATGACCGGGGCGGGCGCGGTATAGGTCAGGTTGGCGAAAGCGACCAGCCCGATATTGCGATCCGGCAGCAGGCGATAGAACGTCCCATACCCCGGCAGACCGCCGCCGTGTGCAACGGAATATCCCAGCAGCGAATCGACGCCGCACGACAGCCCGAACCCGTAACCTTCGCCTTGATAGAACGCCGGAGCGTCCGGTGTGGCGCGCGACGCCGCGACCAAGCGCTGACGCCAGGGCTGCTGCATCTCCCGCGCGGAACTGCGGCGGACGGGACCCGTCTCGTCTTCGTCGCGGGGCGGAAACGCCGAGAGCAGAAACGCCATGTAGCGCGAAAAATCGTTGATCGTCGTGAAGAGACCGCCCATCGAGCCGAATTCGCCGTCTTCGAGCGGTGGGTCGGCAAACCACTGATCGCCCAGGCGGCGGTAGCCCATCGCCAGTCGCGCGGGATCGACCTCGTGGATGTCGTATGTGCTGGAGGTCATGCCGAGCGGCAGGAGAATATTCTCCCGGATGTAGCGCTGATAGGGCATCTGCGCGACGTTGGTTACGATGCGCCCTAAAATGCCGTAGCCGAGGTTCGAATATTCGTAGCGGGTGTTCGGCGGCGTGGAAAATGCGACCCCGTGCCGCAGCAGCTCCGAGAACTGCGCCGGAGTCGTGTCCAGATGCCGATCCGCCCAGGGATCGTCCTGCGGGAGACCCGCGCTCATCGTCATCAGATGCCGAACCGTGATCGGCGCCGAGTCGCGGGTCGGGTAAAGCTGGTCGGCGAGTTCGGGCACGTAGGTGACGATAGGCTCGTCCAGATGCAGCTTGCCCTCGTCGCGCAGCTTGAGCAGCGCCATCGCGGTGAAGCTCTTGGACATCGAGGCGATACGAAAGACGCTGTCCGGCGTCACCGGGGCTTGCGTTTCGACGTTCTGAACGCCGATGCCGCCCGCGAAAGCGAGCGCGCCGTCGACGACGATGCCGAAAGCGATGCCGGGAATGTGGCGCTCCTCGGCGAAGTCACGGTAGAGGGTTTCGATTTTCGGGAATGCTGGCGCAAGCCTGGAGCGATCCAGGTTGTTGAACTGGGCGATAGGAAACATAGACAACTCCACGAGGGACAAAGCGCGAACGGGGGCAATAGTACCCGCTTTGGCTGGTTTGCGCATCGGTTCCAATGCGGTTATGGACTGGCGTGGCTAGGGGAATTTCGCGTCAGATGTGTTAGCATAGGCGCGTTTAAAGTTATTGGAGGAAAGGATGTTTTCGATGCAAATCCACAAGCGCACATTCATACTCGCGGTGCTGCTGCTCGCCGTCGTGGTCGCCGTCAGCCCCGCCATCGCACAGGACAACGTCACCCTCGTCGTGTGGGACAACTGGACGCGCGACTCCGAGCAGGCGATGATCGACCAGCTTGACGCCCAGTTCGAGGCGGCGCACCCCGGCGTCACCATCCAGCGCGAAGCCTACAGCACCGACGACCTCGGCTTGACCCTGCCGCGCGAGCTTTCGCAGAGCACCGGACCCGACGTTGCCATGATCAACCAGGGCTTGACCAACATGGCGGCGCTGGTGAAAGCCGGGCTGCTGCTGCCGCTCAACGACTACGCCGATCAGTACGACTGGTGGAGCCGCTACGGCGAGGGTCTGCACGGGCGCAACAGCGTCACCGACGACGGCTCGAAGGTTGGCAGCGGCAAGCTCTACGGCATGTCCATCACCTCGGAAGTCGTCGCCATGTTCTACAACAAGGACATCTTCAGCCAGCTCAACATTGAGATGCCGACGACCTGGGACGACCTCGTCGCCGACCTCCAGACCATCAAGGACGGCGGCTTCGTGCCGATCACCTTCGGCAACCTCGAAGCCTGGCCCGGCATTCACACTTATGGCGCGCTGGCGCACGTCTATTCCAACCTCGACGACATCAACAACATGATCTACCGCAACGAAGGCGGCACCTTCAAGACCGAGGGCAACCTGGAAGGCGCGCAGACCTTCGTCGACTGGATCGACAAGGGCTATTTCTCGCCCGGTTTCGCCGGGATGGACAACGACACCAACGCGCTCGGCGAATTCACCAGCGGCAAGAGCGCGATGTGGCTGGCGGGAAGCTGGAACTCCGGCTCGATCATCGATGCGCTCGGCGAGGATGCGGTTGGCTTCTTCCTGCTGCCGTCGCCCATCGGCGATAAGGTCGCACCGACCATCGGCGGCATTGGCTTGGGCTACGGCATTCGCAAGAGCAGCGAAAACGCCGACCTCGCAGCGGCGTACATCGATTTCATCAGCAGCCCGGATGCCGCCAACGTGCTGTTCGACGCAGGCTTCCTGCCCGCGATTGCCATCGACGACTCCAAGCTGACCGAAGGCACGCTGACCGCCGACCTGGTTCACGCCTGGAACACCATCAGCGCGGCGGACAAAGTCGGTCAGTACTTCGACTGGACGCTGCCGGACATCGGCGCGCGGATTCAGGAGCTGGCGGCGAAGCAGGTCACGCCGGAGCAGTTCATCGATGAAGTGCAGGCGGATTACGAGGCGGGCGCGTCGTCGTAAAGCGACCGTCGCCAATATCGCTGATTTCCAGGGGCATGTGGGGTCTGTAGGGGCACGATATATCGTGCCCCTACGAAAGCTCCGCCGTAAATTTGGCGGGCGCTGCCCATTTCAAATCTGCCCCTACGTTGCAATCTCACGATTTTCTACGGCTCGTCCACGCATGGTCAATGCTGAACTCCCAAGCCAACCGAAGCCATCGTTCCTCCAGCGGCTCAGCCGCGCACTGAACCCGCCGACCAACAGCGGCGCGCTGCGCAACGGCAGCCAGGCATATCTGTTCATTCTGCCGGGTTTCGTGGTCTACATGCTGTTCGTGCTGCTGCCGATCTTCAGCACCGTCCGCTACAGCTTCTTCGACTGGACGGGCTTCAGTCCGCCGACTTACATCGGCTTCGACAACTACCTCGAACTGGCGCACGACCCCGACTTCTGGCGCGCGATCAGCAACAACGCGCTGTTCGTCGTCTTCTACACGATTATCCCGATCCTGCTGGGCTTGTTCCTCACGTCGCTGATGACCCGCAGCAAGCTGCGCGGCATGGCGATCTTTCGCACCGGCTTGTTCATCCCGCAGGTGATGAGTCCGGTGGTGGTCGGCATCATCTGGCGCTGGCTGTTCACGCTCGACGGTCCCATCAACCAACTGCTCGCCGGGATCGGGCTGGAGACGTGGGTGCGCCCCTGGCTGGGCGACTTCACCTACGCGCGCTACGCGGTGGGTGTGGTCGGCTCGTGGATTGAGTACGGCTTGTGTATGGTGCTGTTCGTCGCCGGGATGCAGAACATCAACGAGGAACTCTACGACGCCGCCAAAGTCTTCGGCGCGAACGCCTGGCAGGAGTTCCGCTACGTCACGATTCCCGGCTTGCGCCAGCAAATGCTGGTCGCCTTCGTGCTGACGTTCATCGCCGCGCTGCGGGTCTTCGATACCGTCTTCGTGCTGACCAACGGCGGACCCGGCAAGCAGACCTACGTCACCAGCTACCTCGTCTACCAGCAGACGTTTCAGCGCAACCGCGCGGGCTACGGCGCGGCGATTGCCGTGACGCTGGCGCTGGTGATCGCGCTGGTCTCGGCGGCGGTCACGTGGATGCAGCAGCGGAGCGAAGTCGATGTCTAGCCGCCGGTCGCGCAGCCTCCTGACGTACCTGATCCTGACCGTCTTTCTGGTCGCGGCGCTGCTGCCCTTCATCGGCATCATCTTCACGGCGTTCAAGACGACGACTGAGCTTTCCAGCAGCCCGTTCGCGCCGCCGACGACGTGGCATTTCGACAACTTCGTCGAAGCCTGGAACGGCGCGCGCTTCGGCAGCTATTTTCAGTCGAGCGTGATCGTCGTCGTCCCGGTGGTGATCATCTCGACGCTGCTCTCGACCATGTCGGGCTTCGGCTTCGGCATGTTCCGTTTCCCCGGCGATAACCTGCTGCTGCTGATCATCCTGCTCGGCTTGATGGTGCCGTTCGAGGCGGTGATCATCCCCCTGTGGCAGATCATGAACGATCTCGGTCTGCTCAACACCTACTGGGCGCTGATTCTGCCGCAGGTGGCGCTCAGCTTCGCTTTCGGCACCTTCTGGATGCGCGCCAACTTCAAGAACATGCCGCGCGAACTGATCGACGCGGCGGTGGTGGACGGCTGCTCGACCTGGGGCGTGCTCTGGCGCATCCTGTTCCCGCTCTCGCGCCCGGCGCTGCTCTCGCTGATCGTGCTGCTGTTCATGTGGACGTGGAACGAGTTCTTCCTGGTGCTGGTGATGGCGTCAGGCGACCTGCGCACGCTGCCGGTCGGCTTGGCGCTGCTGCGCGGGCGCTACTCGGCGGACGTGCCGGTGATGGCGGCTGCCTCGATCATGGTCTTCCTGCCGGTACTGGTGATCTACGCGCTGTTCCAGCGCAGTTTCATCGAGGGGATCATTTCCGGCGCGCTCAAGGGATGATCCGAGCGCAGGTGTACTTGTAGGGGAGACCTGCCAGGTCGCCCCTACCATCAAAGCTATTCACCCGTTCCGGTCAGTTGGCGGGGGAATATTGCTCCAAACACGCCCACCGGCTGCCGCGCGCCGTGTGTACCCACAGCGGCATACTGAAATAGTCGTGCGTCTCGCTGCGCCATGCGCCGCCCTGCGCCACCTCGCCCGTGAGCAGATTGCGCCATTCCCCTTTGGGCAGATAATAGCTCACGTCGCCGCGCGGGCTGAACACTGGCGCGACCAGCAGCGCGTCGCCCAGCATGTACTGCGTGTCCAGATAGCGGCAGGTCGGGTCGTCCGGGAATTCCAGCACCATCGCCCGCAGCATGGGGATGCCGTGTGCGTGCGCTTCGCGCGCCTTGTCGAGCAGATAGGGCATCAGACGCCGTTTGAGGTTGTTGAAGAAGCGCAGCACGTCGATGGCTTCGTCGTCGAACAGCCAGGGCATCCGCGCGCTCGTGCTGCCGTGCAGACGGCTGTGCGACGAGAGCAGCCCGAAGGCGACCCAGCGCTTGTACAGGTCGGGCGTGGCGGTGTCGGTGAAACCGCTGATGTCGTGGCTCCAGAAGCCGAAGCCGCTCATGCCGAGCGACAGCCCGCCGCGCAGCGTCTCCGCCATCGAGGGATAGGTCGCCATGTTGTCGCCGCCCCAATGCACGGGGAACTTCTGCCCGCCCGTCGTCGCGGAGCGCGCGAAGACGACCGCTTCGCCTTCACCCTTCGCCGCGCGCAGCATGTCGAAAACGGTCTGGTTGTAGAGGTAAGTGTAGTAGTTGTGCATCCGCTCCGGGTCGGAGCCGTCGAAGTAGCGCACGTCGGTGGGGATGCGCTCGCCGAAGTCGGTCTTGAAGGCATCGACGCCCATGTCGACCAGCGCGCGCAGCTTGCCCGCGTACCACGTCCGCGCGTCGGGGTTGGTGAAGTCGACGAAGGCGAGACCCGGCTGCCAGGCATCGACCTGATACACGTCGCCGCCCGGCGTTTGCAGCAGATAGCCGCTCGCCGCACCCTCCGCGAACAGCGGCGAGGCTTCGGCGATGTACGGGTTGATCCACAGGCAAATTCGGATACCTTTGTCCTTGATCCGCTTGAGCATCGCCTGCGGGTCGGGGAAGTTGCGCCGGTCCCACAGGAAGCTGCACCAGGTCAGCTCCTGCATCCAGAAGCAGTCGAAGTGGAAGACGCTGATCGGGATGCCGAGCGCCTCCATGCGCTCGACGTTGGCGAGGATGGTCGCCTCGTCGTAATTGGTCGTGAACGAGGTCGAGAGCCACAGCCCGAACGACCATTCCGGCGGCAGCGCCGGACGCCCGCTGAGCGCCGTGTACTGCGCCAGCGCGTCTTTCATGGTGGGACCGCCGAACAGGTAGTAATCGAGGCTGTGCCCCTCCGCGCTGAACTGCACGCGGCTGACGTGGTGCGAGGCGACCTCGAACGAGACGCAGCCGGGGTGGTTGACCAGCACGCCGTAGCCCTGGCTCGTCAGGTAGAAGGGGACGTTCTTGTAGGCGTACTCCGAGAGCGTGCCGCCGTCCGCGTTCCAGATGTCGACCGACTGCCCGTTCTTGACGAACGCGCCGAAGCGCTCGCCCAAGCCATAGACCGTTTCACCGACTTGCAGCGACAACTGCTCGCGCAGGAAAGTTTCGCCGTCCTGCGTGAACAGCCCGACCGCCTTCGGCTCGCTGCTGGTGAGCGGCTGGTCGCCGCGCCAGTAGTCGATGCGCCATTCGCCTTGCAGCGGCACGACGACCGAGAGATCGCCCGACTTGAGCCAGGCGTGCGCCTCGTCCTGCCCGGTCGAAACGTCCGGGTTGGCGAGGCTGTAATCGAGGTCGAAGATGGGCAGCTTTGCCTGCCGCCCCTTGAAATGCGTAATCTGCACGCGGATCACGTCCGGCATGGGCGAGGTGAAGCGCACCGTGATGATCGCGCCGTCGAGGTAGCTCCAGCGCGCCACCACCGGCTTGTTGTACCCGGTGATCGTCAGCGCATCGGCTTCGACGGCGACATCGGTGACGGTGACAGGATAGATGGCGTCCGTACCGGGCAGCAAGCGCCACTGCCCTTGATCGAATTTCATGATTTACCCTTTTTATGCGCGTGCGAATCAATGTGAGACCGCCAGCGACCCGTGCTCTTGCGAATCACCAGCCGAGGCGGAATGAGAATCTGTTCCGGTTCGGACATATCCCCTTGCAGCGTCCGCGTGAGCATATCGACCGCGCGATAGCCCATGTCGTAGGATGGAAAGTCGATGGTGGTCAGCGCCGGAGTGCTCATATCGGCGATGCGCCCCTCCGTCACGGCGATTACCGAACAATCTTCCGGCACGCGCAAGCCGCGCTTGCCCAGCGCCTGAATGATGCTGAGCGCCGGATAGGCATGGGTGGTGACGATGGCGCTCAGCTTGGGAAGCTCGTCGAGCAGTTCGAGGGTGGCGGCGAAGGTGTCTTTGCCCGCGAAACCGACCTCTCGATAGGCGGTATCGATCCGGTGGGCTGCCTGCGCGCGCTGGTAGCCGCTCCACGACCGCGCTGCCGGACCGTAGTCCGCTCTCGCGCAGCGCGCGCGACTGCCCCAGAAAGCCGATATTGCGGTGTCCGAGTTCGTCCAGATAATCGAACGCCACGCTGACCGCCGCCTCGAAATCGAGGTCGATGAAGCTCAGCCCCCGGTTATCGTCGCTGTGCCCGATCATGACGAAGGGGTAGCCCCGCTGGCGCAGCAGCTCGACGCGCCAGTCCGACGTGCTGATCTGCATCAGCACCACGCCATCGACCTGAGCGCTGCGGTACAGGTTGAGCAGGCTGCGTTTGGTGACGGCATTCGTGAGCAGGCTCAAAAAGTAGGCGCGCTCTCCGGCGGCGGAGGCGGCGCCGACGATGAAATCCATGTCGAGCGGGTTGAAGGGCTGGTCGCCGGGGAACTTGAGCGGAAAGAGCAGGGCGATATTGCGCGTTTTGCCGGCGCGAAGCCGCTGCGCCTGGGCGTGCGGGCTGTAGCCGGACTCCTCGATCACACGCTGGACGCGCTCGCGGGTCGCCTGCGCTACGTCCTGCTTGTCGTTGAGGATACGCGAGACCGTCGAGACGGAGACGCCCGCCGCTCTGGCAATGTCGACTATCGTAAATTCTTCAGACACCAATCATTCCAAAACTGTATTTCCGGTAACGATACCGGAATCGTTTTCATAAAAATAACAAATGTCGCCGCCGATTGTCAAACTTTGTGGATTGGGCTTGTCGCAAAGCGACAGCTCTTGTTGGGGCGCTTCGTTAGGGAATAGGATGATCAAACGACGCCAGCGAGCGCGCGGCATCGACTGATCGTCGTCATGGACGCACCCGCCGCGTTCGCCCGTGACACCGTTTGAACTTCAGACCGCTGCCACAGGGGCAGGGATCGTTGCGCCCGGCGCGTGCGAACGCGGCGTTCAGTTCGGCGTCTTTCTGATGCATGTAGAGCATCACGTTCGCCGGTGGACGCTGGTGCGCAAGCTCGTTCGCCATGAAGCGCATCGGCTCGTCAATGTGCGTGAAGAATGTCTTGTATCCGGCGCACAGGTAATTCAAGCCTGGCTCGCCGGACGGCGTTGCGATGAAGCGGTTCTTCGGGCAGCCGCCGTTGCAGATGAAGCGTACCTCGCAGTCCCGGCAGTACTGCGGCAGCGCCTCGCGCTTCGCCAAGCCGAAGGCGCGCTGCTGCTCGCTGGTGACGATCTCCGTCAGGGGAATGTCGACGATGTTGCCCACAAAATGCTTCGGCTCGACGAAGTGGTCGCACGAGTAGACATCGCCATTGTGCTCCAGCGCCAGCGCTTTGCCGCAGGTTTCCTCGAAGATGCACAAGCCCGGATTGTTCCCCGTCCAGGCTGCCAGCGCCACGTCGAAAATCTGCACGTAGACGCGACCGACATCGTGGCGCACCCATTCCTCGAAGATGGCGATCAGGAATGTACCGTACTGTTCCGCCGTGACCGACCGCTCGGTCACGGTATTCCCTTCCTGATAGCCTGTCATGTTGTCACGCTCGACAATCGGGATGAATTGCAGGAAGTTCGTCCCGACCTGATCGCGCATGAACCGGTAAAGCTCCAGCGGATGATCCGCGTTGGCAGCGTGAACGGTGGTCAGGATGTTGAACTCGACATGGTGCTTCCTGAGCAGCTCGATACCCGCCATGACGCGATCAAAGGTGGGCGCGCCGCCCTTATCGACGCGGTAGGCATCGTGGAGCGCTTGCGGTCCGTCCAGACTGACGCCGATCAGAAAGTCGTTGTGCGCGAAGAACTCGCACCAATCGTCGTTGAGCGTGACGGCATTGGTTTGCAGCGCGTTGTAAATCCGCATCCCCGGCTTTTTGTGCTTCTGCTGGTAGCGCAGCGCCAACTTGTAGAAATCCAGTCCCATCAGCGTCGGCTCGCCGCCCTGCCAGGCAAACGTCACCTCCGGCACCTGCTGCGCGGCGATGTACTGGTGCGTGTATTCCTCCAGCAGCGTCTCGCTCATGCGAAAGCTGCTGTTGGGGTAGAGGCGCTCTTTGCTCAGGAAGTAGCAGTATTTGCAGTCCAGATTGCAGATCGCGCCGCGCGGCTTGGTCATCAGGTGGAACGCAGGGACAGTTTGCTTCGCGTCTATCATTACAGTCCTATGATCACGGTTGCTCAAAAGCTGTTGGGCGGCACGAGCCGCCGTCCGGCAGCCTCGGTGTATCGCCTGCCATCATACCACCTTCGGATTCAAAACCGCTTGTCGACCACCGGTTCGGGGCTGGGATTCCACAGCGGATCGGACGAGAAGGGGAAAGGCGGGCTGTAGCGGCGCAGGGTCGGCGGGGTCTGCGCCAGCGAGATGACGGCGACCTGCGTGCCATCGTCCACGCCCGGATCGAACGGCGAGTCGAAGGCGAGAAGCTGCTCGTCCGGCGAGAGCGACATCTGTGAGAGGACGGTCGCTTCCGCCAGATCGCCGAGGTCGCCCGAATCAAACGCCACCGAGAACTGCTGGCTGTCCAGCGCGTATTTCAGGATGCGGAGCGTGCTGGACGCCGGAGTACCCTGCGACAGCGGAAAGTAAAACGCCGCTTCGTCCGTCTGCCAGGTGGGACAGCTCGTGGGCAGGACGTTGAGCGGGGCAGTCGGTTTGATGGCGGAAACAATCGAACCCTGCTTGTCCACGATTAGAAACTGCGGCGCGGCGGGCGTTTCCGGCACGTCGAAGTTGTACGCCGTCAAATAGCTTCCGCGTGGCGAGAAGAATGGGCAGACCACAAAGAGACTGCTTCCCTCTGTGCCGGGAAGATGCGCGAGGTCAATCGTCTGCCCGCTGTCGAGTGCGAGTAGCAGCACCGGCATCCCGCGCTGCACGCGCGTCTTGTCGCCCGCGCCAATCGTCAAATAGGCGAGATCGTCTGTCCAGGCGAGCGCGGGCGGGTTGCTCCTCTGGTTCTCCGGCACCGGATATTCATAGACGACCCGCAGCGTTTTACGGGACGTGACATCGGCTTCGAGCAGCCGCCGCACCGTCTCGTCGCCGCCGACGTAATACAGGCGATCTCCGTCGGGCGACCATGTGATCTCGTTGGGCGCGTTAACCGAGAAATAGCCGACGGGGGCATCGTCGAAGCAGCCCTGCGCTTCGCCGTCTCGGCTGAGCAAACAGAGCTGCGCCGGGTAATGCCTGCCATCGTACTCCGCCCGAACGTAAGCCAGGCGATCCCCATCGGGCGACCAGCGAAGCGCCTTCAGGTAGACCGCCGACTCATCGGTGTAGAAGGTGCTGACCTGACCCGTCGCGGCGTCGAGGCGCGCCAGAATGTTATGCGCCTGCGGCAGTCCGTCCGCGTTGACCGAGCCGGTCGAAAAGAGGAGATCGTCGGGCAAGGGAGAGTCGGTTTGGGCGTGCAGCCTGTCGGGACTCACGCCCATGGACAGGCAGAGCATCAGCAGGCTGAACAGGTACAGGTAAAAGCGCTTTTTAGGCATCATGTGCTTCAGAGAGTTGTTCGAGGCGGCATTGTCCTGACATTTGTCATGAGTATAACGAATCAAGGCAACTTGCCAACGTCGCGTGTTGGCTGATAAGCTAAAGCGCTGAGTTTGGCGTCGGCAGCCGCGTTGTCCGGCAAAACGTTACTGGCGCTCGACGTGCATGATCATGAACATTCGTTTTGTTGCCGCTTTCCTGCTGAGTATCGCGCTGCTCAGTTCCGGCTGTAGCTCTCTCTACGCTGACCTCGAAAAACCCACCTACGTGCCGGGAAACACCATCTGGCAGCCCGTCAGCAGGACGTTCGACGGCGTCGAGATGGTCGAAGTCCCGACGGGCTGCTTCATGATGGGGAACGCGAAGGGGCGTCGTGACGAGCAGCCTGTGCAGCAGGTTTGTTTCGATCAACCCTTTTGGATTGACCGCTACGAAGTGTCCAACGGGCAATACGGTTCCGAAGGACCATTCAGCGGGGCGGACAAGCCGCGCACCAATCTGACGTGGTTCGAGGCGCGGGATTACTGCGCGGCGCGCGATGCCCGCCTGCCGACCGAGGCGGAATGGGAATATGCCGCCAGAGGACCCGACAGCCTACTCTATCCCTGGGGCGATCAATTCGTGTCCGACGATCTGGTCTACGACGCGAATTTCAACGGTCAGCTAGCGGACGTGGGCAGCCGACCGGGCGGCGTTTCGTGGGTTGGCGCTGATGATCTGGCGGGCAACGCCTGGGAATGGGTCAGCAGCCTGTACCGTCCCTATCCGTATCAGGCGCAGGATGGACGTGAAGACCCCAACGACACGACCGATAGGCGCGTGTATCGCGGCGGAATCGGAAGCTATATTGATTATGGAACGAGTGCAGCGACGCGCTTTCGCAGCGCGCCATCCGGGCGCGACTGGTTCATCGGCTTCCGCTGCGCGAAAGATGACGGGTAGTCGCATGGAGAACCCGTGAGCCAACCAGCCCCTGTGAAACGTTCAGCATCCATTTGGGCGCGAGTCCGGCGCTCGATCTGGCGCGAACCCCTGTCCGACGACGACCGCTCGCACGTCCGTCAGGTGCTCAACGACCTCGTCCTGCACCTGCATCCGACCAAGGTGCCAGCGCGCGAGTTGAAGCTGACCTATAACTTCGGGCTGGGTGGGCTGAGCATCCTGATGTTCCTCATTCTGCTCGTGACCGGCGTGATGCTCCTGTTCGTCTACACGCCGACGCCCACCGACGCCTATCTGAGCATCCAGCGGGTGCAGACGGACATCTGGATGGGGCAGTTCGTGCGCAACCTGCACCACTGGAGCGCCAACCTGCTGCTGCTGCTGGCGGTGCTGCACATGCTGCGGGTCTATTACACGGCTGCCTTTCACACGCCGCGCGAATTCAACTGGATCATCGGCTGGGGGATGCTGCTGCTGGCGGCGCTGTCCAATTTACCGGCTACCTGCTGCCCTGGGATCAGCTTGCTTACTGGGCGACGACGATTGTCACCAGTATGCTCGGCTACATCCCGGTGGTGGGCGAGGGTCTCAAAAGCTGGCTGCTCGGTGGCGCGGAGATCGGTCCGGTCACGCTGCGGACGTTCTTCGCCTTTCACGTGGTTGTCCTGCCGCTGCTGATGGGCATCCTGATGTCCTATCATTCGTGGCGAATCCGCAAGGACACCTTCACGATCCCGCGCAGCGTGGACGACCCGCCTGTTAACCCGAAGAAACTGGTTCGCGTGACGACCATCCCGCATCTGGTCGATCTGGAGCTGGTCGTCGGGCTGGTCGTGCTGGCGCTGCTGATCGCCTGGGCGACCGGCGTCAACGCGCCGCTGGGCGCACGCCGCCAACCCCGCGCAGCCGCCGAACCCGGCGAAAGCCGCCTGGTACTTCCTCGGCTTTCAGGAGCTTCTGCTGCACTTCCATCCCATCGTCGTCACCGTCGTGATCCCGGCGCTGGTGGTGGCGGCGCTGCTTTTGCTGCCGTATCTCGATTTCGACGAGACGCGCGAGCCGGATACGGTCGGCATCTGGTTTCGCTCGCGCCGGGGGCGCAGGCTGGCGCTCGTCAACGCCGTCGCGGGCGTCGTCGGGACGGCGGTGCTGGTGGTGCTCGACGACTACGGTCGGCATCTGGCGCTGCTGCCGACGCTGCCGCCATTTTTCAGCAGCGGCGTGCTGCCCTTCGGTGTTATCCTGATCGGGCTGGTGGGCTACTGGCTGTTCCTGCGCGTTCGGGGATTCACGACGAGCGAGCGGAATCTGGCGCTGTTTACGCTCCTGTTCATGACCTTCGTGACGCTCACGGTGATCGGGAACTTGTTCCGAGGCGAGAACATGGCGTTGTCCTTCCCCTGGAGTATGTAGGCGTGATCATGGCTAATCCGGTTGAAGAAACAGAAGCGACTGTCTCGCGGCGCAACTTCCTGAAGTGGGGCTGGCGCGGTCTGGCGGCGCTGGTGGCTGGCGAAGGCGCTTATCTGGGCTTGCGCTTTCTCGCCTCCCGGCAGCCCGTGAGCAGCAGCGGGCAGGTGGTGACGGCGGGTCTCGTCAACGATTTCCCGCCTGGCACGGTCACGCCATTCCCTGCGGATCGTTTCTTCTTAGTCCGTTTCCAGACGGGCGGCTTCCTCGCCCTGCACAGCAAATGTACGCACCTCGCCTGCATGGTCGGCTGGGAAGCGGATAAGCAGGTCTTCGCCTGCCCGTGTCACGGCTCGATCTTTACGGAGGACGGCAGCGTCGCCAACCCGCCCGCGCCGCGCCCGCTCGACTATTTCCCGATCCTGATCAGCGACGATGGGCGGATTGAGGTCGATACGCGCCAGCCGATCACGCGCAGCGAGGTCAGCGGCGACGAAGCGACCTATCCACCGGCGGCTGCGCAGTCCACCGCCGAGGCGACGGCAGCCGAGTGAACGGAACGGATATGACTCCACCTGCAAAAGCGGGCATCTTCGCGGCTGACCCTGATCGGCGCGGCGGCGGCGATTCTGATCGTGGCGATCCTGTTCTTCAATATCCTGCACGAGCCGTTCCGCGAGCGCGCCGCCCAGGACGAGCAGCAGCACGCCGCCCTCGACCGGGCGATGCAGATGTACGCTGCGGACTGCGTGGAATGTCACGGCGCGTTCGGGGAAGGGCTGAACCAGACGCCGCCGCTCAACACGACGGACGTGCGCGCCAAAGATTACGACGATCTGTACAAGAGCATCGACCGAGGTCTGCTCAACACGGCGATGATCGGCTACGGCGAAGGCGAGGGCGGCACGCTGAGCAGCCCCGAAATCGACGATCTGGTGCGGCTGATCAAAGACGGATCGTGGCGGGACGTGCAAACGTACCTGGCGAGCCGAAATCTGATCCCGACGGAAGTGCCGCCGGTGGAGCAGCAGTTCGACGTGGCGAACCTGTCGGCTCCGCTGGAGACCGTCCGCGCGGGCTGGGACGTTTTCCGGAGCACCTGCATCTCGTGCCACGCGCTGAGCGCCAACGGCGCGACCAGTCACGCCATCGGCAAAAACCTGACCGACAACGCCTTCATTCAAGGGTCTACGGACGACGAGCTGCTGGCGTTTCTGAAGACCGGGCGCACGGCGAACGATCCGGTCAACGTGACCGGCTACGCCATGCCCGCACGAGGCGGCAATTCGAACCTGACGGACGACGACCTGCGCAACGTGATCGCCTATCTGCGCGAACTCAACAAGGGTACGGTCAACCTCAACGTCGGCGCGCAGAACGATCAGAGCGTCAGCCCGACCGGCGACTTCAACGGCGTGACCTATCGCTGGTCGCCGATCTCGACCGAGCATTTCGACAGCCCGATCTATATGGCGTTCGCGCCGGATGATTCGGGGCGCATCTTCGTCGTGGAGCAAGTCGGGCAGGTGTACATCGTCAAGGACGGGCAGGTCAACCCGACGCCCTTCCTCGACATTTCCGACCTGCTGCCGGCGCGGGTTTACAGCGGCATGTACACCGAACAGGGGCTGCTGGGGTTCGCGTTCGACCCCAATTTCGCCCGGAACGGCGTCTTTTACGTCTCCTACAACGATACCGACGTGAACAGCGTCATCGCCCGCTACCACGTCCTGCCCGATCAGCCGGATCGGGCAGACCCGAACAGCGGCGTGATCCTGCTCAAGTTCCCGCAGCCTTATGAAGACCACAAAGGCGGGCAGATCACGTTCGGACCGGATGGCTACCTGTACGCGGGCTTTGGCGACGGCGGCAACCCGGCGATCCCCAGCTACCGCTCGCAAAATCCGCAGAGCTACCTGGGTAAGCTGCTGCGCCTCGATGTCAGCGACGTGAACGCGCCGACTTATAACATCCCGCCCGATAATCCGTTCGTCGGCAACCCGGCGTATCTGCCGGAAATCTGGGCGCTCGGCTTGCGCAATCCCTGGCGCTTCGGCTTCGACCGCGAGAACGGCGATCTGTTCATCGGCGATGTCGGTCAGTGGCTCTACGAGGAGCTGGATTACCAGCCGGGGAGCAGTCACGGCGGCGAAAACTACGGCTGGAGCGCGTTCGAGGGGCTGCATCCCTATCTGCTGGATCAGCCCGTTCTGGGCGCGCCGACGTGGCCGATTGTCGAATATCCGCATGACGAAGGACAGTGTATCATCGGCGGCTACGTCTATCGCGGCGCGGCGCTGCCGGAACTGGACGGCAAGTACATATACGGCGATTACATCTACGGCAAGGTCTGGATTCTGGATCGAGATGCGTCCGGTCAGTGGCAGAATCATCTGCTGATGAGCAGCACGGGCTTCAACATGTCCGCCTTCGCCGAAGACCCGGACGGCGAACTCTATCTGCTCGACTACAAAGGCGGAATCTACCGCCTGACACGCGACTCGTGACGCGGCAAGGGCGTTCCAGTACACCTGTCGCGCGAGGTATCTCCGGGGAATGGCTCAGATGGCTGATCACAGGCAAATTGGCGAAATGTCGGTCGCGGTATTCGAGTTGAACGCCGCGCTGGGGCAGGCGGCGGCAGCCGATTTCGCGTCGATTATCCGGCGTGAAGCTGCCAGCAGCGATCAGGTCGCCGTCATCTTTGCGACCGGCAATTCGCAGCTCAGCTTTTTGCGGGCGCTCCGCAGCGTCGGCGATCTTCCCTGGGAGCGTGTCACCGTCTTCCACATGGACGAGTATCTCGGCATTGCTCAGGATCACCCCGCCAGCTTTCGCCGTTTCATCCACGAGCGCATCACGCAGCCTTTTCACCCGCACGCCGCCTACGGGATCAACGGCGATGCCGCCGACATCGAGGCGGAATTGGCACGCTATGACGCGCTGCTGGCGGCACACGCGCCAGTGGTTTGCGTGCTGGGCATCGGCGAAAACGGGCATCTCGCCTTCAACGATCCGCCCGCAGACTTTCATACCGCGAAGACGATTTACGTCGTCACGCTGGACGAGACCTGCCGCCGCCAGCAGGTCGGCGAGGGGCACTTTGCCAGCCTCGACGCGGTGCCCCGGCAGGCGATCTCGCTGACGATACCCGCGCTGCTGAAGCCGAAGCACGTGCTGGCGCTGGTGCCGGAAGCGCGCAAGGCGAAAGCGGTGCAGGCGGCGCTGGAAGGCGCGGTCACGGAAAACTGCCCGGCGTCGATCCTGCGCACGCGGAAGCACGTGAAACTTTACCTGGATCGGGACTCGGCTGCTTTAACGCGCGCGCTGACGCAGGACTGATACCATCCTCACGAACCGCCCGCCGCCCGTGCGTTTTCGTCCCCCAGTCCTGCCAGACCGTCGCGGAGATGCGTAGAGCGGGTCACGCTGGAAACGGAGCTGGTCGTCCGCAGTTCCACCGCTGCCCCGCCGCGCACCTGAGGGCATCAGCGTCACGCGGGTGACCCGGCGAAAATCGGGTTGGTGACGGCGCGCAGGCTGCCGCCCGCATCGCGCACCTCGACCACGCACCAGTGTGGCTGTCCGTCGTCGAGCGTCCAGCCATAGTCCCCTTGTGTATCAGCAGGCAGTTCCGTCGTGACCTGCCCGTCAACGATAATGCGAACGCGGTCTCCCTCGCAGCAGTCCGACCAGCGGACGCGATATTCGCAGCGCCCGTCGGGCAGTGTATCCCCCATCATCGCCGTGCCGGAGGGCGATTTCCCCGTGAATTCAAGCTGCGGTCCGCTGCTCAGGTAGGAGTGTCCGTGCCGCACGCCGTCCAGAATCGCCGCTTCGGAGAGTTCCTGCGCGTAGACGACGTTGAACAGAAATTCAAGGGCAGGGTCGGTGGGACCGTGAATGTCGGTGCCAGCGGTCGCGCACAGATGATGTCCCTGATTGAGCCACTGATACCAGAGTTCGACCGCGCCCTCGTTGTTGCTGCCACTGCCGTAATGCTCGTTGCAGATTTCGACCAGTTGTGCGCTGCCCGGCATCATGTCCTGATACTCCCAGTGGCAGCCGGTGCAGTACGGATCGCCGGGGCAGGCTGGATGGGCAATGACGAACAGCCCTCCGGCGGCTTCGACTTCAGCCCGGATGTCGGTCATGGTGCGGACGCCGGGCTGCACGCGCCAGTCGATACAGCGGCGCAGCCCCAGCGCCAGGGCGTGACCGTAAAAAGTGGTCAGCTCAAATCCCCCCATCGTCAGCAAATCGGGGGAGGAGAGGCTGTCCATCTGCGGGAGTCCTGCGACCGTGTTGTGATCGGTCAGGGTGACGAAATCGAGCCGATGCTCGCGCGCAAAACCCACCAGACCGTCCGCCTCCCAGTGCCCGTCGGAATGGTAAGTATGCCCGTGCAGGTCGCCGCGATACCAGCCGGGTCCGCGCGCCGGAGTCACGCCGCGCGACCCGGACTGCGCTTCCGGCTGCGGCTCGAAGCCGACGACAATGTCAAACTGATACTCGACCGGCACGCCGGGATTAATCAGGTTGCAGTTGATCATGATGTCCCAGCTTCCCGCGATCAATTCGCCGGGAAGATAGCCGACGGTCGCTTCCCCGGTGCTGACGGTGACGTGCTGGGTCGGCTCCCCGCGATGCCCGGTTCCGCGTTCCTTGTCGGGGTCGAACAGGCTCAACGTGAGCAGATTCCCAAACTTGCCCGGGTGCTTGGGCGCGTACTGGAAATCAATATCGATTCGCGTCGCGCCTGCCGGGACCTCAAACGGGTGCGATACATAATGATGGCTTTGATCGGCTGTCAAGCTGCCCTTGAGTTGATACTGCATGAAGCGCCTCCACTCGAATGAACACCATATTCTAAATTGCGATGATTTTCCTCAAATTAAGGGACTTTGGCTCGCTCACGAAGAGCGTGTTAACGTGTCTTCGCCAATAGTAAACGTTTTCTTTTGATGCTGCTAAAGTATACATAATAACGATTACTTATGCTCCCCGGCGTTCTGTTTTGCTGGATTTTCCATGAAAACGCATCTGACGCCGGATCAAAACACCTCCTACCGCGAGAATGGCTTCCTGGTCATCCCCGCTTTGCTGACTATGGAACATCTGATCTTACGGCGACAGCGTTTTCAGCGAAGCTCCCGCATGGAGCAGGCAAAAAGCTGTCATCCTGACGAGCCAATCGCACGGTCAAGATCGGAGATGTTCTGGAGGATGACTTCCAGAATCCTTTGATTTACCACGTGAGCAAGCTGTGTGTACACCTCGCTCAGACACGGAGAACGACCTAGCAGAAAGGATCAGAGCCACACCCGATATTCGAGTCCGTGTTCGGCAAATTGAACGATTTTTGTCCTACTGAGGAGAAGGAAGCCATGAGCAAAAGAGGGTTAAGCCGTCGAGACTTTTTGAAGCTTTCGGGTGGTATCGGCGCGGGGGCTGCGCTCAGCCGTACCTTTGGCGTACCGGCGTTCATCCGTCAGATGGGGGAACCTGATCTCAGCACGCCGGAAGCGGTCGGCAAGGCGCTTCAGGCGGAAGGCGCGGAAGTCTCCATTCACAGTTGGGGCTTCGGCGGTCGCCGCTTTGAACTGCTGGAAGCAGTCGGCACGACCATCACCTGCGCGCTGAGTCACGTTGCGCTCATCGCCCGCGAGGACAGCGTCGCCCCGGCGATCTCCAGTCTTCAGCAGACACCTCAATAGAAGGCTTGATCGTGTTCCACCCGCCGTATGTGATCGCCCCTCGCGGCATTTCTGGTCGCTAGCCCGAAAACACTCTGATCGCATTTCAGAAGGCAATCGACGCCGGGGCGGACTGGATCGAAATCGATGTCCGCACGTCGACCGCTGGCGTCGTCTTCCTCGCCCACGACGGGACGGATTCGCCTGTGCATGGAAATCAAGGGCGAGGATACGGGCGATTATCTGCGCACCGCCTGGAACACCGTCAGCATTTTGAAGCAGCGGAACTACCTGCGCTACGTGGTGATCTCCTCGTTCAACCACGAGACGCTGCGCACGCTCAAGAGCTGGGAGCCGCTGCTGGCGACCTCGCTCGATCCCACACCGCAGGACGGCAGTCTTTCCGCCTGATGAAATGACTTGACAGCAGCAATCGTTTGTGGCTAAACTATCCGCTGAAGATAGATAACGTTTGCTTAATCACCTTAGCTCAATAATGCCTGCTTATGACCATCACACTTTCTGAAATTGCTCGGGCTGCGGGCGTTTCGATTTCGACCGTCTCGCGGACGCTTAATGACGAGGGGTATCCCGTCAAGGAGGAAACCCGTCAGCGTATCCTGCGGCTGGCGGAAGAAATGGGCTACCAGCCCAACCTCGTGGCGCGCGGGCTGCGCAGCAGCCGCACCTACACGGTCGGCGTTATCGCAGATGACGTGTCCCAGATTTTCACCGCGCTCATCCTGAGCGGCATCTGCGACTACCTGCGCGAATTCGGCTACACCAGCATGATCATGCACGCCAATTCGTTCGGCGTATCCAGCTCGAAGGAACAGGACGCGCTGGAAAACCTGACCCGCCGCTCGGTCGATGGCATCATCTTTGCCGATACCAGCTTCAAATCTTCGTCGGACAAGGCGCTCAACCTCACCGACAAGCCGCACGTCTTCGTCAATCGCGGGCAGGCGCCGGGTGCGCGTACCATCGGTCCCGACGACTATTATGGGGCGCAGCTTGCGACCCAGCACCTGCTCAAGCTCGGCTACCGCCGCGTCGCCTACATCGGCGGTCCGGACGGCTGGCGCGCCACCCGCGAACGGCTGGCGGGCTACCGTCAGGCGATGGCTCTAGCCGGTCTCAGCAGCGAGGGCTTGATCCGCCAGAGTATCTGGAATGTCAAGGCGGGCGAGGAAGTCGCCAAATCCCTGCTTCAGCTAGCGCAGCGCCCCGACGCGATTTTCGCAGCCAGCGATCAGATCGCGGTCGGCGCGATCTATGCCATTCAGGATGCCGGGCTGCGCATTCCCGACGACATCGCCATCGTCGGGTACGATGACCGTCCGATTGCCGGTGATGCGCGCCCCGCGCTGACCACCGTTCGGATGCCCTGCCACGAGATGGGGCAGGCAGCCGCGCAGCTTTTGCTGCACCAGATCGACGGGAGCGAGCCGCCTCCCCTGTATGCCGTGCGCGGAACGCTGATCGTGCGCGACTCGTGCGGCGCAAAACGCATTCTGCCTCAGGTTTACGATGATTCCGCTGTGATTCGTGTAGCGACATCTACACAGAAAGCTGCAATCATGACCGTTCAGCCGTTAGCACTTGCCGACGTGGAGATTACCGGCGGCTTCTGGAAACACTACCAGACGCTCGTCCATCAGGAGACGCTGCCGGTCGTCTACGAGCAGTTGGAAGCGCGTGGCACGATGGATGCCCTGAAGCTCAACTGGAAGCCGGGGCAGCCGAAGCAGCCGCACATCTTCTGGGAATCCGACCTGGCGAAGTGGGTCGAGGCGGCGAGCTACGTCCTCGCCAAAGAGCCGGACGACGCGCTGGCGCAGCAGGTTGACCACGTGATCGAACTGCTCGCGCACGCGCAGCAAGCCGACGGCTATCTCAACGCCTACTACACCGTCGTCGAGCCGGGCAAGCGCTTCACCAACCTGCGCGACCGGCACGAGCTTTACTGCGCCGGGCATCTGATTGAAGCCGCCGTCGCTCACTACGAAGCCACCGGCAGCCAGTCGCTTCTGGGCATCATGCTGCGTTACGCCGACCTCATCAACGCCCTGTTTGGTCCGGCGGAGCACCAGCGACATGGCTATCCAGGGCACGAAGAAATCGAGCTGGCGCTGGTTCGGCTCTATCACGCCACCGACGACAAGCGCTATCTCGATCTGGCGAAATACTTCGTCGATCAGCGCGGTCAGCAGCCGCACTACTACGATCAGGAAGCGCAGGAACGCGGCGAAGCCTCAGCCGATTTCTGGGCGCGAACCTACGAGTACAACCAGTCGCATCGACCCGTGCGCGAGCACAGCGCGATTGTCGGTCACGCGGTGCGCGCGACCTATCTCTACGCTGGCGCAGCCGATGTCAGCCGGGAAACGGACGATCAGGAGCTGGCGCAGGCGGTCAAGCGCGTCGCCGAAAACCTGATCGGTCGGCGCATGTACGTAACCGGAGGAATCGGGTCGCAGCGGGCGAACGAAGGCTTTACGGGCGATTACGATCTGCCCAACGATACCGCCTACGCCGAAACCTGCGCCGCCATCGGGCTGTTCTTCTGGATGCACCGCATGGTTCAGCTCGAACACGACGTTCGCTACGCCGACGTGATGGAGCGCGCGCTCTACAACGGCATCCTCTCCGGCTTGTCGCTCGACGGCAGGCGCTTCTTCTACGAAAACCTGCTCGCCGTCCGTCGCGGGGCGGAGCGCACGCGCTTCCAGCCTTACCATAGGCAGGAGTGGTTCTCGACCTCCTGCTGCCCGCCCAATATCAGCCGACTGATCGCCTCGCTGGGGCAGTACATGTACGCGCAGAGTCAGGATGAGCTGCTGGTCTATCTCTACGGGACGAGCGCGGCGGATTTCGAATTCGGCGAGCAGCGTTTCACGCTCACGCAGACGACGAACTATCCCTGGGACGGCGACATTGACCTGCAATTCCAGCTAGAAGCGCCCGTCGAGTTCGCTTTGAAGCTGCGCGTGCCCGGCTGGTGTCACAGCGATACGGTGCAGGTGGACGGCAAGCCAATCGCGCTGGAGCGCGAGCGCGGCTGCGTCACCATTCGTCGGACGTGGCAGGCAGGCGAAAATCACGTGCGGCTTCATCTCGACATGCCGGTCGAGCGCGTCTATGCCCAGCCGGAGGTCGTCGCCGATCAGGGGCGCGTCGCTTTGCAGCGCGGTCCAATCGTTTACTGCCTGGAGAGTGTCGACAACGGCGCTGACCTGGATGACATTGTCCTCCCGCGCGATGCCCGGCTGGAGGCGCACTTCGCGCCCGATCTGCTCAACGGCGTCGTCGTGATCGAAGGGGCTGCGCTGCGTGATGATCGCGCGCCGGAAGACGGCGCGAACCTGTATTCGACGCAAGCGCCGCATTTCAAGCCGGTTCATCTCAAAGCCGTGCCCTATTTCGCCTGGGATAACCGCGACGAGGGCGACATGCTGGTATGGCTGCGCGAAGCCGCACCCGACAGCGCCGGGGCGAGCTAGCACGGCGCGTTTTGCCCGATGGTGAAAACAGGAGAGGAGGAGTTTTTCGGCGGAGATGTGCTGAAGTCGCGCAAATAGGAAGAATAGATTTTCATCGAGGAGATAATAATCATGAGGAAGTTGACCATCTTGGTTCTGGTGTGCCTCAGCCTGACGATGCTCGTCCCGGCTGACGCGCAAGACACGGTGACGCTGCAATTCTGGTCGCGCCTGGGCGACAACCAGCAGGTTTCGGACATGGTCGCCGAGTGGAATCAGGCGCACCCCGAAATTCAGGTCGAATACCAGGGTATCCCGTCTTCGGACTACCGCACGAAGCTCCTCGCTTCGGTGGCGGGCGGCACTGCGCCGGACATCGTCGGCATGGACGTGGCGATTATGCCGCAGTACAGTGGGCTGGGCGCGCTGCTCGCGTTGGACGACCGCATCCCTGAGGACATGCGCAGCGACTTCGCCAGTGGTCTGTGGTTCAGCAACACCTTCAACGACCAGACGTTCGGCGTTCCCTGGTGGTCTGATCCGTCGGCGCTGTTCTACAACGAAACCCTGTTCGAGCAGGCGGGGATTCAGCAGCCGCCCGAAACCTGGGATGATCTCAAAGCCGACGCCGCCGCCATTACCGCGCTGACGACCGATCCCAGCGACCCGATCTACGGTGTCGTGATGAACGTCATCCAGCCGGGCGTGATGTTCACCTGGCTGCCCTACCTGTGGGGCAACGGCGGCGATTTGCTCGACGCCAATAACTGCGCCGCCTTCAACACCGAAGCGGGCGCGCAGGCGATGCAGGTGTGGGTCGACATCGTCCAGAATGGCGACATGCCGCGCAGCGCCGTCTACGGCGAAAGCGCCGACCCGCTCAACAGCCTGTTTTACAGCAACCACCTCGGTATGATGACCGGCAGCGCCGCACTCTACGATCAGGCGCTCAAGGTTAACCCGGATTTGAAGATCAACACGGTGGTGATGCCGCGCTCGGCAGATGGTCAGCATTCGTCCTATCTCGGCGGCGACAACCTGGTGATCATGAACGGCTCGAAATACGCCGATCAGGCATGGCAGTTCATCCAGTTCATGGTAGACCCGACCCGCATGAGCGAGATGGCGGCAGCGAATCACGGCGTCTTCATCGCCGGGATGATGTCGCGCACCTCGGCTTACTCGGAAGATCACTTCACGCAGTATCCGTATCAGCGTGCCTTCGCCGATGCGCAGGCGGTCGGTCGCGCGCCCAATACCACCTACATCAGCGAGATTCGGATGCCGATCTGGCAGGATTTCCAGGCGGCGCTGGACGGCACGATGTCCGTGCAGGACGCGCTCAACGACTCTGAGACGCAGGTCAACGACATCACGGGCTGCACCTCCTAGCTGTGACGGCTGGACACGGGGGTTTTGCATTCGGCGAAACCCCCGTTTGGTTCGCGTAAGCGCATAGGATGGAGCATGACGAGCGCAAGAAGCCTGCGATTCTTACAAAGACTACGCCCTCGGTCGCAAATGGGGTCGATGGAATGGCGGCGAGCGCGTTGGGCATATCTCTTCCTGACACCGCATTTGCTGTTCATCGTGATCTTCGCCTTCATTCCGATGTTGATCGCCTTCTATCTGGCGTTCACCAATTACACGGTGTTGCAGCCGCCGGTGTGGATTGGACTGAAGAATTTTGAGCGCATCCTGCGCGACAAGACGTTCCTCATTTCGATTGGCAACACGCTTTACTTCCTCGGCGTGACGACACCCGTCCGGCTCTTCGCCGGACTCGGCATCGCGCTGCTGCTCAATCAGGAGCTTCGCTTTCGCAGCTTCTTCCGCACGGTCGTTTTCCTGCCCTGGATCGCTTCCGGTGTGGTGGTCGCCAGCATCTGGTCGTGGCTCTACAATGCCGACGCCGGCGTGCTCAACTACCTGTTGGTCAAGCTCGGCTTGCCGCCCAGCCTATGGCTCACCGGGCAAAGCACGGCGATGCCGTCGATCATCATCGCGGCGCTCTGGCGCAGCGTCGGCTGGGTGGTCGTGCTCTATCTGGCTGGCTTGCAGGGTATCCCCACCGAATACTATGAAGCTGCGCAGATCGACGGCGCGAGCGCCTGGGGGCGCTTCCGCTACATCACCTGGCCCCTGCTGCGCCCGACGACGCTGCTGATCCTGATCACGACGATGATCAGCAGCTTCCAGATGTTCGACCTGGTCTACGTGATGACCAGCGGCGGTCCGCAAAACGCCACCACCGTCATGGCGCACCAGATATACGAGAACGGCTTCACCTTCTTGAAGATGGGGTATGCCTCGGCGCAGGCATTCGTCCTGTTCGCCGTGATCGCCGTCCTGTCGGTCATCAGTTTCCGTTGGATACGCTCAGGGGTGGATTAGGATATGTCGAGCGCAGTGTATCGTTACGAGACCCCAACGCAGCGCGTCGCACGGCTGGGCTGGAAGGCGTTCAGCTATCTCATGCTCGTGGTCATCACGATTGTCATGGGCTTTCCGATTTTCTGGATGTTCTCGACGGCGCTCAAGACCGAGTCGCAAGCCAACCAGTTTCCGCCCGTGCTGATTCCCAATCCGCCCATGTTCAGCAACTTCATCGATGCCCTGAACCGCGCGAACTTCGGTCTGTATCTCGTCAACAGCACGATTGTCGCGCTCTCCAGCGTCGCTTTTGTGCTGTTTTTCGGCTCACTCGCCGGATATACCTTCGCCCGGCTGCGCTTTCCGGGGCGCAACGTGCTGTTCGCGGTCGTGCTTTCGACGATTGTGATCCCCGGTCAGGTGACGATGATCCCGGTCTTCATCATCCTGGCGCGTTTCCCGCTTCTGGGCGGGAACAACATCATGGGGCAGGGCGGCTCCGGGCTGCTCAACACCTATCCGGCGCTGATCATCCCGCACGTTTCGGCGGCATTCGCTATTTTCATGATGCGCCAGTTCATGTCGACGCTGCCGGAGGAACTGTCGGACGCCGCCCGCATCGACGGCGCGTCCGAATTCGGCATCTTCTGGCGAATCATGCTGCCGCTGACGACGCCCGCGCTGATCACGCTGGGCTTGTTTACGTTTTCGAATGCCTGGAACGACTTCATCTGGCCCCTCGTCACGACCAACACCGAGTTGATGAAGACGGTTCAGTTGGGCTTATCGACGTTTCGCGGTATCAATTTCACCGAGCACGCGCTGTTCATGGCAGGGACGAGCCTCGCTATCATGCCTGTGATGGTGTTGTTCCTGATCGGACAGCGTTATTTTGTCAGAGGGATTGCCCTCAGCGGCATCAAGGGCTAAGGACTTCAGAGGAGACAATGTGTCTGCATCACCGAACCTAATTTACGTCTTCGCGGATCAACTGCGCTACCAATCCGTCGGCTTCGCGGGCGATCCGAAAGCGCATACGCCCAACATCGACCAGCTCGCCAAAGAAGGGGCGAACTGTATCAACACGACATCCAGCTATCCGGTGTGCGCGCCCTACCGCGCGACGCTGTTCACCGGCAAGTACGCCAGCAGCACCGGCATGGTCATCAACGAACTGCGCATGAATCCCAACCACGACACCATCGCGCACGTGCTGAACCGCGCCAGCTACGACACGATGTACATCGGCAAATGGCACCTGTGGTCGAATCGATTCGGCGATCACCTCAACCCGGAGAACTCCTACATCCCGCCCGGACCGTATCGCCTGGGCTTCGACAGCTACTGGGCAGCCTATAATTTCCATCACTACTACTACGGCGTGTACTATCACACCAACAGCCCGGAGAAAATCCCGGTCGACGGCTACGAGCCGGACTTTCAGACGGACATGGCAATCGACGTGCTCAAGCAGGCGGCGCAAAACGACCGACCGTTCTGCCTGTTTCTCTCCTACGGCACGCCGCACGACCCCTGGAACGTCGAGAACGTCCCGAAGCAGTTCCTCGACCTGTTTGAAGGCGTCGAGTTCCCGCTGCCGCCCAATTACGAGCCGCAGAACGATCCCCACGCCGACCATTACGCTCGCCTGAGCGACGAGGAACGCGCCGAGTTGAGCGATTGGATGCGCGTCTACTACGCCATGACGGCGAACCTCGACTGGAACGTCGGGCGACTGCTCGAAGCGGTTGACGCGCTCGGCTTGCGCGACAACACGATCTTCGTGTTCACGTCCGATCACGGGGAGCTGTTCGGCGCGCACGGACGGCGGGCGAAGAATATCTTCTACGAGGAGGCGGTGCGGGTTCCCTTCGTGATCCGCTGGGCGGAGCACATTCCCGCCGGTCTGGTCAGTGACGTGTGCCTGAACTCGCCCGACATCGCGCCGACGCTGCTGGGGCTGCTCGATCTGCCGATACCCGCCGAAATGGAAGGGACGGACCTCAGCCACGTGCTGCTTGGTCAGCCCGGCGCGGAACCGGAAGCTGCCTTCCTGCAAGGCATGGGCTGCACCGCCGAATGGATCGACGGGCACGAGTGGCGCGGGCTGCGGACAAAGCAATATACTTACGCCGTCTATCACGTCGACGGTCTGGAACTGCTGTTTGATAATCTGGCTGATCCGTTCCAGATGCACAATCTCGTCGGCGACCCGGCGCATGAGTTGATTCTGGCGGAGCTGCGCGCGCTGCTGGCAAAACGAATGCGGGAACTTAACGACACGTTCGAGCAGTGTACCTGGTATCGAGATCACTGGACAGAAGATCGAATGATCCTGCGCTCCGCGACTCTGCCCGGCTAGGCTTATCTGAACGCAATCGGGCTAGAAGGGTCCATGAGTACGAGAGAGCGGCTGTTTGATCTTTATTATCTACTCCTCTGGCTGCTGCCGCTGAATCTGGTCTGGGCGCTTCTGACGCTGCCGATCATCACGGCGTTTCCGGCGCTGTTCGGGTTAGTCTACGCGACCAACCGGCTTGCTCACAACGACGGGGTAAGCTGGCAGACACTCCTGGTCGGTTTTCGGCGTTATTTCTGGGTAAGCTGGCGTTGGGGTGTGCTCAACGTTTGTGTCTATGGGCTGCTGCTGTGGAACGCCCAGTTTTACGGGTGGCAGGTCGCCTCGCCGCTGGGAAACTGGCTCCAGGTGCTGTTCGTTGCCATGGTCGTGTTTTGGACGATTGTCCAGCTTCACGTGCTGCCGCTGCTGATCGAGCAGGAGGAACCCAAACTGAGGCTGGCGCTGCGCAACGCCTGGGTTCTGCTGGTTAAGGCAACCCGGCGGAGCGGTATTTTGTTGTTCAGCGCGCTCGTCATCGTCATGGGGACGGCGCTGTTGATTCCCATCGCAACGCTCTTCTTTTCCGCCAGCGTCCTCGCTTACGTTGCTAATCGGGAGACGATCCTGGCGATTGCCGAATCCCGCGCGACGCCCCACTCGGATTCCTGAGCGTCGTCTATGAATTGAAAGTGCCCTGTTACGATAACAGCCGCAAGCTGTCGTCCGCTGCCTGAAGCGTCGCCTGAATATCCTCTAATCTGTGCGCGCTGCTCATGAAGCCTGCCTCGAACTGGCTCGGCGCGAAGGAGACGCCGCGCTCCAGCATGGCGTGGAAGAAACGCGCGTAGCGCTCGGTGTCGGCGTACTGTTTGGCGCTGGCGTAATCGTGGATGGCGGCGTCGGCGGTCTTCAGGAAGTAGAAGCCGAACATCGTCCCGGCGCAGTTGGCTTGCAGCGGGACGTTAGCGGATTTCGCCCGCTCGCTCAAGCCGCTCACCAGCGCGCTCGTCATCCGGGCGATGCCGTCGAACACGCCGTCGCTCAGCAGCGCGCGCAGCGTCGCCAGTCCTGCCGCCATCGCCAGCGGATTGCCGGAGAGCGTCCCCGCCTGATACATCGTGCCCGCCGGGGCGACGTGCTGCATGATGTCGCGCTTGCCCGCGTAAGCACCGACCGGCAGCCCGCCGCCGATCACTTTGCCGAGGCAGGTCAGGTCGGGGTCGAGGTTCCAGGCTGCCTGCGCGCCGCCGGGCGCAACCCGAAAGCCCGTCATCACCTCGTCCAGAATGAAGACCGCGCCGTACTGCCTGCACAGGTCGTGCAGCCCTTGCAGGAAGCCGGGCTGCGGCAGCACGAAGCCCATGTTGGCGGCAATCGGCTCGACGATCACCCCGGCGATCTGGTCGGGATACTGCTCGAACAGCGCGCGCACGGCATCGAGGTCGTTGTAGGGCGCGATGAGCGTATTGGCGGTCGTCGCGCCGGGGACGCCCGGCGAATCCGGCAGTCCGAGCGTCGCCACGCCGCTGCCCGCCTGCACCAGCAGCATGTCGGCGTGCCCGTGATAGCACCCGGCGAATTTGACGATCTTATCGCGCCCGGTGTAGGCGCGCGCCAGCCGCAGCGCGCTCATGCAGGCTTCCGTGCCGCTGTTGACGAAGCGGATCATCTCGATGGACGGAACAGTCTCGATGACTAATTCCGCCAGTTCGTTTTCGAGGCGGGTCGGCGCGCCGTAGCTGGTGCCGCGCGCCGCCGTCTCGGTGATGGCTTGCACGACCGCTTCGGGCGCGTGCCCCAGGATCAGCGGTCCCCACGACAGCACGTAGTCGATGTAGCGGTTGCCGTCCGCGTCCCAGATGTGCGCGCCCTGTCCCCGCTCGATGAAGCGCGGCGTCCCGCCGACGCTGCGGAAGGCGCGCACCGGGCTGTTGACTCCGCCGGGGATCAACTGCTGCGCCTGCTGAAATAATGTCTCGGATTGGACGGTTTTCATCGCTGAACCTCAGGTGACTTTCAGTTCGCATAAGCATTTTGCTGCAGGCGTTCCAGCAGCTTATCGACCGTCTGCTGCGCCTGATGGACGCAATCCGGCATCCCCACGCCCCGGAACGCGCTCCCGGTGACATAGATACCGTCGGGCAAGCTCGCTTCAATCGCCTCGACCAGTGCCAGATGATCGACATCGTACTGCGGATTGGCGCGCTGCCAGCGGTAAATGCGGTGAAACAGCGGCGCGGACTCGATGCCAAGAATGCCCTGAAGCTGCCCCCGCACGACGGCGAGCAGCTTATCGTCGTCGTAGGTCATCGTCTCCGCGCTGCGCGAGCCGCCGAAGAACACGCGCAGCAGCACGCAGCCCTCCGGCGCGCGGTGGTCGAACTTGATCGACGAGATGGTGATGGCGTTGATGGGGCGGTGCTCGCTGGTCGGTACGACCAAGCCGAAGCCGTGCAGCGGGCGCTTGACCGCCTCCGCCGGGTATGCCAGCGAAATCGTCCCGGTGCTGACGTAGCGGATCGACGCGAGTTTGTCGGCGGCGGTGGGCGCCAGCGGGCGGATCAGGTCGGCGGCGACGTAGGCGGGTGTGGTCAGAACCAGCGCGTCGGCGTCGAGTGTCTCACCACTGTCAGTTGTTACGCGATACTGATGCCCGCTTCGCTCAATCGCTGAAACCCGCGTGCCCAGGCGCAAATCGCCCGTGAGGTGACTCGCCAGCGCGTCGATCAATTCCCCCGTGCCGCCTTGCAGCGACATGAAAGCGGACGTTTTCGGCGTCGTCGCGCTCGGCGTGGGCGCACGGCGGCGTGACGCCAGCATCCCGCGAATCAGGCTGCCGTGTTCGCGCTCCAACTGACGGAAGCGCGGGAAGGTCGCCAGAATACTTTGCTTATCCGCTTCGGCATTGTAAATGCCGGACATCAGCGGCTCGGCGATCTTGTCGAGCGCTTCGCTCCCCAGACGGCGGCGCACGAACTGCGCCAGCGTCTCGTCGTGGTCGTCGCGCTTCGCCGGGATGAACCAGTCCATGCCCATGCGCAGCTTGCCGAGCGGCGAAATCAGCGGGGAGAGGGCGAAGGGCGTGAACCTGGTCGGCACGATCATCATCACGCCGTCGGGCAGCTTGACCGGCTTGCCGCGATGCAGGACGTAGACGTTGCGCATCCGGTCGTTCGTGCCGAGCAGGCGATCCGACAAGCCGAGTTCGCGCGCCAACTGGAGCGCCCAGGGCTTCTGGGTCAGGAACGAATCGGGTCCGGCTTCCACGACGAAACCCTCGACCTGTTCCGACAGGACTTTGCCGCCCCAGCGCTCCGACGATTCGAGGACGGTGCAGCGCACGTCCAGCCCGCTTTGCCGCGCCTGCTGCTGCAAATGCCAGGCGGCGCTCAAGCCGGAGATGCCCCCGCCGACGATGACGACGTGCGCCTGGACTGTGCGGTTTGCTCGGCAGCGATTTCCGCGCTCATGCGCCCGCCTCAGTATTCAACTGGCGACTGTATTCGTGGACGAAATCGACCAGGCGGCGCACGTTGTCGACGGGCGTCGCCGGCAAAATCCCGTGCCCCAGGTTGAAGATGTGCCCGCGCCTGCCGCGCACGCTGTCGAGGATGTGCTGGCGCGCGCCGTCAGGGCGTCTTTGTCGGCGAACAGCGCCGCCGGGTCGAGGTTGCCCTGCACGCCGACGCCATCGCCCAGCAGCGCCCACGCCTCCGCCAGATCGATGCGCCAGTCGACGCCGATCACGTCACCGCCCGCCGCCTGCATCCGCTTGAGCATCCCGCTGGTGCTCGTCCCGAAGTGAATCAGCGGAACGCCCGCCTGCCCGGCGATTTCGAGCGCGCGGCGGCTGTAGGGCAGCACGCAGCGCTCGTAGTCGTAGGGGCTGAGGTCGCCCACCCAGCTATCGAACATTTGCAGGACGTGCGCGCCCGCCCGCGCCTGCGCCAGCAGATAATTCCCCGTGACCTCGCTCAGCTTGGTCATCAGCGCGTGCCAGATGTCCGGGCGGCTCATCATCATGGTTTTGGTTTCGAGGCGGTGCTGGCTGCTGCCGCCTTCGATGGCGTAGCTCGCCAGCGTGAAGGGCGCGCCGCCGAAGCCGATCAGCGGGATACCGCGCGCGTCGAGTTCGGCGCGCGCCAGCTTGATGGCGTCGAGCGTGAAGCCGCACGACTTCTTCGGCGGGCAGCACGCGCAGGCGCTCCACGTCGTCCATCGTGCGCACCGGGTTGTAGATCGCGGGTCCTTCGCCTTTGACGAAATCCAGCTCCAGCCCCATGCCCTCCAGCGGCGACAAAATATCCGCGAAGATGATGGCGGCGTCCAGGTCGAAGGCGTTGATCGGCTGAAGCGTGACCTCGCACGCCAGTTCCGGCGTCTTGATGATTTGCAGGATGCTGTAGCGCTCGCGCAGCGCCCGGTATTCCGCCATGTAGCGCCCCGCCTGTCGCATCAGCCAGATTGGCGTGGCGTCGGTCGGCTGGCGGCGGCAGGCGCGCAGAAAGCGGCTCGTTTCAGGTGAGCCGGACGGCGTGAGTTCGGAAGTGGTCGCGCTCATTCGTTCAGCCACTGCGCCGCCTCCTTGGCAAAATAGGTCAGGATCAGGTCGGCGCCCGCCCGCTTGATGCTGGTCAGCGTTTCCAGCGCGCAGCGGCGCAGGTCGAGCCAGCCGTTGGCTGCTGCCGCCTGAATCATGGCGTACTCGCCGCTGACCTGATAGGCTGCCAGCGGCAGGTCATACGCCTGGCGCACGGCGCTGACGATGTCGAGATAGGGCAGGGCGGGCTTGACCATCAGCATGTCCGCGCCCTCCGCCACGTCGAGCGCGACTTCCTTGAGCGCCTCACGGCGGTTGGCGGGGTCCATCTGGTACTGGCTGCGGTCGCCGAAGGTCGGCGGGCTTTCGGCGGCGTCGCGGAAGGGACCGTAGAAGCCGCTGGCGTATTTGGCGGCGTAGCTCATGACGATCACGTGGTCGAAGCCCGCGCCATCCAGCCCGGCGCGGATTGCGCCGACCATGCCGTCGATCATGCCCGACGGTGCGATGATGTCCGCGCCCGCCTCGGCGTGGACAATCGACGCCTGCGCCAGCAGGTCGAGCGTCGGGTCGTTGAGCAGATAGCCCTGCGGCAGATGCGGATCGTAGTGCGCCTCGCCGGGCTGGTTGATGATGCCGCAGTGACCGTGATCGGTGTATTCGCAGAAGCACATGTCCGAGATGACCGTCATCTCCGGCACGGCGTCCTTGATGGCGCGGATGGCGCGCGGGATGATGCCGTCCGGGTCGTAGTTCTCGCTGCCGCAGGCGTCCTTCGCCTCCGGGATGCCGAACAGGACGACCGCCGGGACGCCGAGCGCGTAGGCGCTGCGGATTTCTCCCAGCACGCGGTCAATCGACCACTGGAACTGCCCCGGCATCGAGCGAATCGGCTGCTGGATGTCGCGCCCATGCCGGATGAACAGCGGATAGATGAAGTCGTCGGGCGCGAGGCTCGTCTCGCGCACCATGCGGCGCAGCGCGGGCGTGCGGCGCAGGCGTCGTGGACGTAGGCGTCGCGGACGCAGATGCTGCCCGATTGCTTCGGCTTCGTGAAGTGCGGCTTCTCTTTCAGTCATGAGATTGTTCCCCGGCAGTCATTCGTTCGAAATGGGCGTCCAGCGTGGCGACGAGGCTTTCCATCGTGTGTTCGGAAGGCGTGATGATCGTCTTGAAGCCGCAGTCGCGGGCGGTCGCGGCGGTTTTGGGTCCGATGCAGGCGGCGCACAGCCTGAGCGCAGCTTCCGTCTGCCCGCCTTCCTGAGCCAGCCGCTCCAGAAAATACATGGTCCGGTTGACGAGCTGGTGAAGGTCAGCGCATCGACCTGCTGTTGCGCCAGCAGAGCGAGGCAGATCAACGCCGCCGCTGCCGCAGACGGTCTGGTAGGCGGTCACGGTCGTGACCGCTGCACCGCGCGCCGTCAGCCTGTCCGCCAGCGTGGGGCGCGCAAGCGCCGATTCCGGCAGCAGCACGCGCGCGCCCGGCTGGATGGGCAGCCCCTCCGCCAGCGCCTCGGCGACGTACTCGTCGGGCAGATCGGCGATGGTCAGCCCAAGCTGACCGTGCGCCGCCTGCGCCGTCGCCGGACCGATGGCGGCGATGCGAAAGCGCGCCTCCGCCAGCGCCAGCCCTAACGCGCTCAGGCGATACTCCAGCGCGGCGACGGTATTGGCGCTGGTCAGCACCAGCCAGTCGAATCGTCCTGCGACCAGATCGCGCAGCGCCGCGTCCAGCGGGGCGCGGTCTTGCGGGACGGCGATGGCGATGCACGGATAATCCAGCGGCAGCGCGCCGCGCGCCCGCAGCAGCGCGTCGAGGTCGCCCGCCTGATGCACGGCGCGCGTATTGACGATGCGTTTGCCCATCAGCGAGCCGGTCATGCCTTCGGTCATGGCTGCTGCTCCATGAGCTGCTGCGCGCCTTGTTCCAATGCTTCGCGCGCCAGCGTCAAGCCTGCTGCGTCAGCGTCGTCCATGCCCGTCACGGTCGCGGCGAGCGACACGTCAATCTGCTGCGCGCCATCGGGCGAG
This sequence comes from uncultured Chloroflexia bacterium, assembly GCA_963760975.1. Lineage (GTDB taxonomy): Bacteria > Chloroflexota > Anaerolineae > Aggregatilineales > Phototrophicaceae > Flexifilum. The sequence continues at coordinate 56,503 of CAVXEZ010000017.1, read as the reverse complement.
GAGACGCGCCCGCGCAGGACGAGCCGATCATCTTCCAGGCTTGCGTGCGCGGCGACCGGTACGGAACAGCCGCCGCCCAGCCCGGCGAGGAAGGCACGTTCCGCCGCGACGTTGAGCGCGCTTTCCCGGTGGTGGACGTGCGCCAGTGTTTCCAGCAGGGCGGGATCGTCGCGGGTTTGCACGGCAATCGCTCCCTGACCCGGCGCGGGCAGCATGTCCTCGAAAGCGAGCACTTCGCTGATCACGTCGGTGCGCCCCAGCCGTTCCAGCCCGGCACACGCCAGCGCAATCGCGTCGTATTCGCCGTCGTCAGCCAGCGCTTTGCGGATGCGCGTGTCGACGTTGCCGCGTATGTCGAGGATGGTCAGATCGGGGCGTTTGTGGCGAAGCTGGGCGGCGCGGCGGGTGCTGCTCGTGCCGACCCGCGCGCCCTGTGGCAGCGTGGCGAGCGTGTAGCCCTGACGGCTGACGAGCGCGTCGGCGGGATTCGCCCGCTCCGGGATCGCGCCGATGACCAGCCCGGCGGACGGCTCGGTCGGCAAGTCCTTGAGGCTGTGTACGGCGCAGTCGATCCGCTTTTCGCGCAGCGCCGCCTCCAGTTCGGCGGTGAAAACGCCTTTGCCGCCAACCAATGGCAGCGGCGTATCCAGCACGTGGTCGCCGCGCGTCTTGATGACTTCGTATTCGACCTGCAAAGCGGGCAGCGCCGCCTGCACGAGCGCCATCACGTGGCGCGTCTGCCACAGGGCGAGGTCGGAGCCGCGCGTGCCGAAGCGCAGCAGGTGCAGTACCGCGCTCATTCCTGCTGCTCCGCCGCGTAGGGCAGAATGCAGTGGAGATTGCAGGGATGCGCTGCCTCGCCGTTGTGGTCGGCGGGGGAGTGAGTTTCGTCACACTGGCATTCAAACATCTCCACGTCGCTCAGACCGAACAATTCGCAGACCGCGTGCGCGTAGCCGTAGCCGTTGCCCTCGTTCGCCTGAATCCGCAGGTGGGCGGTCGGCTGGTGCAGCAGGCGGTTGACCATGCGGTGCGCCATGCGCTCCGACGATCTCGCGGGTATGCTCGTCCGCGTCGGGCAGGCGGTTGAGCGTCTGCGTCAGTTCATCGTCGGCGATGGTCTGCGCCCACTCGCGCAGCGTCTTGATCACGGGCGTGACCTGGCGGCTGCGATACCACTCGGCGAAGCGCGCCATCTCCTGCCCGATGATCGTGTTCGACCTGCGGGATCGCCGCTTTGCGCAGTTCGACGTTCGCATCCACGACCGATTGCAGGTCGTCGATGTCGTAATACTGCACGCCCGCCAGCTCGCGGACGGTGGCTTCCACGTCGCGCGGGACGGCGATGTCCATGATCGCCAGCGGGCGACCGTCGCGCTGAGGGAGGAGCGCCTCCACGTCGCCCCGATACAGGATGACGTGCGGCGCGCCTGTCGCGCAGATCACGGCGTCCGCCCAGACGAGCGCTTCGTCCAGTTGATACCAGTTCTGCGCTCTGCCCTCAAATTCCTGCGCCAGCGCTTCGGCGCGGGCGTAGGTGCGGTTGACGAAGGTCAGGTTGCTGATGTCGAAGTGCTTGAGCGCCTGCGCTGCCAGCGTCGCCATCTCGCCCGCGCCGATCACCAGCACCCGGCTGGTGCTGCGCTGCTCGAATCTGTCGATCAGGAGCAGCGCCCCGGCGTGGCTGACCGACGCCGTGTAGCGGCTGATCGCGGTCTCGGTGCGCGCTCGTTTGCCGGTGTGGATCGCCTGCGCGAACAGGTGCGAGAGAATCGGACCCGTCATCCCGGCGCTGCGGGCATCCTCGAACGCCTGCGTCACCTGACCGAGCACCTGCGTCTCGCCCAGGATCATCGAGTCCAGACCGCAGGCGACGCGCATCAGGTGCCGGGTCGCGTCGTCACCTGCGTGACTGTACAGATACGTTTTGAGTTCCGGTAGGGGAATATCCTGGAGCGCTGCCAGATACTGTTCGAGGCGGGCGATGCCGTCTTCCAGCGGGTGCGCCGAGATGTAGATTTCCAGGCGGTTGCAGGTCGACAAAATCACCGCCTCGTCAATCGTCGATCCTGCCTGACCGCCGCCGTCTGGCGCTGAAGCGGCGCATCCGCGCAGGTCTTCGAGGGCGATTTGCAGCGCGCCGCCGGAAAGCATCAGCTTTTCCCGAATTTCCACCGGCGCGGTTTGATGATTGAGTCCAATAACGGCAATACTCACGAAGCTGCTCCCTGAATGATGAGTCTACAGCACGACCTGTCGCGTCTCCGGCTGATAGGCGCAGAACGGCTCCTCAGCCAGATAATTGCCGGTCAGTCCATACGAGCGGGCGCGACAGCCGCCGCACAGCGATTTGAACTGGCAGATGCCGCATTTGCCTTCGAGCGCATCGGGATCGCGCAGTTCGGCGAACAGTGGGCTGTCCTGCCAGATTTCCGTGAACGTCTGCTGGTGGATATTCCCGGCTTCGACCGGCAGATAGCCGCAGGGGAAGACTTCGCCCCGGTGCGAGATGAAGCAGACGCCCGTGCCCGCCAGACAGCCCTTCGTCGCCGCGTGCATCTGTCCGTGCGGATGACCGTTGACCTGACGGTCATAGCTGGCGGGCAGGTCGTGCGGCGTACCGTGACGCCGTTCTTCGGCGCGGCGCACGTGCATGACGCGGAAATAATGCGGCGCGCAGGTCGCCTTGAGCTGCAAGCCGGGTTCCGCCTGCTCCATGTCGTAGAGCCAGTTGAGGACGCGCTCGTATTCCTGCGCGCTGATCATCTGCTCTTCGGCGATCTGCACGCCGCAGCCGACCGGAACCAGCAGGAAGAGATGCAAGCCGACGGCGTCCAGCTCTTTGGCGAGCCGCACCATGCCGTCAAGCTGCGTCTTGTTGTGGTTGGCGACGGTCGTGTTGATCTGTACGGGCAAGCCGACTTTGCGCAGCGCCTTGAAGCCGACAATCGCCGCGTCGAACGAGCCGGACAGCCCGCGAAACGCATCGTGGGTCGCCGCGTCGACGCCGTCGAACGAGATGCTGACGCGCTTGACGCCGCTCGCCTTGATGCGGGCGGCGACGGCATCGTCGATCAGCGTGCCGTTGGTCGCCAGCGCGACCGGCAAACCCGGCGTCGGTGGCATAGCGGGCGATCTCGTAAATGTCGGGGCGGAATAACGGTTCTCCGCCGGAGAGGACGAACACCGGCTTTCCTTCACGAGCGATTTCGTCGATCAGGTGAAAAGCGTCGTCGGTCGTCAAGTCCTGCGGCGTCAACTGATCTGCCACTGTCACGCGGCGGCAGTGAATGCAGCGCAGATTGCAGCCCGCCGTCGTCTCCCAGAAAATTAAACGCGGTGCCGGATAGTTCATGGCGTCATCCAATGAATCTGTACGGTTATATGTGCGAATATGTAGAAATCTACATAAAACTCCATATAACTTATTCCACACGGCATCCCGCGATCAGTGTGTTCTGTCATAGAATGAGCGCGTATTGTCATCTACGAGACGGCGGCGACAGGCGGATGACCGCTTTCTCCCTTCAGACAGCAGTTCAGCGGGCAGATGTCGTGGTTCGCGCCGCGCGTACCCAGCGCGAGCCGTTCCGGGAAGGCGGTCATGCGCTCCAGGATCAGGTCGCGGATCATCTGGATGAAGGCGGGATGCGTGCCGACCGTTTCCGCGCGCACGAAGTCGATGCCGAGTTCATCGGCAAGCTGTCTGGCTTGCTCATCGAGGTCGACCATGACTTCCATGTGGTCGGAGATGAAGCCGATGGGGACATTCACAACCTGGTGGATGCCCTGCGCTTGCAGCAGCCGCAGGTAATCGCCGATGTCCGGTCCCAGCCAGGGCGCGTGCGGCGGACCACTGCGGCTCTGGTAGACCAGACGGTAGTTGGTTGTGTCGACTCCCGCCGCCACCAGCGAGCAGGCTTCTTCGAGCTGGGCGACGTAATCGCTGCCGCGCGCCATCGCAACGGGAATGCTGTGCGCGGTGAAAACCACATGCACACCGGGCTGCGCCTCCGCCGGAAAGTGCGCCAGCGCCCGCTGGGTCTTCTCGATCATCGGCTCGATGAAGCCGGGATGATTGTAGAAGACGCGCAGCTTGTCGAAGGCGGGCGCGCCGTTGCCGACTGTCTCGCTGGCGCGAATCAGGTCTTCGCGGTACTGGCGGCAGCCGGAGTAGGAACTGAAAGCGGAGGTGACGAAGACCAGCGCGCGCCGCACGCCGTCGTCGCGCATCTGGCGGACGGTGTCGGTCACGTAGGGAGACCAGTTGCGGTTGCCGAAATAGATCGGCAGTTCAAGCCCATCGGCTTTGAGGCAGGCATCGAGCGCGGCGATCAGGGCGCGGTTCTGCCCGTTGATCGGGCTGACACCGTCGAAGCGGTAGTAATGCGTCGCCACTTCTTCCAGCCGGTCGCGGGGGATGTTGCGCCCTGCGGCGACGTTTTGCAGGAAAGGAATAACATCGTCCATCGCTTCCGGTCCGCCAAATGACAAGACCAGCAGCGCGTCGTAGGATCGCGCTTCGTCGTCGAATTTGGGCGCGTCGACGCTGTGCGCGTCATCAATGCTCATACCAGGATCATCCTTTGTATCACTGCGCCTGAACGCACCTGCCCACGTAAACCATGCCCTCGCGGATTTCGACCTGATAGGTTTCCACAGGCTTGCGGACAACCCCTTCGAGCGCTGTGCCGGTCTTGAGGTCGAACTTGCCGTAATGCCAGGGGCAGACGACGGTGCATTCCTCGCCGTCGACCATGCCTTCGGTCAGCGGACCGCGCGCATGGGTACAGCGGTTGCTCAGCGCGTAGATCGTCCCGCCCACGTTGAACAAGCCGATCATCTTGCCTTCGAGAAAGACCGTCTGCGTCTCGCCGGGCGCAAGCGCGTCCAGCGGGCAGACCTCGACCCAGGCTTCGTGAGCTTCTTCGAGCGCCAGCGGCTGCGCGATAGCCGGTCCGCCGAGCGCGTCGAGCGCTTCTTCCAGACGCATGTTGATGCAGGTGAACAGGGGGGTATCTTGCAGCGTGTAGCGGCTGGATTCCGTCTCGCGGAGTTCCTGCACCAGATCGAGGAAGTCGGACGGCTCGTCAGTTTCAAAGGCGACGATGAATTCGTAATCGTCCAGCCCGAAGCAGTAGGTCGTGTTCAGGCGCACGGACGGATACTTGCGCCCTACGTCGATGTGCTCGTCCATGATGCCCTGGCGGGCGTGCAGCGACATCTGATACCAGTCGCGCGTCTTGACGAAGGGATAGACGAACAGGTATTTCGCCTCGGTGGGGTCGAGCACCAGCCGTTCTTCCGCGGAAACGCCCGCCGCGCCGCGTATTTCGTAGATCGAGCGCTTGGTCTGCGAGAAATAAGAGTAGACGATGCTCAGGTAGCCGCCCATGCGGGTGCTGGCGATGGCGGTCGCCAGCTCGCGGAACGGCAGCGGGCTTTCGGCGATTTGCCAGAGCAGCAGCTCGGCGTCGGCGCGCGTCCCCATCAGGCTGTAGGGGCGCAGCAGCATCCGGCGGTTGAAGGTGCGAATGACCTCCGCCAGCTCCTGCTTCTGCGCGGCTTGTTCGTCCGCTGCCAGCCTGCGCCATTCCGGGTCGACCCTGTAGAAGGCAAAGCGAATGTACTGGCGGCGGACAAGCTGCTTGCCGCGATCCTCCGGCGCGCCGCTGGTTTGCACGGTGGCTTGACGAGGCGCGCGTGGTCTTACGGACATGGGTATCCTCGATGGTCTGTAAATAGCCATAAAACTACAACGAAATCTGAGTAAATCTACACAAAGATGGTCAAATATGCAAGCTGCGCGCTGATGAGAAGATGATGAAAGCAGAGGATGGCGACCCGTGCGCTCGACATATTCGGTCGGAATGAGGTTCCCCACAGCATGTCAGACAATCATCCGGTCAAGAGGCGAAGGTTACACGCCGTCACACGCGCGATCCGGCGCGCGCTGACTCTGAGCGTGATCGTCCTGCTGGTTGGGGTTGTCTTGACAGGTGCGGGCGTGGTGGTGTGGGGGCATTTCTGGGATTTCCGGGTCAACAATCCCTACTCCGGTGGCGGTGGCACTCTGAGCGCGGGTCTGGTCTTCGCTTATCTGGCTGCGACACACCTCATCCACACCGAAAATACCGCTTTAGCCGGAGTTTGAAGTCTGTGGTGCCGTAATCGGGATAAGCAAACTGTTATCGACCACATGACCGCTGTCGGCTGTCACAATGGGAAGCCGAACGCCACTGTTCGAATCGTAGAGACCCAGCGCCAACGTCGATGCTTCCGTTGTGAAACAATGGCTGTCGTCCAGAATTTGCCCAGACAGCCAATTACTCGTTGGATACAGACTTTCCAGCGGTGGCGCATCTGCCACCGCGATGGTGGTTCCCGACGCATCCAGCAGATGGAGCATCACCGTGTCGTCAGGCAGGGAATCATGGCGTGCCTGCCAGCGTAGATCGATACACATCTGTCCATTGTTCGCCTGACGCAAGCCCGCTCCAAGTAGTGTGACTTGATCACCGAAGACAGCGCCTTTGATTGTCAGCGCATTGTCCGCAAAAATACGGCGATCTCCAATGACTCGGATCGGGGCAATCTTGATCGTTTCGTCGGGCGTACTGGATTCTGAACTGAATAAGGTAACACGCAGTTCTCCGAGGTAGGGCAGGGCATCGGCGTGCAGCTTGAATCGATATTCGTCAAGCACATAGCTGGTCGTGTCCCAGCGGTCAGGCGGCAGCGCTGCGAATCCCAGCGACTCGGTGCCGCCCCAATCCTCCTGCCCGTCAAGAGCGGTGACGTGAACGGCAGCGCGCAGACCAAGCGGCGGCTCTTGTGATCCGCGCTTCCAGTAGAGTCTCACCGTCATCACATCGCCGGGAGTAACTGAGTCCGGTATGTCGTAGCCGACGAGTTCTATCGAACTGCCAAAATCCACCTGGACAAGATGCGATGCAGGCGGCTTTGCCGGATCACTGGATGGACGAAAAATACTTGTGTGCGGCGCGAGATAAAGCTGGTTGATCAGGATGTATCCGCCAATCACGACAGCCACGCGCAGTTCCAGAGCACGTGTCCCAGGCTCCGAGGACTCGACCCGAGGGCGCAAGTTCCATTTCGAAGTGAACAGGAGCAGCGCAGTGACTACGAGCGCAGCCAGGCTCATGAGATCGCTGGCGTGCTGAATCGTCGTTCCCGCATAGCTTACGCTGATGACGTGACTGCCTGCGGGAATGGGCGCTGACAGCAATCCATTCTTCCCAATGGGAGCGGGGGTGACTTCAGCGTCGTCGACGGTTATCCGCCAGCCAGGGAAGTACATCTGATGGAAGACCAACGTGAATGATGCCGGGGAGTCGACGTGATAGCATGTCGCGCCGAGTGCGCAGGTGGCACTTTCCGTATGGACGTTCGCGGGAAGCTCGTCCGTTTCAAGTCCGACGAGCCACGCAAACTGCTTGTAGTCGTCGGTATTAGCATCGGTTGGGCGTGTTTCAGCCCAGCGCGGGAGATATTCGTCCGCGCTCGTCAGCCCCAGGTTGCCGGTGCGCAGCTCGTATTCGATAGCGGTTGCAGGGGTCGCAGGCGGGACCTGGTAAAACGTCAGCGGGGCGTAAAACATCGGCAGCCCCGCGACGAAAAATACCCCTATCGCGGCGCCCGCGACAGCACCGCGCCATTTCGCAGGAACGAGCGAGGGCAGCGCAGCCGCGCCGGGCGTGATCGCCAGCGCCGCGACGCCGAGGAGTCGCCAGGGGTAGATCACCAACTGCGCGATGGGCAGATTGAGCCAAATCCATTCCGACGCTGGCGTGATGAGCCACAGACAGAGGACGAGCGCCAGAATGCCGAACAGCAGATTTTTCCTGAACAGCGGCTTAACCCGCACGACCGCCAGAACCCCCAGAAATGCCGCCACGACTTGAGCAAGCCCCGCATTATAGAACTGTGGCGGATTCAACATCGTGCGGTCGACGGGGAGAATCAGGTGAATGAGGTCAGCGAGCGGGATGGCGTTCGCAGCAGTCGAGAACACACCTTGCTGCACCCGGCTGATCTGGACATATTGAAGCTCGGCAAGTGCGGGCAGCCAGAAGACTGCCGATAAGACCAAGCCAAGCGCCAGCCCCATGCTCAAGGTTACGACTGTGCGCAGCCGATCTTCTTTCCGGGTAAACGCCAACCAGAGGATGTAAAACCCTGCGAAGGGCGCGACCAGGAAGCCCGTTGGATGGTGCAAAAGCACAATGGCGCCGAAAAAGCAGCCGATGAGCGCGATCCGCCCCCTGTTCCGTTTCTGCGCGCTGATCGCAATCGCCCAGAACAGCCAGGGGAGCAGCGCCATTGCGCAGAACTGCGAAAGGTTCGTCTGTACCCATAGCTCGTGAAAGCGAAAAGGGGCATAGGTATAGGCGGCTGCGGCGACCAACGCGCCCGGTTTCCCGGCGAAGACACGCGCGAAACGGTAGGCGCCTATCGGATAAAGGAGCGACGCGGCTATCTGGATGAACTTGAGGATTAAAACCGGATCGATGTGGGTAATTAAATAGATAATCCCGCCGATCACGTGGACGCCGGGAGCATAGAAGTTGTGGATCGGATAGCCGTATCCGAGATGCAAGTAAGGTGTCCAGCGGGGCCAAAGATAGCCAGCGTTCATATCTACCGCAGCGCTGATGATCCGGTGCAAATGTATCTCAGCATCGGCAGTGTTGGGTAAGCCCGGCGTCAGAAAGGGCACAATAAGCGGCAAAGCAAGAATTGCCAGTACCAATGGCGTCCAGGATAGAGGACGAAGCTTAATTAACTTGCGGGTCATACTTGTATTTGCCACAATAGGGCGCAGGCAAGAATGGGATTGAAACTCCGTATGCTAAATGGCAAAAAGATCATTGTAGTCATGCCCGCCTATAACGCTGCCAGGACGGTCACGCAAACCTTTACCGAAATCGACCGCGATCTGATCGACCACATTATACTGGTCGACGACAACAGTCAAGATAATACGGCGACACTTGCACAAGAACTGGGAATCGATACGTTTACTCATCCGAAGAACCTGGGATACGGAGGTAATCAGAAGACCTGTTATCGACAGGCGCTGCTGAAAGGAGCAGATGTTGTTGTCATGCTGCACCCGGATTATCAGTATACCCCGCGCCTGCTCGTTTCCCTTGCGGCTATGGTGGCTTTTGGCGAATACGATGTAGCGCTTGGGTCAAGGATGCTGTGCGGCGGCGCATTGCGTGGCGGTATGCCCTACTACAAGTACGTTTCCAACCGTGTGTTGACGATGGTTCAGAACCGGTTGATCGGCACGCATCTTTCCGAGTTCCATACCGGATACCGCGCGTTCTCGAAAGAAGTGCTTCTAGGGCTGCCGCTCGGCGAAAACAGCGACAATTTTGTCTTCGATAACCAGATTATTGCTCAGGCGGTCTACTTCGGTTTTTCAATCGGAGAAATCTCCTGCCCAACCCGATACTTCAAGGAGGCATCCTCTATCTCGTTCTGGCGATCCGTCCGTTACGGCATTGGCGTAGTCCGCACCGCTTTCGAGTTCTTCCTGCAGAAGCACCGTCTCATACATTCGACGCGGTTCATGTCCTCAGGCAGACACCTCATTCCTGTGGATTTGAGTGAAACCCATGCCGACGAGGTTTTAGATCATACGACCGCTGGAAGTTCACAGTTTCAGTAACATGGGGCAAGTGTAGCGCAACAATCGATTGCCGCATCAATGCGAGCTTCAACGCTTGCGTTACGTGATCCTCGCTTCTATTATCTGAGATAGTCTGAAGCCGTCGCCAACCGCAAGGTCTGACCTATTCGCATGGTCGTCGTCCGCAATTCGGAGGCTAGAGTCTGCGGCGGTCGAGCACCAATCAGGAGTCGTCTGTGAGCGCCGCATCTGCAATGCAACCTCAGCCTGTGGGCTATATCGCCCTCGTCCGCCAGAATAAGAAATTCCGTCTGCTGTGGATCGGTCAGATCGTGAGTTTGCTGGGCGACTGGTTCGACCTGATCGCCTCCGCCTCGCTCATTGCCATGCTCACGCAGTCAGGCGCAGCCGTAGGCGGTCTGTTCGTCGTGCGGATGCTGGCTCCGTTCCTCATCAGCCCCATCGCGGGGGTAGCCGCCGACCGCTACAATCGCAAGCGGCTGCTGATCATCACCGACCTCACGCGCGGGGTGACGGTGCTGGGCTTCCTGCTCGTGCGCAATCCGGGCGACATCTGGCTGGTCTACGCCCTGACAGCGCTGCAAATGGGCATGAGCGGCTTCTTCTTCCCCACCCGCACCGCCATGCTGCCGGACATCACCACGCAAGCAGAGCTGGGCACCGCCAACGCCTTGAGTTCGTCGACATGGTCGGCGATGCTGGCATTCGGCGCGGCGCTGGGAGGCGTAGCCGCAGGCACCTGGGGCGTCTATCCCTCCTTCGTGATCGATGCCTTCACCTTCTTCTTCTCGGCGCTGTGCATCAGCCGCATCGTATACACGCCGCCTCCTGCACTCCACGCCAGCGAGAAGACCGTCCGCGCGGCTCTGCGCCAGTACGTCGACGGGCTGCGTTACTTGCGCGATCACCGCGACATTTTCTTCATCGCCCTGAACAAATCTGCAAACAGTCTGTTCGTCGCCGGTGCCTTTCAGGTTTTCCAGGTGACCATTGCCGAGCGCATCTTCGTGATCGGCGACAGCGGCGGGATCAGCCTGGGCATGATGTACGCCGCCGTAGGCATCGGCACCGGCTTCGGACCGATTGTGATCCGGCGCTACGTTGGCGACCGTGACCGACCTATGCGCCTCGTCCTGATCGCCAGCTACCTGGTGTCGGCATTGGGCTTGCTGCTGGTTTCGACGCTGTCCAGCTTTCCGATGGTGCTGGTCGGATCGCTGCTGCGCGGGGTCGGAGCGGGGATGATCTGGGTCTTCTCCACGCAGCTTCTGCTGCAGCTCACTCCCAACCAGGTGCGCGGGCGGATATTCTCGACCGAATTCGCCCTGTTCACGCTGATGAGCGCCATCGCATCGGGTGTTGCTGGTGGACTGCTGGATTCGGGTTTCGGAGTGGGGACGCTCGTGACCTGGCAAGCCGGGCTGACGCTCATACCGGCGGTATTATGGGGATTGTGGGTCTTCTTCGGCAAGCGCACGACGCCCACCGCCGATCAAGCCGGGGCGACTGAGGAGCGGACGAAGCCATGACCTCTGGTTTCGGACGCGCTTGGTCTTCTTCATCATTGAGTTGAGTGCCGCCGCGTCGTCCATTTTGCTGTGTCATGCTACCCAACAGACGCCTGGGTCGCGCAGCAACTGCGGGGAGCAGCCCCTTTCGACTCGCGTCCCCGCTTCTTCATTCGTGACAATTGCCGGAAATATGGAACCGAGTTCGAGCGCCCAAAGCCTATGCGCTGGCTGAACACGGGGTTCGCTCAGTTCGCCATGAGTGTCCAGACTCGTTGCTTGTACTGAACCAGCGCCATCTGATGCGTGTGCTGGCGGAATATATTCACTACTACAACACGGCTCGCCCGCATCACGGACTCGCTCAGCTAACCCCGATTCCAGTATCGCGTTCCCAACATGGTGCTATTCGTTGTCGAGATGTTCCGGGCGGGATCACTACCATGATGCCGCCTGATTTCTCCCTCAGACGAGGTTTTCCACTCTACAGGATGTGAATCAAGGATTCGATTATTTTTTAAGCCCGTGAGCCTGATCTTTAGGTCGTCACATAGTTATGGAACAGATCGGGTACTTTCGCGCACGATCAGTCTGGGATGCAGCACGCGCTGGTGGACGAGCGTGTCTTTGGATTCAATCAGGCTGACGAGAAATTCGATTGCGAGCCGACCCATCTGGTCGAAATCCTGCCGAACCGTCGTCATGCCGGGCACGAAATGAGCGGCTTCGGGAATATCGTCGAAGCTGACCATTGAAATATCATCCGGTACGCGCACGCCATGCTCGCGGAGCGCCGTGTGTGCGCCCATCGCCATCGAATCGTTGCCGATGAACACCGCCGTAAATTCCGCGCCTTGATCGAGCAGCGTATTCATCGCCCGGTATCCGCCTTCGATGCTGAAGTCGCCTTCCACGCTCACACCCGGCGCGAGTCCGTTGTCTTCGAGCGTTTGCTGCCAGCCCGCGTGGCGGTCGTGCGCATCGTAGTTCGGGAGCGGACCGCTGATTTCGGCAATCGCGCGATGCCCTAAATCGATCAAATGCTGCGTCGCCAGTCGCGCGCCCTGAGCCTGATCGTAGACGACCGACGGAATAGCAGCGCCTAATCTCGCACCGATTTGCACGAACGGGACGCCGCCTGTGAGCTGAATGAGCTGTTCGTAGTCGTCAATGATGGGAACCAGCGGGATTAGCAGCAGACCGTCGATGAAGCGGGACGCCGCGCTTTGGAGCGCCGCCTGAAATTCGTCGATGGTAATGGTCGAAATCACGAAATGATAGCCGAAGTCGTGCGATGCGCGCGCCATCTCGTACAGGAAGCGATTGAAGCCGGAAAAAAACATGATGACTTCCAGCGTATGCGAGCGCTCCGTCTGAAGGATTTGCGCGGCTCGGTTAGGACGGTAGCCAAGCGCCTCGATTGTGCTGAGAACACGGGCGCGCGTCGCGTCGGAAACGTGCATATCGTCGTTGATGACGCGCGAAACCGTCTGGTAGGAAACGCCTGCCTTACGGGCTACATCGCGCAGCGTGGGGCGTTTAGGTTTCACGATTGACATGTGAGAATAATCACCTTTTTGTGTGACCTGTCACAATCATTTTCGTCAAATTTACTCGAATTTGTGCCGTTTCGTCAAGTTTGGCACATAAAAGCACCAATCAGGTGCTTGCATCCCCTCTATGATATGTGGTATAAAAATTGTGAACAGTCACAAATCAGTTCGCTTCGACTGCTCTTTGTAGCCTATCACTCCGGGCTGCTGTGCTCGCTGACGGTGTTTCGGAAGATGTCTTATACAAAGAGGCATTGGACATCGTTTCCTCAGGGAAAGGAGAAGCAAACGAAACAACGCCGGAAATAATGACCTTCAAATAATTTGAACGCAAACTATTCAGGAGCAAATTGCATGAAAAACCGAATCGCGTTCGCTTTTCTCCTTATCCTTCTTCTCTCGACATCAATCGTCGGCGCGCAGCAGGCGACCTACAGCGAAGCCCCCATGCTCGCCGAGCGCGTTGCGGCGGGCAGCCTGCCGCCTGTCGCCGAGCGTTTGCCGGAGAACCCCCGCGTGGTCAGCCTGCCGGGGTCGGACATCGGCACCTACGGCGGCGACTTCCGCGATCCGTTCGTTGGAGACGCTTACTGGTCGAGCCAGATGATTTTCTGGACGGTCTGGAAGGGTCTGGTCAGTTGGAATCAGGATTACTCGGACTGGGTTCCGAATATCGCCGAAAGCGTGGATGCGAGTGAAGACGCGACCTCGTACACCTTCCACCTGCGCAAGGGGTTGAAGTGGTCGGACGGCGTGCCCTTCACGGCGGACGACGTGATCTTCTACATCGACGACATCATGAACAATTCCGAACTCAACGGCGGCAGCTTCCCGGACGGCATCCTCAAGCCCGGCAAGGAAGCGCCGACGGTTACCAAGACCGACGACTACACCTTCACGATCACCTTCGACGTGCCTTACGGCATGTTCCTGCTCAACCTCTGCACCTATGACGGCTGGGCATTTGTCACCGCGCCAAAGCATTATCTGTCGCAGTTCCACGATAAGTACAACCACGACGGCATCCCCGCGCTGATCGCGCAGACTGAAGGCGCGAGCGACTGGGTGTCCCTGTTCCAGGCGCATTCGGCGGTCGGACCCGGCACGGATGCAGCAGTGGTCAGCCGTGACGTGAATTACCCGACCATGTTCCCCTGGATTTACACGCAGCCGCTCGGCACGGGCACGCAGTTCGTGGCGGAGCGCAATCCGTATTATTACTGGGTGGACAGCGCGGGCAACCAGCTTCCCTACATCGACCGCATCGTCGGCACGGTCTATCAGGACGACCAGACGATGCTGGTGGACGCGCTGGCGGGCAAGTTCGACACAGTGGCGAACTCGACTGACGAGCAGCGTCCGCTGTTCTTTGACAATCAGGCAACCTCCGGTCTGGCGATCTATCCGCTCGAGACCGAGGGCGGCGGCAAGGTCAGCATCAATTTCAACGAGACCAACCCTGACCTGGGCGCGATCTTCAGCCAGAAGGATTTCCGCATCGGTATGTCCTATGCCATCGACCGCCAGGAAATCATCGACATCGTGTACTTCGGTCAGGGCGAACCGCGTCAGGTTTCGCCGGTTGCGAACTCGCCGCTCTACAACGATCAACTCACCAACCAGTACCTCGACTACGATCCCGACCTCGCCAACCAATATCTGGACAAGGTGCTGCCTGACAAGGATGCGGACGGCTGGCGTCTCAATCCGGCGACGGGCGAGAAGCTGTCGATTGTCTTCACCATCCAGACGGGCGACTATGGGCTGCGCTTCGGCGACGTTGCCGAACTGCTCAAGCAGTATTACGCCGACGTAGGCGTGGACATCATCGTCGACACAGTGGACAACCAGGTCCTGACGGATCGCATCAACGACAACAGCGTCGAAGCCGCAGTCTTCACCGCTGAGGGCGGCTACGGCATCACCGCCATCACCGACCCGCGCTACTTCGTGCCCATTCACGGACAGTCGATCTGGGGCAACGGCTGGCAGCTCTGGTATCTCCAGCCCAATAACGAATACAAGGTCGAACCGCCGCAGGATATTCAGGATCAGGTAGACCTGTACAAGCTGGTGCGCCAAGCGCCGACTTCCGACCAGCGCCTCGAACTCATGAAGCAGGTGCTCCAGACCGCCGCCGACAACTTCTGGGTCATCGGCATCTCCAGCGCGACCGGCGGCTATCGCCCGCTCAGCGCGCGTCTCGCCAACGTACCCTCCTCGTGGGTCGACGGTTGGAATCCTGGCGGCGTCGCTATTGCCGTCCCTGAGCAGTGGTACTTCAAGGGCTAATTGTGCAGTATTCTTAAAGTAAAAACTTTCTGAGGCGGGATTTACTTCCCGCCTCAGACGGACGTTCGTTTATTGAGGCGGTCTTATGGGAAAATATATCCTCAAGCGCTTGCTGTACGTGATTCCAACCCTGTTTGTCATTTCAATCCTCATCTTTATCACGATCCAGCTTCCTCCAGGCGATTACGTCACCAACATGCTGGAGCAGATGCGCAACCAGACTGGCGCATCTGCGACCTGGACGCCGGAGTTTGAGGAGGCGATGCGCGAGCGCTACGGATTGAATGAGTCGCTTCCCGTCCAGTACATCAAATGGATCGGCAACATCATCCTGCATGGCGACTACGGCTATTCGTTCCAGTATTCCGAGCCTGCCGTAAAGATGATCTCCGACCGGCTGGGGATGACGCTGGTCGTATCATTTTCCAGTTTCATCTTTAGCTGGATGGTGGCGCTGCCGATTGGGGTGTTGTCGGCGGTGCGCCAGTACAGCCTTGCCGACTATTTCTTCAGCTTCATCGGTTTCATCGGCATGGCGACGCCCGGTTTCCTGCTGGCGCTGCTGCTGATGTACCTCGCTTTCAAGTACGGCGGGGTCAGTTTGAGCGGGCTGTTTTCAACCGAATTTCAGAACGCGCCCTGGAGCCTCGCCAAAGTTGTCGATCTGCTCAATCATCTCTGGATTCCCATGATCATCGTCGGCACGGCGGGGACTGCCGGATTGATCCGCATCCTGCGCGCGAATTTGCTCGACGAGCTGAACAAGCCCTACGTCGAGACGGCGCGCGCCAAAGGGCTTTCAGAGTGGCGGATGCTGATCAAATATCCGCTGCGGCAGGCGCTCAATCCGTTCGTGAGCGGGCTAGCCTGGCTGCTCCCCAGCCTGATCGGCGGTGAAGCGATTGTCTCGATTGTGCTGAACCTGCCAACGACCGGTCCGGTGCTGCTCAACGCCCTGATGTGGCAGGATATGTTCCTGGCAGCCGGATTCCTGATGCTCCTGAGTCTGATGACGATCATCGGGATGCTGCTTTCCGATCTTTTGCTGGCGTGGCTCGATCCACGTATCCGCTACACCGTTTAGGGGAGGGCAACGTTCGTGGCAAATGACGTGATCAATGCCCCTGGGATAGTTCCCCCGACCGACGCCGCGCCGCCAGCGACCGAAGAACTGCCGCGCATCGTCGTCGCCTCGCAGTGGAAGCTGATGTGGTGGAAATTCCGCAAGCACCGCCTGGCGATGATCAGCCTGACGATCGTGATCATCCTC
This sequence comes from uncultured Chloroflexia bacterium, assembly GCA_963760975.1. Lineage (GTDB taxonomy): Bacteria > Chloroflexota > Anaerolineae > Aggregatilineales > Phototrophicaceae > Flexifilum. The sequence continues at coordinate 40,198 of CAVXEZ010000017.1, read as the reverse complement.
TACTTCGTCTCCTTCTTCGCCGGGTTCTTCGCGCCGGTCGCCACCGACAGCTATCATCGGACGTATACGCAGGCGCCGCCGCAGACGGTTCACTGGTTCGATAACGGCACGCTCGCGCCGTTTGTCTATGCCTACAAGCAGACCACCGACCCACAGACGTACAAGCGCACGTATGTCATCGACGAAAGCAAGAAGATTCCGCTGGGCTTCTTCGTCGAGGGCGACGAGTATCAGGTCGGGCTGCACGGGATACCGATTCCGGTCATCAGCCGCATTCACTTCACCTGGAATATCCACCTGTTTGGACCTGTCAAGGCAAGCGACCCATTCTACCTGCTTGGCGCTGACGACGTGGGACGCGACATTCTCAGCCGGATGATCTACGCCTCGCAGGTTTCGCTCTCGATTGGCTTGGTGGGTGTGTTCCTGAGCCTGATCCTGGGCGTATTCCTGGGCGGAATTTCCGGCTTGGTCGGCGGGTGGGTCGATACGTTGATCCAGCGCATCATCGAAATTCTGCGCTCTATCCCCGATATTCCCTTGTGGATGGCGCTGGCGACGGCTGTACCGCCGCGCATCGACCCGGTCTACGTCTACTTCGGCATCACCATCATCCTGTCGCTGCTGCGCTGGACGGACATGGCGCGCGTGGTGCGCGGCAGGTTCCTGTCGCTGCGCGAAGAAGATTTCATCATGGCGGCGGAACTGGACGGCGTCCCACGCAGGCGCATCATCTTCCGCCACATGATCCCGTCGTTTCTGAGCCACATCATCGCCTCGGTCACGCTGGCGATCCCCGGCATGATCCTGGGCGAGACGGCGCTGAGCTTCCTCAGCCTGGGGCTGCGCCCGCCGGTTGTCAGTTGGGGGGTCATGCTTCAGGACGCGATGAACGTCGCCTACATCGCCACGATGCCCTGGCTGCTGCTGCCGGGTCTGGCGGTCGTGGTCACGGTGCTGGCGTTCAACTTCCTGGGCGACGGCTTGCGCGATGCCGCCGACCCGTATCACTGACAGCGATGAGGGCTGAGCGATATATGGGCGTCGAGAGTGTGTAAAAGAGAAAATGATGTGCCTGCTGGTTTCGCTGACGGTTTAAACCGTCAGCTACCTGATACGTGGCGACCCGCTGAAGGGGTCGCCCGAAATGGATTTTGTACGTGTCGCCCCTTTAGCGGGCGACGGTTTTCGGTAGCCGAGGGATTAATCCCTCGGCGGCATTTTCCTAGAGATATGATGAAGAGTCCGTCTCATGCCTGATGATTTAAGATTATTGCTGGAACTGCGCGACCTGAAACTGCACTTTTTCACGGGAGAGGGCGTCGTCAAAGCGGTAGATGGCGTCAGCTTCACTATTCGGCGGGGCAAAACGCTGTGCGTCGTCGGCGAAAGCGGCAGCGGAAAGAGTGTCGCGGCGCGCGCCATTTTGCAGATCGTCCATACGCCCGGCAAGATCGTCGATGGGACGATCCTCTACCATCGTCCGCTGCCCTCCGGCGGTGCGGAAACCATCGACATCACCGCGCTCGATCCGCGCGGCGTGGCTATTCGGCGCATTCGCGGCAACGAGATTTCGATGATCTTTCAGGAGCCGATGACTTCGCTCAGTCCGCTGTACACCGTCGGCAACCAGATCATGGAAGCGATCCGGCTGCACGACGCCGTTTCAAAGACTGAAGCCCGCGTCCGCGCGGTCGAGCTGCTGCGGCGCGTCGGCATCCCGCAGCCGGAAGTGCGCGTCGATGAATATCCGTTTCGGCTCAGCGGCGGGATGCGCCAGCGCTGCATGATTGCGATGGCGCTGGCGTGCAACCCGAAACTGCTGATCGCCGACGAGCCGACGACGGCGCTGGACGTGACGACGCAGGCGCAAATCCTCGACCTGATGCTGAGCTTGCAGGAAGACTTTGGCATGGCGATCCTGTTCATCACCCACGATCTGGGCGTGGTCGCGGAAATCGCCGACGACGTGGCGGTCATGTACCTGGGCAACGTGGTCGAACACGGCGACGCGGACACGATTTTCAACAATCCGCAGCATCCGTATACGTCCGCGCTGCTGCGTTCGCTGCCGGAAATTGGACTGGAGCGCAAGCGGCTGGACGCGATTCGCGGGATGGTGCCGTCACCCTACCTGCGCCCGACGGGCTGCCCGTTCCATCCCCGCTGCGACCATGCGATCCCCGGGCTGTGCAGCCGGGTCGTGCCGCAGCCGATCTCCATCGGGGAGAATCACGAAACGCGCTGCCTGCTCTACGACGAGACCTATCAGGATCAGGTAAAGGTGGCAGCACATGACTGAGCCAGCCCGTGAGCAGCCTATTCTGCTGGACGTTCGCAATCTCAAGATGTGGTTCCCGCGCCATCAAGGTTTTTTCGGGCGCCAGGTAAGCTACACAAAAGCGGTCGATGACGTGAGCTTCTACATCCGGCGCGGCGAAACGCTGGGGCTGGTGGGCGAAAGCGGCTGCGGCAAAACGACGATAGGGCGCTGCGTCGTGCGCTACTATCAGCCGACGGCGGGCGAAATCCACTACTACGGCGATGGAAAAGATGTCGATCTGGCGACGCTGAACCGCCAGCAGCTTCACAAATATCGCCAGGACATCCGCATGATCTTTCAAGACCCGTACTCGTCGCTCAACCCGCGCATGACGGTCTTCGAGATCGTCGCGGAAGTTCTGAAAGTCAACGGGATTGCTTCTGGCAAAGAACTGGAAGACCGCGTGGCGCAGCTTTTGCGGCGCGTCGGGCTGCGACCGGAGTACATGCGGCGCTATCCCCACGCCTTCAGCGGCGGCGAACGCCAGCGCATCGTGATCGCCCGCGCGCTGGCGACCAACCCGCGCCTGATCGTCGCGGACGAGGCAATCTCGGCGCTGGACGTGTCCATCCGCGCGCAAATCCTCAACCTGCTCGAAGATTTGCAGGAGGAAATGGGGCTGACCTACTTGTTCATCGCTCACGATTTGAGCGTCATCCGCCACATCTGCGACCGCGTAGCGGTGATGTACGTGGGCAAACTGGTTGAGACCGCCGAGGCGACCGAACTCTACCGGGAACCGAAGCATCCCTATACCGAGGCGCTGATGTCGGCAGTCCCCATCCATAATCCGCGCCTGCGCAACAAGGGACGACGTATTCGGCTCGAAGGCGATGTCGCTGACCCCGCCAACCCACCGAGCGGATGCTATTTCCATCCCCGCTGTCGCTACGCCCAGGAACACTGCGCCGAGGACGAACCCGCTCTGCGTGAAGTGACGCCGGGACATTACGCCGCCTGCCACTTCGCAGAAGAATTGAACCTGCGCGGCGCGATTGCACATGAGCGAGCGGCGCAGTAGCGCGTTGTCTTCATTAAGATCCAAGGAGAATTGTTGAAGTTAGGCGTTCACTTCGCGGGCTGTACCGCCAACCCCGATACTACCTGGGTCACCCAGCAAGCACGGCAGCCCCATCTGGCACCTGGGCGACAAGCCACAGCCAATACGGCTCCTTATTCATGACCGTGATGGCAGATTCACTACGGCAGCGGTGTTACCGTCAATAAAGGAATTAATAATCAGATAGATCAACTTAAGCTGAAAATCAGTGCAGTATCGACGTTCCGTTCTTGAAATGATCAAAACCAGCGGCGCGGGACACACGGGCGGCAGTCTGTCCTGCGTCGATATTCTGAACGTCCTCTACAATTACGTGATGAACGTTTCCCCTGCGAATTTCCGCGACCCCGACCGGGATCGATACATTCAGAGCAAGGGGCATTCCGTCGAAGCGCTCTACGCAGTCCCAGCGGACAACGGCTTTTTCCCGGTCGAGGATTTGCAGACCATTGAACGCTATCAATCGCAGTACATCGGGCATCCCATGCGCAAGACCGACAAGTCAAAGTCGGAAAGAACGCTTCCGGGAGTCAGCGATGTGGACGGAACAGTGTTTGACAGTGCCGCCCAAACGGGATATGATTGAGCAGTGCAATCGGTTGCGCAGATTGGGTAGATGCATTTCGTTCCATATCGATAGAGGGCTTCATGCGAGTGCAATTGCACGGCATACTGACCGAACGAGACAACCATGGTTATATCAGTCATCCTTTCGAGATTCCGCCGGGAGCGACACGCATCGACATCGACTTCACCTATGCTCCCGAATATACCGGGCAATACGGCAATTTCCTGACATTGAGCCTGTTCGACCCTCATGAGGAACGTGGCTCAGGGATGCGCCACCAGTCCAATCAACACATTTTTCTCAGCGCCTCGGACGCCACCCCCGGTTTTACCGCCGGGGCGCTTCATCCGGGCAAGTGGAATGCCCTGGTGAATGTTCACGGCGTCAACCCTGGCGCGACCGTGAGTTATGACCTCAACATTACAGTAGGGTTCGACACGCCAGCCAGCACGACCTCAAAAGAATGGACACCCGGCTTCACCGCTCCGCGTGGGGCGGGCTGGTATCGAGGTGATCTGCACGCGCACTCATTGCACTCCGATGCAAGCTGGGACGTCGGTGATCTCGTTAATTTCGCGCGCGCGCAGAGGCTCGATTTCACTACTCTGTCCGACCACAATACAGTGTCGGGACTCAAGCAGATGGCGAGTATGGCGACGGATGACCTGCTGACGATGGGCGGGTTTGAACTCACGACATTCTTTGGTCACGCGCTGGCGCTGGGGATGCGCGAGGTGATCGACTGGCGAGTTCGCCCCGACGAACGGATCATGAGCGACATTGCACGAGAGATCGAAGCAGCGGGCGGTCTGTTCGTCATCGCGCATCCAAGGTGCCCAGGCGACCCGATCTGCACCGGCTGTCGCTGGGAATACGACGACGTGATGCCGGGTGACGCGCACGTGGTCGAGGTCTGGAACTCCTACTGGGACGGCGAAAGTAACAACGAGACGGCAGTTGCGCTGTGGTACGAGTGGCTGAACCAGGGCTATCGCCTTGTAGCGACGGTGGGTACGGACAATCATGGCACGCAGCTACGCGAGTTTGGCTACAACGTGGTCTACGCTGCTGCGCTGACGGAACGCGCCATTCTCGACGGCATCCGGCACGGACATCTCTACTTGAGCAGCGGACCGGAAGTCAGCTTCATCGGGAAGCTGACTTCCGGAGCTAGCGCAATGATGGGCGACACGCTTCAAGGCGACCGAGCCACGCTCGACCTGAGCTGGAGCGGGTGTCAGGACGGCGATGTCGTTCGTCTGATCGTGGACGGCACGCTGCGCGAGGAAATCGCCGCCGCGCCGACTGGCAGCGCCACTTGGCAGGTAGCTGGTAAGCACTGGTGTCTGGTCGAAATCCGCGACTCGCAGAACAACATGCGCGCACTCACCAATCCGATTTACGTCACGCCCTAATGCAGTCAGTAGTCTGTAAAGCCGATCTTCTGCGTACAGTTCGTAATCTGGGGAGGGTGAATGGACAACGAAACCGTCGACACGGTCATCGTTGGTTGTGGTCGGATGGCGCGCAGCCACGTGAAGAATATGCTGAAGCAGCCCGAAACAACTCGCATCGTGGCGGTATCGGAGCCTTCGCCGGAAGCCTATCAGGCGATGGCGGATGTTTTTTCGGCTGCCGGGCAGCCCCCGCCGCCCAATCAGCCGGATTTGCGGCGTTTGCTGGATGAGTTTGGCGCCCAGCTTGACACCGCCTTCATCATCACGCCACATGCTTATCACTACGAGCAAGCGGCGCTCTGCCTGGAAGCCGGTCTCGACGTGCTGCTGGAGAAACCGATGGTGGTGACCGCCGACGAGGCGCGTCGGCTCATCGCCCTCCGCGATCAGACCCGGCGACAACTGGTCATCTCATTTAACGGCAGTCTTTCGCCGCGTATTCGGGCGCTGGCAGATATGCTGCGCTCCGGTGAATTGGGGGAATTGCTGAGCATTGTGGCGACTGTCTGGGAGAACTGGGCGCCAAGATATCGAGGGCACTGGAAACAGGACTACGCGATTTCCGGGGGCGGATTCATGTTCGATACCGGCGCGCATATGCTGAACACGGTAGCCGATCTGGCTGGCGAAGAGTTCGTGGAGCTGGCAGCCTGGCTGGACAAACGCTCGTCACCGGTTGACATCGTTGGAACGGTCATGGCGCGGCTTGCTTCGGGCGTGCAGATCACACTTCATGCCTGCGGCGAGACCATCCCCTCCTGCGCGTCCGATGTGCGCCTGTTCTGCACCGGCGCAATTGTGCATACGGGCGTGTGGGGCGAATTTCTCGAAATCCAGCACGCCGGGGATTCAAACCTCATACGCATCGAGATGCCATACTTGCCGACTCCCTGGGAGCAATTTCTCGCAGTGCGGCAGGGGAAGATCGAGAACCCGGCTCCGCCGGAAGTTGGTCTTCGGATGGCGAAGTTGTGGGATGCGATTCAGCTTTCAGCTAATAAAGGCGGGCAGCTTGTGCCGGTGACATGAGCCGCCCCGTACCTAAGAGTCCCACACAGATACCGCGCGATCCGATGGCGCGCACAGCCGACTCTCGCACCGGAGCTGCAATGTTCGGTTGCCAGCCTGAATGCAACCGATTATTCTGCCCGTTCACGTAGAAGCACGGTCACACAATTTAAGGGAGTTTGAAGGAACTTTAATCATTGTTGACAAAGCAGGGCAAACCGTATATCATGGCTTTTGCGCAACCGATTGCGCAATCTTCACGGAGAGCATCACCACCTAGCCCATTTGCCATCCTGATGGCGGTCGGGGGCACCGAGGAGGATGTCTCATTCGGCGCTTGATCCACCAGTCGGGGCTGCAATGAGGATTCCGTTATTGGGTGGGCGACAGCGCCCCGCCGTTCCGAAATATTGAGAAGGAGATGCGATGAAATTAACCCGAGGTCGGGCAGCAAATTAATCCAACCGAATATATTCCCCTGATTTAAAAGGAGAGAACCATGCTCAAATCAAAAAGCCTTTTCATCGTCTGTGTGATCCTCATCCTTACCGTAGCCGTCGGCTCGCCTACCGTCGCGCAAGATGCGCAGCCCGTCAGAATTGCCGTGAGCTGGGGCGGCGACACCTTGACGGGATTTGTCGCCGTTCTGGATGCGTCCGGTATCCCCTACGAACTGGTGAACATCGATACGGCTACAGCACTTGGACCACTGGTCGCTGGCGGTAATCCGCCCGACATCGCGCAGATGACACGCCCCGGTCAGATTGCCAGTTTCGCCCGTGATGGCGCGCTCATTCCACTGACCAGTGGTGATGATCCGATGCTGCCGCCCGACTTGCTGGAAGCGAATCAGACGCCCGCCGTCCGCAGCATTGGGGTTGTCGATGGTGAAACCTACGCGCTGATGGTGAAAATCTCCTCCAAGGGAACCGTCTTTTACAAACCCGCATCGCTGAAAGCATTGGGGATGGAAACGCCGAAAACGTGGGAAGAATTTGTCGCGCTTGAGGATGCCTATATCGCCAACGGGCAAACTCCGCTCGCAATCGCCGCTCAGGACGGCTGGACGCTGACGGATTGGTTCGAGGCGCTGTACGTCAACGTTGCCGGTCCCGATATGTACAATAAGCTGTTCGTCACCCACGAAGTGAAGTGGACAGATCCGACGGTTGTCCAGGCGATGGAGCTGTTCCGTCAAATCTTCGATCCAGCCGATAAGAAGCTGGCGGGCGGCGCCGACGGCGCGCTGTCCACGAAATATGTGGACGCCATCAACGAGACCTTCCGCAGCGATGACCCGGCTGCCGAGATGTTCTATGAAGGAAGCTTCGCCATCGGCACGATTATTCAGAACTTCCCGGATCTGGTTTGCGGCGTCGATTTCGACTTCTTCGATTTCCCACCGGCAAACGATCAATTCGGTAGCACCCTGACCGGCGGCGGTGACATGCTGGTGGCGTTCAACGACAGACCCGAAGTACGCGACATGATGCGTTGGCTCGCGGGTACGGAATTGGCGACGCTTTGGTCGAATACGCCCGTCGGCTCGATCCTGTCGCCCAATATCAACGTCCCAACCGACACGTTTGATACGTGCAAAGCAAAGGAAGCGGCACAAATCACCTCGGCAAATGCGTTCGTCTTCGACGGCTCAGACCTGGCGCCGGGTGCGGTCGGCGGGGATGCCATGTTCACCGCTTTGCAGGCGTACATTGCCGACCCTAACAGCCTCATGGACATCCTGCAGACACTGGAAGAAGCGGCATCTGCGGCATATTGATCGCTGCGCCTGATCTTTCCAAGCAACTGGGCGACCCTGATAAACGGGGTTGCCCAGTTTCGGATGCAATGGAGGTGCGAAAAGCCGATGGCTAGCGGGCGAAACAAATGGCTGTTCCTACTGTTTGCGGGACCGGCAATTTTATTGGTAACAGTCTTTCTCATTTATCCAACTATTCAAACAGTGCTTTTTAGCTTCGCCGACGGCACGATGCTCAACCCAACCCGGGCTTATGTTGGCTTGGCGAATTTCGTGAAATTACTCACCACCGACCGAACCTTCCTGCGCCTGGATCGTTTCCCGCCGAGCGGCGTGCTGGTCAACACGGCGATATGGGTGCTCGTCTTCCCCCCCATTACGGTGGGAATCGGGCTATTGCTCGCCGTTCTGGGCGACAAGAAGCCCTATTAATTGATAGTCAAGTCAGCCGTGTTTCTGCCGATGGTCATCTCCTCGACCGCCGCATCCGTCATTTTCGTCTTTGTCTACAGCCCCGATCCACGCATCGGCGTGGTCAATGCGGGACTGAACGCCATCATCCCGAACTTCGATCCGATTACGTGGCTGGGGCGCAAGGACATTGCCAACCTTGCCATCATCACGGCGGCAGTCTGGATTTCGGTCGGCTTACCAACTGTCGTCCTTTCGGCGGCGTACAAGGCGCTGCCGAAGGAAATTCTCGAGGCGGCGCGAGTGGACGGGGGTAATCCCTGGCAGATATTCTGGCGGGTGAGCTTCCCCATGATGAGACGTCCGGTCACCTTCGTGACGATCACCCTGATCATCAGCGCATTGAAGATGGTGGATCTGGTGCTGGTGATGACCGAAGGCGGCCCGAGCGGGGCGACGCGGGTGATCGGCTATACGGTCTGGCAGGAAATATTCGGCAACAATCGGGTCGGATACGGCAGCGCGGTGGCGGTCATCCTGTTTGTCATGATGATCCCCGCCATTGCTTATCAGATCCGACAGGTTCGTGCGGAGCTATCATGACGGTTCTACGGCAAAACGCAGCAAACACCGCCAGCAAGAAGGCTGCCAGAATGAGCTTGAGCAAACTTCTGATCGAGCTAACCAGGCACGGACCCGTTCACTTCCTGTTGATCTTCATGGGTCTGCTCTGGCTGGTGCCGTCGGCGGGATTGCTGATCACCTCATTTAGAGCGCCGACCGATATTGCCAGTTCGGGTTGGTGGACTGCATTCAACGAGATAGGGCATCTGAACCTGGCAAACTACGTTACGGTGCTGACCAACAGCAGTGTGTCGCCGCCCGGCATTGCGGTCAATTTCCTCAACACATTTATCATTACCATTCCGTCTACCATTTTGCCGATACTCGTTGCGGCGCTGGCTGCCTATGCTTTCGTGTGGATGGATTTCCCGTTTCGCAATGCCTTCTATCTCTTGATCATCGCGCTGCTCATCATCCCCTTGCAGACAACCTGGATTCCGGTCTTGCGGATTTTCAACCGCCTGGGGCTGACGGGCACCTGGGGCGGGATATGGTTGGCGCATACCGCCTACGCCACCCCGTTCGCCATCTTCCTGCTGTACAATTTCTTCGCCGGTTTGCCGAAGGAGATCATGGATTCCGCGCGGGTCGACGGCGCTTCGGAAATCGTGATTTTCTTTCGAATTGTGATTCCGCTGTCGGTACCGGCACTGGCATCCCTGGCGATCTTCCAGTTTGTCTGGGTCTGGAACGACCTGCTCAATGCCCTGATTTTCTTGCAGGATTCGAATTTGCTGCCGTTAACAGCGGCGGTTCGAAAATTGCTGGGGACGTACCAGTCCGAGTGGAATTATTGGCGGCTGGCGCATTCATTTCGATGATCGTGCCCCTGATCATCTTCTTTTCGCTGCAGCGCTACTTTGTACGCGGCGTGACAGCGGGAGCGGTCAAAGGTTGATGCGCTAAGCGGGCAGGCTTTCAGGAAATCGGCGCTGTCGTCTCTCGAATGACCAGTTCGCCCAGTAGAATTTCGCTGGATACCGATTCTCCGTGGAGCAGGCTATGCAGCATTTCTGTCGCCCGCTGTCCCAACATCAGGCGGGGTTGGCGAATAGTGGTGAGCGGGGGGACTGCATACTGTGCGAATTCAATGTCGTCAAACCCAATAATGCTCATCTCATCCGGAACACGAATATTGAATTTGCGACACGCCGCCATGACGCCAATTGCCGTCATATCGTTGTAGCAGAAGATCGCCGTTGCTCCGGCATCGATGATCTGTCGCAAGCCCGATTCGCCTTTGGACAGATTCGTTTCGGCAGCGGTTGAGTACACCAGGCGGGAGTCAAATTCGATACCGACTGCTTGCAGCGCTTTGATATAGCCCTGTAAGCGATAATTGTTCGATTTTGAACGACTGCCGGCCCGACGAAACCAATTCGCTCATGCCCCAATGAGTTCAGGTAGCTCACCGCAGTATACGCACTCTTGAGGTCATCAACGCTGATTGTGACAATTCTGTCCCATTCTTCCTGCTCGTTGATGAAAACGATTGGAATCAGACTTTGTTCCAGATGCTTGCTGTATCGCCTGACTAAATGCGACGCGACGATAACCAAACCATCGACGCGGCGTTGTTGAAATGCCTGGATGATGTCCAGCTCGCGCTGGGTGTCGTTGCCCGTCACCCCCACAAACACCTCGTAACCCAGGTCAGCAGCGGCTTTCTCAGCACCCTCCACAATCGTGCCCATAAACGGACCAGAAATCTCCGATATGATCATCCCAATGGCGTTGGTACGCTGTTTCGATAAGCTCTTGGCGATGGTGTTCGGGACGTAGCCCATGTCTGCTGCTAGCTGGCGGATGTAATCTTTCGTTTTTTTCCCCACACGAGGATGATCCTGTAATGCCCGCGATACCGTGGAAGGCGCCACGTTCGCTACCCGGGCAATGTCATAAATCGAAACCGGCATCGGACCCTCATAGAAAAGATAACGAGCGAAATACTGCGATACGCGCAACCGATTGTCTGAAGTTAGCTTACATCATAAGCCGCAGTACAGTCAATTTGACGGCGTGTGCAGGATGTACGCATTCGGACGGCGCAGAAATAGGATTGTCAGAGAGCGTTCTTGACGTATCTGGGATTACAAAGGCTGCGGGTACTTCGTGCAAGCCGCGCTTAAGCGTTCAAAGCCACTTGCCTAACCACTCGTGGCTGAGCGAATGGCTGTAGGCATGTTCCCCGGAATGTACGGATAGCTCGCAGCGGTCTGATGCTCCCAGAAGACGATAGGCTGCCTGCACCGTCGCAAATTGCTCCTGCGCGCCTTCCAGCGGGAAAATCGGGTCGTGCTCTCCATTAATGAAACGGAGCGGTCGCGGAGCAATCAACGCCGCCAGATCGCCCATCTCGGCATATTCCAGAATATGCGGGATGTAATTGCACTCACAATGATCCATGGCAAGAATCGAGCGTTTGAAGGAACAGAAATAACACGAAGGAATCACGACGGAAATTCGTTCGTCCAGCGCGCTGAGCCAGAGGCACGTCGTACCGCCGCCAGAGTGTCCCGTGCAGGCAATCCTATCCTTAATCACGTCGTGCCGATTCTGTAGATAGCTGAGCGCAACCATCCCATCCCAGCAGCGCTCACCGATTAAGGTGCGCCCCTCCATCATGTATTCGAAGGCGAGATGGCGGCAGGACGATGGGTTGTCGGGATCGCCATACTGGTCGGTAATTCGCTCACCGAAAGCGCGCTGCTCAACAGCGCAAACCAGGTAACCGGCTCGTGCGAGTTCCTGCGCCCAGTTGCCATCCTGTGCGAGATCAACCTGTGCGGTCTGTTCGTCGGGATAATTCCCCAGAATATTGCGCACGCCCGGACCATGCCCATGAAACGCCAGCACAGGTTTGTACGGGGGCGCGGTTTTGGGGACAAGCACGTATATCGGCGCTTTGACAGCTTCACCCACATCCAGCGCGTATTTCTCTTCGACATACGCGCCGCGATCTACGGACTGGATGAGATCCGCCTGTACAGATGTGGGCAGCAGACGCCCGGTGATGCCGAGCAGCTCAAGCACTTTCGCGCGGAGCGTCCGCTTCCAGAGCATGAACTCATCGAGCGATTGGCTCCTAAAGGCGAGCTGGCGTGGTTGATGCGTGTAGAGAGAATCGACATGATTTTGAAGGGCGAACTGTCCACTGTCCATCGCAGTTATCTCCACTTGGTCGTTTGCTTGTCAGTGCATGACAACGGGCTGATCACTCAACGGCGTAACGGAGATAATTCCGCCCGAAATATCGCTCGTAATGCAGCATTCACCCGTCACAGTCAGCCACGTCCGATCATCCCGGCGCAGCGATGTGGTTCCGTGATCATGCGTGAGTTGGAAGCGCCCTTGATTATCCTCCAGGGTGTATTGGCTAAAAGTTGCTGAGGTGGGCATTTGACAGTTCCAGGTCACCGTTTCTCCCTGCCGATGCACCCCATGGAGGCGTGCTGTGAAGTCCAACATGACCAGCATCGCGGGTGAATAGCCTTGTTGAGCTTCTGTAAATTCGCCTGTCCAGGGATTCATTTGCTGCAACCAATGCTGACCTCGCGCGTAGGCTTTCAGTAATGCCGACAGCCATTGGCTCATGAGATGTCGGAGATCGTCGGTTTTTCCGTAATGCTCAAACCAGCGCGGCGCACGCAGCGCCGTCAGCGCTTGAGCAGCGCCACCCCAGGAGTTGACCGGTATGTCGTGAACGAATGCAGGATCGTCGGCGGCAATCGAGGGCAGTGGGTAGGGCGTCCAAAAGCTGTGCGAATTTCTGATCTGCCGAGCATAAATCGCGTCGAACAAGCCCTGATCGACAACGTGTTCTCCGAGAACGCGCGTCAGCGCATCGCCCCTAATCCGCACCCATCGGTCGTCGCTGTCAAGGTCGTAAAAACATAGAGTCTCCGGGTCAAATGTGTATGCCAGAATAGCCCGGCAGATGCGTTCAGCCTTGTCGCGCCACTCTCGCGCCTCATCCGTCCGACCAAGAAGCGCTGCCATCTTCGCCAGCGCGACGCGCCCGCCATAGACACTCGCCGAAAGGTCGGGCGCCAGATAGGGCAACCTTCCAACGTTTGGACAGACGCGCGCGTCGTCGTCGGGACATTTCGTCGGCAGACCATGAAAGCGCGGGCTGCCATCGTGCCCGGTGTCGAACTCGCAGAAGGCTTCGCACAGCCCCGTTCCGCGTGTATCCCGATAGGCAGACAGCCAACCATCCCACTTCTGGCAGGCGTCATAAGCCTGCTCCAGAAACGCCGTGTCTTCGAGCTGCTCGTAAAGCTCCAGGGCGCTTGCCGCAATCGGAACCACCATTTGAATCTGGCTGGCACCGGGTTTATCCGGCATGACCCAGCACGGCAGATAGCCGTCGTCACGCTGCAAGTCGAAGAATATCCGGTGATTGTTCAGCGCCACCTGAGGGTCGATGCAGGCGTAGATCAACCCCTCAAGCGGCGCGCACTCCAACCACACGCCCTGATATTCCGCCCCTTCAATCAACACCGTCCGGGGATATGGCGGGATAGCTCGTATGTTAGCCGCAAGTCCGTCGAGCGCGTCCTGAAAAGCGGCTTGCAGCAGCGGCGAGTCCGTCTCAAACATCACACTCATCGGCAATTGCCCTCGCTCGACGGAGCCTGAAGCAGCTTAGTTCCGTGCGTGAATCGGCGCGAGCGAGACGGCGTGCAGACGCTCCGCCGGGATGGATGCTCCGGCAATGGGTGCAACCCAACGCACACCGTTGCTGATCACGCGCTGCACATCCGGCTGGTAGTAGATCGGATACGTTTCGTGACCGGGGCTGAAGTAGAAAATCCTGCCACGCCCGCGCTGGTAGCAAAGCCCGCTGCGGAAGACCTCGCCCCCCTCGTACCAGCTAATGAACAGCACTTCGTCCGGGTTGGGGATGTCGAACGGCTCGCCGTACATTTCGCTTTCAGGAATTTCAATGTATGGTCCAATACCCTCGACGATGGGATGTCCCGGCGTGGCGACCCACAGGCGCTCGGTCTCGGCGGCTTCACGCCACTTCAGCAGACAGGTCGTACCCATCAGCCGCCGGAACAGTTTCGACTCGTGTCCAGAATGCAGGACGACCAACCCCATGCCTTCGAGTACGCGGCGCTGCACGCGGTCAACCACCGCGTCGCTCACGTCTTTGTGCCGGGCGTGACCCCACCAGGTCAGCACGTCGGTTTCGGCAAGCACGGCGTCGGTCAAGCCATGCTCCGGCTCGTCGAGGGTGGCGGTGCGCACAATCAGCCCGTCTTCGCGCAGGCGCCTGGCAATGACGCTGTGCATCCCCTCCGGGTAAATCGCCTGGACTTTCGGATCATGTTGTTCGTGGTGGTTCTCGTTCCATACGGTGACGCGAATTGTGGACATACTTCCTCCTGGGAAGCTACGAATGAACTTCAACGCGAACCGGCGCTTCGCCCTGAACCTGCTCGAGCCAGGCGTCCGGTAAGTAGACGGGTAAATTGGGGATGAGCCGCTGGTTGTGCTTGCGCCACAGGCAGCGATCTGCCTGCCAGACTTCGACCGTCGCGTGGTCGACCAGCCGCGCCGCGCGCAGGATGAAATGCCCGTGCGGGATGACGGTGACGCCGGGGACAAGCGCGGCGGGCGAAATCCAGGCGAGCGCCTCGTCAAGCGCAATCGACACGGCAGGCTGCGTCAGCCAGGCTCCGCTATTCAAAAACTCCTGCACACGGCGAGCAGCATAACGACCGCTCAAAGCGGCAACATCGGCAGTCTCGGCAGCGTGGATCAAATTCCCGGCTGCGAACACCCCTTTGACCGAACTCTGCAAGGACTGATTGACCGTCGGGCTTTTCGACCGCGTATCGATTTGCAGATGACCCGAAAACGCCAGCTCGTAATCGGGAATCCAGTCGCCCGTGAACACCACCGTATCGCACGCGACCCGGCGCACGCTGCCGTCGATGGTATGGGTCAGCTCGACTGCCTCGACTCGACGCTGCCCGATAATCCGGCTGACTTTCCAGTTCGTATAAACCGGCACGCGGCAGCGGTCGGCGCTGACCAGCTTATACTGGAAAAAAGTCTGGTGGCGCGGCAGATCCGTCACGATGGCGATCACATCCGTACCCAACTCTCTCAGCGTCAGTAATGCCGAAAAGCCAACGTGATCCGCGCCGATGATGAGCGCGCGCTTGCCGACGCGCTGATGATGTTCGAAGACGAAGTTTTGCAGCATCCCGGTGGTGAGTACGCCCTGCGGACGACTGCCGGGGACCAGCCGAGCGCGCGCGCGGGCGTTCGCGGCAGCCGGTCGCCAGCAGCACGGCTGACGCTTCAATCGTCATCCGCCCGTCGGGAGTTGTCGCCGAGACGCGCGTCTCGTCCTGCCAGCCGGTGATGGCGGTCTCGGTGCAAATCTCGACGCCGCTCGCCTCAGCCAGCCGCACGTAGCGCGCCGCGTAAGTCGGTCCGAACATGAAGCGGTGCATATCCGCCCAGCCAAAGCCGATGTGATTGCAGTGGCGCGGCATCCCGCCCGCCTGCGCTTCGCGGTCAACCACCAGCACCCGGCTTACGCCAAGCCGCCGCAGTTCGATGGCGGCGGAGAGTCCTGTCGGTCCCGCGCCGACGATCAGCACGTCTGCGCTGCGCGTGTTCACGATCCCTCTACTCCGATCAACTGGCTTACCGGCTGAGCAGTCGCTTCTGCCAGCAGCGCGGCGACCTCGGCGGCGCAGAAAAAGCCCTGGCAGCGCCCCATCTGCGCGCGGGTGCGCCGTCGCAGCGCATCGAGGCTGCGCGCGGGGATCGGCGAGCGCGCGGCGTCCATAATCTCGCCGCGCGTCACCCGCTCGCAGTGACAGACGATGCGCCCGTAATCGGGATTCTGATGGATCATCTCATCCGATTGGTACGGGCGGGGGAACGCTTCGCCCAGGTTCGGCATCTTCACCGGCTTGAACTCGGCTTTGCGCGTCAGCGTCAAGCCCGCCTCAGCCAGCCGCTCAAGGGCGTATTCGGCAATCGCCAGCGACGCACTCAACCCGGTTGAGCGAATCCCGCCGAGGCACAGATAGCGCTCGTGCAGATAAATCTGGTAATCGTCGTGCTCGGTCGAGGCGCGCAGCCCGGCATACATGGCGGTGACTTCTTCGTGCAGCAAGTCCGGCAGAATGCGCTTGCCCTTGTCGATCAGCGTGCTGATCCCCTCGGCAGTTGTCTCGGTTGCGGTCTTGTCGGTCAGGTTTTCAGCCGTTGGACCCAGCATGACGTTGCCGAAGACCGTCGGGCTGATCAGCACGCCTTTGCCCATTTTGCTCGGCACCGGCAGCAGAATGTGATTCACCAGCCCGCGCGCCAGCTTGTCGTAGACGATCAGTTGACCGCGCCGGGGGATCACGCCGAACTCGTCATATCCGAGCATTCGATTAATCGTATCGGAGTACAGCCCGGCGGCGTTGACCAGATAGCGGCACATGATCGTGCCTTGCGGGCAGCGCAAGCTGTAGTCGCCCGCTGTCGTCCGCTCGATAGACTGCACTGGCGCGTTCAGGCGCAGCGCCACGCCGTTGATGACGGCTTGCGTCGCGTAAGCCAGCGGCGGCGTGAAGGGGCAGATGATCGCTTCGCGCGGCACGCTGATCCCGCCAAGCGCTCCGGCGCCGAGCTTCGGCTCACGCCGATAAAGCTCCTCGACCGAGATCAGCTCGACATCCGACGAGCCATTCTGATGCGCGATTTCCAGGATGTGCGGCAGCGCTTCAAGCTGATCCTGATCCCAGGCGATCAGCAGCGCGCCGAGCGGCTCGACCGCAATCCCGGCTTCGGCGGCATACTGATGCAGCAGTTGGTTGCCGCGCCGAACCAGTTGCGTTTCCAGATAACCCGGTTTGCCGTCGAAGCCCGTGTGCAGAATCGCGGTGTTCGCCTTGCTCGTACCTGCGCCGACATCTTCGCCCGCTTCGATCAGGATGCAGCAAAGATCGTACTGTGCGAGTTCGCGCGCCACTGCCGCGCCGACCACGCCTGCGCCAATGACGGCAACATCGTAGACCGTGTCAGGCATGATTTCCCCACGCTTTCAAATGGTAGATCGCCCCATTGAAGCGATCCAGCCGCCTCAGGCGTTCGTGCTCGGTCAGCCCCGGTTGGTAAGTCTGCGCGATGGGCACGGGCATCTGATCGAGACTCGCCCACAGACCGGATGCCACCCCCGCGAGGATCGCCGCGCCGCTGGCGGTCGCCTCCGAGTTAGCGACGACCTCGACCGGGATGCCGAGCAAATCGGCTTGGCTCTGCATCAGCGTGCGGCTGGCAGTCAGCCCGCCGTCGACGCGCAGGCGGCTCACGCTCAGTCCGGTGTCGTCGCTCATCGCCCGCACGATCTGGGCGACGTTGGCGGCGATGCCTTCCAGCATCGCCCGCGCAAGCTGCGCCCGGCTCGTGCTTAAGTCCAGACCAAGCCACGCCCCGCGCAGCGAGCGTTCCCAGTAAGGCGCGCCCAGACCGACCTGCGCCGGAATCCAGAGCGCGCCGCCGGAGTCGGGCGCTTCGGCGCAGAGATCGTCCAGCCGCGCGACGTCGGGGAGCAAGCCGAGCTTATCCTTCATCCAGTTGACGCTGGCGGCTGCCGTGAACACGCCGCCTTCCAGACCGAAGGTCGGCGTGTTGCCCACCTGCCAGGCGAGCAGCGTCAGCAGTCCGTGTTTGCTGATGATCGGGGTCGCGCCGGTGTTCAGGTTAATGAAACAGCCCGTGCCATAGGTGGCTTTGATCTGCCCGGCGTTCAGGCAGCCCTGCCCGATCATCGCGGCGGGTTGATCGACCAGGCTGGCGCAGATCGGCACGCCCCGGCATTCCAGATCGGGATGCGAGACGACGCCGAATACGCCGCTGGACGGCTGGATAGTTGGGAGCAGGTCACGCGGAATCAGGAAGTAATCGAGCAGCCAATCATCCCAGTCCAGCGTATGGATGTTGCAGAGAAGCGTGCGCGAAGCGGTCGATACGTCGGTGACGAAGGACTCGCCCTGCGTCATCTTCCAGATGAGCCAGGTGTCGAGCGTGCCGCACAGCAGTTGGCGCGTCTGCAAGCTCGGCGCTGCCTCAACCACGTTATCCAGCAGCCAGCGGATTTTGCTAGCCGAGAAATACGGGTCGAGTTTCAAACCCGTGCGCGCGGCGACTTCAGCCGCCGAGCCTTCGTTCGCCGCTAACTGATCGACTGCTGCCTGCGTGCGCGTATCCTGCCAGACCAGCACGTTATAGAGCGCCTGACCGCTGTGTCGATCCCACATCACAACGCTTTCGCCCTGGTTGGCGATGCCGATGCCGGCGATGGAATCAGCCTGAACACCGCCCTCGCGCATCACCTGGTTGATCAGATCACAGGCATTACGCCACAGTTCGTCTGGGTCTTGCTCGATCCAGCCGGGCTGCGGATAGAATTGGTGATGCGACTTGTACCCGCTGCTGACTACAACGCCGTCCCGATCCACCAGACCGACAAACGTGCCGCTCGTGCCCTGATCGACGCTGAGAACATACTTCGTCATGATGAAATAGGCGCAACCTCGTCCACAATCGGTCGCAGCACGTCAGCATAGTCGGTCATGATGGCGTCGACGCCCATCTCTATCATCCGGCGCATATCCTCCGGCTGGTTGACCGTCCACGTCCACAGGCTGCAACCGTGCTGATGGACTTCGTCGATGATCTCCGGCGTTAGTGTGGTGTATTCGTGCTGCATGGCATTGATGTTATGACCAAGCACCTGCTGGCACAATTCCCAGGGCGTTAGCGAACCATCCTGCGGAGTGGGATCGAGCGACGTACAGATCAGCGGTTCCCATTCCTTGACGGCGCGCAGGGCGACGGGGTTGAACGAGGCAATCATGGCGTGCTGCAGGTAATTCCGCTGCTTCAAAATGCTGACCGTGTTCCAGGCGGTGCGCATCGATTCGCCGGTATCGTCCCCTTTTATTTCGATGCACAGACGCACGCGGCGGTCGATGCAGTCGAGCGTTTCTTCCAGCGTGGGGATGCGCTCGCCCGGCAAACTGCGCCCCCATGTAGCTGCCCGCGTCCAGCGCCTTGACCTGAGCTATCGTCATCAGCTTGAAGCGACCATGCCCATCAGTGGTGCGCTCGGCGCCACCGTCGTGGGCGAGGAACACGACGCCATCGGTCGAAGTGCGAACGTCGATTTCGATCCAATCCGTCTTCGCTTCAATAGCTTTCTCGAAGGCGAGCAACGTATTTTCAGGGTAACGACCGGAAATGCCTCGATGCGCAATCACATAAGGGCGATGAATCACGAACATGCCTCCTATTAGGACAAGGATTCCTGAAGACTGGAAATTGCAGTGTCAGCGCTGTTTTCGCGTGGGATAAGGGCGATGTTGCTCAACTCGCAGGTGATAGTCGTCCCAACGGCATTGAGCAGATCAAAGCGCTGCCCGCCGCCGACGTGGATCCGAAGTGCTTGACTTTTAAGCTTGCCCTCGACGATCACGAAGCCGCCGGTTAGCGACGCGCGGTCGACGTTGACGCTGATGATGTTGTGGGAGTTATCGGACTTGCCGGACGATATAACGTCGATGTCGTCAGCGCGGACACATGCCCAGACCGGCTCGTTGCGGCTGAAGTCGACCGAGCCGCGCTCTGCTCGCAAAGTCACGCCAATGCCCTCGATCTCAATGAGGATGTCGTCGCCGATTTCGCGCACGGTTCCGGGCAGAAAGTTGTTGGTACCAATGAAGGTCGCGGTGAAGAGCGTGCGCGGGTTGCGGTACACGTCCAAGGGCGAGCCTTCCTGCTCGATCTTGCCGTCATTCATCAGGAGGACGTTATCGGCAATGGTCAGCGCTTCGCCCTGGTCGTGCGTGACGAGCAGGGTGGTGCAGCCGGTTTTGCGGTGAATGTCAGCGATCTCCCAGATCAGCTCGTCGCGCAGTTTGGCGTCGAGCGCGCTGAGCGGCTCGTCCAGCAGCAGTAGGTCAGGCGCGGGGGCGAGCGCTCGCGCGATGACGACGCGCTGCGCTTGCCCACCGGAGAGCTGGCGAAACGCGCGCTGCTCCATCCCCTCCAGATGAACCAATTTCAGCATTTCGCTGACGCGGTTGGGTATGTCATTCTTCGGCCAGCGACGTAACTGCAGTCCCCACGCGATGTTATCGTAGGCTGTCATGTGAGGGAACATGGAGGGGCGTTGAAAGACCATGCCCAGATTACGCTTGAACGCCGCCAGGTGCGTGACGTC
Source organism: uncultured Chloroflexia bacterium (assembly GCA_963760975.1). GTDB lineage: Bacteria > Chloroflexota > Anaerolineae > Aggregatilineales > Phototrophicaceae > Flexifilum. The sequence goes on along the minus strand of CAVXEZ010000017.1, from coordinate 19,743 downwards.
ATTGGCGCCGATATAAATTCGTCCCTCATCGGGCATGAGCAGCCCGGCAATACAGCGCAGGAGCGTCGTCTTGCCACAGCCGGATGGTCCCAGAATGGCAGTCAGCGATCCTTCCGGAATCTCGACCGTGACCTGTTTGACGGCTGTCACCTGATCGTAGCGTTTTACAAGGTCCTGGATATGGACATTTGCCATGAACAGCTAACCTTCACATCATATCGAAAGGGACGGATTGGCGTCCGTTCCAACAATCGTCTGCTAAGAGAAAGCTCCCCGGAACTGCTTACGGAAGATCCGAAAGAGCGTTTGCACTGTACCCAGAATCACAACCTGCATGACGAGCACCTGCACCGCCGTTCCGCGCGTGTAGCCCAGCCGCGCGACATCCTGATAGATGAACACGGAGACAGGTTTTTCCTTCGCCCCCATCAGCCAGGGAATGGTGAAATTGGTTGCTGCGAACGCAAAAGCAATCGCTCCGGCGGTGATGACGCCCGGCGCGATCAGCGGCAGCGTGATTTTGACAAACGAGCGTAGTGGACTCGCCCCCATGACGACGGCAGCTTCTTCGTAAACCGGGTCGCTGGTCGCCAGCGACCCCTGAATAGTGCGGACGACAAACGGAATGGCTCCGGTTGCCGTTGCCATCACGATGACGAAGAATGATCCAGCCCAGCCGATGGCGTAGAGTGCAATGTAGACGCTGATGGCAATTGCGTAGGTAACTGCCGGGAAAATTGCAGGCACAAAGATCAGCGCGCCCAGGAGACTTCGCCCCCGGAAGCGGCGTCGTTCGAGTGCGTAGGCTGTTGGCAGGCAGATGATGATGAGTATCAGTGTTGACCAGAAGCCCATGCGCAAACTCACGAGCATCGCCTGTAAATAACTCTGCCAATCAACCTGAGCGAAGGCGTCCAGCGAGATATTATGCGGCGGGAAGGTTACATCCGACGTTACCGAAGTCAACAGGATTTGCAGCAGCGGCCAGATCATGATCGCGGCTAGGATCAGCGCATATATGTTCAGGATAACGAATATCCGGCGCGATAGGCTCACGCGTTATCCCCCGTTTCTTGAGTGCGCAGATATAGAAATAGGAACAACAACGATACCGCCGTCAGAATCACGCCCAGCGCCGACGCCATCGGATAATTTCCGAAAGGATCGAATTGTCGATAGATTTTGTTCGAAAGCCAGGGATTGTACGGTCCGATTAGAATGTAGGGCAGGGTGTATGCGCCGACGCCAGCGGATACGCTGAGGAGCAGCGCGCCCATAATACCGCGTTTCGCCAGGGGAATTGTGACGCGAATGAATGTCTGAAGCACATTCGCGCCCATCGTCTGAGCGGCTTCTTCGTAGATTACATCCACTCCCACCAAAGCGCTGCGGATCAGCAGCACCGAGAGCGTGGGTATCGACATCCAGATAATGACGAGCAGCGGCGTCCCCACAAACTGGATTGGCTCCTGAATCAGGTGCAATCCCTGCAAAAGCCAGTTGACGGGACCCTGGGGCGCGAAGGCAAAGGCTATCGCAAACAGGGTGAATATGTCGCCGAAAACGGGCAGCAGGAACGAGATTTCGATCAGCGATTTCCCGACAGGATTATAGCGTGCCAGAAAATAAGCCACTGGCAGCGCGAGGGAGATCGACAGCGCCGAGGTGAAAAAGGCGACCCCGACCGTCAGACCAATGCTCTGAAGGAAAGATTGGTTGGGATCGAATGCCATGGCGAAATTATCGAGCGTGAAATCAGGAACCACCTTCCAGATCACGCCCTTGTACAGCGTCCGTGAATAGAAGGCAAACATGACCTGAAGCGCAATTGGCACTGCGAAGACCAGCAGCATGTAGACCAGCAGGGGTGCGAGCAACATCAATGTAGCGGCGCGCTCACGTCGCCACTGTCCAATGCGTTCCCGGAGAGAGATCGAGCGGGCGGCGAGTTCAACGCCCGCTCGATCAATTGGCTCGTTACGCAAGCCCATCGAGAAATCCTGTCCTAGATGCCCTTGACAATCTGATCATAGGTGTCGGAAATCCACTGTTTCTGGGGCACATACCACTCCCAGTTGACCGGCAAGACCAGGCTGCCTGGGTCGGCAGGGTAGTACGGCTTCGCCCATTCCGGCGCAACCGCCCGGTTGGAAGGCTGGATACCACCGGCGTAAGCTGTCAGGTAGTTCGACTGCGTTACGTTCCAGTGATTGACCGCCTCCGCGCCTTCCGATTCCTTGTACCAGCCGACGTTCTGGAACTCATCGGTGGCGAACCAGTCGATCAGGATGCGGGCAGCAATCGGGTGCAGCGCGCCCTTGGCAGCACGCAGCACCTCGCGGTCTGCGGCGATGCCGGAGACCGGATAGAGCGCATAGAGCACGTCCTGCTGCTGATTCCAATCTTTGCCCAAAAATTCACGGATGTATGAACCCCAGGTCGCCGCCCACCAGGCATCACCGGTTTGCAGCTTCAGTTGAAGAGTTGGGTCGTTGCCAATGTCGCCGTAGGTGCCGACCTTGTCTTCCAGATTATCTTTCCACCACGTGAGACCCGCAACCCATGCGTCCTGAGACCACAGATCGCCCGTGACAATTCCCTGCTTGATCAACGAGTTCAAGATGCCGACGAAGACCAGGGCACCACGATTGTCGTTGAAGGCGTAGTCAATGCCCTTGCCCTTCATCTCGTCGCGCGTAAGGTCAGTCCAATCCTTGTAATTGCTGGCGTCCACCTTGTCCTTGCGCAGGATCGGACCCAGCCACTCATAGCCCTGATAGACCAGACCATAAATATCCGCGTTGTCCTGCGCCATATCTGCCTCGTGGAAGAGATAAGGCGCTTCGATATTGGCAAGCTGCGTTAGCAGCGGCGCGTACTGAGGCAGGTTGATCGGCTCTGTCCATTCCAGTGCGAGGATCGCCTTGTACGCATCCTCCTCTTTGTCGATGACATCGATGCCGACATCCGAGATGATCTTGTTCGCCAGCGGAAGCGAGGTCATGTCCGTGTCCAGGTCGCCGCCCGAAAGCCAGCTCAGCGTCACCGGGACGCCGTACAGCCTCTTGGTGTAGTCGGCAAAAGCGGCAGGGATCACTTTGTCGGCAAGTCCGCCGAAGCCCCAGCTATGGATGACGACGAGGCTGCCTTCCGCCTGAAGTGCTTTGCCAACTGCCTCAGGAGTGCTCAGGTCGGGTTCACCGACCTGCCGGACAAAAGCCGGTACGCCGTATTTTGTGCCCAATACAGCACCCGCGCCGACACTTCCGCTGATCTTCAGAAATTCTCGACGGCTTAACCCTTTTTTGCTCATTGGTTCACCCTTCCTTTCGACGAGAAATTGAATAAGTTGGCGAAATCTGAACCTGTTCCCTAGTTACGCCGCCTATCCTTTCTGGAGTGGACGGTCACGCCAATGTCGAGCCGGACGATAGGAATGGTTTACTGTCGTGATGGCGCAGAGGCTGCTGGCGCGCATCAACCAGCAGCGCATCACCCGGTTTTGGGCGTACAATCTGCGTGCGAGAGAAGCCGTGATCGGTACTGGGGAAGGGAGCGTCGAAGCGCCACGATGCCAGCGCATTCGCCCAATGGCAATCGCCAATGGGGAGGAGGATACTCGTCTGATAAGTGGCAATTTGTTTCACGCTTAAAGCTGGTTTCATAAATACCTGCTGTCCTGTACTGACGATTAGCGTATAGGGCGGCATCGTATATATTTTGACAGTAATCACAGTAAACGTTTACTATATGATACGGGAATTTAACATAAGGCGATTATGATTGTCAATACTTGTGTGGTTGAGGAAAAATTTCACAAGTCAATTTATCATTAATCATCCTGCGGAGACAAACATGCACTGAGACATGAGGGGCAAGCTGAGCGCCGCCGATAACCACTATTACTTTTCACATCATTTTGTTCTGCCTGAGAGTGCTTGCCCGGCGCGCTACCGCCGAGGACGTGGGCACGATGATCAACTGCAACCTGATCAATCCCGGAGCAGCGGCAGCAATGATGAACGGGCGGTCGATGCAGATGGTAAGCATTCGTGGGCACTGGAAGATGGACAGAACCTCGGCTGCCTCGTCGCAGTGCGCGACGAAAAAGGCAACATGCCCGCTTTGACGCCCCCGATCTTTGTCGGCTCGGCTTAACGGCGCGGCGGCACGGTGGAAGCACGCACGATCAGCTTGGTCGGTACCGCGACGCGCTGTACTTCACTGAGTGTCATTTTCCAGCGCGTTCAGTAAGATACGCCCGGCAGTCTCGCCAATCTGCCGCGCGGGCTGTTCGACGGTTGTTAGGGCAGGCAGAATAAACGAAGCCAGTGGGATATTGTCGAAACCCAGAACGGAGATATCCTCCGGGACTTGCACGTTGTGTCCGCTCAGCGCGTGAAGGGCGCCGACGGCGAGTTCGTCCATCAAGGCGAATATCGCTGTTGGAAGCGTCGGCTGTGCGAGCAACTCAAGCGCCTGTTGGTAGCCAATCTGAAAGCGCGGCTCGGTTGACATCATGATCTTGATGTACTCCGTCCGTTGAGGGAGTCCGGCATCACGCAGCGCGTTGAGCGCTCCCTGAAGGCGGTGATGGATCGGAAACGGGTCAAAATAAGCCATCAAAATCCCGATCTCGCGGTGACCCAATTCAATCAAATGGCGCATTCCTGCATAAGCGCCTTCGTAGTTCTTGATCGTTACCTGATGAACCGGTAGGCTGGATAGTTCGCGTTCGACCAGGACGACGGGAACCTGTTCTCGTAGCAGACGGCGGACGTTGCCCCGGCTGTGCTCTCGCGGGAACATGATTACGCCGTCAACGCGCTGCTGGAGCAGGCTGTCAATGTATGCCGTTTCCCTCTCCAATAATTCCTCAGTGCTGCACAACAGCGCGCGGTAGCCGCTGTCGAACAGATATTTTTCGATGGTGTAAGCCAGGCTGCTCAGATACGAATTGTTAAGCCTGGGTATCAGCACGCCGACGGACTGTGTTTTCTGGCTGCGCAGCCCGCGCGCCATGACATTAGGCTGATATTGAAGTTCATCCATTGCTTTCACGACACGCTTGCGGACTTCAGCGCTGACCGGGTAATTACCGTTGATCACCCGCGACACTGTGGCGATGGAAACGCCCGCAGCGGTGGCAACATCTCGTATCGTTACGATGAGAATTCCTCCTGAGCCGTCTTCGGTGTTATTCAGGCGCTAGAAACTAGCATTTGCCGCCCCCGGTGTCAATCTTGGTTATGCAAATGAACGCCCTACCCGCTTGACAGCCCATAGTTCCCGCATACAATAGCAGTAAACGTTTTCTATATCTATATTACCCCGCATTTTATGTGCGGTCGAGGAGTATTTCATGCACGCTTCCCCTACCCGTATAGCCGTGATTGGCTGCGGGGGAATGGCACGTACTCATGTGACTCAGATGCTTGAGCATCCTGAGACTAATCAGGTGGTCGTGGTATCTGAGCCGTCGCCGGACGCTTACGCCGCGCTCGAAAAGCTTTTTGCCAAAGCCGGATTAACTCCCCCGCCGAATCAGCCTGATCTCACCTGCCTGCTCGACGAGTACGCTGGCAAGCTGGACGCCGCTTTCATCATTACGCCCCACGTCTATCATCACCAGCAGGCAAAGCTCTGCCTGGAAGCCGGTCTCGATGTCCTTCTGGAAAAGCCGATGGTCGTCCATGCGGATGAAGCGCTTGACCTGATTGCGACGCGCGACCGCACCGGGCGCTATCTGGTGGTCGCCTTCAACGGCAGCCTTTCGCCACGCATTCGCAAGGCGACAGCGTTACTGCGTTCGGGCGAGTTCGGACCCATCCTCAGTATAGCGGCAGCCGTCTGGCAGAACTGGGGAACGAGCACCAACGGAAGCTGGCGTCAGATACCGGAGATCGCGGGCGGCGGCTTCATGTTTGACACGGGCGCGCACATGCTCAACACCATCGCCGATCTGGCGGGCGAGGATTTTGTCGAGGTGGCAGCCTGGCTTGACAACTATAAGCGCCCGGTGGATATGATCGGGGCGGTGATGGGCAGGTTGGCATCCGGCGCGCTTGTGACGATGCAAGCCTGCGGCGAGACTATCCACACATGGTCATCGGACATCAAAGTGTTCTGTCCGGGCGCCATCATTCGTACTGACGCCTGGGGCAAGTTCCTGGAGATACAGCGCGACGGTGAAGCCGATTTCACGCCGATAGAGTTTACCGATCTGCCGAACCCCTGGGATCAATTCCTGGCTATTCGCACGGGTCAGATTCCGAATGTTTCTCCGCCGGAAGTCGGGCTGCGCATGGCAAAGCTCTGGGATGCTATTCAAGAGTCCGCGCGCCAGCATGGGCAGCCCGTATCGATTTCGTAGGCGCTTTCGGCTCGCAGGTGTGGGGAAAGTGTCTGGAGTAGAATAGTGATGGCTGCCAGTAGTAGCCACCGCTGGTTTGCGCTGTGCTATTGAGTATTTCAGTCTCAGCAGGAACTCCCAATGGCAACCTTGCACATGATCGGCAACGCCCACATCGACCCGGTATGGCTGTGGGGGTGGCAGGAAGGCTTTCACGAAGTTCGCGCGACCTTTCGCTCGGCGCTCGACCGCATGAAGGAATACGACGACTTCCTGTTCGTCTCCAGCGCGGCGCAGTATTACGAATGGGTCGAGATGAGCGATCCGTCGATGTTCGCGGAAATCCGGCAGCGCGTTGCCGAAGGACGCTGGCAGATTGTCGGCGGATGGTGGATTCAGCCGGACTGCAATATCCCCTCCGGCGAGTTGTTTGTCCGACAGGCGCTCTACGCGCAGCGCTACTTCAAGCAAAAGTTCGGCGTGACGGCGAAGGTCGGCTACAACGTGGACAGCTTCGGGCACGCCGGGACGCTGCCGCAAATCCTCAAGAAGAGCGGGTTGGATTACTATGTCTTCATGCGCCCCTCGCCCCCGGAAAAGAGCCTGCCGTCGCGCTTGTTCTGGTGGGAAGCGGACGACGGCTCGCGCGTGCTGACCTTCCGCATCCCGTTCGAATACTGCACCTGGGGCAAGGAACTCGACCAGCACGTCCGGCGCTGCGCCGAGGAACTGAAAGCGCCCTACGAAGACCTGATGTGCTTTTACGGCGTCGGCAATCACGGGGGTGGTCCCACCAAAGAGAACATCGAGAGTATCCGCCGCCTGAACGATGATCCTGATTATCCGGCGCTGGTTTTTTCGACGCCGGAGCAGTATTTTGCCGAAGTCGAGGCGAAAAAGCTGCCGCTGCCGGTCGTCCACGACGATTTGCAGCATCACGCCAGCGGCTGCTACGCGGCGCATTCCGGCGTCAAGCAGTGGAACCGTCAGGCGGAAAATCGGCTGATCGCGGCGGAGAAGCTCAGCGCGATTGCCGCGTGCGTCACCAGCCAGCCGTACCCGGACGATTTCGTCCGCGCCTGGAAATGCGCGCTGTTCAACCAGTTCCACGACATCCTCGCCGGGACGAGCCTCGAATCGGCATATGAGGATGCGCGCCAGTCGTTCGGTGAAGCGCTGGCGATTGCCGGGCGCGGCCTGAATTACGCGACGCAGGCGCTGGCGTGGAATATCGACATTCCCTATGAAGAAGGTGCGCGCCCCATCGTCGTTTTCAACCCGCACGCCTGGGCGAGCCGCGTCAGCGTTGAAGATGAATTCGGTCGTGTCGCGCCGGACGACGTGCTGCTCGACGACGAGGGACGCGAAATCGCCTATCAGGTTGTCCAGTCCGAAGCGACGGCGAACGGGCGCAATCGCCTGTGCTGGGTCGCCGATCTGCCCGCGCTCGGCTACCAGACGTACCACCTCATCCCGCGCGAGACGCGCGCTGTGCCCCCGAACGTCGAAGCGAGCGACACGACTGCCGAAAACGCGCGCTTCCGGCTGGAAATTGACCCGGAAACCGGCTGGATCACGTCGCTGCGGGATAAGCTGCGCGGGCTGGAAGTTTTCGCCGGGGCTGCGGCTGTCCCGGTGGTGATTGACGACAAGACCGACACCTGGTCGCACATGACCTTTACCTTCGACAAAGCGATTGGTGAATTCAAGGCGCAGAGCGTGACGCTGGTCGAACAGGGCGCGGTCAAAGCCGTGATCCGCGTGATCAGCACGTGGGGCAGTTCCAGGCTGACGCAGGATTTCAGCGTCTACCGCGACCTCGACCAGATCGACGTAGCGGTGACGGTCGACTGGCGCGAGCAGTTGAAGATGCTCAAGCTGCGCTTCCCGATCAACGTCCGGTTCCACAAGGCGACCAGCGAGACGCCTTACGGCAGTATCGAGCGTTTCGCCAACGGCGAAGAAAACCCCTGTCAGGGCTGGGTTGATGTCTCCGGCACGTCGCGCGACGCGGGCGTGGTGTACGGTTGCAGCATCCTCAACGATGCCAAGTACAGCTTCGACGTGCGCGACCGCGACATCGGCATGACCGTTTTGCGCAGCCCGGTCTACGCCAACCACGAGCCGGTTGTGCCTCTGCCGGACGGGCATTATTCGTACATCGATCAGGGGATTCAGCGCTTCCACTACACCATCCTGCCGCACGACGGCAGTTGGGAACACGCGGGAACCGTGCGACGCGCCGCCGAGTTGAACCAGCGCCCGGTGGTGCTCAACGCGACCTATCACGCCGGGTCGCTTCCGCAGCGCCAGTCTTTCGCGGCGATTGTGCCGGAAAACCTGATTCTGAGCGTGGTCAAGCAGTGGGAGGACGGCGACGATTTGATCGTCCGCGCTTACGAAACGGCGAAAATTGCCACGCACGGCAAAATCCGTCTGCTGGATCGGGAGTTCGAGGCGGACTTTGGCGCGGCGGAAATCAAAACCTTCCGCGTCCCGCGCGACGCCGCTCAGTCGGTGGTCGAGACGAATATGCTCGAATGGGACACGTGATCTTTGCGAGACAGCATCGCTGTCCCACATCTCCAGAATGGGCAGAATGCCGAAATTCGGAAGACGATTGCGCACTGCGAGGATGCCCATCTGGCACGGTGCGCGGCACTGGAGCACGGATTTGGGGTTGGGATCACGTTTTCACAGAGAGTCTTCATAATGGGGAAGTGCTCACTGCGGGGCGAAGCGTTGCCCGATGTTCTGGAAAACGAGAGATGGACCTGAGGGAATTCGTCCCTACGTGTTGGTGCAGGAACGCATTCTCAATGAGCAGTTGCGAGCGAGAGCGTGTCAAGTCAGAAGCGAACGCGATGGACAGTGCGGTACGCGCTGGCGTTGTCCAAGCGGGTTATGTGTCAAAACCGATTGCACGACCGATTACGGCTACCGACGCAGATGCCCAGCCGTGAAAAGCCGCTGTTCCGTATCGCTCAATAGATTCTTCGGCAAGCCCCGGCACGACGACGTATTTCTCCCATAGCTTGCCCGTATTTTCATACTGGCGCAGCACCCAGCCGAGGTATTTTCCGCCAGCACGCGCCGCATCGTCCCGGTAGCTGTACTGCCTTAATGCGACGACAGTCATGGTGATCAGCGGGGGCCAGCAGTAGGGATACGACCACTGGAGGACGGGAAATTCGGGGAAGGGGCTGGGATAAATCCTGTCCGTGAATGTCAGCCCATAGTCGTGTTCAAAGCGTGCAAGATGATCGACCATCCGGCTCGCCTGCTCAGCCGTAGCGACATTTGCCCACAGCATCCAGTAGGCGCACAGCGACCAAATCGGGATTTGCCGCCGCTCGACAAAGTTGTATTCGAAGAAGAAGCCTTCTTGCTCATTCCAGCAGAGCGCGCGGATTTGTTCGGCGCGCCCGGCGGCGTCATTTGTCCAGGCTGCGGCTTCTTCCGTGAAGCCTAACTCCGTCGCAATCAGCGCGAGGACTTCGAGATAGCGGATCAACTGCGCGTTGGTCGCCAGCGGGACGCACTTGCGAATATCGCCCTCGAACAGCGGGCAGAAATCGAGACCTGCTTCCGCTTCCGAAGCCAGTTCGGAGCGCAGATACGGGTCGTGCAGGTCACTGTTAGTCGTCAAGCCGGTTGGCGTCGTATGTTCCGCATTGCACCAGTGACCTCGGTATTCCTGCTTCAGTAACGGATAGGCGAGCAGCAGCATATCCTGGTCGCCGGTCGCCTGATAGTAGCGCCAGATTGCATCCGAGTGGAGCGGCGGCTGCGAGCGCGTCAGAAAATAGGTGCGGTTGGCGTTGAGTACTTTGCCGTGCCGCATAATCATGAACAATTGATTGAGCAGCAGCCCGCGCACGAGTTCGTGCCGACCGTGTGCGAGCAAGCCCAGATTGATAAAGTAGCTGTCCCAGGCGAACATCTCCGGAAAAGCGCCCTGATTGCCTGCCGCCGGGCTGAAAGGGAATGGCAGAAATAGAAGCGTTTTCTCGTCTGGCGGCTGCTCTGGCGTTCGCCCGCTGATCGCGGCGATGGTCTCCGTCCACGTCCAATCGGGGGCGCTGGCGCAGATGTCTTTCTCCTGTGCCGTGCGCATGTCTCCGTCCCACCAGCCGCGTATATCGTCGTCCAGCCTGCGCCAGCGCGCTTTGAGATTGTTTGCGTCGAAGTGATCGTTTGCCATATCTGTTTCTCCTTAAGCTGGGCAGACTACAGGGGAAGCTGCTCGACTGCTCGCCGACCTTCCGGCTGTTTCCACTGCTTGAACGCCTCGGCGTAGCGCGTGCCGCTTTCCTGCCCCCAGTACAAATCGGTTCCGAGGATTTTCTCTTTCCAGCGCTCCGGTTCGTCTTTCGAGCCGGTGAAGATTTTTAGCTCGCGCACGACCGAATTGAGACAGGCGATGCCCTCGAACTTGCGATCCATCACGCGGCTGATGTCGATGAAGGTGTCCGGTGCGAAGTCGATGGCGGTGCGGATGGCGAAGGTATAGACCTTCTTGACCTCGTGCGGTGGGAAATCGGTTTTGAGGTAACCCAGTACCGAAATCAGACAGGCGTCGATAGCAGCCTGCCCAGTCTCACGAATATCCGGATGCGCGTCCTTGATCCAGTGGGTAATCAGGATGTCCGGCTGAGTTTCGCGCAGCCAGTTGCCAATGGTCAGCCGCAGCGCAGGCGTATTGGTGATCTGTGTGTCTTCTTCGCGCAAAACTCGCACGGATTTGAATCCCTGCGTTTTCGCCAGCGCGTCCAGCTCGTCCAGGCGGAGCTGAACCAGTTCCGGGCGCGATTTGTCGGGATAAACCACCGTGCCGGGACCCAGTTCGCCGGGGCACAGCACCAGCACGGACACTTCGTCGCCTGCGCTGGCGTGCTTGATGAGCGTGCCGCCAATAATCGTAGCCACGTAATCCGGATGGGCGATAACAACAGAAATCTTCATGATTGCTCCTTTAAAGTGAGAATAAGGAACAGCTTTTCAACCTTTGATGGCTCCAGCCGACAGACCGCGAACGATGTAACGTTGAAACAGCAGCGCAAGCAGAACCGGCGGTACGCTGGCGATAACACCGCCAGCCATGACCATCCCGTAGTCCAAGCCAAACTGCGTGCTGAATTCGGAGATGATCACGGGTAGTGTCTTGGCGGCGGCGGTGTGCGTGAAGACCAGCGCATACAGGAATTCATTCCACGCCACCAGAAACGAGAAGATGCCGACCGCGATCATGCCGGGGACTGCCAGCGGAAAGGTGACGTAGCGCAGCGCCTGAAGCCGCGAACAGCCGTCGAGAAAGGCGGCTTCCTCCAACTCGAACGGCAGTCCGTTCAGGTAGCTGGTGAGCACCCAGACGGCATACGTGATGGTGAAGCCGCTGTACGTCAGGATGAGAGACGAGGGCTTATCGACCAGATTGAGGATGCGGATGATGAAGAACAGCGGAATGACCAGCGCGATGGCGGGGAGCATCTGCACGGCGAGCAGGGAAAGCATCAAGACCCGTTTGCCACGAAAACGCAGCCGTGACATGGCATAGGCGGTCAGCAAGCCGAAAAAGAGACAGATCAGCGTAGTCGCCCCGGCGACCAGCACGCTGTTGAGCACGCCGTGCAGAAAAGCCGCGCCGGGTGCGTTGGTCGTGCCGCTCAACAGCGCGACCTGCCCGGACGAGAAGATCGCCTGATAGCGCGCGAGGGTCGGGTGTTCGGGAATCCAGGCTGGATTCAGGCTCAGGAGGTCTTTGCCATCCGAGATGCTGGTGACGATCATCCAGTAGACGGGGGCAAGAGTCTCTACCACGACCAGCAGCGCCCCGCCGTAGATCAGGACATAGCGCAGCAGCCTGATCACGAAGCGTTTCCTGCGCTGCGCCTGGGAGCGGCTGTCTACTGTAGATCGGTGGGCTTGAGGATGCGGATGTAGGCGAGCGCCAAACACAGGCAGATTCCTCCGATGATGAACGATAAAGCCGAGCCGTAGCCGAAGCGCAGGCTTTCAAACGTCACCTGATAAGCATAGTAGGTGATCACCGTCGTGCCGCCGCCGGGACCGCCCGACGTGAGCATGTAGATGATGTCAAAGACGCGAAAAGTCTCCGTCGTGCGCAGCACCAGCACGATCAGCAGGAACGGCTTGAGGAACGGGAGAATCACAAAGCGCAGCTTGTTGAAGGCGTTCGCGCCATCGACCGTGCTGGCGTCGTACAGCTCCTTCGGGATCGTTTGCAGCCCCGCCAGAAACATCACCGCGTAGAAGGGCAGGACTTTCCAGGTGTCGGCGGCAATTACCGCGTTCATCGCCGATGTCGCCGTGCCCAGCCACAGCACGGGCGTCTGGATCAGCCCCAGTTGCAGCAGCAGTCCGTTGAGCACGCCGTAAGAGGGGTTGTAAATCCACTCCCAGAGCGCGCCGTTGACAATCGTCGGGATCGCCCAGGGGATGAGGATGAGCGCGCGAACCACGTTGCGCCCTTTGAACTCCTGATCGAGCAAAATGGCGATGGCTAAGCCAATCGGAATCTGGACGACCAGCGAGACGAGCGCAAAGTAGACGGTATTGCCCAGCGCCGAGCGGAAGGCGGGCGTTTGGACGATGCTGACGTAGTTGTCCAAGCCCACGAATGGGCGCTCAGCGTGCGGGTTCGCCGGTACGTTATGCAGGCTTAGCCAGAGGGCGTATACGAACGGCACCAGCACCGTGACGCCGACGATGATTAACGTCGGCAGCAGCAGGGCGATTGTAAGAGAACGCTCCTGAGCGGAGCGCTGGCGCGGTCGCGGAAGGATATGAGTTAAGGCACGATCCTGGGCATCCTGGGAAGCGAAAATCACCGAGGGAGAATGAGAGCCACTGAGACGACGTGGCTCTCATCGCGCACAGGTGTAGCGACCTAGAAGTTGATACCCGGAAAATCGCGGTTTCCGTTTTCGACGATGGTATCGAGCGCAGCTTTCGGCTCGACCTGCCCGGTAAGCGCCTTGCTCAGCTCGATCTGCGCCATCGACGACCACTCGGTGTAATTGGCGACGTGCGCCGACGGGCGGGAATACATGTACTCGGCTTGAGCCGCCAGCTTCGGCAGGGCAGGGTTCTTGGCGACCAGGTCGGCGTCCTGCCACGCCCACGCCTGCACCGGCGGCATCCCCGACAAGTCCATCGCCTGCTGGATGTTCTCAGGATGCCCGATTCCGGTGAACTGCCGTATCCACTCGACGGCAATATCCTTGTTCGGCGCGTCGCTGTTGACGGCGATGCCGCTGACGCCTGAGCAGGTTGCGCTCTTGGTTCCGGCGGCTGTTTCGCCGTACAGCAGCCCAACATCCGCTTTGCCGACGATCTTGGAGTCGGTCGCGCTGTTTGCCAGGCTCCAGCCATACAACCCCCAGCCAGCCGCTGCCATATAATCGCCCGCGAGGTACGGGTTCATGACATCGCGGTCGCTGTAGGTTGTGGACGCCGGGTCGAACACGCCGTTCTTGAGATTTTCGACCATATAAGTCAGCGCGGCGACGCCGTTTTCGTTGTTGATGTCCCATTTGCCCGCGTCATCAAACCACTGCCCACCGAAAGCGTGCAGCAGCAGCGTCCAGTCGCAGATCATGCCTTCGGACTGATTCCAGCCCCAGCCCGTCGGGTACGCCAGGACGCCATCTGTCTGCGCCTTCTGGATCGCGTCAACGAGGTCTTCGTAGGTCGGCGGCGGCTCCGTCAGCCCCATTTTCTGGACGATCTCGGTGTTATAGAACAGGTTCTTGAACCAGGCTGCCGCCGGAAGCGCCATCTGCTGACCGCCTGCTTGCAGCCCCGCCAGCGTGCCGGGCAGGAAAGCCGCCCGTTCTTCGTCGCTTAGCTCATTGTCGAGCGGGAGCGTGAAGCCCTGTCCTGCGAACTGCCCCACCCAGATAATGTCGAGCGCGTAGACATCCAAGGGCGCGCCAGAGGTGATCTGCGACACGATTTTGGCGAGCATCTGGTCATAGCCAACGCCGATCAGCTCAAAACTGACGTTGGGGTGGTCCGCTTTGAACTGGTCGTTCACGTACTGCCAGTATGGAACCTGATCGGACGAAGTGATCTGCGTAATGGTGACGGCATCCTGCGCAAAGGCGCGTCGGGGCAGCGTCAAACCTGCGCCAAATGTCAATGCACCTGCGGCTGCGGCGCTGCTCTTGAGGAAATTCCTGCGGCTGATGCGATTTGCCATGATCTAGTTCTCCTTATTCAAAAACTACTTTTCGAGAGTCTTGCTCGTGCAGGGAAGAGCCTTGCTAATCAGGCACGGTTTTCAGTATTTTGCTGTATCGGACATTGAGCCTCCCGCTTGTCACGCCCCATCCTGCGTTCACGTCCTGCAAATATCTGCGTCGAGGCAAGTCGTGTCAAAGACTCTGGCTGAGACGTACCTGGTCGGTGGTCATTTCGAGCACAAACGCAATCGCGCCCAGCGCGCCCGCCCGATAGCCGATCTTCGACTGCTCGATGCGCGGAATATAGGGAATCGCCCCTTGCAAGCGCTGGCGGATCATCTCCACCAGCACGTCGCCCGACTTCATTACGCCGCCGCCGAGTACCACCATTTCAGGGTTCAGCACGGTCGATACCCCGGCGATAGCGACTGCCAGATGATCGGCTGCCTGCTGCACAAGCCGCAGCGCCCAATCCTGTCCTTCACTGGCGGCTGCGAAGACGGTTTCGGCGCTGATCTCGGCAGGATCAAGGGATAGGTGATTCGCCTCGGCTGCTTTCAGGGCAAGCTGGCGCAGACCATGCCCGGAAGCGACCTGTTCGAGCGCGCCGAAGCGGTCGAAACGCTGCCCCAGGAAGTTGACGCCCGGAATGAAGTGACCAATTTCGCCTGCAGCCTGGTTGAAGCCCCGGTAAATCTGACCATCGACGACGACGCCCGCCCCGATGCCTGTGCCAATAGTGATGTAGACCAGGCTTTGCGTCCCCTTGCCAACGCCGAATTCCCATTCGCCCAGCGCTGCCAGATTCACGTCGTTATCCGCCAGCACGCGCACGCCGAAGCGCTCCGAGAGAATCTTCTGCAGCGGGAGGTCGCGCCAATTGAGGCTGGGCGCGTAGACCACGATCCCATCGGGACGCACCGTAATGCCGGGGACGCCGATGCCGATCCCCCAGATCGGCGGCAGGTCTGTTCCGAGGGCGTTGATCAACTGATCGATGAATGCGCAAAGCTGCTCCAGCGAGCTGTCAGCCGAATCTGCGGTATGTTCGGCGTACACTTCGTACAGGATTTCGCCCGCCAGATTGGTGATTGCGCCATAGCTCTTGGTGCCGCCGAGATCGACGCCGATAATCGAGAACTGCTCGCCGTTGATGACCAATTTCTCAGCGGGACGCCCTCCCGTCACGTCGGTCAATCCGGATAAAGTAATCAGGTTTTCAGCCATGAGGTTGTCCGTGATCTTCATGATGGTGGGCACGCTCAAGCCCAGTTGCCTGGCGAGTGCCGGACGCGAGATAGGACCTTGTCGCCTGATGAGGTTTAGAACGGCAGAGCGGTTGATCTGGCGAAGGACGTTTCTCTTTGAATCTGGCACTTTGGCTCCCAAATATATGAAAACAAGACCACCCACCATGAGCTTACTTAATTAACTTTATTAAATAAGCAAACTGAGATTTTGTCAAGAGAGTCGACCAACGGTGAGTGAGGCGCGTTTGTGTAATGAATCGACTGTGCGCGAGGCAACCAAAGGCGCTGTTCGGAGAAGGTCAGTTAAAGCATACGGGATGACTGAATGCGTAACTGCCCGATTGTGCCATATGGCAAACGAAAGGGCAGGGCGCGTTAGGTGGAAAAACCTCACAGGGATGGCTTGATCGTCGCGCTGTGCTCGGCGGATTGATTAACGATTACTATCGCGAGTTCGCTTGGCGCGACAAAATTTCCCTCGTGGACGAATTTTTGCACGATACGGGCGCGCGTCAGCCGAGCTGCCCTACGGCAGCCACTTCAAGATGAACGTCTACCGTCCGGTGGTCGCAGCAGCAGGCAAACATTTGCGCTGCTGCTGCGACCGCTGGCGATAAACTCTGAACGGGGAGACAAGACGGCTAATACTGAGGCGAGCCGTCCGGACGGACAAAGCCGGTGACGAGCAGTATGTTCGCGTACAGGCGCTGTTCGCCCGTTGCGACGATAACTGATGTGCGCAGGTCACGAACCGCGTCGTAAAACGGCTGACGCGAGAGCAGTTCCAGCTTTGTTGCGGCGGGCAGCAGCGCGCGGAAGTCGTCCACGATGGTGGGCGTTTCTCCCTCGTCGGTGCGCATCGCGTAGGCAAATTCAACCGGTGTCGCCGTCAGCAGCACTTCCAGAATGTCGGTCGCCGACAGCATCCCCGGTGCGAAATTCAGGTAGATGCGCTCGGCGCTCGGCGGCGCCAGCACGTCGCTGGCGTAATTGGCGTCGGCGAGCAGGATTCGGCTGCCGTGTCCCATTTTCGAGAGCGCGGCGATGAGCGGCGGGTGAATGAGGCGGCTCTTGAGCATGATCTCGCCTAGTTTCTCCGGTATGCCGAGCGCAGCAGGGCGTAAATTTCGTCGCGGCTGGCGATGCGCGGGTTGTTCTTATAGTCTGGCAGTACGCGGCTGTTGTCGGCAATCGCCACTACGTCGGCTTCAGTCACGCCCAGCCCTTCGAGGCTGAGCCACAGGTCGATCTGCTTCAGGAAGCGGTCAACCGCCTCGCAGGACTTCTCCGCCGCATCCGTGTCGCTCGCGTCCTTGAGCGACGGATCGAAGATGCGCCCCATCGCCGCGAACTTCTCGATGGCATACGGGAACGTGAAGCGCGTGAACTCAGGATAGATGACCGCCAGCGCCTCGCCGTGCGCCACCTGCGGGCACTGCCCGCCGATAGTCATGCCGATGCCGTGCGGCAGAGTCACGCCGGCATTGGCGATGCACAGCCCTGCCAGCGTGTCCGCCCACGCCATCTTCGCGCGCGCCTCCTTGTTCGAGCCATCGTCGACCGCCGTCGGCAGATACTGCGCGACCAGCCGGATCGCTTCCAGCGCCAGCAGGTCTGTGTAAGGCGTGCCGCCGACGTGGATGTAGCTCTCGAAGGCGTGGCAGAAAACGTCGAAGCCGGTGCAGGCGGTGACGTGAGCCGGAACCGTCGCCATCAGTTCGGGGTCGACGATGGCAACACGCGGGTAAATGATGGAATTGTAGATTGCCGATTTCGTCTTCTCGGCGCTGTTGGTCACGACGGCGACCTGCGTCACCTGCGACCCGGTGCCCGAAGTTGTCGACACCGCGATTACCGGCAGCGTTTTGTCGCTCGGCTGCGTCGGGCGGAAGAACAGATAATCCCAGCTTGTCCCGATGTGCGTCGCCTCGACGGCAATCGCTTTCGCAGTGTCCATGCTCGAACCGCCGCCGATGCCCAGAATAACGTCCGCGCTGAACGCTTTCGCCATGTCTCGCGCCCGCCGTGACGCACTCGGTCGTCGGGTTCGGGATCACGCCGTCGAAGTGCTCGACCTGCACGCCACATTCCTCCAGATAGCTCCGGATGCGCTTGTAGAGCGGCACCAGCGGCGCGTCCGGCGTCGTCACCATCAGGCAGCGCCTGCCGAAGCGCGAGACGACCTCGCCTATCTCTGCGACGCGCCCGGCGCCGTAACGAATTTCTGTCGGCTGAAAATAAACGAATGGATTCATTTTGACCTCCTGGCGCGGCGCCAGACGTAAGTACGGATGAGCGATAATCAACATTGAAGCCAGCATGGGTGCAATTACGCCCATGCCTCCTTGACGATAGTTTCGAGACGTTGTCAGAGCGATCTGGCGAGATGCTTCTGAACGTCGTGCCTCAGCCCAGTTCGATCATGACCTTCAGGTAATTCCCGCACGACGCCTCGATGGCGTGATAGGCGTCGAGGTAGCGCTCGAACGGGAAGCGGTGCGTCACCATTTTGTCGAGCGCCATCCTGCCGCTGGTCGCCAGCGCGATTGCTCGTTCGTAGTCCGGCTTCTGGTACATCAGTGTGCCGACGAGGCTCAGCTCACGATCCTGCACCAGCCCCAGGTCGACCTGCGGCTTTTTGCCGAACACGCCGACGACGACGATGGTCGAGCCTTTGCGCGCGTTGATGATGGCGTCGGTCATGGTCGCCTCGACGCCTACGCATTCGAGGATCAGGTCGGCTTTTTCGGGACCAAAGTCGCGCTGAATGGCTGTCCCTAAATCCTCTTCAGCCGTATTCACGACGAACTCGATGCCGCATTCGCGCGCCTTGTCCAGTTTGTAGGGGCTGATGTCCGTGATCATCACCGCTTTCGCGCCCGAAGCCTGCGCGACCTGTGCCGTCAGGTTGCCGATGGGACCCGCGCCCAGCACGATGATGCGTTTGCCTTCCGCCCCGCCGCCCCGTGCGATGGCGTGTACCGTCACCGCAATCGGCTCGATCATGGCGGCTACGTCCAGCGACATGTCGTCCGGCAGCTTGAGGACGTTGGTGGCGGGCAGCGCGAAGTACTCCTGCGCAGCGCCGCCAGTCTGGAAGCCCATCACCTTGAGCGATTCGCAGATGTGGTACATGCCGTGCGTGCAGGGGTAGCATTCGCCGCACGTCACCTGCGGCATGAAGGTGACTTTGTCCCCCGGCTTCAGTCCGGTCACGTTCTTCCCAACTGCCTCGACGACTGCGCCGATCTCATGCCCCTGGACGACGGGGTAGCTCGTGTAGGGGTGCAAGCCATGGTAGACGTGAATGTCGGAGCCGCAGACGCCGATACGCCGTGTCTGGATGACAACCTCGTCGTCCTTCGGAGCAGGCTTCTCAACGTCGTAAAACTCGATTTCGCCCGGTGCAGTCATAACAGCCTGTTTCATGAAGATGTCCCTCCTGGGGGAGCACGTTATTGATTATTCGTCTGTGCAATCCGGCGCCGCTTCAGGAACTCGCTCCAGAAGACCGCCGCCAGCAGCATCGCGCCGATCACCACGTCCTGCCAGTAGGTCGAGATGCCGGTCATCGAGAAGGCATTATAGATTTCGGCGAGGAAGGCGACGCCGAGTATGGACGGCAGGATTCCTCCCACGCCGCCGCTCAGGCTCGCGCCGCCGATGACCACCGCCGTGATCACGCGCAGCTCCATGTTCTGCCCGTAGCTGTTGCTGGCGGCGCCGCTCTGCGCGGCTTCCATGATGCCCGCCAAGCCTGCCAGCGCCGCGCTCAGCATGTAAACGAAGTACAGGTAGCGCTCGACCTTGATGCCGGACATGCGCGCTGACCGCTTGTTCCCGCCGATGAAATACGCCTGCTGAAAGAATGGGTGATTGCGCAGCGCGTAGCCGATCACGAGCGCCAGCACCGCCACGATGACCAGCGCCACCG
>CAVXEZ010000016.1:0-13995 GCA_963760975.1 uncultured Chloroflexia bacterium | reverse complement strand
AAAAACTCAGTCCTCGAACCTCAGTCCTAAAACGCCACGTTGAGATTGATCCACACGCCGATCAGCAGCGTCATCAGCAGCGGCAGCAGGATCAGGTAAAGCACGGTGCGGTTCTTGAAGACGCCCAGGAACATCAGCGTGCTCTTGATGTCCACCATCGGACCGAAAGTCAGGAACGCCAGGATCGAGCCGGTGGTGAACGTGCCCGTGAACGCCAGCGCCAGGAACGAATCGACCGTCGAGCAGACGCTGAGCACGAAGGCGAGCGCCTGCATCACCAGCACCGAGATCACGGGACCGCGACCGAGCGCCAGCAGCACGTCCTGGCTGATGAGCGTCTGCATCGCCGCCGCCAGCAGCGAGCCGATGATCAGGTAGCGCCCCATCTCGTAGAACTCGTCGCCTGCCGAGATGATCGAGTCGCGCAGCCCGACCAGCAGCGGCTTGCGCGGCGCGCGGGCGTAGAGCGGGATCACGTCGGTCGAGCCGCCCATCACCGGGATGATGGTCGAGGGGCGCAGCACGTCCTGCGGGCGTCCGGCGAAGGCGAAGACCAGCCCGACCGCCATCGCCACCAGCGCCGTGAAAGCGAAGCGCCCGATCAGCACGGGACCGAAGCCGAAGGCGACGTAGGTGCTGACCAGCGCAATCGGGTTGATGGCGGGGGCGGCGAGCAAGAACGTCACGCCGACCGACATCGGCAGCCCTTTGGTATACAGCCGCCGCACGACCGGCACGACGCCGCACTCGCAGACCGGGAACAGGAAGCCCATGAACGTCCCGGCGAGCGTCGCCAGGATGGGATTGCGCGGCACCCAGCGGGCGATGTCGTCCGCGCTGACGAAGTTGTCGATCAAGCCGGAAGCCACCGTGCCGAGCAGCAGGAAGGGGATCGCTTCGATGAAGATGCCGAGAAAGCGCGTCGCGTAAATGCTGAGGATGGTGCCCAGGTCGCTGCCGGTGCCGAGCAGCGCCAGCAGCAGGACGACCGCCAAAGCCAGCCCGATGACCAGCAGGATCAGGCGGCGGAGGGAAAGCGCACCCAAAGCAGACCTCGCGTCAACTCTGTTTGCAATGGGGCTATTGTATCCCAAATGATAAGCGGGAGATGAGAGCGGGGGCGAATCAGCGGGATTGGAGGAGGGTCAGAAAGTCGACCGCGCTCACGATTTTGGTGTCTTCGTACTTCTGGAGCACAAGTAAATCATTGTCTTCACTGACAAGATAATCGGCTTTGGCGACTTTTGCGCAGGCGAGGAAAATGTCGTCCTTTGGGTCGCGTGAGACAGATTCAACTGCATCAACCTCGACGCGCTCGGCATCATCGCGTAATGTGGTCAGCGTCGCCGATACAATCTCGTCAGTGATCTGGGGGAACTTGGAGCGAACCTTTATGCGCGACAAGACATCCGTGATTTCGGCTTCAATAGCGTTGGAGATGTATAAGCTATAGTGAGCGCGGAGTGGCGGGGTGCTTATTCGGGCACAAACTGAGTTCCGGTTGATCAACGCTCGGAGGAAAATTTGCGTATCAAAGACGACCTTAAACCTGTCGCTCACGCCTAACCTCTGCGAGCGCCTCATCAAGAATCTGGTTCACTTCATCATCCGTCATTCCGCTGGCTTCAACACCGTCGCGGACTGGGGCGAACAAATCGTACAACTTGCCGAACCAATCGGGGTCTGGCTCATCTTTTTGAAGGCGAAGTGCTTCGACAATCTTGCCGACTGTTTCAAGTTTTCTGGGCGAAAGCTCGTCTATCGCTTTGTGAATCTGTTCCCGATCTACCATGATCCTGTCCTCGCTATCTGCTCTCATCGTAACACGAATCTCACTCCTTCGGCACGGCGATGACCATCGCTTCCCCGATGTGGCGCACCTCGACCAGCTTCAGGTCGCGCGGCAGGTCGGGCAGCTTGCGGCGCAGCTTGGGAATCAGCGCGCGCGTGAAGCCCATCTTCGACGCCTCGTAGAGCCGCGCCGGAAGCTGCGACACCGCCCGCAGCTCGCCGCTCAAGCCAATCTCGCCGATCATCACCATGTCCGACGGCGTCGGCTTCTCGTAGTAGCTGGACGCCAGCGCCAGCGCCATCGCCATGTCGGACGCCGGCTCGTCGATCTTCAGCCCGCCGATCACGTTGACGAAGATGTCCTGCTCGTGCAGCTTCAGACCGAGACGCTTGGTCAGCACGGCGCTGACCATCAGCAGGCGGCTGATGTCCACGCCGTTGGGCGTGCGGCGCGGGTTGCCGAAGGTGCTGGGGCTGGTCAGCGCCTGAATTTCGACCAGCAGCGGGCGCGTGCCTTCCATCGACACGGCAATCGTCGTGCCCGGCGCGTTGAGCATTCGCTCGGCGAGGAAGGCTTCGGACGGATTGGGCACTTCGATCATGCCCAAGCCGGACATCTCGAACACGCCGACCTCGCTGGTCGCGCCGAAGCGGTTCTTCACACTCCGAAGGAGCCGGAACGCCTGAAACGGGTCGCCTTCCAGATAGAGCACCGTGTCGACGATGTGCTCCAGCACGCGCGGTCCGGCGATGCTGCCATCTTTGGTGACGTGCCCGATCAGGAAGACGCTGACGCCGGTCGTCTTGGCGAGCATTTGCAGGCGCGAGGCGCACTCGCGCACCTGGCTGACGCTGCCCGGCGACGATTCGCTCTCCTCGGTGTAGATCGTCTGGATCGAGTCGATGATCAGGATGGTTGGGTCGATGCGGTTGACCTGCTCGAAGATGTCGGCGAGGTTGGTCTCGGTCAGCAGGAACAGCTCGCTGGCGTCCAAGCCCATGCGGTCGGCGCGCAGCTTGATCTGCTGGACGCTTTCTTCGCCGCTGACGTAGAGCACGCGCCCGACCTGCTGCGCCAGTGCCGCGCAGGTCTGGAGCAGCAGAGTCGATTTGCCGATGCCCGGATCGCCGCCGATCAGGGTGATGCTGCCCGGCACGATGCCGCCGCCGAGCACGCGGTTGAACTCGGCAATCGGCACGGGCAGGCGCTGTCCCGCTTCGCCGCTGATCTCGCCCAGGCGCTGCGGCTGGCTCTGCGGCAGCACGACGCGCTGGCGTCCGTTGCCGCCTTTGCCCTTGCTCACCTCGTGGATTTCTTCG
Organism: uncultured Chloroflexia bacterium; assembly: GCA_963760975.1. GTDB lineage: Bacteria > Chloroflexota > Anaerolineae > Aggregatilineales > Phototrophicaceae > Flexifilum. The sequence continues at coordinate 10,884 of CAVXEZ010000016.1, read as the reverse complement.
ACCATCGTGTTGAATTCGCCGCACGAGGGACAGCGCCCGAAATAGCGCGGCGTCTGCCGCCCGCAGTTCTGGCATACGTAGGTGCTGCGTGTCTTTGCCATGAAAAAGAGCCTTCAGCTTTCAGCGGTCGTTTGGAAAGATGTCCATCGCAGGGGCGCAGCACGCTTCGCCCCCAGACGATCATCGTCGATTACTGTTATAGAACATTTGTGTCGAATTATAGCGCAAAACAGTGGCGAAGGAAACCTTTGCGTCTTGCCTTTATTCTTTGCGTCCTTGCGTTGAGGTTTTTTCGATCCACGCCTGCAATTTGTCCAGCCATTGGGGATCGTTGGCGTCGATGCCGCTGGCGAAGAGCAGCACGCGCCGCGCGATCACGGCGTCGAGGTCGTCTTCGCCGCGCTCGACCAGCCAGAGCAGGTCAGGGGCGTAGCGCGTGTCGCCGAGCGCCGCCAGCAGCGCCGCCCCGGTCGAGATGCGCAGTTCGGCGTTGGCTTTTTCGTTGGCGATTTCGAGGAACTCGGCGGTGCTGTGCCAGCCGGAGATGTCGGTCATCTCGGCGTCGAGCGACTGCCGAAAGGTGAGAGTCCAGCGGGCAAGCACCGTCTCGCTCTCGGCGATCAGATCGACCAGCGCGGCGCGGATGGCAGCCGCTTGTTCGCCGGGGTCGGCGCGCTCTGCGATACGCTGCGCGAGCGTCTCGATTTCGGCGTCGGTCAGGTCGATGCCGCGTCCGGCGAGCGGACGCCTGAACTGGCGCAGGAGGATCGCCAGCAGGTCGGCGAGCGGGGCGTCCCGGTAGGCTGCCAGCCGATCAGGGTGCATCGTCCGGTGCGGCGGTGGATTCGTCCTCGGCGGCTTCGCGCTCGACGTACTGGGCGACGGCTTCGTTGACGACCTCCATGACGCTGCGCCCCGTCCGCTTGGCGATTTTCTCGACCTGGTAAATCAAATTGAACTCGATTTCGACGTACATGTGCTTCTCTCGTTTGTGCTGTGGTCGCGCCGATTATGCCATTTTTATGGTGATCAGGATAGAGGTGAGAACGGTTTGGGTGCGCTATTCGGTGGTGACGTACTGCGCCAGGCGCTGGGCGATCTGCGGTACGTCGTACTTCCCCTGTGCGATTTCGAGCAGAAACGCCTGCTGCGCGGCGTCGTCCCAGGTCAGGCGATAGCCGTTGACGTGCAGAAACAGGCTGACGGCGAGCGCGGCGGTGCGCTTGTTGCCATCGGCGAACAGGTGATGGTAAGCGAGCGAGTGGAGCAGCGCCGCCGCCTTGTCGACCAGCGTCGGAAACTGGACTTCGCCGAACAGCACCAGCGTCGGGCGGGCGGCGGCGGACTCCAGCAGGTGAATGTCGCGCACGTAGGTATGCCCTCCGGTCACGGTGTCGTTGAGGTTGTAGAGGTCGGAGGTGGTGAGGTAGCGGATCGGCTTATCGTCGCTCAAGCTCATCCAGCAGCCCTTTCTGCTCCTCGACGATCTGGGCGATCAAGTGCATGTCGGTCTCGGCGTCCGGGGGCAGGTCATAAGGGCGCGCCTCCAACGGGAACCACACCGCCGCCTGATCGACGCCCATCGCGCCCTCGGCGACGCGCAGGATGACCGCGAGCGCGTCGTCCTGTTCCCACGTCACCGCCTGCCCGTTGACGCGGAACATGAAGACCACGCCGACGGTGGCGGTGCGCTTGTTGCCGTCGGCGAAAGGATGGTTACGCGCGAGCGAGTGCAGCAGCGCCGCCGCCTTCTCGCGCAGGGTCGGGTAGGCGTCTTCTCCAAAGGCGCTGGCAGCCGGGCGCTGCACCGCCGCTTCCAGCAGTTGGATGTCGCGGATTTGCTGCTTGCCGCTGGCGATGTCCGGCTTGTTGAGCACGATGCCGTTGATGTGGATCATTTCGGATAGCGTGACGTAGCGCATGATCATGAATTCGAGCCGCCAGATGTTGAAACATCTGGCTACAAAACCTAGCCGCCTACTGAAGGGGCGGCATCTGAAGGTATTGGCGACCCCTTCAGTGGGTCGCTATATCGTGTAGCTGGCGGTTTAAACCGCCAGCAGCGCTTAGCGCTACTGCGGTAACATTCCAAACCGCTGCATCGATTCCTCGATCATCGATCTGAACTGAGATGGACATGGATGCACACGACTTAGCGGAGAATGACGATTTGGTGCTTGATGAGGGGCTAAGCCGTTGAGTTCTTTGACATGCGCTATCCAGCAGGTCTTTACTGCACGACCGTACCGAGCACGAACGTCGTCTTGAATCTGTTTGTACGTTGCCATTGAGTATTCCTTTCCGCTAATTACGTTAAACTCGTTATTCCCGACTAATTCGCAGTGTAGGACAAAACCCATTTATAACGCAAGACCGCATGTTTACGTCAACGATAATATATTTACTGTGTATTATTCAGCCATTCCAGCAGCGCCAGCACGCCGCGCAGGTTGCGGGCGTATTCCGGGTCGTCGTGCGACGCCAGTTCCACGTCGGCGGCGGGGATGCCCTGACCGTCCGCCCAACTGACGGCTGTCCCCGTGACCGGATAGGCGGAGAAGGGCGCGTCGTGCGGGTAGCCCGCCGCTTCCCCGAAGACCGCCGCCATCGCCGCCGAGCCGTGATCGCCGTCGCATTCACCCGCGAAGACGCCGTTGGCGGCGCTGTGATACGACAGCAGGGCGGCGGGGCGGATTCGCAGCAGCAGCGCCGCCAGCGCCTGCGTCTCCGGCTCGGACATGGCGCGCACGCCGGGGCTGACGCGCTCGTCCCGCCAGAAAGCCTCGCTCGACCAGGCACACGACCAGTTGCGGTTGAGGTCAACGCCGTCGCCGTTGAAGCGCCCGCGCGGGATTTCCCCGTAAGCGTAGCCGTCGGGATTGACCAGCGGCACGATGATCAGCGACGCCCCCGGTGGGACATCCTGCGGGGTTTGTGTGAAGTGGTCGATCATCCTCTGCATCAGTTCGACGGTGTTGGCTTCCCAGCCGCCGTGTATCCCGCCCATCAGCATCAACACGCGCTCGCCCGACCCGAAACGCCGCAGCGTCAGCGCGCGCCCCTCGACCGAGTAACCGATCACCATACCGTCGGTGATTGGCGTATCCGTCGGCGTATCCGGTGAAGGGATTATCGTCGGCTCAACGGACGGTGCGAGGGTGGCGCTCGGCACGGCGGTCGCCGGAGCGATGCGGCGGGGCGTGAGCGTCGCCGGACGCGGCAGCGTTGGGGGCGAGGAGGGCGGCGCAGGCGAGGCGTCGCTCGCCGCCAGCGGGGCGGCTTGGCACGCGGCGCAAGTCCAAAGTATAGTTATAAGGACAAGGAAGCGAACCATTGGGCAGCTCCGCAAGGAGTGAGAACAATGTCGTCGAAAGCAAAAGCGTCCTGCATTCTGTTCCTGATTATGCTCGTGATGGCGAGCGCCTGCACGAAACCGCCTGTACCGCAAGCTGTCCCCACGCTTGCCATCCTGCCCAGCGCAACGCCCTCGACGACGCCGTCGAGCACGCCAAGTCCAACCCCATCGTACACGCCGACGCCGACTTACACCCCTACGTATACCCTGACGCCGACACCGACCGCTACCGCGACGACGAAGCCCAGCCTGACGCCCTCACAGACGTTTACGGCATCGCTGACCAATACTCTGACGCCGACGTATACTTTCACGCCGACGCCGACCTACACGCCCACCCTTACTTACACGCCGACGCCGACGTATACTTTCACGCCGTCAGCGACGTTCACGCTCACGCCGAGCCATACGCCCACGCTGACGCCCAGCTTCACGCCCTCGCCGACGCTGACGCCCGTCCCGCCGCAGATCGTGTCGTTCGGCGTGAGCAGCACCAGTGTGATTCCCTACACGTCGATTCGGATCGTGTGGGTGACCAACGCCGACAACGTGCGCCTGGAGGAACTGAACGGGCAGAGCGGGATGCTGCAACGGCTTCAGGTTTTGCCCACCGGGCAGTTCAACATCTTTGTGCCCGGCAATCTGGGCAAGGTGATCTATTTCCGGCTGGTCGCCAGCCGCAACAATGTCGAAATCAACCAGACGATCCCGGTCAACGTCGTCTGCCAGTACACCTGGTTCTTCGGCAGTCAGTACGTGCCGCCGAATTCCGGCTGCCCCGCCCGCGTCGTGACTTCCGACGGCAGATACCAGTCGTTCGAGCGCGGCGTCATGCTCTACGTGAGCGGCAGCGGGCTGAACCGAATCTACGGGCTGCAAGATGACGGCTCGCTCTACGTCAGCGCGGTCAGCGGCTGGGATGGCGCGACGCTCAATACCAGCCCCGCGCCGGATGGACGCTTCATGCCGCAGGAGATGTTCAACTGGGTGTACTATAACACGCTCGCGCCGATTGGAAGCTGGAACAGCGCGCTGGGCTGGGCGACCGGCAACGTCGTCAGTGCGCCGCGCTCGATTCAGTGGGAGAACGCCGTCAGCGGCAGCAACCCGTTCTACATCGACGCGCCGGACGGAGCGGTCTATCGCTTTTCCGGCGGCGACAGCGGGACGTGGAGGCGCGTCCGCTGAAAGCGCGTTTGCTGAAAACTCCCATTTGGGCGGGGTATCTTCCGGTCTTTGCGCAACTCCGTGCCCTCTTCCGCGTATAATCCTATGAGTTATACTTCGACAGCAATCTCATCACGAAAGGATATTTTCGTGCTGCGTGTGTTGACTATTGCGCTGATCGCGCTGCTGGTGGGCTGTTCGTCGGCTTCGCCATCTCCAACGGAAGCTCCACCGGACCCCGTGAAATTGATCACGGAAGCTGCCGCGAACATTCGGGAGGCGAAAACCTTCCGCATCTCAGTGGACGAATCGGGACCGGATTACATGCTCTATACCGATTACGCGACGGTCTTCTTCCGCCGCGCCGTCGCGCAGTACGTCGCGCCGGGCTTGATGCAGGCGACCATCAATGTGCTTGCCGCCGGGCTGCTGGTGCAGGTCAACGTGTTTTCGCACGGCACCGATCAATGGTATCGGGCGGTCTGGACGCTCAACAAGTGGCTCAACCAGCCGTTCGCGCCCGATTTCAACCCCGAAACGCTGATCGCCGAGAACACCGGCTTTCAGGCGGCGATGAAGGCGCTGATCGGCTTGAAGTACGTGGGTGCGGAACAGTTGGAAAGCGGCGAGCAGGTCTATCACCTGTCGGCGACCGCCAACGGACCGGACGTCGCGGCGCTGCTCGGCAACCTGATCGAGCCGGTCGGCGCGGTGGGCGTGGACGTGTACATCGACCAGACCACGCGCTACCCGGCGCGCTTCGTCATCACCGAGTACGACAGCCCGTATGCGGTCACGCCCCAACCGGGCGAGCAAGCCGCGCCGGTCGTCTGGACGATTGATGTCTACGACATCGACGCGCAAGCCGACCTGTCCACGCCGGAAGCGCTGAGCGATGCCCCGGCGGAGACGGCGCCCGCCAACTCCAATCTGCTGCTGCCGATTGATACGGTCAAGCCCGACGCGACGGAAGCCAGCGCTCCATGAGACGACCCTGGCTGATACTGGCGCTGATCTGCGTGCCAGTCTTCATCGGGTCGCTCGACCTGACGATTGTCTCCGCGTTCCTGCCGGAGATCATCGTCAAGCTGGAGCTGCCCGTGCAGAGCGTGATCGACGATGCCGCCTGGGTGGTGACGGGCTATCTGCTCGCCTACACCATCAGCATGACCTTCATGGGGCGCGTCAGCGACCTGATCGGGCGGCGGCGCACCTACATCGCCTGCCTGATCATCTTCATGATTGGCTCAGTGGTCGTCGCGGAAGTCGATCCCAAAGCGCAGCAGGGAGTCGCCGGGATGATTTTCAGCATCATGTTCCGGCTGCAAGGCGTCCGTCCCGATCCGGGCAGCGTGGCGCTGATCACGGTCATCATCGGGCGCGTGATTCAAGCGCTGGGCGCGGGCGCGCTCGTCCCGATCAGTCTGGCGCTGGTCGGCGACCTGTTCCCGGCGGCGCGGCGCGCGCAGCCGCTCGGCGTGATCGGCGCGGTCGATACGCTTGGCTGGGTGCTGGGGCATCTCTACGGCGGGATCATGGTGCGGCTGTTCAGCGAATACAGCGCGCAGTTCGTCAGCTTCTTCCAGTCGCTCGGCTTGAACTGGGCAGCGCCGGACTGGCGCGCCCTGTTCTGGATCAACATTCCCGTGTCGCTGATCGCGCTGGCGCTGACGTGGTGGACGCTGCGCGACGTGCCGCAGGCGCGCGGTAAGGGGCGCTTCGACTTCGTCGGGACGTTCCTGATTATCGTCGCGCTGACCTGCCTGGTGCTCGGCTTGGGCGCGAACATCGAGATCAGCTCGAACACGACGGATTTCTCAGGCATCGGCGGGCTGCCGCCTTATGCCGCGCCCGTGCTGGCGGTCGCCGCGCTGGCGTTCGTGCTGTTCATCGTCGCGGAGCTGCGTGTGCGCGACCCGCTGTTCGACCTGCACCTCTTCCGCAGACGCAACCTCTCCGCCGGGCTGGCGACTAACCTGTTCGTCGGCTTCTGCCTGATGATCGGACTGGTCAGCGTGCCGATTCTGGTCAACATCCGCCTGCCGGACGCCAGCCAGCTTTCGCAGGCGGCGCTGCAAGTCGGCATCCTGCTTTCGGCGCTGACCGTGCCGATGGCGATTGCGGCTGTCCCCGGCGGCTGGCTGAGCGAGCGCATCGGCTACCGCTGGACGACGGCGCTCGGTCTGACGCTGGCGCTGGTCGGCTTCGCGGCGGTCTGGCAGACGTGGACGCTCGACGTGGCGGACGGCGTGATCGCCGTCGAGATGGCGCTGGTCGGCGTCGGCTTGGGGCTGACCTTCTCGCCGATCAGCGCGTCGGTCATCAACGCGGCGGATCAGGACAAGCTGGGCGTGGCGTCCGCGCTGGTGATCATCATGCGGCTGCTGGGGATGACGATCAGCGTCTCGGCGCTAACGGCGTTCGCCTCGCAGCGGCTGGCGCTGCTGGCGGCTGCTCAGCTCGGTCAGGCGGCGGGCGACCCGATGGCGGCGCTGGACGTGTACGCGCGGCTGACCGTGCAGGTGCTGACGGAGATCGGGCTGTTGGGGGCAGTTATCTGCTTGGTCGCGCTCGTCCCGGCGCAGTTTTTGAAGCGCACGGCGGCGGTCGAACCCGTCGCCGGGGATTGACAGACAATCTTCCGGAGAAAAACGTAGGGGCGAACCTATGTGTTCGCCCCAGTAACTACGAGTGGTATGTGGGCAGACACATAGGTCTGCCCCTACAGGACAATTTGATTTGTCAGACAGGATTAGCTGCACACGGCGGTGTAGCCGAGCGCGCGCAGCACGTCATAGAGCACCGGGATGCGATCCCACAGGCACGCCTGATCGATAAACACCAGACCGAGCACCGTCGCGCAGCAGCAGAATAATGCCAGCCCCACGCAGCCGATCAATATCCAGCGGGTGGTGTTGCGCGGCTCCTCCTCGCGGACAGCATAGGGATCGTATTCGCCTTCGTAGCCACCGGGCACGGGCGGCGCAGACGATACCGGGCTGTACTGCCCCTGCGGCTGCCCATAGGGCGACTGCTGGGCAGGCTGCTGTTGATAGGACGGGGGCTGTTGCTGCTGGGGTGGGTAGTTGTACTGCTGTGGCGCCTGCTGCGCCGGGTACTGCTGCGCGCCGCGCTCCTGCGACGGGCTGACCACCGTCCCGCCCTGCTGGACGCCGGGCTGCTCGCCACCTGCGCCCGCGCCCGCCGTCATTTCATACGCCAGCGTGACCGTCTCGCCCAGCCCGACCATGTCGCCGGGGCGCAGCGGGCGCGCGCCGGTCAGCCGCTGCCCGTTGACGAACGTCCCGTTGGTCGAGCCTAAGTCTTCTATCGTGAAGCCACCTGCACCGCGCGTCATCCGCAGGTGGTGACGACTGACTTCCGGGTCGTTGATCACAATATCGTTCGTGATGTCGCGTCCCAACGTCACGATGTCTTTGTTGAGTTCATAGCTTTGGTTGGGCTGGGGACCTCGACGAACGATCAACCGGAAGCTGTCGCTGCCCTGCATCATAGAGTGTCCTCCTGAAGGCGGATGGTGCTCCCCCCGAGTGCGCTGAAGAAATATGAACGGAAGTATACGAGTATTGACATAAGCTGTCAAATGCCCTCAAGGCGTCAAAAACGGTCAATCTGAGCGAAAAAACCTCTCATCAGAGCGCTTACAGGATGCGTCGAAATGCGCCTTACTGCACGGCGCGTAAGGGCATTGATCGCGCCTCATGGTCGTCTCGATCATCCAGCCCGCCGGGGGCGCTGCGCTGTTCCTATCATCGCCCAATTTGCTGGCTCCGTCCCGACTCCCGCCCACCGCTCCCCCGATTCCTTGACGCTCCTTCGAGTGGATGAATTGGTACGGGGATTTTCGACGGCAGGCGGGTTTCGTCGTACAATCGAATAATTCGTCAGGGATTTGCCGGGGCTGCGCAATGGTCTTTCACGAAATACGACAGATGCCCATCTTCGCCAGCTTTTCCGACGAGCAGCTTGCCGCGCTGACCTCGCAGGGTGAAGAAGTGCGCTTGCAGCCGGGGCAGGTGCTGTTTTACGAGGACGACCCGCCGCAGGGCTTGTTCGTGATTCTGGAAGGCGAACTGGAGATCATCAAGCGCATCGGCGGGCGGACCGTGACGCTGGCGCACCGTTCCGCTGTGGACGAGCAGAGCAATCGCATCGACGGGCGCTCGGTGGTGGTGGCGGCGGTGCAGGCTGGCTCGTTCGTCGGCGAAACGTCGCTGCTGACCGGACTGCCGCATTCGGCGGCGGCACGCGCGACCATGCCGACCGTTTGCCTGAAGTACGACGCGGGGCTGTTTCGCGGGCTGCGCGATTCCCCACTGGTGCAGTTGGTCATGATGACGATGGTCGAGCGCCTGCGCGACACCGAGTCGCAGGTGCAGCAGTACGAGAAGCTCTCGGCGCTGGGCAAGATGGCGGCGGGGCTGGCGCACGAACTGAACAACCCGGCGTCGGCGAACCTGCGCGCGGCGATCCAGCTTCCGCAGGCGCTGGCGGCGCTGCAAGCGCGGACGTTTCAACTCTATCAGGCGAAGCTGAACGCTGAGCAGCTTGCTTTTCTGACCGACCTGCAAAGCCGGTTGATCGACCGCGCCGCCAGCGCGAACCGGCTCGATCCGCTGGCGCAGAGTGACCTCGAAGACTCGATCATCAACTGGTGCGATGCCGCTGGCGTCGAAGAAAGCTGGGAAATCGCGCCGATCCTGGCGTCGGCAGGACTCGGCTCTGACGGGCTGGATGGCATCCGCGAGCAGGTCGGCGAAGCGCTGCTGGGCGATGCGCTGGGCTGGCTTGAAAGCGCGCTGACGATTGTCGGGCTGGGGCAGACCCTCCAGCAGAGCGCGACACGCATCTCCAACCTGATCAACGCGGTCAAGTCCTATACTTATATGGATCAGGCGCCGCAGCAGGAGATCGACGTGCATGACGGGCTGGAAAGCACGCTGACCGTGCTTCAGCACCGGCTGGAGAACATCGAGATCGCGCGGGTGTACGAGCACGAACTGCCGCGCATCACCGCCTACGGCAGCGAACTCAATCAGGTGTGGACGATCCTGTTCGAGAATGCCGCCGACGCCCTCGCCGGACGTGGCAAAATCTGCGTGCGCACCTCGCGCGAGAGCGAATATCTGCTGGTCGAGGTCGCGGACGATGGACCCGGCATCCCGGCGGAGCTGCAATCGCGCCTGTTCGAACCGTTCTTCACCACCAAGCCGGTCGGGCAGGGGACGGGCTTGGGCTTGAGCATCGCCCGGCGCATCGTCGTCGAGCGGCATCACGGCATGATTTACGCCACCTCACGCCCCGGCGACACGCGCTTTCAGGTGCTCCTGCCGCTGCCCTGAAGGCGACGCTTAAGGGATTTGTAAAAAATTTCACTTTTGCGTCGATAGTACATTCAGGATGCTTGACAAACCTACCTGTTTTGGCATAAGCTGCAAAACGATACGTTGTGCCGTCACCCCGATAGCAGCAAACTGGCGACGTTAGAAAAAAGAGATCAAATACTATGATGAGCGTAGTCTCTATTCCAGAGCATGTCTGGATCGAAATGCAGGACAGCGTTGAAGGTGACTCTTGCGACGTGATCGTGAAGATGGAAAACGGCGCCTACTACACGGCGGTATTCGTGACGCTTCCGTTCCTTGAGCGCCAGATGGATTTAAGCTACGAAGTCAGCACGCAGCTCCCCGATACGACGCCGGTGCGCTACGCCGCGCTGGAGACGCCGCACATCATCGTCGCCAACCTGATGCGCGAGACGATTGAAGACACGATTGACAACCTGCTGGCGTTCGACATCTTCGAGAACCTGTTCACGCAGGTCACGGACGATGTTGACCGCCCGTCTGAACCCTCCCAGAAGGGCAAGCGCGCCACCGAAGAAATCGCGGCGGTCGTCTTGAATGAAGTCCTCGTGGTCGAGGGCGATACTGTCGCCTGACGGCGACGAGAAAACTTTCCCCCACTGCAACACAATTGATCATGCCCCGGCGGATTTTCTGCCGGGTCGTGCGCGATTCCTGTCGATGGTAGGGGCAGGTTTCTAGGCTTGCGAAGCAAGCGCCTGTCCCCACAGATACCCGTGTTTCATATTGAACGTCCGGTTTCGCGTGATAGCCTGCTATAATATCGCCGTTATATCCCAATCTGGAGCAGAGGACTCATGTCTGCAAATGGCAACTATCAGGAGAGCCGGTTGTATCGCATCCGGCATTCCGCCTCGCACATCATGGCGGAGGCGGTGTTAAAGCGTTTCCCGGAAGCCAAGATCGCCATCGGTCCGCCGATTGAAGACGGCTTCTACTATGACTTCGATCTGCCGCGCCCGCTGACGGACGAGG
>CAVXEZ010000015.1:0-166047 GCA_963760975.1 uncultured Chloroflexia bacterium | reverse complement strand
ACGCGCTTGCCGCGCCCGCCCTGCTCGGCCAGATGTCGGAAGACGGTGGGAGCGGCGCGCAGGTAGCTGCCTGCCATAGTCTTCAGCCTCGGCACCGCAGGGGTGCTGGTGTCGGCGTGGACGTACAGGTGTCGGCGACACTGCTGACGGGACTGGGACAGGGGACTTCTTAAAGCCCGCGACCACCTTGCATTCCTCTGAATTGGTCGCTCGTTCCAGCCACAAATGCGATGCCAGATAAACTCATCTTTTCACACCGCTCATCGCAACGCCCTCAATAAAATAGCGCTGGAGCAGAACAAACAGGAGCAGCATGGGCAGTGTGGCGATCAGCGATCCCATCATGAGTAAGTTCCAGGGCGTGTCCCGCTGCCCTTGCAACAGGCTGATGCCAATCGTCACGACGCGCGTATCCGCGCCGTTGGCTACGACCAGCGGATAGAGGAAATCATTCCAGGCTGCCTGGACGGTGATGACGGCGAAAGCTGCCAACGCCGGGACGGACAGTGGTAGCGTGACGTGCCAGAGAACTTGCAACGGATTCGCGCCATCAATGGTCGCCGCCTCTTCCAACTCCAGCGGAATCTGCAAAAATGCCTGGCGCAGCAAAAAGAGCGCAAAGGCGCTGAACATCCCTGGCACGATCAGCGCGTAAAAGGTATTGCGCCAACCGAGTCCGCGAATGAGCAGGTATTCCGGGATGAGTATCGCCTGAAACGGGATCATCAACAGACCCAGACACATCGCAAACAGGAGATTGCGCCCCGGAAATTTAAAGCGGGCGAAGCCATACGCCGCCAGCGAGCAGGTGATGAGCTGCCCCAGCGTGCGCCCAATTGTCATGAGAGCAGTATTCAGCAGGTCACGGTTGAAATCTTCCGGTCGACTATAGAAATCAGCCAGATTTTGCAGACAGGAAACATTTTGTGGGAGCCACCGGACGGGCACTGTGTTGATCTCGGCGGAGGGTTTGCAAGCCGATGACACCATCCATACGAACGGCAGCACCATCACGAGCGCGCCGCCGATGAGAATGGCGTATGTCAGGATGCGCATGACAACACTCAGCATGTCGATGTGCTGCTGATCCCTCCAGGGAAGGGTTCGGCTCGTTCTCTCAACCATCGGTTGATTCATAATAGACCCACAGGCGCTGAAGGCGTAGCTGAAACAGCGTAACGCCGAGCATGATGGCGAACATTGCCAGCGCGATAGCCGACGCATAACCGAACTCGGAGTTCGTAAACCCGCTCTGGTACAGGAAGAAGGACATCGTCGTCGCGCTACCGCCAATGCCGCCCGCGCGCGTGCGCGCTGTCATGATGAAAACCTGATCGAAAATCTGAAAGGAGCCGATGAACGACAACACGACAATCAGGAACGTCGTCGGCGACAGCATCGGCAGCGTGATATGGCGAAACCGCTGCCAGGGCGTCGCGCCGTCGATCACAGCGGCTTCGTAGAGAATTGCCGGAATATTTTGCAGCCCGGCAAGGAAGAGAATCATGTCGAAGCCGAGCCGTTGCCAGATCGTCACCACGATGATTGGAATCAGGACGAGGTCGGGACGGATTAGCCAGTTCAGGTCGAGCTGACCGAAGGGTGCCAGCAGGTTGTCGATCAGGCCGTAATGCGACTGAAAAATCCACGTCCAGACAATCGATGCGGCAACCGTCGAGGTGACGACGGGCAGAAAGTACAGCGTGCGGAAAAAATTGCGCCCGCGCAGTTTTTGATTGAGCAGGACAGCTACGCCCAGCGCCAGGAGCGTGCCGAAGGGTACGGTGACCATGAGGATTTTGACGGTGTTGCCGAGCGCCTGCCAGAAACCGGGATCGTTCAGCAGGCGCTGGAAATTGCTAAGACCAATGAATTCAGGCGGCTTGAGACCATTCCACTTTTGCAGCGATGTGTAAAAGGACAACAGCACCGGGATACCAAAGAAGAAAAACAGCCCCAGCGTGTTGGGCGCGACCAGCGCCAGCCCCCACAACGCACGCCGACGCGAGAGCGGCGTGTGTCCTAAGCGATTGAGCAGAACAGCCATTTAAAAACTCATTCCAGAATACGATCTCCCCACCCCTGCGCTTGCGAAGGAGTGGGGAGATTAAAGCGAGCCGAAAAGGCGAAAGGATCGCCTACGATGCTGGATTCAGATAAGGCGCAATCGCATCGCAAGCGGCTTGTGTCGCGTCCTCGACGCTCATGCCGAGGTCGAAGATATTGGTAATCATGTCGGTCGTCGGATTGCCTGCTTCGGAGAACGTGGTTACGCCCTGCGAGGTCACAGTGGCGTCCACAAACGCCTGGATGTTCTTGCCAGGACCAAAGCTGTTGATCCACTCCGCTTGAAGGTCCGGATTGGGGTCGGCAGGCGGGACACCACCCGCATCGGCGAAGAATTTCTCACCCTCGTCGCTCACCAGGTACTGGATTAGGTTCGCCGCCAAGTCGGCATTGGGTCCAGCAGCGTTGGCAGAATAGCCGACCGCGTGCAAAATGGCGCGGCTCTCGCCGGTCGTCGGGTTCTTCGGAAGCTGGACGATATCCCAGTTGAAGGTCACGTCCTTGTAAAGATTCGGGAGCTGCCATTCGCCGTTGGAGTACATGGCGACTTTGCCGGACTTGAACAGATTGTAGGCGTCGTCTGCATTCGCACCCCCGAGCTGCGAAATCGTCGGCATGTAGCCCTTGTCGACCAATCCCTTGAGGAAGGTCAGCGCTTCGATGCTGCCGGGTTCGGTGAGCGTACACTGCGTGCGCCCTGGCGTCGCCACCGGCGGCACACCCGTCGAAGCAATCCAGTTCGCCCAGCCCGACTGATAGTCGGCATGGACGGCGGCGCCCCAAACTCCGTTGGCAGTGTCGGTCAGAGTAGCGGCATCGGCGGCGAAATCATCCCAGGTCCAGTCCGCCGTCGGGTAAGCCAAGCCCGCGGCATCAAACATATCCTTATTGTAGATCATGGCAACGGTATCCCAGTTTAGCGGTGCGGAATACACGTCATTGTTGTCTCCGTAGCGGTACGGATCGACTTCCCCTTTGCCCCAAACCGTCGGATCAATGCCCGCTTGGTCGAGGTAGGGTTGCAGATCGAGCAGGGCGCCGTTGCTGGCGTAATAGTAGAACTGATCCTGGGTCATATTGAAAACATCCGGCAGGTCGCCGCTGGAGGCATCCGTCTTGAGTAAGTCCCAATACTGTCCCCAGGGAACCTGATCAACCGTGACCGTTGCGCCGGGGCAGTAGTCCTTCACCCAGGCGTCAGCGGCAGATTGGATGACCTTCGCCCAGTTCTCGTCCCATACTCGGAGTGTCAACGCGCCAGGCTGGGCGCACGCAGCGGCGGGAATGGTCGTGGTTCCCTGTGCCGATATGCCCGGTACGATGAGCACCAGACAAAGTAACGCGATGAGCGCGGATAGGCTGTATTGCTTGGTCCTGAACATTGCTCCTCCTTAAAACCACTCGTTCACCACAGAAAAATATCTCGAACTAGAATATACCTCAGAATCCCTTAGGTAAACTCGTGTCGTTCAGCCGCCTTGGGGTGCTGCGAAGACGCCAAGCTTGTGGAGTCGCCAATCTGTCATCAGCTCACGCAGTCGTGCGACAGGAAAGAGGATAGGATGTGCTGACTGAACCCAGTTCGGCTGAGTATCTTGATTCTCGGGAAGTGCATGTTCAAAGCTCCTTCCGCATCTCGACGGAAAAGACCCCCACGACAGGTAGCCCCTGCCATGGGGGTTGTTGTGTTAGGCGCGGCGAGCAGGTAGCTGCCCGCCAGCGTCTCCAGCTCCAGCGCTGCGGAGTTGCTGGTGTCGGTGTAGACACGGGCGGCGTAAGTGATGCCGTTGACCAGCCTGGCCAGCGTGCGCTGCCCTTCTGTGCCCACTCGACCACTTCCAGGAAGTCTTTCTTCCAACCGTGCTCGATCATCCAGCGGTCGCGCACCTGACGGAAGTCGGGGATGAGCACGTCCTCGGCTTTAATCATCTTGTTGATCAAGTCCGCCGAGGCGCTCAGTAGCGCCAGGAGCTGGCGTAGAACGGATTCATCATGGCCTCCGCCGAAGCAGCGCGGCAATGCACTAGGTGGAAGCCCAACTGTATGTGGTCAAAAGGAGGTGTTGTAGGACTCCCCGAATAGCCATTATCGCCCGGATGCTGGCGTTCAGTATTACGTGGTTTCTCTCAAATCGACCAGGAATGGAGACCAACTGACGGCACGATGACGCCTTATTCAACGACCCGAGGTGATTACGCACCAGAGACGCCCAAAGTCAGGAGTGTATGAATTGCGGAGATTTTGCGTCTCGCGTTTTGGCATCGTCTATACCCTCGCTGCGGTCTGAATTCTATGGTGTCCATTGGGGCTATTAGGAGTTTGGACCGATGGTCAGTGTTCCACGGCAGGCAAAGGAAGAATCCCAAAGTTAGGCACGACAGCGATGTTTACAACGCGCTGTTGATCGAGCGAATATTCGACTTGGAATTGCAGTACGTTACTATTGTGTCCATATCTACTCGTTTGACTGGGATGGCAGCCCGCAGAACATCGGCTCGAAGCTGGGGGAGATCGCGCGGGCAGCCGACGACGCCGGGTTTTCCAGTCTGTGGGTGATGGATCACTTCTTTCAGATGGAGCGCTATTCCGACCCGCACGACCCGATGCTGGAAAGCTACACGGCGCAGAGCTACATGGCGGCGCAGACCAAGCAGATCAAGCACGGCGTGATGGTCACGGGCGGGCTTTACCGCCACCCCGGCATCCTGGTCAAGACGGTGACGACGCTCGACGTGCTTTCGGGCGGGCGCGCTTATTTCGGCATCGGCGCGGGCTGGTACGAGCGCGAGGCGCACGGCTTGGGCGTGCCCTTCCCGCCGACGGGCGAGCGGCTGGCGCGGCTGGAGGAGATCGTGCAGATCGCGCTGCACATGTGGAGCGGCGACGAATCGCCCTACGACGGCAAGTACTACCAGCTTGCCGAGCCGATCACGCGCCCGATGCCGCTGAGCAAGCCGCACCCGCCGATTCTGATCGGCGGCGGCGGTGAGAAGAAGACGCTGCGGCTGGTCGCCCAGTACGGCGACGCCTGTAACCTGTTCGTCGGTCCCGGCAATCTGGATATGTTGCGGCACAAGCTCGACGTGCTCAAGCAGCACTGCGCCGACGTGGGACGGAATTATGACGAGATCGAGAAGACCACGCTCGGCAGCCTGCAACTATCCGCCAGCGAGAGCACGCAGCCGTTGATCGACTACTGCCACCAACTGGCGGAACTGGGCGTCGATCAGGCGCTGTTCAACATGCCGGGCTACGACCTGGCGGTGATCGAGCGGGTCGGCAAAGAGATTATCCCGGCGGTGGCGGGGTTTTAGAGACGGGGCAGGGGTAGGTTCTTGAACCCCTCGCCCCGTGCGACTTCGTCGCCCACCCCCCACGCAAGCGGAGAGAGGGGGAACAAGGCGGCTTTTGTCCCTCGCCCACGTAAGCGGGGCGAGGGACAGGGCGAAACAGGGTTTCGCACAAGGTGACGGGAAACTAGCGGCAGCAAACCAGCACCATTCATTTTGAACTCTGCCCCTACGGAAAGCGCGTCTTGGCGTTCATGGCGCCCTGGCGGTTAGAATAGAAGAGACGTTTTTATGCGAGACGCTTATCCTTATGGCGAAAAAAATCCTTTTGCTGCACGGACCGAACCTCAACCTGCTCGGCACGCGCGAGCCGGAAGTCTACGGCAGCCTGTCGCTGGACGACATCAACCAGCGCGTGATCGAGTATGCCCGCAAGCACGGCGTTGAGCTGCGCGCCGAACAGTCGAACCACGAAGGCGCGCTGATCGACATCCTGCACGTGGCGCGCAACTGGGCGGACGGCGTGGTCTTCAATCCCGGCGCGTACACCCATACCTCCATCGCTCTGCGCGACGCTATCAGCGCGATTCAGCTTCCGGTCGTGGAAATCCACCTCTCCAACATCCACGCGCGCGAATCGTTCCGGCATACGTCGCTGCTCGCGCCGGTCTGTCTGGGGCAGATCAGCGGGTTCGGCTGGCGCGGCTATCTGCTGGCGGTCGACGCGCTGCTCGGTCACTTTGGCGTTTTAGACTGAGGATCGCCAGAGGATTTTGGTCAGTTTGCCCTAGAACGCGGCTTGCCCCGCTTTTAGACTCGGCGCAATGGAGGGAAATATCCCATGATGACGAAAGAGACGGCGCTTGCCGCCATCGAAGAAGAACGGGTTCAGTTTGTCGTGCTGTGGTTCAGCGACATCACCGGGATCGTCAAGAGCGTGACCATCCCGGCGGGGCGGCTGGGCACGGTGATCGAAAACGGGATGCACTTCGACGGCTCGTCGATTGAGGGCTTCGCCCGCGTCGCCGAGAGCGACATGGTGCTGGTGCCTGACCTCGACACGTTCGTGATTCTGCCCTGGGAACCCGCCGAGGAGCGCACGGCGCGGCTGATCTGCTCGGTGCGCACGGTCGACGGCGACCCCTTCATCGGCGACCCGCGCAACGTGCTGATCAAGACGCTCAAGAGCGCGGCGGAGATGGGCTACAGCTTCAAGACGGGCATGGAACTGGAATTCTTCCTGTTCCGCAGCGGCTCGGACGGCGAACTGCTGCCGCTTCAGCCTTACGACGAAGCCAGCTATTTCGACATTTCGGACGACTTCTCGCAGCAAATCCGCCGCCGGATGATCCAGACGCTGGTGGCGCTGGGCATCCGCGTCGATTCGGCGCACAACGAGATCGGCGGCGGGCAGCAGGAGATCGACTTCGACTATCACCCGGCGCTGACCTCCGCCGACCACGTGCTGACGGCGCGAGTGGCGCTCAAGACGATTGCGCAGCAGAACGGCTTGCACTGCACCTTCATGCCGCGCCCGTCGATGAACCTGCCGGGGTCGGGGATGCACACGCATCAAAGCCTGCACGACCTGGAAAGCGACGAGAACGTCTTCGCCGACAGCGAGCACCAGTACGGCTTGTCGGAGACGGCGCGCTTCTTCCTCGCCGGGCAGTTGTACCACGCCCGCGCCATGACGGCGGTGCTCGCGCCGCTGGTCAACTCCTACAAGCGCCTGTCGGTCAGCTTTGAAGCGCCCAAGTACGTGACCTGGGCGCACGTCAACCGGGCAGGCGCGGCGCTGATCCGCGTGCCGCACGTTGCGCCGGGGAAAGAGGGGCACACGCGCATCGAACTACGCTGCCCTGATCCGAGCAGCAATCCGTACCTGGCGGCGGGCGTGATGCTGGCGGCGGGCTTGGACGGGATTCGCCAGCGGATGACGCTCGACGAGGCTTACGAAGGCTCGCTGGTGCGGCAGGAACGCTCGCGGCTGCGCCAGTTGGAGACGCTGCCGATCTCGCTAGGTGAGGCGCTGGAATGTCTGATGCAGGACGACGTGATCATGGCGGCGCTGGGTCCCTACATCAGCGACCGCTACATCGCCGTCAAGCAGCAGGAACTGGACGAATACAACCGTCAGGTGACGCCCTGGGAGCTGGAGCGCTACCTCAGCCGCTACTGAGGATCAGGGTGTGAATCCCGGTCACGGCGGCGTCGGTGTCTTCCGGCTCGACCACCACCGAGAAGTTGGAATGCGAGGGTCCCTGCGCCAGCGCCAGAATGTGGACGCCCGCCAGCGAGGACAATAACCGACCGATGAGCCGCTGATCTTCGCCCAAATGCGAGCCGATCACGCTGACGACCGTCACCGGGTGCATCATCCAGAGGGCGTCGTCGCCGTCCAACTGGGCGAGCGCCGGAGCCAGCGCGTTTTGCAGGCTGTGGAGCGCGTCCGGTCCGGCGTTGGTGGGGATGACGAAGCAGACGAAGCTCTGCGAGGACGACTGCGACGAGATCATCACGTCGGTATGGCTGCCCGTAATGCGCGAGAGCTTTTCGTCCACCAGCGCGGCGATCCCCGAAAGCGACCCACTTTGCTGCGCCGACAAGCCCAAGCCCTGAATTGTCGTCACGGCTTTGATGCCCGGCGGTGTCGCGCCTGCATGGACGAGCGTGCCCGGCTGCTGCGGCTTGAAGACGTTACGCACGCGCAGCGGAATGTTACGGTCGCCCAGCGGCAGGATCATGCGTGAGTGCAGGATGCGCGCGCCGAAATACGCCATCTCCGCCACTTCGTCGTAAGAGAGCGTCGGGATGACGCGGGCATCGGGGATTTCGCGCGGGTCGGCGGTCATCATGCCGTCCACGTCCGTCCAGACCCAGACTTCCTGCGCATCGCTGCACACGCCGACAATCGAGGCGGTGTAATCGCTGCCGCCGCGACCGAGCGTGGTCGTCTTGCCGGTGGGGGTCGCGCCGATGAATCCGGTGATCACGGGGATGATGCCCCGGTTGAGCAGCGGCAGCAGGTGCGTGGCGATGCGGTCGCGCGTCAGCGGCAGAACAGGCGTGGCGTTGCCGAAGACAGTATCGGTGATGATCACGTCGGTGGCGTCGATGGCGACGCCGCGCAGGTTGTTCTGGCGCAGCAGCGCGGCGACGATGCGCGCCGCCAAGCGCTCACCCGTGCTGATCACGCGGTCGATGGCTTCGGGCTGTGCCGCTTCGTTCAGGTTGTCCGGCATGTTCTGGCACACGTCGAGCATGTCGAAGAGCAGGTGGTCGATGTCGGCTTGCAGGGCGCTGCGCTCGGTGTTGCCCAGCGGCAGATGCTCGATCAGGGCGAGGTGGCGCGTGCGCAGCGTGGCGACGATGCGTCGATAGCCGCGCCGGTTGTTGAGCAGGGCGAGATGCGCCGCTTCGATCAACTGATCGGTCACGCCGTCCAGCGCGGAGACCACGAGCATCAGGCGCTCCCAGCGTTCTCGCTCGTAGAGGACGATGCTCAATAGCTGGGTCAAGCCCATCGTCATGCCGACGGACGTGCCGCCGAATTTCATGATGAGCGTACTCATGGTGCGATGCTTTCAAATAGCAAACGCGAGAATCCTCTCGCGCGAAGGGAGCGAATGGTCTGTTCCATATGTTCCATATAAAGTAACACAAGCTATCACTTTGCGAAATTTTTGTCAACACTTTGCGTAGGCGCTGCGATGGCTTATCATTGTGTAGTTCTGTGTAAAGGCAATGTACGGTGTCGTAAGGTAATTTAAGGTCTGTGGATGACTGATCAACCCTTGGAGAAACAGCGCACGGTCGTTGGCGTGCGTTTTCAACGTGTCGGCAAGCTCTATCATTTCGATTACGGCGAATACCCTGATCTGCAACCCGGCGATTACGTAGTCGTCGAGACGACGCGCGGGCGGCAGATGGGCGAGGTCGTCAATTTCAACGCCGTCGAAGGCGACGAGCGTGAGTACAAGCCGATCCTGCGGATGGCGACCCCGCGCGACCTGATCCTGCGGCATCACTGGGAGCTTGAGCAGGACGAGGCGATGCGCATCCTGCGCGAGAAGATCAAAGGGCAGAATGGGCTGCAGGATGTCAAGTTCGTCGCCGCGCTCTACAACTACGACGGCAGCCTGCTGACGTTCGTCTACACCGCCGAAGACAAGGTCAACGTGAGCAAGCTGTGGAGCGACCTGAGCAAGACCTTCCCGGCGCAGGTCGAAATGCGCCAGGTCGGTCCGCGCGACGTCGCCAAGCTGCTGGGCGGCTTCGGCGCGTGCGGTGAGCTGCGCTGCTGCTCGACCTTCCTGACCGACTTCAGCCCGATCTCGATCAAGATGGCGAAGGCGCAGGGGATTTCACTCAACCCGTCCGAGATCACGGGCATGTGTGGGCGGCTGCGCTGCTGCCTCGTCTACGAGTACGAGCAGTACGTGCAGGCGCGCCAGCAGTTGCCCAAGAAGAACAAGCGCATCGGCACGCCGTATGGCGAAGGGCGCGTGATCGACGTGATGCCGCTGCAAGACGCGGTGCTGGTCGCCATCGAAGACGGGATGCAGGTCGTCAAGCGCGAGGAAATCGTGCCGATTGAGGAACTGGAAGCGCTGGCGAAGAAGTCGAAGGAGCCGTGCGCCAAGCAGGAAGCGGGCGAGTGCGACTGCGGCGCTCAGGGCGAGCCGCCGACGGCGGAAGCGGACGCCGAGGTGAAGCAAGAGAACGACGCCGGAGAGGCGGACGAGGAAGAATAAAAGCGTTTAGCTCTTGGGCGGATGCTGCGCTTCGTATTCCGTAATCAAGCGTCTGATCCTGTCTGTGGGGATGTCAGACTGTTCGCTCTTGCTGTAGATGCTGATGATGACGCGCCGGTCGGCAGTTTCGAGGTAGTAAATCACGCGGTAACCGCCGCTCCTGCCGCGCTGTGCATCGCGGTTCCTGATTCGTGCCTTGTAAACCGGGTAGGGCAATCCTTGAATGCGAACTCCCGGCGTTTCTCCCACGTCGAGCTGCGCTTTCAGCGCTAGAATATCATTCAGAACGTTTTTGTAGCTCTTTTGCAGCTTGCGCGCTGCCCGAAAGAAGCTATCGGCGTAGACAACCTCAATCGGCATCTTCTGTCATCCGGCGCACGAATTCCTCGTGGCTCATCATGCGCCCTTCCATCGCATCTGCCCAACCCTGCTTGAAACCTTCGACGGGATCAAGCAATTCGTCATCTGCCTCGCCGTGTCGCTCGGCATCCTGCTGAATCAACGTTTGCACATAATCACGCAGAGTCTGAAATCCTCGACGATGCGCCTGCTCCTCGAACTTTTTGCGTTCGGCTGTTGTGAAAATTCTTTCGGTCATCTGATTATCCTCTACCGTCTCACCATTATTGAGCAGTTCAGGTGTGAGTGCAACGGATTGAGCTGTTTTGCGAAAGCGGGGTTGCTACACGAACTCCAGATGCTCGGTCGTGGCTTTGCTGAGGTCGCTGTAGACGCCGCGCCGCGTTTCGTCCTGCACCGCCAGCGCCAACTGATACATGGCTTCGTCCATCATGACGGTCAGGTCGCCGCGCTGGACGCGCCCATTCGCGCCTGTCTTGAACCTGAACGGACGCCCGAAATTGACCTGGATGCGCGGGCGCTGCAACTTGAGGGCGCGCTGCCAGCCGACCGCGCCGGAGATCGCCGTCGGGATGATGACGGCGTCGGCTTTGGTGGCGATGTAGGCGAAGCCGTCCTTCGGCTGCGACAAGCCTTCGGGGTGGCGGTGTCCTTCCGGCGCGATCAGGATCAACTGCCCGCTCTTGAGCAGCTCAATCGAGTTCATCAGCGCCTTGCGGTCAATCTCGCCGCGATTGATTGAGAAGGACCCCCACCAGCGCACGAACGGCGCGATGAACGGATTCTCCAGATTTTCGATCTTGGTCATGGGAATGACGAAGCGCTGCGTGACCACGCCCATACACAGCACCGGGTCGAGCAGGGTGATGTGGTTCATCATCAGCAGCGACGAGCCTTCCGGCGGGATATTCTCCAGCCCGGTGATTTCCAGACGAAAGGCGAAGCTGAACACGAAGCGGATGAACCCGCGCAGAAGCCGCCGCCGCCAGGCGAATTTCGGCTGCATGGCGACGAATTCCTGAACCGAGGCGGTCATGCCGGTGCTGGTCATCGCGGGCGATCCTTTCGGCTGCGGGGCTTGCGGTTGATCTTGCCGCCGGAAGAAATCGGTTTCTGCGCGCGCGGGCGACGCGGCTGTTCCCGTTCGTCGTCGGACGTGCTTCGCTGCCGCGAACGCGGCGCACGGCGCTTGTCCTGCGGCGCGGCGGGCGACTCTGGCTTGCGGGTGCGGGAAGTGCGGCTCGGCTGCGGCTGCTCGTCTGGCGGTGGCTCGGTGGTTTCGACGGGGCGGCGGCGCGACTGCGCGCGCAGCGCCTTGATCTCCGGGGCGGGCGTGCTGAGGGCGATGATCTCTTTGGGCGTGAGTTCGCGCCACTTACCCGGCTCCAGGTCGCCGAGTGCCAACATGCCGATGTGCGTGCGCACCAGCCGCCTGACCGGATGCCCCAGCGCCCCGGCGACGCGGCGAATCTGGCGCTTCTTACCCTCGGTCATGATGATGCGCAGGGTCGTGCCTTTGACGCTGCCCTTGACGATCTCGACGAAGCAGGGCGCGGTCTTGCCGTCGTCCAGAAAGATACCCTGCTGCCACTTTTCCAGCGTCTCGGCGGTGGGCAAGCCGAGCACCTCGACGCGGTAGGTCTTGCTGTGACGGTAGCGCGGGTGGCTGAGCCGCTGCGCCAGGTCGCCATCGTTGGTCATGACGACCATGCCTTCGCTGTCGGCATCCAGCCGTCCGACCGAAAAGAGGTGCTCCTTGCGCCCGATCAAGTCCTTGACCGTCTGGCGCTGGTCGGTGCGGTGCGGCTTGTCGGTCGTCAGGACGTGCATGGGCTTGTTGAGCAGGATGTAGATCGGCTTGAGCGCGTCGAAGTTGAGGCGCGCGCCGTCCACCTCGATCACGTCGGCGGCGGGGTCGGCTTTGTCGCCCAGCTTGACGACTTCGCCGTTAACCCGCACGCGCCCTGCTGCGATCAGGTCTTCCGATGCCCGGCGCGAGGCGACATTCGCCTGCGCCAGTAGTTTCTGTAAGCGTTCCTTTGCCATACGCCCATTATAGCGGCAGCGGCTGATGAGCGTGAGAGCGAAAGTGGAAAAAACTTAACGCAAAGACGCAAAGCGGAGAAGAAAGACGTAAAGGATTATTTCTGTTTTTCTTTGCGCCTTTGCGTTAGGGTACTTATTCCTTCAGCGGCTCGACCAGCGTGATGCCCGTCAGCGATTCGTAGACCGAGATGATGGCGCTGTTGTCGAGTTCGCGGTTGCCCTGTTCGAGCATCGCCGTGTAGAACTGCGTCACCAGCGCCGACATCGGCACGGGGATGCCGTAAGTCTTGGCGGTGTCGAGGACGATGCCGAGGTCTTTGTGCTGCATGTAGGCTTTGAAGCCGGGCGCGCGGTTGCCCGCGAACAGGCGCGGCGGCTTCACGTCGAGCGTCCACATCTGCGCCGCGCCGCCCTTGATGGCGTCGACCACGCGCGCCGGGTCAACGCCGGACTTCTGCGCCGTGATCAGCGCCTCGGCGAGCGCGACCATCTGCGCGCCGACGATGATCTGGTTGCAGACCTTGGCGATCTGCCCCGCGCCGCTGTCGCCGACCAGCACGTAGGCTTTGCCCATCGCCTGAAACAGCGGCACGGCGCGGTCGAAGGCGTCCTGCGGTCCGCCGACCATAATCGTCAGCGTGCCGTTGCGCGCGCCCACGTCGCCGCCGCTGACCGGCGCGTCGAGCGCCTGCACGCCGACCTTCGCCAGCGCCGCCGCGATCATGCGGGCGGTCTCCGGCTTGATCGTGCTGTTGTCGATGAAGATCAGTCCCTCGTGCGCGCCCTCGACGATGCCGTCCTTGCCGAGCGCGACCTGCTCCACGTCGGGCGAGTCGGGCAGGTTGGTGAAGACGAACTCAACCTGCTCGGCGACTTCCTTCGGCGTCAGCGCGGCGGTCGCGCCCTCGCTGACCAACTGCTCGACAATCGCGCGGCTGCGGTTATGGACGACGAGCTGATGCCCCGCTTTCATCAGATTGCGAGCCATCGACCCGCCCATAATCCCCAAGCCGATATAACCCACTTTTGCCATGCGCTTCGCTCCCTTCCGTACCGAATGGTGGGATTTTAACGCATAAATGGGCTGCAAAGAGAAACTGGCGCGCGCGCTCATATCTTCAACTGCATCTGATAGAGATTGGCATAGGCGCCCTCCAGCGCGATCAATTCCTCGTGCGTGCCCTGCTCGTGAATGCCGTTGTCGGTCAGGACCACGATGCGGTGCGCGTGGCGGACGGTCGACAGCCGGTGCGCGATCACCATCGTGGTGCGGTTGTCGGTCAGCTTCTCCAGCGACTCCTGAACGGCGCGCTCGCTTTCATTGTCCAGCGCGCTGGTCGCCTCGTCGAAAATGAGGATGGGCGGGTTCTTCAGGAAGACCCGCGCGATGCTCAGGCGCTGCTTCTGCCCGCCCGACAGTTTCACGCCGCGCTGACCGATGTCGGTGTCGTAGCCGTCGGGCAGAGCCATGATGAAGTCGTGGGCATTCGCCTGCTTCGCCGCCGCGACGATCTCGTCCTGCGCAGCGTTCAGCTTGCCGTAGCGAATGTTGTCGGCGACCGTTCCGGCGAACAGGTAGACGTCCTGCTGCACAATGCCGATATTCCGCCGCAGCGAGCTTAAGCTGAGGTCGCGGATATTCATGCCGTCGATCCGAATTTCGCCTTCGCTCACCTCGTAGAAGCGCGGGATCAACGAGCAGAGGGTCGTCTTGCCGACGCCCGAAAACCCAACCAAAGCGACGTACTCGCCGACCTTGATGTCCAGCGAGATGTTCTTGATGACCTCGTTGTAGCCTTCCTTGTACTTGAAGCTGACGTTCCGAAACGCGACGTTGCCCCGGACGTGCGCCAGTTCGACGGCGTTGGGCAAGTCCTTGATCTCCGGCTCGACTTCCAGAATTTCCATGAAGCGGTTGAACCCGGTGATCCCTTCCTGGTACAGCCGCGCGATATTGACCAACCGCTGGATCGGCTCGATCAGGATGCCAACGCAGAGCAGATAGGTCACTAAGTCGCCCAAACTGAGCGCCTCGTGGACAATCGCCACGCTGCCGAGGACGACAATCGTAATCGTGATCAGTTGGATAAAAGCATCCATGCCGCTCGAAAAGAACATCTCGCTCTTGTAGCCGGCGCACCGGCTCTCGACGAAGCGTCGATTGGCATAAGCGAATTTCTGCTCCTCAATCGCCTCGTTGGTGAACGACTTGACCACGCGGATGCCCGACAGCGTATCTTCGACCTGCGCGTTGATGTCGCCGGTGCGGTCTTTGGTGACGCGCAGCGCGGCGTTCATGCGCTTGTTGAAGTAAAAGGCATAAACCCCCATGACCGGCAGAAAGAGCAGCAGGATCAGGCTCAATTGCAGGTTGAGGTTCAGCAGGATGACCAGCACTCCGGCGAACTTCAGCACGGCGATGGCGAGGTCTTCCGGTCCGTGATGGAACAATTCGGACAGCCAGAACACGTCGTTGGTGATACGGGTCATCAACTGACCGGTGCGCTGCTCGTCGTAAAAGCTGAACGACAGCTTCTGGAAGTGTGCGAACAGCTCGCGGCGCATGTCGCCTTCCATCAGCGCGCCCATCGAGTGCCCGCGATAATCCACGAACATACCGCAGGCAGTGTGAACGACCAGCAGCGCCAGCAGGATCGCGCCCATCAGATAGATTTGGCTGAGCGTATCCGGCGTATTGCCCTGCTGTAGCAGGTTGGTGATGTAACTGGCGCTTAACGGGAGTGCCAGCGTCGTCCCGGCGACGACAAAGGCGCTGGCGAGATCGGCAAAGAACAGTCCCAGATGGGGCTGGTAATACGATATGAATTTCTTGCTGCGAGAATTCACGAAGTGCTCCTGAAACGCTCGAAACGTCGATCCGGCGCGTTGGATGTCCAACGCGCTAAGCAATGGGCGGCGATCAGGTTGTCAGTCGTTCAGGGAATCCAACAGCGGTCCGCCACCCCACAGCTAAGGGCAACAGGCGCGGGTGCTTCGAGGAGAACTCCAGCCGGGGGAGGGGATTACGACGTGTGGCTGAGCGCGGCGGAATGCAGACGTGCCTGTTTCGATGTGCGGATGGTGATAGACATCAGATTTGCCTCCTTTGCGCTCGGACGATACGACAGCGGACATCCTAGCATAAGAAGACAGGTCTGGCAAGCAGGAAAGGTCAGTCGAGGTCACGCATCGCTCGTTGCGCCCTATTACAGTTTCTTTGTCACGCGGAATTGCAGGGGCGCGCCGAGCAGCAGGCGGGTCTGCGCCTGAATGGTGGGCAGCGCGAGGAAAATCACCGAGAGCAACGCCAGCAGCGGGAAGCTGAGCAGGACGAGCAGGCGCTCCTTCAGCGTCGCCGGGCGCGTGCGCGGCGGGCGCGTGATCACGTCGATATACCAGTAGAGGATGCCGACCGCGACCACCACGATAAAAGCGCCTTGCAGGAGGATAAAGAGCGGATTGCCCGGCTGTGTGATCTCGGCGAGAAGCTGCGGGTGCAGCAGAAAGGGAAGCTGCGAGCCGAGCGTCATGATCACCCAGCCCGCGCCCGCCTGAATGTTGTCGTGCGCCTCGCGGACGAGCAGGTCGAGGGCGGCGAAAAAGTTGATCTCCGGGTGTTCGAGCATCTTGGCGATGGTATAGCCGACTTCCTTGACGCCCCAGGCGTGGCGCAGCGTCTGCAAATAACGGTTACGGATCACGTCCATCGTGTTGACGCCGCTGGTCGCCTGCGCCAGAAAGGGCAGAAACACGCGCTCGACCTTGACCTCGCCGTTGCGGGCGAAGAAGGCTTTGACGAACATGTGCCACTCGTCGGCGATCACGTCGGAATCCCAGTAGCCGCTGGTATCGAGCAGGCGCAGGCTGAGCGAATAGGACGACATCGGCATCGGCTTCCACCACCTGCCGCCCAGATAGCCGAGTTCAATCGCCGTCGAGTAGGCGTTGAGCAGGCGCAGCGGCGGGCTGATCTCCCAGACGTTGCTGTGGTAGCGGATGTGTCCCTGCCAGAAACGCAGGTGGCGATCCGGGTTGACGGCGAACAGGTAGGTGAGCGCGTAGATCATGTTGGGATGCCAGAGCGTGTCGGCGTCCATCGTCGTGACGAGGATGTGGTCGAGATCGTAGCCGAGTTCGTCCACCAGCCGCCGCTTGATCCAGCGCGCCGCCCAGGCTTCGTTGGCGGATTTACACTGCATCTCGCTGGGCAGCCCGCGCGGGTGAACGGTGTGGTAGATGTGCTTGAAGCGTCCGGCGAATTCGCGGCGCAGGCAGTCGGCTTTCTCGATGCAGCCGTCCTCGGCGGCTTCCATCGCCAGCACGATGGTGATGCGCTTGTGAGCCTCGTACTGCCGCGCCAGATTTTCCAGCGAGCGCGCCAGCACCTGCTCCGGTTCCTTGTAGTTGGGGATGATGACGACGTGCTGCACGTCGTCCCAGGCGAGCGCGTCCGGCGGCGCGGTCTTGACGTAGCGCTCGTACCAGTCGATCTTCTCCCAGCGGCGGATCATGCGCAGCCCCATGAGGGCGGCGATCCCGGTCAGCAGGAAGCGGACGGCGGAGTAGATGGCGACGGCGATAGCGAAGACCAGCAGGGCGTGCGGGAACGCCACCGCGCCGATCACCGAGAGCAGCAGCGCCGTCCACGTCAGGCAGCCGGGGATGCCGTCGAGCGCGCGCTCCGGGATAGCCGGGGGCGGTGTCCCCGCCCAGATCGACTGTCCGACGCCGAGCTGCACGTTGTTGCGACGACCACCACTGGATTGATAGGGCACAATTACTCTCTAGCACTGTCACCGCGCGAGGATAAGCATAACACACTCACACGAGCGCACCCAACGGTGGGCAGCCCGTGCTGGCGTGATAGAATGAGACGAGACAACGTGAGTGGACGATGCGGATGGTACGGGTTTTAGTCGTTGACGACGATCAGGCGCTCACCCGCCTGCTGCAAATTGAGCTGCGCGATTACGACGTGGTCGCGGCGCGCGACGGCTTGGAAGGGCTGCGCCTGTTCGACGCGAATCGCCCCGATCTGGTGCTGCTCGACATCGGTCTGCCGCTGCTGGACGGGCGCAGCGTGTGCCAGCGCATCCGCGAGATTTCCAACGTGCCGATCCTGATGATGACCGCCAACCCGGTCACGGAAGAAGACATCGCGCACGCGCTGAATCTGGGCGCGGACGAGTTCATGCGCAAGCCGCTGCCGATGATCGAGTTTCAGGCGCGGCTGCGCGCCCTGCTGCGGCGCAGCAAGCCGGGGGAGGGCGACGCGCTGCTGCCGCAGCATTACGCCGACGCCTATCTCTCGGTGGACGTGCCGCTGCGCAGCGTGACCGTCTCCGGCGCGGACATGCGCCTGACGCCGACCGAGTTCAAGCTGCTGGCGCTGTTCGTCCAGCACCCCGGCGAAGTGCTGACGTTCCAGCAGTTGCTCGAAAGCGTGTGGGGCTTCGAGTACACCCGCGAGCATCACTACCCGCGCATTTACGTCTCGCACCTGCGCCGCAAGATCGAGCTGGACGCGCAGAACCCGACCTACATCCAGAGCGAGTACGGCATCGGCTATCGGTTTGTGCCGCAGGGGTAGTGAAGTGCCGAGCGATGAGCAATGAGTCAATACGCCGCCGGGGGATTAATCCCCCGGCTAATAAATAGTCGTCCACTAAAGGGACGACCTCGAATATGGCGTTTCGGGCAACCCCTTCAGCGGGTTGCCACGTGTCTCATGGCGACGGGTTTAAACCTGCCGTGACTGAGCTACTTCTTGGGGATAACCCTATGCGCAGGCGTCCAGCCGAGCGCAGCGTGAGCGGCGGAGGACGTGACAAAAGCGATTGGAAAGTTTACGTTCGCGCGCGGGTTTGTTAAACTCTGGTAGAATCAGTTGTGATCAAGCGAGATGCCTCTCAGAGGAGAATTCATGACGATGCAGGAGCATGAAGTCAAGCGGGTCATGGGTGTGTTCGCCCACCCTGACGATCCAGAGTTTTTCTGCGGCGGGACGTTCGCGCGCTGGGCGGCGGAAGGCGCGGAGATCGTCTTCGTGCTGGCGACCAGCGGCGATAAAGGCAGCGCCGACCCGGAGATGACCTCCGAGCGCCTCGCCGTGATCCGCGAGGAGGAGGAACGCAACGCCGCCCACGCGCTGGGCGTGCGCGAAGTCGTCTTTCTGCGCTACCGGGATGGCGAACTGGAGCCGAATCTCGACCTGCGCCGCGACATCGTGCGCCAGATCAGGCTGCACCAGCCGGACATCGTCGTCACGACCGACCCGACCGTCTTCTGGTCGGGCGACCGCTCGCTCAACCACCCGGATCACCGGGCGATTGGCGACGCGACCTGCGCCGCCGTTTACCCCACCGCGCGCGACCGCCTCAATTTCATCCAACTGGAGCGCGACGAGAAGCTGCCCGTGCATAAGGTCAAGCAGTTATTCATCTCCGGCACGCGCGACCCCAACGTGAAAGTGGACGTGACCGACTACATCGAGACCAAGATCATGGCGCTGCGCGAGCACAAGAGCCAGATTGCCGACATGGAGAAGATGGCGGAGCGCCAGCGCAGCAACCGCGACCCTGAAGCGCTGACGGATTACGTCCGCAGCGTCGAATTGTTCCGTGTGATTAGCTTCGACCGATAACCAACGACCTGATGAATGACGACACACGCCTTCGCGTGAGAGGATAGATGATGAGCATCGATTTCAAGGCTGAAGCTGACGCGCTCCACGACGAACTGATCGCCCGCCGCCGCGATCTGCATCAGCATCCCGAACTGGCGTTTGAGGAAGTGCGCACGGCGGGAATTGTCGCGCGCGAGCTGACCAACCTGGGCATGGAAGTGCAGACCGGCGTCGGCAAGACGGGCGTGATCGGCTTGCTGGAAGGCGCGCAGGATGGTCCGACCGTGCTGGTGCGCGCGGATATGGACGCGCTGCCGATTCTGGAAGACAACGACACCGATTACGTCTCGACCGCGCCCGGCAAGATGCACGCCTGCGGTCACGACGGGCATACCTCGATTGCGCTGGGCGTGGCGAAGCTGCTTTCGGCGCGGCGCGACCAGATCGCCGGGCGGGTCAAGTTTGTGTTCCAGCCTGCCGAGGAGACCGTCGGCGGCGCGAAAGCGATGGTCGAGGACGGCGCGCTGCGCGACCCGCGCCCGGATTATACGGTCGGGCTGCATCTGTGGAACGACATGCCGCTGGGCGAGCTGGGCGTTGCCGACGGTCCCGTGATGGCGGGCGGCTCGATCTTCACGATCAAGATCACCGGCAAGGGCAGCCACGCCGCCCAGCCGCAGCAGGGCGCCGATCCGGTGGTGTGCGCGGCGCACATCGTGACGGCGCTTCAGACGATTGTCACCCGTAACGTCGAAGCGCTCGACAACGTCGTGCTGTCGGTGACGACCATACACGCGGG
Source organism: uncultured Chloroflexia bacterium (assembly GCA_963760975.1). GTDB lineage: Bacteria > Chloroflexota > Anaerolineae > Aggregatilineales > Phototrophicaceae > Flexifilum. The sequence continues at coordinate 146,103 of CAVXEZ010000015.1, read as the reverse complement.
CGAAGCCTTCAATATCATCCCGCAGAGCGCCGAAATGCGCGGCACGGTGCGCTACTATCGTATTGCGACCTTTGAGCTGGTGGCGAAGCGAATGCGTGAAATTATCGAGCACGTCGCGGCAGCGCTGGGCTGCACGGCGGAATTCGAGATCGTCGATGGTGTGAGACCGGTCAGCAACGATCCCGAGGTGAGCGCGCGGCTGCGCAAGCTGTTCGCGCCGATTGTCGGGGAGGCGGGCTTGCATCTGGACGAGCGCACGATGGGGTCGGAAGATGTCGGCGCGTTCATGGGCGACATTCCCGGCATGTACTTCTTCCTGGGGGCGAAGGATATGACGCGCGACGCCTACTACGGGCATCATCACCCGCGCTTCAGCTTCGACGAAGAAGCGCTGCCGCTGGGCGTGGCGCTGCTTTCGACGGCGGTAGCATCCTACGTGCTGCCGGAGTCATAATGCCTGTGCAGAGCGTCTTCCACTGGCTCGACGGTCGTGGATGGCTGGTGTTTTCAGGCGGGCAGGACGACGAAATTCGCGCGCTGGCGCTCGGTCGCGTGGCGGCGGATGGCGGCGTCGCCTGTGTCGCGCTCTCCGGCGACCCGGATGCGCTGCTGGACGACATCGCCGATCTGGGCGCGCCGTCGGGGTACGTGGTCGATGTCTTCGGCGACGACGATCAAACGCTGCGCGACAAGCTGGCGCAGGCGGGGATGGTGATCGTCACCGGCGGCGTCGATCCGGTAGATGCGCGCGGGGCGCTGCACGGCGCGGCGCTCGAAGGGATTGAATCCGCCTATAGCAACGGCGCGGTGGTTTTGCTGGAAGGCTACAGCGCGTCGGCGTTCGGCTCGTGGATCGTCGACGGCGAGGTCAAGCCGGGGCTGGACTGGCTGGAAGGCGCGGCGGTGCTGACGGGCGTGGACAACGCCGCCAGCTACGCCAAGCCGATTTTCGAGGCGCAGCCGAGCGCGATTGCCGTCGCCATCATGCAAGGGACGGCGCTGGCGCTCGGTCCCGATGGACAGATCGAGACGTGGGGCGGGCGCGAAGCGACGATTGCGCTCGGTCCTGCTTACGGAACATGAAGATTCATCGTAGGGGCGGGTCTCGAGATCTCGTCCCTACGGGCGACCACAACTCGAAGGGGACTGGAATGCCTGCGACAATTCTGGTGGGGGCGCAGTGGGGGGACGAAGGCAAAGGACGAGTCGCGGACTGGCTGGCGGCGCAGTCCGACGTGGTGGCGCGCTTCGCCGGGGGCGATAACGCCGGGCACACGGTCTACGTCGGCAAGAAGGTCTACAAGCTGCATCTGGTTCCGTCCGGCATCCTGCACACGCGCGCGGTCTGCGTCCTGGGCGGCGGCATGGTCATCAACCCGGTTAACCTGGTGCGCGAGATGGACGACCTGCGCGCGCTCGGAGTTGAGATCACGCCGGAGCGCTTCATCATCAGCACGCGGGCGCACATCATCTCGCCCGCGCACGTGGCGCTCGACAAGGCGTCGGAGAAAGCGCGCGGCGCGGACAAGATCGGGACGACGCTGCGCGGCATCGGTCCGGCGTACATGGATAAGACCGGGCGCAGCGGCTTGCGCATGGGGCAGATGATCGAGGTCGAGGGCTTCGCCGAGGCGCTCTACGCGCACATCGAAGCCGCCAATGCCAAGCTCACCCGCGACGGCTGCGAGACGATTGATCCGCAGGGCAGCGCCGAAGCCTACGTCGACGCGGCTGCGCGCCTGCGCCCGTACCTGCGCGACACGACGCGCTACCTCAACCAGCGCCTGCGTGAAGGCGCGCGCGTGCTGTGCGAGGGCGCGCAGGGGACGATGCTCGACATCGATCACGGCGATTACCCCTTCGTGACCAGCTCGTCGCCCACGTCGGGCGGCGCGCTGACCGGGCTGGGCTTCGGTCCGCTCTACGTGGATCGCGTGGTCGGCGTGACCAAGAGCTTCAGCACGCGCGTCGGCTCCGGTCCGCTGCCAACCGAGCTTTCCGGCGAGCTGGGGGATCGGCTGCGCGGGACGGGCGAGAATTTCTGGGACGAGTACGGCACGACGACCGGACGCCCGCGCCGCTGCGGCTGGCTGGATACGGTCATGCTGCGCTACGCCGCGCAGGTCAACGGCTTCAGCGAAATCGTCGTGACCAAGCTCGACGTGCTCAGCCGCTTCGAGGAACTGCGCATCGCCACCGGCTACGATCTGGACGGCGAGGTGATCGATTACGTGCCGCTGACGACCACCGAGCAGAGCCGCGTCCAGCCGATCTACGAGGATTTGCCGGGCTGGCGCGACGACATCAGCAGCGTGCGCCGCTGGGAAGACCTGCCGCCAGCCGCGCAGGCGTACATCGACCGGATCGCCGCGCTCTGCGCCACGCCGATCAACACCGTCAGCGTGGGACCGGAGCGCGATCAACTGGTGCATCGCCCGGAGGTGGTGCCATGACCTACGAAGTCGGACGCGATTCCCCTGTCTCTGAACCGCCGCACCGGGTCGTGTCGCTCGTGCCGAGCATGACCGAGTTGCTGTTCGAGCTGGGCGTGGGCGACCGCCTGATCGCCATCACCGATTACTGCGCCTACCCCGAAGACGAGGTGGCGAAACTGCCGCGCATCGGCGGCACCAAGAACCCGGACATCGAGCAGATCATCGCCATGCAGCCCGACCTGGTGATCGTCAACCAGGAGGAGAACCGCAAAGAGGACGCCGACGCGCTGCAAGCCGCCGGGATTCCCGTGTGGGTGACGTTCCCGCGCACGGTGCGCGAAGCCTTCAACCTGCTGTGGTCGATCATGGACGTGTTCGACGAGGCGTCGATGGTCGAGCGGGTGCGCTCGATGGAGTGGACGTGCGACTGGCTGGAACGGATCGAGCACGAGCCGCCCTGCCGGGTGTTCGCGCCGGTCTGGTTCGAGCCGCTGATGACCTTCAACGGCGACACTTTCGCGCACGACCTGCTGCGCATCTGCGGGGGCGAAAACGTCTTCGCCGAGCGCCAGCGCCAGTTCCCGCTCAAAGCTGACCTGGGCGAAGCCGAGCCGCTCCCGCCGGACGATCCCCGCGTCACCGGGCGCGATACGCGCTACCCGCGCGTGACGCTGGAAGAAGTCGAGGCGGCGCAGCCCGACGTGATCCTGCTGCCGAGCGAGCCGTTCCCCTTCCTCGAACGGCATACGCTGATCTTCTCCGCGCTCGACATCCCGGCGGCGCGCGAAGGACGCATCCGCATGGTCGACGGATCGCTGCTGACGTGGCACGGCACGCGCATCGCCCGCGCGCTCGCCACCATCCCCTCGTTGTTGTGTGATGAGCCAAGCTGATGAACGAGCAAGCCTCCTGGGTGGACATCGTGGCGGAAGTCGTCCACGATTTGAAAACGCCGCTGACTTCGGCGAAGGGTTTTCTGGATTTGCTGCAAAACTGCGGCGACCCGCTGACCACCCGGCAGGAGCATTTCGCTAACCGCACGCAAGAAGCGCTGGAACGCATGGAAGTCCTGGTTGGGCATCTGCTGGAGATCGCCTGGATCGACGCGGAGCGCCCGCTGGAGCCGAAAGCCTGCGAGCTGGACGGGCTGATCGAGCGCGCGGTGCGCAGCCTGAGCCAGCTTGCCGAGCGCAAGACGGTCACGTTTCACACCGAGGTCGATCCGCAGATCGGCAGCGTCGAGGCGGACGAGCGCCGTCTGGAACAAATTCTGCTCAATCTGATGAGCAACGCCATCAAGTACAACCGTCCGCAGGGCGACGTGTGGGTGAAGGCAGTCGGCAGGGCGGACAGCGTCGAGGTGGCGGTGCGCGACAGCGGGCGCGGCATCTCGCCCGAAGCGCTGCCGCACGTCTTCGACCGCTTCTTCCGCGAGCAGCACGGTGGGCAGCGCGTCGAAGGCACCGGGCTGGGGCTGACGATTGTCAAGGCGCTGATCGAGAAACACGGCGGGCGTATCTGGGTGGAAAGCACGTTGGGCGAAGGCTCGACCTTCACCTTCATGCTGCCGCGCGTGCCGCGCCTCAACGAGGGACGCGACGCCGCCCGCGAAATCATCAACGAGATGGGCGAGCAGCCGGAGCACATGGATTTCGAGAGCGAGGACAGCAACGAGACCATCGACTCGGTGGACGACAACCTTCAGGAGCCGCCGCAGATGTCTATCGACATGGACATCAATGATGTCGCCGAGCAGCAATAATATGCTTGCAGGAGTTTGTTCCAAAGAGTACAATCTGTTTGTCCTGGCTTTAAAATGTGGAGGCTGTGCGTGAGACGTTTTACGTTTCTCATCGTTCTGATCGTCTTACTGCTTGCCGGAGGCGGGCTGACTTCGCTGCTGATCGCAACCAGTGGGCAAGTCCTGCCGATCCTCCAGCAGGTCGGCGCGCCGGACGCTTCCCCAACGACGATGCTGCCCTGGAAGGCGAACCAGTTCTTCCTCCTGGTGGCGTTCATCCTGTTCAATCTGGTGGGCATGGCAGTGACGATTGCGGTCGTCCTGTGGGTGCTCGACTGGGGCGTGAAGCGCAGCAAAGCCGAGGCGCAGCAAGCCAAACAGCAGTCGTAACGCGCTTCTCTCCACAAGAAGCTGTACAAAGTGCGGTTCTTAATATAGAATGTTATAAATACTACAGCCGCAGTCTCTTTGTCCTAACCGCAGCGTGGTGATCGCTTCCGCGTCAGATTCTCTGACGAAGGAACGTCTGTTGATCAGCTACGCGGCGAGATGTCGAGGTAAGTCATGCGTTCTCGTGCATTCATGACGCTGGCGCTGACGACAGCGCTCCTGACAGTCGGCTTGATCGTGGTCGGCGCGGTCGTCCGCGTGACCGATTCGGGTCTGGGCTGCGGCGATCACTGGCCGCTGTGCAACGGCACGATTTTCCCTCCGCTGGATAACCTGACTGCCTGGATCGAGTGGTCGCACCGCCTGCTCGCCATGCTGATCGGCGTATTCGGGATATTCATGCTGATCACGGCGGCGCGCAACTACCGCAAGCAGCATCGCGGCGTGCTGGTAGCGACGGTCGTCGCGGCGCTGATGTACACGGCGCAGGCGCTGCTGGGCGCGGTCGTGGTCAAGCAGGACTTGAATCCGACGCTGGTGGCGGTGCATCTGGGCACGGCGATGCTGCTGCTCGCCGGGCTGCTGGTGGCGGCGCTGCTCGCCGTTTACACGCCGAAGCGGCATTATCCGCGCGACGGCTTCACGGCGCTGGCGTATATCACGGCGGTGCTGTCGCTGCTGATCATCTTCACGGGCGCGTTCGTGCGCGGCAGCGGCGCGACGCTGGCGTGCCCAAGCTGGCCCCTGTGCAATGGCGCAGTCTTCCCGTTCGACCAGGGGCAGCTTCAGACGATCAACATGCTGCACCGCTTCGCGGTGGCGGCGCTGGGCGTCTCGCTGGTGCTGCTGGTCTGGTCGGCGTGGCGGCAGCGCAGCGGTGGGATTCGCCTGCTGGCGCTGCTGGCGCTGGCGTCGTATCTGGGGCAGGCAGGCATTGGCGCAGGAGTCGTCCTGAGTGGGGCGGCAGAGGGCTGGGCGGCAGCGCACGTTGGCGTCGCGGCGACGACCTGGGGATTGTTAGTCGTGTTGAGTGTCATTGAGACGTTAAATACTGCCGAGCGATTGGAAGGCGAATGGCGACCACAGTCGGAACCACTTCTAAACTAGACAAAGTAGGCATCAAGACCACCGTCCGAACGTATCTGGAGCTGACCAAGCTGCGGATCGTCACGCTGCTGCTGTTCACCACGCTGACGGCGATGGTGATCGCGGCGGGCGGCATCCCGCACCTGACGATTCTGCTGCCGACGCTGCTCGGCGGTGCGCTTTCGGCGGCGGGCGCGAGCGTGATCAACCAGTACTTCGACCGCGACATGGATGCGGAGATGAGCCGCACCGCGCGCCGTCCGATTCCATCGGGGCGCGTCGAGCCGGTCAACGCGCTGCTGTTCGGGCTGGGGCTGATCGTCTGGTCTACGCTGATTCTGGGCGTCTTCGTCAACTGGCTGGCGGCGGGGCTGGCGCTGGGCGGCGCCGCCTACTACGTGGTCATCTACACGATGCTGCTCAAGCGCAACACCGTCCTCAACATCCTGATCGGCGGCGGTGCGGGCGCGATGCCCGTGCTGGTCGGCTGGGCGGCGGTCACGGGCAGCCTGAGCTACCCGGCGTTCATCCTGTTTGCGATTGTCTTCTACTGGACGCCGCCGCATAGCTGGGCGCTGGCGCTGCTGGTCAACACCGACTACGCGCGCGCCAAGGTGCCGATGATGCCGGTCGCGCGCGGCGAAGCGGTCACGCGCCAGCAAATCCTGATGTATGCGGTCATGCTGCTGCTGATCAGCCTGCTCCCGGTGGCGTTCGGCTTCCTGGGGGCGATTTACCTGCTGGCAGCGCTGGCGCTGGGCATCGGCTTGATCCGCGCGGCGATCCACCTGATGCACGAGAAGTCCGGGGCGGCGGCGCGCGCGGCGTACAAGTTCTCGACGGCGTATCTCGCCTTCCTGTTCATGGCGATGATCCTCGACAAACTACTCCTTTAATGGACAACTCCGTAGGGGTGGGCTTCAAACCCACCCCTACAAGAAATGCTCACTTGGTATGGCTGCTCAAAATCGACTGAACTGGCGGGCGCTGGGTTTGCCCGTCTACCTCGCGCTGGCGCTGCTGGTGGTGGTCGCTGCGATCTTGCTCGCTGCGATCCTGTCGTTTCAGCCCGCGCCGGGCGAAAACGAAGCACCTGCTTCCGCCGACGATTACCGCGCCCGCGCCGAGGCGCTGCTGGCGAACGCGCATCCCGAAGACGCCGAAGCCGCGCTGGAAAAATACGGCTGCGTCGTCTGCCACCGCGAGGGCGCTGCCAACGGCGTCGCGCCGTCGTGGGTCGGCATCGCCGAGCGCGCGGCGACCCGGCGACCGCCGCTGACCGCTGCCGCTTACATTTACGAATCGATCACGCATCCGTCGGCGTTCATCGTGCCGGGGTACAATGATCTGATGCCGAAGGATTTCGGCACGCGCCTGAGCGATCAGGAGCTGGGCGACATCATCGCCTATCTGCTGACGCCGGATGCGAAGTGAAAATAGGGAAAGTTGTACTCAAACCTCACCCCTCAGTCCCCTCTCCATAGGGAGAGGGGAAGCAAAGGCGAAACGCAGTTCATGCGCAACGGAGTAAGGTCAGGGAAGCTGCCCCATTTGCTCAAGCGAGATCGTTCAGCGAGAAGATTTTTGACTTTTAACTTTCCTTACTTTTAACGAGATTCTGCCCGATGTACCTCGACGTATTCACCCTTTCGGCGCTGGTGGACGAGTTCATGGACACGCTCGTGGGCGGGCGCGTGCAGGATTCGCTCAGCGTGGACGAAACCGGCTTGGGGCTGGAGATTTACGCCAGCCACCAGCGGCGCTACCTGTACCTGAGCGCCGACCCGCAGACGCCGCGCATCCAGCTCGTCCCGGAGAAGCTGCGGCGCGGGCTGCCCAAGCCGACGCAGCTCGGACTGCTCTTTCGCCGCTACGTCGAAGGCGGGGCGATCACGCACGTCAGCCAGCCGGAATGGGAGCGCATCCTCCACATCGAGGTGGCGGGACCGGAAGGCGATGTGACGATCATCGTCGAGCCGATGGAGCGGCGCAGCAATCTGCTGCTGATCCAGAACGGGATCATCCTCGACTGTATGCGCCGCGTCGGACCGGACGAGAACCGCTACCGCGTCAGCCTGCCGAATCAGCCTTACGTCCCGCCGCCGGAGCAGACCGGCAAGCTCAACCCGTTCAAGCTGACGCTGGAAAGCCTGATCGGGCTGTTCGAGCAGAATCAGGATGCCAAGCGCAAGACGCATCAGGTGCTGACCTCGCGGCTGCTCGGCGTCAGTCCGCTGCTGGCGAAAGAGATCGTCTACCGGGCGACCGGGGGGATCGACCAGAAGGCGGTCGCCGCCGACCCCGAAAAGCTGCTGACGGCGTTGACGACGCTGCTCGCCCCGCTGGAACGGCGCGAGTGGCAGCCGGGCGTCGCCGAAAATACGCGCGGCGTCGAAGCCTACAGCGTGTATCCGCTGGAAAGCCTGGACGGCTGGCACCGCGTCGAGTCGGTCAGCGAGGCGATGACGCTCTATTATTCCGCGCCGGTGGGCGAGGAAGCCTACGACGCCGCCAAAGTCCCGGTGCGCGAGGCGATCCACGAGGCAGCGGGCAAGCTGCGCGGCAAGCTGGAATCGCTGCAACGCTCGATGACCGACGAGAGCGAACGCGAATCGCTGCGGCAGAGCGGCGAGCTGATTCTGGCGTACCAGTACGCCATCCAGAAGGGGCAGGCGGAGCTGCGCGCGCAGTACGACTTCGACGCGCCGGAACTGGCGATCCCGCTCGATCCGACGCTGACGCCGCTGGAAAATGCGCAGCGCTACTTTGAAAAGTACAATAAGGCGAAGCGCGCGCTCGACGACGTGCCGGAGTTTGATCGAGCAGACGGAGAACGAACTCGGCTTTCTGGCGCAGTTGGAGACCGACCTCGATCTGGCGAGCAACTGGCCCGAAATCGACGAGGTGCAGCAGACGCTTCAGGCGAAAGGCTACTGGCGCGGCAAGCCGCAGGCGCGCATCGCCGGGGGCGGCAAGAGCGCGCCGCTGCGGGTCGTGACGAAGGACGGCTTCGTCATCTGGGTGGGGCGCAACAGCCGCCAGAACGAGATCGTCACGTTCGACAAGGGCAGCCCGCAGGATTTATGGCTGCACGCGCGCGGGGTCGCCGGGGCGCACGTGATCATCAAGCTCGACGGGCGGCAGACGCCCGAAGCGGTGATTCTGGCGGCGGCAGCGCTGGCGGCGTATTACAGCGCGGGGCGGGGCGAAAGCAGCGTGATCGTGGACGTGACGCCGCGCCGCTACGTGCGCAAGATCAAGGGCGGGGCGGTGGGCATGGTGACGTATCGCAACGAAGAGACGCGGACGGTCGCGCCGCGCGCCGAAATCGACGTTTAGAGAGGAAATCCGCATGGCAGAGCAGCGCTTGATCCCGAAGATTGGCAGCAAGGTTCACCTCAAGGATTACGACCCCGGCGACACGGGCGGCTACGACAAGGAACACGCCCGCGAGGAAGTCGCCAAGCTCGAAGAACGGCTGGCGGAGCTTCAGGAGATGCTCTACGCGCAGAGCGCGCAGTCGCTGCTGGTCGTGCTTCAGGCGATGGACGCGGGCGGCAAGGACAGCACGATCAAGAAAGTCTTCAACAGCGTCAACCCGCAGGGTGTCTACGTCGCCAGCTTCAAAGCGCCGACGGCGGAGGAACTGGGGCACGATTTCCTGTGGCGCGTCCACGCCCATACGCCGCGCAAGGGCTACATCGGCATCTTCAACCGCAGCCATTACGAGGACGTGCTGATCGTGCGCGTCAACAAGCTGGTGCAGCGCAAGGTGTGGGAGGCGCGCTACGACCACATCAACACTTTCGAGCGCCTGCTCTACGACAGCGGCACGCGCATCCTCAAGTTCTACCTGCACATCAGCAAGGAAGAACAGCGCGAGCGCCTGCAAGACCGGCTGGATCGCCCGGACAAGTGGTGGAAGTTCTCTGTCGAAGACCTGCCGGTGCGCGCCCAGTGGGACGAGTACATGACCGCCTACGAAGCGGCGCTGACGCAGTGCAATACGGACTACGCGCCCTGGTACGTCGTCCCGGCGAACCACAAGTGGTACCGCGACCTGGTGATCACGCGGGCAATCGTCGAAACGCTCGAAGATATGAAAGTCGCCTATCCCAAGCCCGCGCAGGACTTGAGCGAGGTGAAGATACCGGATTAGGTTCTCGGGAGCAACTGCTGCTTGAGCGCGTCGGCGAGCCACACCTCATACTCGTCCGGCGACCAGCTTGCTACACGAACGAGTTCCTGATACACCTCGGCGCGCGTCAGCGCCAGCAGTATAGCGCAGGTTTGCTCAAGGTCGTGGTTTTGCCGCAGCTTTGGGTAAATCTGAGTTACGAACTTGCTGAGGTTCATCCGCCGTCCGCTGATCGCCTGGTTCAACTCGGCAGCCGCTTCGGGATCGGCGCTGGCGGCGCTCTGGTAGATCGCCAGCATGTCCGCGCCTACTTCCCACTGGCGTCGGGAGGCGTGTGCAGCGAGTTCCAGAAAACGTGCCGGGTCGCCTGATGCAACTCCCTGTGCATATAGCTCGCGCACTTGCGATGTCGCGTGCCAAGCCTGCCGAATCTCGTACAGAATCCCCCGCTTGTTTGTAAAGATGGCATAGATGGTGCTGACGCCGACGCCCGCTTTCTCTGCAATCGCGTCAATCGTCGTGGCGGCGTAGCCCTGCTCAAGGAATAGCTCGACTGCCGAATTGACGATCAGTTTTCGAGTTGCCAGCGCCTGGCGCTGACGATAGGTGAGTTGCTTGTTGACATTCCCCATCGTTTGAGTATACCATAGAACTGCTCAATATAGTTGAACTATAATGAATGGAGTTGAACAATGTCCGCTGAAGCGAATGAAACCCTCACGCGTGAGTTCATAGAACGCGCATTTAATTCGGGCGATCTCTCGGTGATCGATGAGCAGCTTGATCCGAATGGCATCGACCATCAGGAGCCGCCAGGAACCGACTACATTAAGCATGTAAAAGAAGTGGTCACCGGGCTTCGTACCGCCTTCCCCGATCTGCACTTCGAGATTCATCAAATGGTTTCAAACGACGAGATCGTGGCGTTTCATTCCACCATGACCGGGACGCATATCGGGACGCTGCGTGTGCCGAACATGCCGCCTGTCCCGCCGACCGGAAAGAAGATCAGTGTCGTTCACATGCACTTCATTCGCTATGTCGACGGCAAGAGTATGGATCTCTGGCATGTGTGGGACACGCCGACGATGCTGCGCCAGCTTGGCGTGATGCCGCAGCCGCAGCAGGCGCGCCCGGCTTGATCAGGCGTTCATGGCGCGGCGCGCCGCTTCGAGGACGCGCGCGGGCGTGATCTCGCGGACGCAGGGGTGACAGGTCGGGTCGTCGCCGCTCCAGTCGAGGACGCGGCAGGGGCGGCAGCCGATGCTGGTGTAGAGCACCTGCTGGCGCTCGGACGACCCCCACGAGCCGAACTCGACCGGATCGGCGGGACCGAACAGGGTGACGGTCGGCGCTCCGGCGGCGACCGCCAGATGCAGCGGACCGCTGTCGGGACCGAGTACGACCTCGCAGCGCTCGAACAGCGCCGCCAGCGAGCCGATGCCGGTATCGCCCGCCATGATGCAGGGGCGATGCTTCATCTGCGCGGCGATGCGCCTGCACAGCGCCAGCTCGTGATCGCCGCCGGTGAGGATCACCTGCCCGTCAAGCTGATCCGCCAGCGCGTCGGCGACGAACGCCCAGCGCGCGTCGTCCCACTGCTTGACCCACGTCCCCGAACCGGGATGCACGGCGATCAGCGGCGCGTTTGGCGCGACTCCCCAGGCTTCGAGATAGCCGGAGACCCAGGCGCGGTTCACGTCGTCCACCGGGAACTGGAGCGACAAATCCGACTGCTTGAGCGCGCCGGTCAGCGGCTCGACCAGCCGCGCGCTCTGCAAGATGGCGTGCTGGTGCAGGTGCTCGATGCTGTCGGTCAGGAAGGGGGCGACATCGGGCAGGTTGTAGCCGATGCGCCGAGGTATCCCGGCGAGATACGCCAGCAGCGCGCCCCACCAGTGATCGGGGCGGAAGACCAGCACGGTATCGTAGCCGATTTTGCGCAGCGTCCGCGCCGAATTCAACACGAGTTGATAGGGCGAGCGCCAGTTGAGCTTTCCGGCGCGGTTGAAGCCGGGGAAGGGCAGCGTCAGGATCACGTCGAGGTCGGTCACGTTCGCCAGCACGCTCGCCGACCAGGGACCGACCAGCGCGTGAATTTCCTTGTCGGGGAAGGCGGCGCGCAGCGCGCGGATCGCCGGGGTGGTCAGCAGCACGTCGCCCAGGTGATCGGGGCGCAGCAGCAGGATACGGTTGCTAGGCTGCGTCTGCTGCGGGATGGGGATCGCGGCAATCGCTTGCAGCAGCGTCCGGCGGATGCGGTGCTTGAGCGGGATGGCGTGAAAGGCTTCCGCCATCGCCCGGTTGCGTTGGACGAGCGCGTCTCTATCCAAGTCCGATTTCCCGGTAGATGTCGATCAGGCAGGGGATCAGCGCCGACCAGTCGTAATACTTGCGCACGACCTGCTGCGCCCGCTCGCCGAGCGTCCTGCGCTGGTCGGGATGCCGGAGCAGGTCGAGCACGCTCTGCGCGAAGGCGGTTTCGCTGTCGGCGATCAGCAGCGCTTCGCGCGTCTCCGGGTCCAGCCCGGACACGGCGGTCGACGTGGCGACGACGGCGCAGCCCGCCGCCATCGCTTCGAGGATTTTCAGGCGCGTGCCGCTGCCCATGCGCAGCGGGGCGACGTAAACCTGCGCCGCCTGCAAGAAGGGCTGCACCTCCGCGACCCAGCCCGTCACTTCGACGTGATCGTCGGCGCGCAGCGTTTGCAGGCTGGCGTGGGGCTTCTGCCCGACGATGTAGAGGCGCGCGTCGGGGTCTTCGGCGCGGATTTTGGGCAGGATCGACTCGGTGAACCACTGCATCGCGTCGATGTTAGGGCGGTAGTCCATCTTGCCCGTGAAGACCAGCACCGAGTCGCCCAACTCCACGTCCTGCTTGGGCGCGGCGTAATCGTCGCTGAAGATGCCGTTGGCGAGCACGTGAATCGTGCGATCCGCGCGGAAGGGACGGAGGGCGTCGGCGTCCTCCGGCGAGACGGCGATCACGGCGTCGGCGGCTGTGCAGACGACGCGCTCGAAGCGGGCGATGCGCCCCGCCTGAATCCGCGAATAGAGCGCGGCGGGCAGGCGGTTGCGGCTGCCGCTTTCCACCTCGGCGATCACCTGCTGCAAGGCGAATTCGGCGTTGTGCGCGTCGTAAACCAGCTTGGCGCGGGGCTGCATCTGCCGGGCGAGCGGCAGGTAGATCGCCATCTCCAGCCCCTCGAACTGGATCAGGTCGAAGGGTGTTTGAACGAGCAGGGCGTGCAGTCGCGCGCGGAATTCGGGCGATTCAAGCCGCCGCGCCAGGTCGGGCTGGCGGCTGAACGCCAGGTCGCGCAGGCGGCGCACGGAGGTGCGGATCGGCGGCGCGACGGTCTCCAATTGCGCGCAGTAGTCCGGCAGCGGCGTCCCGTTGATGCCCCCGTCGTGGAAACTCAGGAGGCTGACGGTGTGCCCGGCGTCGTGCAAGCCGCGCAGGATGCCGAGATTGCGCAGCGCGCCGCCCTGGTGCGGCGGATACGGCAGCGCGGGCGTTAACAGAAGGATTTGCATCGTCCCTTAAGCCGCCTGATAGACCGATAAAGCAACGCGCGCGGTGCGATCCCAGGTGAAGGTGGCGGCGCGCGCCAGCCCCGCCTGCTCCTGCGCCTGCCGCCACGCTTCGTCGGTGAGCGTTCTTTGCAGGGCAGCGGTGATCGCCGCCTGATCTTCGGCATCGACCTGCAAGCCGACCTCGCCGACGACTTCCGGCAGCGACGAGCGGTTGCTGACGATGGGCAGCGTGCCGCACGCCATCGCTTCCAGCGCCGGAAAGCCGAAGCCTTCGTAGAACGAAGGCGTCACCAGCGCGACAGCCCCATTGTAGAGCGCGGGCATGGCATCCTGCGGCACGGCTTCGCGCCACAGCAGTTGATCGCCCAGATTGAGCGCTTCGATGCGCTCGCGCACGTCGTCGAAATTCCAGCCCATCCTCCCGGCGAGCACCAGCGGCGGCGCATCCGGCATGGTCTGCCAGAGACTGCGATAGGCGTTGACCAGCCCCTCGATGTTCTTGCGCGGCTCGAACGTGCCGACGAACAGGAAATAGCGATCCGGCAGGTCGAGCGCGCGGCTGTAATGCTCGACGATCTCCGGCGGCAGCGGCTTGAAGCTCTCGTCCACGCCGAGCAGATGCACGCTGATCTTGGCTTCGGGCACGCCGAGCATGGTGATCATGTCGCGCTTGCTGGCTTCGCTGTCCGTCAGGATGTGGTCGGCGTGGCGAACGGCGTACTGTATCTGGTCGTTGTAGTAGCGGCGGCTGTCCCCGGTGAGGAACTGCGGGTAGTGCAGGAAGGTCAGGTCATGCACGGTGATGATCTTGCGGCGCGCGCCCAACTGCGGCGGGATGAAGTCGGTCGTGTGGAACACGTCGAGTCGATGCGGCAGCAGCTCGCCGGAGAGGGCGATGCGTTCCAGACGGTGATGCGACGGCGTCCACAGCGGGGCGCGCCGGAAGTTCGCGGCGTGCAGCTCGACGAGCGAGTCGTCTTCGTCTTCCTTGCGGCTGCAGAAGACGGTGTAGCGGTTCGACGTGTCGATCCGTTCCAGCGCTTCCACGAGCCGGGTGATGTACGTGCTGATTCCGCCGGTGCGGTAGTAGGTCAGGCGTGCGTCGATTCCGATGTGCATAGTGGCTGGGAGTATAGCCGCCGACAGGGTGGATGTCCAGATTAGAACGGCGATGCGTGCTGAGTCAATATCAAAGGAGGTCGTAGGGGCACGATATATCGTGCCCCTACGTGAATGCGTCGATGTCTAGCTGGCGGCTTGCTTGCGGGCGGGCGGCGCGACCAGCACGAAATGCTCCTCCGGGCGGTTGATCAGCGTGTAGAGATGCGCTGCTTCGTTCGCCTGGTTGTTGGTCTCCAGCGTGTAGATGTAATAGCCGAGCAGGTCGCGCACGTCGTCGATGCCCTGTTCGTCGAGCGGGAAGATGTCGACCGTCGCGCCCTTGGCGATGCGCCGGCGCACCGCGTCGACCGTCAGGTTCATCTCCGGCTGGATGCGCTGGTAGAACGAGCCGCCGGACATGCCCGCGCACATCCAGGGACCGGGGTCGCCCAGCACCAGCACGCGCCCGGAAGTCATGTACTCGCAAGCGTAGCCCTTGAGGTTGGCGCGCGCCGCCAGCCCGCCGAGTTCGTCGCGCAGCGGCTCCTTGATTTCGCCGCCGAAGACCGCGTCCGCGCCGCTCAGGCGGATGCAGGCGCGCGTGTCGGCGTTGCCCTGCACGATGAAGCGCCCGTACTGCGCGCCGTAGGCGAAGCTCTTGCCGACCGAGCCGTCGAGCCGCTTGCCGTCGTGGTTCATGCCGCGCAGCACCGACAGCGTGCCGCCTTTGGCGCACTTGGCGACGCCGTCCTGTGCGCCGCCCTCGACCAGCACGTCGAGCTTATCGCTCAGGAAAGCTGCCAGCCCGTTGCCGGGAATGGCGGAACTGCTGAAGCGCAGATGCACGACGTTGATCTTGTCGGCGTTGGGGAACTCGTTGCGCTGGATCGCCCCGGCGAGGTGCGTGCCCAGCCCGCGATCCATCGCCATGACCTGCTCGTCGTCGTAGGTCATCTCGTGGTCGCCCCAGGCAGCCCACTCGGCGATCAGGTCGGTGATCTGCTTGGTCAGGGCGTTGCGCGGGCGCGCCAGCAGGCGACCGACGCCCGGCGTCAGTTCCTGCCGGGGCGGGATCGGGACGAAATGGAACAGGGGGCGCAGGTCGATGCGGTCGCACATGCCCACCTGATCGAGCAGGTCGGCGCGACCAACGAGGTCTTGCGTGCGGGTGAAACCGAGTTTCGCCGTCCAGCGGCGGATGTCTTCGTCGAGCATCTTGAAAATGTTGACGATCCCTTCGACGGCGCTTTCAAACTCGCGCGGCTCGAAGTGCTTCACGTCCTTTTCGAGCGCTTCTTCGACGGTGCGGATGTGCGTGGTGATGCCGACGTGGCAGGTTCCCTCGTGACATTTGCGACAGATGGTACAGCCCATCGCCACCATCGCCAGCGTGCCGAAGCCGACGCGGTTCGCGCCCAGACAGAGCATCTTGATCACGTCGCGCCCGCTCTTCATGCCGCCGTCGCACCACAACTCGACATCCTGGCGCAGACCGCTTTCGATCAGCGCGCGGTGCGCCAGCCACAAGCCGATCTCGGCGGGCAGCCCGACGTGACGCAGCGAATGCGCGCGCGCCGCGCCCGTGCCACCCTCGTAGCCGGTGATGTTGATGATATCCGCGCCCGCTTTGGCGACGCCGACGGCGATGATGCCGACGCCGGGCACGACCGGGATTTTCACCGAGACTTTCGCCATCGGGTTCGCCGTCTTGAGTTCGTCGATCAACTGGGCGAGGTCTTCAATCGAGTAGAGGTCGTGGTTGTTGCTCGGCGAGATCAGGGCGACGCCGGGCGTGGTGCGCCGGGCGAGCGCCACCTGCTCGGTCACTTTGTAACCGGGAAGCTGACCGCCTTCGCCGGGCTTCGCGCCCTGACCGATCTTGATCTCCAGCACCGCGCACGAGTTCAGAAATTCGATGTTGACGCCGAAACGCGCCGAGGCGATCTGGTTGCCGCGATTAGGCTTGTACTTGCCCATGATGTCCGGCAGCTCGCCGCCTTCGCCGTTGACGCACAGGATGTTCAGGCGGCTGGCGGCTTCGGCGTAGGCTTTGTACGCCAGCTCGCCCTGCGAGCCGAACGACATCGCGCCGATCAGCACGGGCATGTCGTGATTGCCGATGTGGATGTCCACGTCGGCGGGGTCGATGTCGCTGTCGGTCGTCTTCAGCCCAATCAGATGGCGCGGCGCGACCGGCATCTCGGCTTCCAGCGTTGAGCATGTGCTCGGTGTACTCGTCGAGCGTCAGTTCGCCCAGCGCAATATCCTCGATCTTCTTCCACATCTTCGGATAGAGGCGGTCGGGGTTCTCCATCTTGTTGCGGACTTCGCCGCGCAGTTCGGCGGCGCGGGCTTCGGCGTCGGCTTGCAGCCGCGTCCAGGTCGTGCCGCGCTCCTCGCTGCCGAAGTAGTTGGGCGTGCCGAAGATGGTCGCAATCGAGGGTGCGAGTCCAATCGAGCTAAAGGTCTGCCCGTAGCCGCGCAGCTCGTGGCAGCCAATCGTGGACGTGACTTTTTGCAGCCCACCGATCAGCGCCGTGATGGTGCTGTTGAGGCGCTTGACCACGTCTTGGGAAGACAGCGGCTCGCGTGGGGCGCGCGGCGCGATGTCCAGCCCGACGGCGTAAAGCGCATAGGGGACGAGCGCGTTCGCGCCCATGCCGAGCGCCAGCGCCACGTCGTGCAGGTCGCGCAGCGCGCCGGAGCGCAGGACGATGCCGACCTGACGGCGCAGGTTGGGGATGAAGCCCGCATTGCGCAGCCCGTGATCCAGCGAAGCGACCGCCAGCAGCGGGTCGATCCACAGCCGTTCGCCTTCGTAGAGGTCGGTGTCGTCGAGGATGATGCAGGCGGCGCCGTTGCTGACCGCTTCGACTGCCTCGGCTTGCAGGCGCGCCAGCGCGTCAGGGATGCTTTCGCCGGGCGCGGCGCTGGTCGAGAGGAAGATCACCCGGTCGCCGAAGGTGTCGATCAGGTCTTCGAGCGTCATCGTGCCCTGCTTCTCGGCGACGGCGCGCATGTCTTCCATCGAGCCGAGGTCGGGATGCCCGCCCAGCAGCAGCGGAATCTGCAACTGCACGCACAGGTCGTTGGTCGCCCCGCCGATCTCCGGGCGCACGCCCAGGATGACGCTGCTGGAGAACTGCGCGCGCTCGCGTTCGCGGTCAATCGCCGGGTTGGTGACGACGGCGACCGTCTCCTTGAAATAGTCCGCCAGATTGACGCGCGTCTGGCTGATCGCGCCGAGCGGACCATCCCAGCCGAGCGAGCCGACCTGTTCCTTGCTCATCTCCGCCATCGTCTCGATGACGGACAGGTGATAGCGCTCCCAGCCGAACGCAGCCATCGTCGTCGTATTGATGGCGGTGGCGGTGGCGCGCCAGGGCAGAGGCTTAGCGGGCGCTGGCGCAGTGGCGACGGCGACGGCTTCCGCGACCGCCGTCCCGGAACCGCCCGCAGGCACCGGCTGACCACCCGTGCTTGCCTCCGGCAAGCCTGACGGCGGCTGCTGGCGTGGGAAGAGCGGCTCGCTGAGCGACCAGAAATTCGGCTGGTTGTGGGCAGCGCTGCCGCTGCCGCGCGCGCGCCACTTGCGGTAGACGTGGCGCTGAATCGCCGGGTAGTCGAGCACTTCGATGTTACGCCCCGGCTGGATGATTACGGCGATCTTTTCGCCGGGAGCCAGCGGCTTCGGGTCGGACGACATCATGTCGAGCGGGTAAACGCCGCGCTCGGACGAGGCGAAAATTTCCTTTTCCGTCTCGCCGAACCACAACGGACGCAGACCGAGCGCATCGACGCTGAAGACGCATTGATCGCCGACGCGGGTCGCCAGCGCCGCCGGTCCCTGTGCGAACGGACCAAAGGCGCGGCGGAGGTCGGCGTACATCTCGTGGAGTGCGTGATCGTTCTCGATCAGGTCGTGGTCGAAGGGCGGGAAGACGTATTCCATCGCCTCGATCAGGTCGAGACCGTATTCCATCGTCAGGGCGTCGATGACGTGATCCACGTCCTGCGAGTCGGAATTGCCTTCGGCGAGGTCGATGCCGAGCATCTGCGCCTCCAGCCGGAAGCGCGAAATCGTGTTGAACTCGCCGTTGTGACCGAGCACGTTGAAGGGCTGGGCGCGCTCGAAGATCGGGTTGGTGTTGGTGCTGTAGCGCGCGTGACCGAGCGTGACGGTCGAGGCGTATTCGGGGTCGCGGATTTCGGGGTAGTAGCGGCGCAGGATTTCGACCGTGCCCTGCACCTTGTAGACCACGCTGCGCGAGGAGAACGAGGGGAAATGCACGTCGAACTCGCGCTCGATCTGCATTTGCAGGCGGTAGATCGTGTTCTCCAGACGATCCGGCGCGACGCGCCCGTTCGTCCCGGCGATCTGCCAGAAGAGCGGCTCGTTCTTCTCGGCGTTGCGCCCCAGCACGTAGGATTCGACCTGACCGGGACGCTCGATCAGAATGTCCAGCCCGGCTTCGCAGATGCGCTCGCTGATCTGCTTGAGCACCTGCTCGTAATCGCCGCGCATCTGGTTGGGGATCATCAGATGGGCGACCCAGAAGCAAGCGTTGGTCGCCAGCGAGGAGCGCAGCCCTTGCAGCGCCAGCGTCTTCGCCCACAGCTCGCGCGGGATGTCGGTCATGATGCCGACGCCGTCGCCCTCGCCATCGACGAAGCCGGTGCGGTGTCCCATACGGGTCAGCGCTTCAATCGTCCGTTTGACGTTGCCGTGTGTTGCCTGTCCGCCCTTCCGCACCGCGCAAATCAAGGCGCAAGCGTCACGCTCGCGTGTATCCTCGCGGTGAAGTTGGTCGGTAATATGATCGGAGTTCGCCATAGCACCCCTCTTGCGGTGACAAAATTACGGGTCAAGGGATGGATACTGTAAGGATAGTATTCCCAGACTGCATTATATGGGGAATGGAAGAGGCAAACTACAACAAAAAATAGCGAATATTCTAGGCATTATGCCTAAACGGGTTTGAGAGGAAATACTATTATACCCGGTGCGGCGTTAGAAAGCATTACAATGAGTTCTCGTACATTCTCTACAAATCTACAAGTCAGTTGAGCATAAGCAGACGGCGCACCGTCAGGGCGAGGTGCAGCGCCAGCCGGATTTCCGGTCGGTTGAGATCGATCTGGGCGATCTCGTTGATCCGGTTCATGCGATAGAGCAGGGTATTGCGGTGGACGATCAGCATATCCGCCGTCTGCGAGAGGTTGCCGTGACAGGTGAAGAAGGCTTCCAGCGTCTTGATCAGGTCGGCGTGCTGGCGCATGTCGTAGTCGGTCAGGGGACCGAGCGTGCGCTCGCAGAACGAGAGCAGCTTTTCGCGGTCGGACAGGCTCAGGATCAGTTGGTAGACGCCGAGGTCGCCGATGTAAAGCGGCGTGTCGGTTTGCAGACGCATGGCGAGGTCGAGCGCCTGCACGGCGTCGCGGTAGCTGGTGCGCCAGGCGCTGATGTCGTGCGCCGCCTGCCCAAGCCCGATGGCGACCTTCGCGCCGGGGTACTGGCGCTGGATTTCCGACGTGAACACTTTCGCCAGCCGCATACTGACGTTGACCGGGTCTTTGTCGTCGGTGGCGTGAAAGACGAGCACCTCGTTTTCGCGCTCGCGCTGCCAGACGAGGCTTGAGGCGTGCTGCATCGAGACGACGCTGTTGATGATCGTCTCCAGGCGGCGCAGCGACGGCGTTTTCTCACCCTGCCACGCCAGCACGACCGCGACGTGCGTCTGGAGCATGTTGTGCTCGAAGCGCTCGCCCTGACGGATCGCCTCCTGCTGGCTCACGTCGCCGATCAGCAGCCGATCCAGAAAGGTGCCACGCAGGCGTTTCTCGGTGTCGCTGATGGCTTTGGCTTTCGCCATCTCCAGCGCGCAGGCGGCGGCGCCGTGTTCCGCGACCAGGCTGTCGATGTCGTCGAGGTCGTTGTCGCGCCCGATGATCGACAGATAGCCGCGCCCGATGTCTTTGGTGATGATCGGCGAGACCAGCCGCGCCATGCCCGGCGTCGGCAGGGACTGCATCAGCACGGGGTTGTCGATTTCGGCGACGCGCTGGCGATCCTGCATCTCGACGGGCAGGTTGTCGAGCTTGCGCAGGAAATTCTCGATTTCCTCCCAGTAGGCGACGAACTGTGGCTGCACCGAGCTATAGAGGATTTGCAGGCGCTTGTCCTGAATGACGACCGCCTTGTTGGTCAGGCGCGCCATTTCGCTGATCAATTCCGCCATGCCCTCGTTGCGCGAGGAAATCTGCGTGAGCTGGCGGTAAATCTGCGTGCCGCGCCGCTCGATCTGCCCCTTATGATCGACCAGCAGACTGACGACCGCCTTTTCGACCATGCGAATCCGGCTGCCGTTGGGCAGAGTCATGACCGGGATGCCGTAGGCGTTTGCCTCGGCGATGGCATTGGGCGAAGCCGTGTCGCTCAGGACGATGGCGGAGGCTTTGTTGTCGGACGCCCAGCGGACGACATCGACATCGTTGGTCTGGCGGACGGTATTGACCTCGCGCGGGGCGACGAGGATCAGTTCATCATTCTGGAGCGCTTTGGCAGCGACGCTATCCGAGGGATAAATGACGGTCGTCCAGGCGACTGCGCGGCTGAGGAGCAAGCCTTCCCCGGCGACGACCCTCGTCCCCAGAGGCAGCGCCAGCTTGCGGACATCTTCTACGGTTAAGCGCTGAGAAGCTTCAGTCATGTCTGCTTTCGTTCAACATGCACAATCCATGTTGATGAAATACTTCATTTTAGCCGAAATGTCAAGAAATTGGCTGTGAAAAGTGCTGATCTTTACGTTTCGCCCGTGATCAACCCGAAGACGATCACCGCGAAGAAGACCAGCAGCGATTCGCCGATGAAATTTCGGGATGGATCGAGCGCCAGACTGTAGTAGCAAAACAGCGCCATGAACGCCCCGCCGATCCAGGTGATCGGGCTGACCTTCCAGCGCCGCGAGTACTGGTAGAAGCCGGAGCCGAGCAGGATCAGCGCGCCCATAAAGGGGACGAAAAAGCCGGGCAGGGTCGCGCTGTCCGGCAGCAGTTGAACGATGGCGAAGACCAGCACCAGCAGCGCCCAGGTGATGCGCTCGACGCGCGCTTCGGCAGCGCTCTTGCGGTACGAATAGGTTTCGCCGGATTCTCGGGAGCGTCTCCGCGCCATTTGGGAACTTCCATCGGGTGGTTAATTCGTGTAATTTTAACACACCTGTGCGTATAATGGCAGTGAGGGACGCACATGACCATACAACGAATCGGGATACTCACGGGGGGCGGCGATGCCCCCGGATTGAACGCGGTAATCCGCGCGGTGGTGCTGACCGCGCGCAATCATTACGGCTGGGACGTGATCGGCATCCGGCAGGGTTACGACGGCTTGCTCGCCGACGCTGCGCCGACCGTGCCGCTGGACGAAGCACGGGTGCGCGATCTGGTGGCGCGCGGCGGGACGATCCTGGGCGCGGTCAACCGGGGCAATCCGTTCGTGCGGGTCGTGGAGAACGCCGACGGCTCGGTCGACACCGTCGATACGTCCGACGAGGCGCTGGCGTATATGGAGCGCATGGGCATCGACGCGCTGGTCGTGGCGGGCGGCGACGGCACGATGGCGATTGCGCAGAAGCTGGTCACGCTGGGCGCTAAAGTCGTCGGCGTGCCCAAGACCATCGACAACGACCTGAGCCGGACTGACGTGACCTTTGGCTTCGACACGGCGATCCTGACGGCGACCGAAGCGCTCGACAAGCTGCAAACCACCGCCGAGAGCCATCACCGCGTGATGGTGCTGGAGGTGATGGGGCGCAATTCCGGCTGGCTGGCGCTGACGGCGGGCGTGGCGGGCGGCGCGGACGTGATCCTGATCCCGGAGATACCCTTCGACATTCGCACCGTCTGCGAGCGCATCGAAGCTTCGCGGGCGACGCGCAATTACAGCCTGGTCGTGGTCGCGGAGGGCGCTGCGCCGATTGGCGGCGCGCAGGAGTTCTACATCGCAGGCGGCGGGCTGATGCGGGCGCGGCTGGGCGGGATCGGCTATCTGGTCGGCAACATGATCTCCGACTGTCTGGGCATCGACGTGCGCGTGACGGTGCTGGGGCATTTGCAGCGCGGCGGGCAGCCGACGCCGCGCGACCGCTGGCTGGCGACGCGCTTCGGCGCGGCGGCGGTGCATCTGGTGGCGCAGGCGCAGTGGGGCAAGATGGTGGCGCTGCAAGGCACGGAGATGGTCGCCGTGCCGATGTCGGAGGCGACCGAGATCAAGTACGTCGATCCTGACGGCGAGATGGTGCAGATGGCGCGCGACCTGGGGATCGTGTTCGGGTGAGTGTAGCTCAAGCGACTGCTAGGCGTACAGCAAGCGAAATGATTTAATGCTAAGAATGGTGTAGGCAGCGAAAGGAGACCGCGCATGAAAACACTCCTGCCGTTCCTCGTCGTTCTTTTGTTCACCCTACACGCTGTTTCCGCACAGGAAACACCCGAAGCGTCCGATTGGACAACCGTACAGCGCTGCATCACCGCGCCGTCGCAGCCGCCCTCAGGCTGGACGTATGACGGTGTGATCTTTACGTTCAAGTCGGGCGATGGTATTCACGCGCGCCGCGCCGATGTGGCGACGCCATACTACGTCGCGTTTGACAGCGACAGCGAATTTGGTGCGTCAGGAAGTTTTTCGCCGGATGGTAAGTGGTTCGCCGTGCCGGAAGGACGCAAAGCGAAAGCGCCCACGACAATGCTGGATGTTTACGACTACTTCACAAACGAGATCCGTGTTTATAGCACGGTTCCTTCACACGAAATGTATCATTTTTCTCTATGGCGCTGGGATAGTGGAAGTAGTTCTCGGATTATTCCGCCCGTACTTTGGCTTGACAATCGGCGCTTTATTGCTCAAGGTTTGCATGACGGTTCCACTATGTTAAGTCATCATCTTGTCGACCCTATTGGAGGAGTTCTCGAAAACTACGCTCTTCCGTTACCGGATGCTTATTACGTTTCCGTTTCTCCTGATAGTAGCCGGCTGGTTTACATGATGGGCGGCTCCAATCGTGTTGAAGGTTATCGACTTATGACTTCCGCAGGAGCAGTTATCTCCGATCCGCTTGACCTTGGAGGCACCGTCTACATATCGATGCTTCCAATTGGGTTTTGGACAAGCGATTCCTCACGTTTTGCCGCTATCACCCAAAGCGGACATCAAATTCGCATTTATGACCGGGATAGTCGGCTGCTCGACGAGCTTGATTCAGCGACATACATATTCAGTTATAGCTTTGCGCTTAACGGCGTGCGGATTGCGTATGCCATAAGTGGGGGAACGATTCATATCGCGGATTTTGCCGACGCGTACTATCATCGATACCTGCATCGCAAACGCCGTACACGATTGCCTTGTCACCGGATGGTCGTCAATTGGCGTTCGGGCTAAAACGGGCGGGCTACGTCTACGTTCTCGACATTGAGGCGTGGCAGGCTTACCGCATCGACCTTGCGGCGGCGGACGTGGTCGGCTGGTATCCGCTGGAATAAAAAGGGCGCTGGTGCGCGCCCTATTTCAGCTTCGGCTGTTGCTCCCGCAGCAGGTGCAAATGCGCGCCCTGCCAGGCGTCTTCCTTGCGCGTCATCTTGGTGATTTTGATGTCGTTGAAATAGGGGAACAGCTTGACCATCATCCCCGGCAGGTCGCCCCAGCGCTCTTCGTAGACCAGCGCCGCCAGTTGATCCGCCATGCGCCCCGTCCACTCCCAGCGCACGCGCAGCTCGTCGGCTTTCATCCAGTAATCGCGCTTCTCCCAGGCGGCGGCGGAGCTGTCGATGCCCTCGTCGATCTCGCGCAGGGCGTAGACCAGCGCCGAGACCATATCCTTCACTTCGTCGTCAATGTCGCTTTTCTGGCTGAGGCGGCGCAAAATTTCGGCGGCGGTGCGCATCGATTGATTGCGCTGCTTGCCGGTGCTGTCGGTGTTGATCACACGACCCATGTTGGACTCTGCTCCATTAGGATTCGACGGGGCGGATGCCTTTATAAACGCGCCCACCGCTGACCGTCTTGAGGATCACGGTCGGCGAGCGCCCGATGGCGTCGCCGAGTTCTTTCGGCGTCATCGGGGTGTTGCTGTTCGCCAGAAACACGCGGAAAATGCTGTCCACGACCGAGGTGTGCGGGTTGATGAAGTCGGGGGCGTGCGCGGCGGTCTGGAGGGCAAGCTGAAGCTCGTCTAGCTGCGACACCTCGCCGGTTTCCGGGTCGATGTAATCGACGACGTGCTCGTCGCCGCTCTGGCTGATGCGGTCGCGCTGCTCCGGCGGGAGATGGCTGAGTTTGTACGTGCGCAGGTCTTCGCCGCTTCGCTCCCACCAGTTGTAGTCGATGTGAAACGTGGTATCGAGCGTTGGCTTGACCAGTGCGCTCGGTTTTTGCTGCATCATGACGTACTCCTAACTGTCGCTCAAACGCCAGTAATGATTCCCGACGTGCTCGAATTCGGGGCTGGTGTTGAGCGTGGCGAAAATCGGACCCGGCGGACAGCGGCGCAGCACGTTGAAGGCGCTGTAGAGCGTCTTGGCATGAACCGTCCCCTGCGGCGAGTTGCGGCTCAGCTCCACGATCAGCGTGTGCAGGATGCTGCTCATGCTGGCGCGCCTGTACTGCGCGATCAGCTTATCGACCTCCGCCAGGTCATCCGTCCCCAGGATCATCAGATCGTCGTATTCCGCGCCGATGCCGCGCTTCTGGTCTTCAAAGGCGATCTGCCCGTTCTTGCTGGTCACCAGCCGCACCCATTCGGTGCGCGGGCGGTGGGCGTGGAAATCGACCACGATTTTGTCGCTGTTCGGCTGCCGCCGGACGATGATGTACGTGCCCACAGGCAGCTTATGCTTCTGATAGAGGGCGTCCATGCCGAAGACGTAGCGATCCTGCCGCACGACCCAACCGGGGAATTCCTCGCCATCCTGCCCGTCGATCAGCGTCACGGCGATGCGCTGCGTGCGCCGGGCGGTCGGGAAGATGTTGCGCATCGCCCCGTTGAGCGGGAGCGTCCCGGCGCGACGGTGCGGGAAGATCAGCGCCAGCAGAACCTGCTCGTCCTCGTCGTGATCGCCCTGCACGGGCGACCATTCGTCATCGATCTCGGCTTCGAGCGCCTCCTGCTCACGCGACAGAATGTCAGGGTCGTAATCGTAGGACGTGCAGCGCAGGATGTCGGGCGTATTCTGGACTTCGGGCGGCTCGACGCGCTTGAGAAACCAGAGGACGGTGTTCAGCGGACCTACTTCGTCGAAACGCTTGTCTCGGCTGAGCGCGTCGTTCATGCAGAAGATTTGCAGCTCTATCTTCACGTCGCCCAAGCCGCCGATCTGCTGGACGATCTCCTCGGTGCTGAGCGGACCGCCTTCGGCGAGGTCGAGCACGGCTTCGGCAAGGTTGAGATAGCCCTCATTCACGTCGAACATCAAACCGCGCGAGAACCACTTGCCCGCCACGCTGACAAGATCGCCGGTTTCGTGCAGCTTGTCGGTCAGCTTCTCGATCAGCAGGTCGCGGTTTTCGCGCAGAATCTGGTCGGCGTCGATCTCCGGCAGTCCCGGCAGCGCGCCGCCGTCCGCGCTCTCGCTCAGCTTGTGCGGCGTGGTCAGGTTGGCGGCGAATTCGCGCGTCGTCCGGTCGTCAAACTGCACGCGGATCACGTTGAATTCGCCGTAGTCCGGGTTATCGCCAGAGCGCTGCTCGATCACCTGCGCGGTGCTGAAATCCAGCGCCGGGAACATGACCGTCTGCCCGACCTGATAGGCATCCGAAGGATTATAGAGATGAACGTCTTTATAGCGTTCCTGCAAAGCGGCTTTTTCTTGTTCCAGCCGCTGTTCGATGAGTGCGAGCGCGAGTTCGTCGATGCTTAGGGGGGTTTCTCGTTCGAGGAGCAGACCCGTCAGGTATTCAACGTCGTCATCAGTCACAAAAAAATCGCGCGCCCAGTGATGGCTCGGCATCAAGTGTAAACGCCTCCAATAGCTTCGCGTGGGGATGGTAAAAATGGTACAGTCGGAAATACGCGCTGGGTAACGGGTCACACGAGAAATTATACTTTATATGACGGCGGCTTTGCAAGCGTTGGGTTGACCCTGTGTTGCGGCTCAGTTATACTTATCCCTCGTGATTCGACCTAGTATGCAGGAATACAGAGCCAAATGTCTACAAAGCGCACGTATCAGCCGAAAATTCGTCGCCGCGCGCGCGTGCATGGTTTCCGCCAGCGCATGGCGACCAAAAACGGGCGGAGAGTTCTGAAGGCGCGCCGCGCCAAAGGACGGCACGTGCTGGCGGTTACGCCGGTGCATGTGAAGAAGGTGGACTGGAACGCCCGTTGACGTGCAGCAGCATCTGCGACTGCGCCGGGCGGAGGACTTTCAACGCCTGCGTCGGGTGGGCATCACCCACCACCACCGCTTGATGGTGTTAAGCTTCTCGCAAAACGAGTTGACGCACAATCGATATGGCTTTATCGTCGGCAAGCAACTGGGTAAAGCGGTGACGCGCAACCGGATTCGACGGCGGCTGCGCGCTGTGATGCGCACGCTCGACCCGCAATTGAAGCCCGGCTTTGACGTTGTTTTGATCGCGCGCTCACCGCTGGCGGAGCAACCGTTCGACGTGTTCGTGCGTACAGTAGGTGAGCTTTTCCGCCGGGCTGAGTTGTTTCAAGGAGACTTCGAATGAAGACCGTTGTGCTGGCGCTCATTCGTTTCTACAAACGGTTCATATCGCCAGCCCTGCCATCCGCCTGTCGTTTCGAGCCGACCTGTTCGGTGTATACCTATCAGGCAATCGAAAAGTACGGCGTGATCAAGGGCGGTTGGCTGGGGATCAAGCGCATTTCGCGCTGTCATCCGTTCAACCCCGGCGGCTATGACCCGGTTCCGTAATTCAGGAGTATCAACCATTGTGGCTTTTCTGAGACGTTTGGGCAGCCTGGGTGTGATCGCCGCTGTCGCTTTACTGGCGGCGTCGTGCGTTGGTATGCCCATCGATTTAAGCTGGGCAGATGTCAGCCTGATCGGCAGCCCGTCGAATATTCTGACGGCGTTCAACGACCGGATTGTGCAGGTCGATCCCGTCAGCGGGCTGGCGGTGAACCTGCGCGATGCCAGCGGCACCACGAGCGTGGACGACCAGGGCAATCCGCGCGTCTGGCAAGCCCAGGTGACGGGCGGGAGTCCCGTCCATTTTTACAGCCGACCGATTCCGCTCAGCGACAACACGCTGCTGGCGGCATCCTACGAAGGAATGCTGTACCGCATCGACATCCCGACGGCGCAGGCTTCGACCGTGAACGGCGCTCAGCTTCCGGGGCACGTGGTCGGCAATCTCTTGATGACCGACAACTTCCTCTATGTTCCCATCAGCGATAACGGGCTGGTCGCGCTAAATCCATCCGATTTCAGCGTGATCTGGACGTTCACCGGGGATGAGGGCAAGGGTGTCTGGGCGCAGCCGCTGCTGGTCAACGACACGCTCTACGTCCCGGCGATGAATCACAAGCTGTTCGCGCTCGACGCGCAGACCGGCACCGAGAAATGGAGTCTCGATCTGGAAGGATCGGTCGCTTCGACGCCGGTGTACGCCAACAACGCACTCTACGTCGGCAGCTTCGCGCGCAAGCTGTTCAAAATTACGCTGGACGGCACCATCGCCGCCGAATACCCCACGAACGATTGGGTGTGGGGCGCGCCCGACGTAGTGGACAATATGGTCTACGTCGGCGACCTGGGCGGCTACGTCTACGCGCTGAAGGATTCGGGCAGCAGCCTGGATGAAGTCTGGAGCCGGAAGGTCGCCAACGGCGCAATCCGTATGACTCCGCTGGTGACGGGCGATACGATTGTTGTCGGATCGCGCGATCACTTCGTATACTGGATCAGTCGTGATACGGGTGAGGAAACCTTCAAGCGCGAGATGGTCGGCGAGGTGCTGTCGAATATCCTGCTGATCGAGCCGAACGACACCGTCCGCGAGCCGACGATTATCGTGAGCACCATCGCCCATGACGAACTGCTGGTGGCGTTCAGCCTCGACAAGGGCGAGCGTCGCTGGAAGTATGGTTTTTAGGAGCCGCCCGCATGGATTTTATTCTCAATCCATTCGTCACGCTGCTGACGTTTCTGTATTCTGTGTTCAACCACGATATGGTGCTGGCGATCATCGTGTTCACCGTGCTGGTTCGCCTGCTCACCTTCCCGTTGACGGCACAGCAGCAGCGCTCGTCGGCGGCGATGCAGCAGCTTCAGCCGGAGCTGAAAAAGCTGCAAGACAAGTATAAGAACGACCGCGAGAAGCTGGCGCAGGAGCAGATGCGGCTCTACCGCGAATACGGCATCAACCCGTTGGGCGGATGCCTGCCGATGGTCATCCAGTTTCCGATCTTCATCGCGCTCTACGAGGCGATCATCGTCTCGCTGGCGACCACGCCGCTGCAACTGATCGGGCTGTCGAACCGCCTGCTGATTCCCGGCTTGAACAGTGTCATCCCGCTGGAAAACATGTGGCTGGGCATGAACCTGTCGGTCGCGCCGAATCTGGGCAACGTGAGCATCAGCAATCCGCTCTCGATTCTCCCGCTGCTGCTGCCGATCCTGGTGGTCGTGACGACCTGGTTGCAGTTCAAAGTGACCATGCCGCCGCAGGCACCGAGCGACGACGGCAAGCCGAATCAGGCGGCGGCGATGTCGCAGTCGATGGGCACGATCATGCCGCTGATGTACGGCTTCTTCGCACTGTCGTTCTCGGTTGGACTGTCGATCTACTTCATCGCGTCGAACGTCATCGGTATTGTGCAGTATGCGTTGATGGGCAAAGCCGACTTCAAGCGCATCTTCAATCTGGGCGGCGGAGCGCCTCCCGCTTCGTCCGCGCCCGCGAAGATCGAGGGCAAGGCGACCAAGCCGGATTCAGCGAAGCCTTTGAGTGACGGCAAGAGGAAAACCACCCAGAAGGTCAATAAAGCGAAGTAACTCTCTCTATGAGGGATAGCGTGCAGCGCTGTGAGGGCGATGGCTTCGCCCTCGCGGCGATCCGCGCGGTCAACGGGGTTTATTAGCACGGATCACCGCATCCGTTTTGTTTGAGGAACTGTCGATGAACCAAAATAAATTTGTAGAGGCGACAGGAGAAAGTGTCGAAGAAGCGATTGCCAGCGGATTGGCAGAACTCGGCGTTGGACCAACCGAAGTGATTGTCGAAGTGCTGGAGGAGCCGAGCCGGGGGGTATTCGGCTTGGGCGCGCACCCGGCGAAGGTGCGCCTCCAGCTTCTGACCGTACCGAAGTCGCCCGCCGCTCCACCGCCTGTGGTGGAGAAGGAAGTAAAAATCGAGCGTCCAGCGTCTCCGCCTCCGGCGCGAAAACCCGTCGTCAAAGAGGAGATGGACGAAGAAGCGCCCGCGCCGCGCCAGAAACCCGCCACCGACTACGAAGTGAGCGAGGACGACGCGGAGCTGCTGGTCGAAGGGGAAGAAGTCGCGGAGAGCGAGCAGGACGACGAGGCGCAAATAGCCAAAGTCGTGCTGGGCGAGATTCTGGACAAGATGTCGGTCAACGCGCGCATCGTCGTGCGGCGCGCCCGTGCCAGCGAGCCGGACGAAGCTGTGCCCTGGGTGCTCGACGTGGTGGGCGGCAACCTCACCCGTCTGATCGGGCGGCGCGGCGAAACGCTGGCATCCCTGCAATACATCACCCGATTGATCACCAGCCGCGAGCTTCAGCGCCGCTCCGAAGTGGTGGTGGACATCAGCGGATACAAAGCCCGCCGCGCTCAGACGCTGCACGCGCTGGCGCTGCGCATGGCGGACGAAGCCGTCGAGCGCGACCACGTGGTCACGCTGGAGCCGATGCCGCCGCACGAACGGCGCATCATTCATCTGGCGCTGCGTGACCGCGACGACGTGGTCACCCGCAGCGTGGGCGAGGGCGCGGCACGCAAAGTTACGATTGTGCCGAGTTCTCAGGAATGAGACCGGATTATCTGCTGATCGGTCACATGACGGCTGACCTGACCCCGGAGGGGCGTCTGCCTGGAGGAACGGTTTCTTACGCGATCCGCACTGCCGCTGCATTCGGCTTGCGGGTCGCTTTGCTGACCAGCGCCGCCGCTGGCGACCCACTGGTCGATGCCCTGACTCCTTCCGGCGAGGTGATCTCGCTCCCGGCGGCGGAGACGACCACTTACGAGAACCTCTATACCCCGTCGGGGCGCGTGCAGTACGTGCGCGGCGTCGCAGCGCCGATCCGCGTCGAGGACATGCCGCAGGACTATCTCGGCGCGCCGCTCGTCCACCTCGCGCCGATTGCCGACGAGGTCGATCCGCAGATCGCCCACCGCTTCAAGGACTCGACGGTGCTGCTGACCTTGCAGGGCTGGCTGCGCCGCTGGGACGGCGACGGGCGCGTGCATTTCAAGCGCTGGTACGACCCCGACGTGCTCCAGTCTATCGACATCGTGGTCTTCAGCGAGGAAGACATCGTCGAATTGCCGCAGATGGAGCAGGAATTCGCCGCGAGCGTCAAGCATCTGATCGTGACGCGGGCGGAGAAGGGCGGCACTTATTATCACAACGGGGAAGCCTTCGACTACAGCACGCCGCAGGTCGAAATGGTCAACCCGACGGGCGCGGGCGACGTGTTCGCCTCCTCGCTGCTGGCAAGCCTGCCGACGCTCGACTTCGACATGCTGGCGGCGATCCGCGTGGCGGCGCGGCTGGGCGCAGCCTCGGTGACGCGCTATCTGCTCGACGGCGCGCCGACGCCGGACGAGGTGCGGGTGGCGCTGGCGGAAGCCACGCCAGAGGTTTAAACCTCTGGCTAACGATTACCGTCCAACTAAAGGGACGGATACTGTTTTGCGACCCCTTCAGTGGGTCGCTGAGTTTTCTCGTAGCTGACGGTTTTAGCCGTCAGCGGCACAAGAGAGCTTCTTATGACCCCACGATTGATTGACCGCATCCTCTATAACGGGCACATTCGCACGCTTGACGATAGGCTGGACGACGCGCATTCCGTCGTCTCGGCGCTGGCGATCAGCGGCGAGCGGGTCGTCGCCACCGGGAGCGACGACGAAATCCGCGCGCTTGCCGAGACGGGCACGATCCAGCAGGATTTGAACGGGCGGCACATTGTCCCCGGCATGACCGACGCGCACATCCACTGGCAGATGCTGACGCAGATGCTTCAGAACGTGCAGCTTTACAACCTGCCCAGCCGACAGGCGGCGCTCGACCGGGTCGCCGAGCGCGCGCAGAAAACGCCGCCGGGCGAATGGATCGTCGGCATGGGCTGGCTGCAAGACGACTGGGACGACCGCCGCTTTCCGACCGCGCACGACCTCGACGCCGTCGCGCCCGATCACCCGGTCTATCTGGTGGCGCGCAGCGGGCACTCCGCCTGGGTCAACAGCCTGGCGCTGCGCATGGGCGGGGTCGACGCCTCGACGCCCGATCCTGAAAGCGGCGGCATCCGGCGCGAGGAATCGGGCGCGCCGAGCGGGATTCTGTTCGAAGGCACGGCGATGAGTCTGGTCGAACGGAACATCCCGGAGCCGACGGTCGAGGAACTGGCGACGCTGATGAAGGTGACGCAGACGCGCGCGTTCTCGCTGGGGATCACGGGTATCCACGATTTCGACGATCAGGAGTGCTTCACGGCGCTTCAGATCATGCGCGAGCGCGGCGACCTGGGCTTGCGCGTGCTCAAGAACTTCAACAAGAAGTATCTGGACGCGGTGCTGGAAACCGGCTTGCGGCGCGGCTTCGGCGACGACTGGATTCGCATCGGCAGCCTGAAGATTTTCGCCGACGGCGCGATTGGTCCGCGCACGGCTGCGATGATCGCGCCTTACGACGGCGAGCCGGAGAACTACGGCATCGTCGTCACCGACAAGGAAGAAATGGTCGAGCTGGTCAGCCGCGCCAGCGCCGCCGGGTTCGCCTCGACCATCCACGCTATCGGCGACCGCGCGGTTCACGACGTGCTCGACGTGTACGAGCAGGTGCGGCGCGAGGAAGCCGGACGCGGAGAAGCGCGCGCGACGCGGCGGCATCGCATCGAACACGTGCAGATCGTCCATCCCGACGACGTAGACCGGCTGGCGCAGTTGAGCGTGATCGCCTCGATGCAGCCGATCCACGCGACCAGCGATTACCCGGTGGCGGATCGCTACTGGGGGGCGCGCACGCCGTATTCGTATAACCCGCGCCTGCAACTGGATCGCGGGGTGGTGGTGGCGTTCGGCTCGGATTCGCCGGTCGAGCCGATGGGATCGCTGATCGGCATCCACGCGGCGGTCACGCGCCAGCGGGCAGACGGATCGCCCGCCGGGGGCTGGAACCCGGCGGCTCGTCTGACGGTCGATGAGGCGCTGCGCGGCTACACGCTCGGTCCGGCTTATGCGGCGGGCATGGAAGACCGCCTCGGCAGGCTCGCGCCCGGCTATCTGGCGGACATGGTGGCGCTCGACCGTGATCTCTACAGCATCCCGCCCGCCGAAATCCTCGATGCGCAGGTGGTTTCGACGATGGTCGGTGGTCTGTGGCGATGGGGCGAGTTCGAGGACTAAAATAGCCGTCAGCGCTCAGCGCTTTTTGTCGCTGATCGCCGAATACTGACAGTTTCCATTGGAAAGGTTGATGATGCGCGATCCCCGAATTGAGAATTTAGCCGACATTCTGGTCAACTATTCGACGAACGTGCAGCCGGGCGAATGGGTCGGCGTGCTCGGCGACGTGGCGGCGCTGCCGCTGGTGCGCGCGGTCTACGAGCAGGTCGTCAAGGCGGGCGGCAATCCCTCGCTGATGCTGACCGACGAAGCGCTGACGCGCGTATTCGCGCGGGAGGCGAACGACGATCAGATGGCGTGGCTCGACCCGGCGCAGTCGCTCTACTACGACAATGCCGACGTGTACATTCGCTGCACGGCGTTCCCCAATACGCGCGCCATGACCAACGTCGATGTCAAGCGCGTGCAGAAAATCCAGTCGGCGCGCCGCCCCTGGCTGGAAACGCGGATGCGCCGCGCCGCCGAAGGCAAGATGAAATGGGTGGGCACGCTCTTCCCGACGGAAGGCAGCGCGCAGGAAGCCGGGATGTGCCTGGAAGAGTACGAGGATTTTGTCTTCGGCGCGACCTTCGCCGACCAAGCCGATCCAGTGGGCGAGTGGAAAAAGCTCGGCGACATGCAGCAGAAGAAAATCGACTGGCTGAAGGGCAAAAAGGACGTGCGCCTGAAGGGTCCGAACATCGACCTGGAACTGTCGATTGACGGGCGCGTGTTCATCAACGCCTGCGGCGAGCGCAACATGCCCGACGGCGAAATCTTCACGGGTCCGGTCGAAGAGTTGGTCAACGGCTGGTATCGCGCCAGCTTCCCGTCGATTGTGCAGGGGCGCGCCGTCGAGGGTATCGAGCTGAAGTTCGAGGGCGGCAAGGTCATCAACGGGACGGCGGCGAAGAACGAGGATTTGCTCTACGCGATGCTCGACGCCGACGCGCGCTCGCGCTACCTGGGCGAGTTCGCCTTCGGCACGAACTTCGGCATCGACCGCTTCACGGGCAGCATCCTGTTCGACGAGAAGATCGGCGGGACGGTGCATATCGCCATCGGCGCGGGCTACCCGGACACGGGCAGCGTGAACAAGAGCAGCGTCCACTGGGACATGATCTGCGACATGCGTCACGACAGCGAAATCCACGTGGATGGCGAGTTGTTCTACAAAGACGGGCAGTTCGTGGTGTAGCTGATCCGCTTTTAAATTCGGCAGGGCGTGGTGTGACGAATCTCTCACCACGCCCTGTTTTATTCAGCGCTACGAAGACGGAGCAGACGAACAAAACGAGAATATACAGGAAAGCAGCGGTCAACTGTCGTTCTTCGAATAGACGCCGGGTCGGTACAAGAGTCGTCCTTGATGGGCAATTCATTCTCAACAGCGGCTCTGGTCTTTGGCTGATAGTGCATTTTTTGTGGTGAAGCGATCTGCCTCAGATTATATTCAATGAAGACTGATTGACTCTTTTCGACCAGTCGTACTATAATTAGACCACAAGGACGAAAAATATGCCACGCGGACAAAAGCCAGCTACTTTTATTGAGGCTGCCCGACGGGCACAGATCATCGAATGTACGATTGAGACGATTGCCACACTGGGCTATGTTCGGGCGTCGCTGGCTCAAATCGCC
Source organism: uncultured Chloroflexia bacterium (assembly GCA_963760975.1). Classification (GTDB taxonomy): domain Bacteria; phylum Chloroflexota; class Anaerolineae; order Aggregatilineales; family Phototrophicaceae; genus Flexifilum. The sequence continues at coordinate 111,440 of CAVXEZ010000015.1, read as the reverse complement.
CGGTGCGCTGGGATCAGTAAGAGTGTGATCACCTACTATTTCCACAGCAAGGACGAGTTGATCGAGGAAGTCATCAAGGCGATTTTCACGGATGCCGCGCACTTTATCTGGACCCGGATCACGGCGCAGCCGACCGCCACGCTGATGTTGCAGACCTACATTCAAGCACACGTCGAGTACATCAGCGCACACCTGCCACAGATGATCGCGTATATAGAGATCGTGGTCAACTTCCTGACGAAAAAAGGGAAGCGGCGTTACGACCCTAGTGCAGAGGAGCCGGTATTGGAGGCTTTGGAAAACATCTTGCGCAAAGGTCAACAGGAGGGCGAGTTCCGAGACTTCAATCTGCGCGTGATGGCGCTGGCGATTCGAAGAATGATTGATCAGCTGTCTCCGCTCCTCAGAGCCGATCCAAGTCTTGACGCGGATGAGTATGGGCGGGAACTGGTGACGCTGTTTGAGCGGGCGACCCGCAAGGAGTAAGTGCGGGCGTCAGGCTCGTGCGATATGCAAAAGTGAGAGAATCAATAACATGAGCAGAACATACAGGTATTTTGCGGTACTCATCGGCGTAGTATGCACCTACTTCATCATCCGTTTGCTCTTCTTTACCGATTTGAGTACGAGAACCGTGCAGAGCGACGTGGTGCAGGGCATCCTCATCGGCTTCGGGCTGGCGTTTGTCATCGCCCAAATTTACGCGCGGATCAAAGCCACGAAGGTCAACGGCTGGATCACCATGTTCGGACTCGGTGTACCCAGCAACGGCATGTTGCTGCGAGCCGCGCACGCCCAACTGTTCCCCGGTCCGGTGAACGTGCCACAAGAGGCGATGTATTGGTGGACAAACTCAGATGGTGCAGGACGCACGCTCGACGGTCAGCACGACTACGTCATGCACTTCCCGCCGGGCGGTCTTCCGCCGAACGATGCCTTCTGGTCGCTGACGATGGGTGATGCGAAAAATCACTTCGTGGCGAATCCGCTCAACCGCTACAACGTGAGTGACCGCTCCGGTCTCGCGCAAAACGCCGACAGCTCCGTCGACATTTACCTTCAGAACGTCGCTCCGGCAGGGCATGAATCCAACTGGCTGCCTGCGCCGCCGGACAATTTCATCCTCTGGCTGCGCGTGTATATGCCCGGTCAGTCCATTCTCGACGGCAAGTACGAGGTACCGCCTGTTGTGGAGGTGAAATGATGCGATACGAACATTTACTGATCTTCGCTGTGGTCTGTGTCGCGGTATGGTTCCTTGTCACCTACCTTTGGCCGCGAATGCTTCTGTATGTGTTCAAGCGAGCGATCCTCGTGAAAGGGTTCGGCGAAGGACCTATCCCGATCAATACGCTTTATACGGAACCTGAAGCGCTGTTTGCCGATCCCCTCCACGCGCTCGCTTCAGCTCCAAAAGTGGCGACCTCTGGCGTGAACCACGATACGCTCCTTACGGTCGGCGTGTTAGACCTCTCGAAGGGAGCGCAAATCTTGCACGTGCCGGACATGGCTGGTCGCTACTACAGCGTACAGTTCACTGATCCGTCGAAAAACACCAATTTCGCCTACGTCGGCAAACGCACCACCGGCACCAGCGCGGGCGACTACCTGATCAGCAGCCCCGGCTGGAAAGGACAGATACCCGGCAACATGAAGCAGATAGCCTCGCCGATTAATTCGGTGCTCGTCATCGGGCGGGTGCTTGTAGAGAATGACAACGACGTGGCGACCGCTTACGGGCTGTCAAAGCAGATACAGCTCACACCGCTGAGCCAGTGGCAGCGCAGCCCGTAGCGCCACGTCCTTTATTTTTATAGTCATAGGACATGTCTCGATAGCGCCACGACAGCGAAATTTACGTCGACGGCGAACTTTTCTACAAAGACGGTCAGTTTATGGTATAGAGGTGAACGAGGGGCGGCGACGCCCCTTTTTTTTTAACATTGTCTGTCGGTGGGAGACTGATTTGCGTGGTTGACTCCTCCAACAGTTGATTAATTCGCGTATGCAATTTCTGACTGTAAATTCGCAGACTTGCCTCCTTTTGGATCAGGTTTTCAGGTTTGTCATAAATATCGACAGTGTTCACAAGATCGAGAAATTCCTTATCGCTGATGGCAAAGGCAATGCCTCGCAATTCAGAAGAATAGGTAGACCACTCAATGTATTTGACAGCCCAGTCTTCTTGTTTTCCCTCCTGCGCAAAATGGTAGGTCAACAATTCGGCTTCATGCGCATTATTGATTAGCTCATGTGCTCGATGTAATCTCTGCAAAGTCTGATCGAGAGAGGTATTCAAATGTTGAACCTGCCGACTCGTTTCCTCCGTATTTCTTGAGATAGCCACGTGACAATCGTTTGAACCACCGCCCAAATAAGAGCTATCATCTCGGATATAGCCATTTGACAATGTTTGAATCACTGTCCAAATAAGAGTAATCCAACGAAAATCGCTTGTGCAACGTTTGAAGGCATATCTCACGATCCCAAGCTGTGGGGTTCGCCCCACGTTCGCCCCATACAACCATTCTACCCCATCAACATGCCAGCCGGGTCTTTCTCGGCGAGCACCTGCTTGAGTTCGATGATCTGGTCGCGCAGCATGGCGGCTTTCTCGAATTCGAGCGCCTTCGCCGCCGACTTCATCTCGCTCTCCAGCTCCTTGATCATGCGGTGCAGCTCGTCCTTCGGCAGCGACGCAGCGGTGATTTCGCCGTCCGCCGGGACGTATTCTTCGGAAATCTGCCCGCGCACCCGGTCGGTCAGGTCGCGCACCTGCTTGACGATGCTGCGCGGCGTGATGTTGTGTTCCGTGTTGTAGGCTTCCTGAATGGCGCGGCGGCGGTTGGTCTCCTCAATCGCCCGCTTCATCGAGTTGGTCACGGTGTCGGCGTACATAATCACCTGCCCCTCGATGTGCCGCGCCGCGCGCCCGATGTTCTGGATCAGCGCCTGCTCCGAGCGCAGGAAGCCTTCCTTGTCGGCGTCGAGGATGACCACCAGCGAGACTTCCGGCAGGTCGATACCCTCGCGCAGCAGGTTGATGCCGACCACCACGTCGTAGACGCCCAGACGCAGGTCGCGCAGGATTTCGATGCGCTCGATGGTCTGAATCTCGGCGTGCAGGTAGTGCGCCTTGATGCCCATCTCGTTGATGTACCCGGCGAGTTCCTCCGCCATGCGCTGGGTGAAGGTCGTGACCAGCGCGCGCTGCCCGTTCTTGACGCGCCGCGCGATCTCCTGAAGCATGTCGTCGATCTGCCCGGTGGTCGGGCGGACGCTGACCTGCGGATCGACCACGCCGGTCGGGCGAATGATCTGCTGGACGACGGCATCGGCGACGCCGCGCTCGTAGGGTCCCGGCGTGGCAGTGGTGTAGATCGTCTGCACCATGCGCGCCTCGAACTCGTCGAAGCGCAGCGGGCGGTTATCGACGGCGCTGGGCAGGCGGAAGCCATACTCGACCAGCGTCTCCTTGCGCGAGCGGTCGCCGTTGTACATACCATGAAGCTGCGGGATGGTCATGTGGCTCTCGTCGATCACCAGCAGGTAGTCCTTCGGGAAGTAATCGACCATCGTCCAGGGCGGCGACCCCGGCGCACGCTGGTCGAGGTGGCGCGAGTAGTTCTCGATGCCGGAGCAGAAGCCCATCTCGCGCAGCATTTCCAGGTCGTAGCGCGTGCGCTGCTCGATGCGCTGGGCTTCGAGGTACTTCTCTTCCTTCTTGAAGAAGGCGATCTGCTCTTCGAGTTCCGTTTCAATGTCGTGGATCGCCTGCTGGAGCTTCTCGTCGTCCGCCATGAACTGCGTCGCCGGGAAGACGACCAGCACCTCGTGCTCCGCCAGCAGCTCGCCCGTGAGCGCGTCGAACTGGATGATGCGCTCGATCTCGTCGCCGAACAGGGTGACGCGGTAGGCGCTGTTCTCGTAGGGCGGGTAGATTTCGAGCACATCGCCGCGCGCGCGGAACGTGCCGGGTCCCAGGTCCACGTCGTTGCGGGCGTACTGAAGCGCGACCAGCCGCCGCAGGATCGACTCGCGGCGGACTTCGTCGCCTTTGCGGATTTCGACAATCGACTTCGCCCAGGTTTGCGGGTCGCCGGTGGCGTAGATGCACGACACCGAGGCGACGATGATCACGTCGCGGCGCGAGAGCAGGGCGGCTTTGGCGGCGATGCGCAGGCGCTCGATCTGCTCGTTGATGTCGGTCTGCTTCTCGATGTAGAGGTCGTGGCGCGGCACATACGACTCCGGTTGATAGTAGTCGTAGTAGCTGACGTAGTATTCGACGGCGTTGCGCGGGAAGAATTCCTTGAACTCGGCGTAAAGCTGGGCGGCGAGCGTCTTGTTGTGCGCCAGGATCAGAGTCGGGCGCTGCACCTTCTGGATGACCTGGGCGATGGTGAAGGTCTTGCCGGTGCCGGTCGCGCCCAGCAAGATCTGGTTGTGCAATCCGTTGTCCAGTCCTTCGACCAGCTTGCCGATGGCTTCGGGCTGGTCGCCGGTCGGCTGGAAGTCGGAGACAATCTCGAATGGCGGCATCAAGTATGCGCTTTCTGATCGAACGTCAGTTCGTATATTATAGCGGAAATGAGGCAGCAGATCACGGTTGAAGATCGCCTGCGGAACCATCTCTGAATGTCGCATGAGCGCTGTTTGTGACGCGAAACCCAAAGTCACCGTTGACACTGGCAGGGGCGGCTGATAATATGTATCCCACGATGCGGGGTAGAGCAGTGGCAGCTCGTCGGGCTCATAACCCGGAGGTCGCAGGTTCGAATCCTGCCCCCGCTATTTTTATTTGGCGACGTAGCTCAGGTGGTTAGAGCGAGCGACTCATAACCGCTAGGTCGTTGGTTCAAGTCCAACCGTCGCCATCAAAATGAAGACCCGTCAGGGTCTTTTTTGTTGCCTGTTTACTCAATGCCCGATCAGCAGGCTGCCGAAAAACACGGCGACGATCAGCAGATTGAAGCCGAACTCCGTCACCATGCCCCAGATGAACGTTCGGAAGGCGTAGCCGCCCGCGCGCAGCGCGCCGCTCATCTCGCCAATGCGCAGCAGTTCCAGCAGGATCGCCCCTGCGACTGCGCCGATCAGCGTGCCGATCAACGGGATCGGGATGGTGAACGTGCCGACCGTGCCGCCGATGATCATGCCGAGCGCGCTGCTGCACGAGACGCCCTGCGTCCTGATGCCCAGAATAGGGAGCCAGATGTCTTTGGTCGTGCCGATCAGCATCAGGATCGTGATCAGGATCGCCGAGGGCACGGTCAGATACTGGAAATGCGTCAGGAAGCCGTAGACCAGGCTGATCCCCCACAGCAGCAGCGGACCGGGCAGGAACGGCAGCACCGAGATCAGCAGCGCCAGCACCATCAGCACGCTGGCGAGGATCGTCAGACCGGATTCGGCAATATTCATCGCAACCCCTCAACTACAGCGCGGGACGTACACTCTCTATACGCAACTCACGATGAATAAGTGTCAGGCAGGTCGTTGAGGAACAGCACCGTATCGCCCGACTTGAGATTTTGCTGATACCACGCCACCGACTCCGCCAGCGTGCCGACCGTCAGCAGATGATCGGTCGGGAAGCCCGCGCTGACCAGCCCCTCGTGGATCGGCGTGGTCTGCTTGCCAACCAGGATCACGTCGGTGGCGTGCCGCGCCGCCAGCTCGCCCAGCCTGCGGTTCTCGGCGTCCATCAATGCGCCCAATTCGACCATGCCCGGCGTGATCAGCAGGCGGCGTCCGCCTTCGTGCAGCGAGAGGGCGTGCAGCGCACCGACGATGCCGACCGGATTGGCGCTGTAGGCGTCGTTGATGATGGTGATGCCCTGCGCCGTGACCTGCCGGGTCAGGCGGCTTTCGGCGGGCTGGAGCGTGCGCACGCGCAGGGCGACCTCGCGCAGCGACATGCCCTCGTGGACGGCGACGGCGGTCGCCAGCAGGATATTGGTCACGTTGTGGACGCCGAGCAGCGGCGTGGCGAAGGCTTCACTGATGCCGCTTTGCGTGTCCGTGACCATGAAGCGCAGCCCGTCGAGCGATTCGCTGATGTCCGAGGCGACGAAGCGCACGCCTTCCGGCGCGGCGGCGGGATTGACTTCGCGGCTGACGCCGAGCCGCGTCGCCGGATAACCGCGATCCATCATGGCGCGGATGTGCGGGTTGTCCCAGTTGAAGACGCCGACGCCATCCGGCGGCAGCGCCTTGATGATCTCGTACTTGGCGGTGGCGATGTTTTCGAGCGAGCCGAAGCGCTCCAGATGCTGCGGACCGACCTCGACGACGATGCTGATCGACGGATGCACCAGGTCGCAAATCTGCTTAATCTCGCCGGGGACGTAAGCGCCCATCTCGGCGATGAAATACTCGATGCTGTGGTTGTCGGCGATGTCGTGGTTGATGGCGAGGCAGACGCCCATCAGCGTGTTGTAGCTCTTGGGCGTCGGGTAGGCGCGGTAGCGCCCGTTCAGGATGTAGGAAAGGTAGTTTTTCGTGCTGGTTTTGCCGTAGCTGCCGGTGATGCCGATCACGACCGGAGCGACTTCCTGCAGCGCCCGCCGCGCCCGGTTGACGAACATCCGGCGAAACGCCGCTTCGACCGGGATCATCAGTGTATTGCCGACGACCAGCGCCAGCGGCGCGAGCAGGAACAGCGCCAGCCCGAACGCGCTCATGACGGCGGGCGATAGGCTGCCGAGGTCATTGCGGCGGATGAACCAGTAAATGATGAAACCGCCGACGAGCCATGCGATGCCCTGGATCACCAACGCCGTGCCGAGCAATCGCTTGACCCGCGCCGTGAGCCGCAGCGGCTTCTTGATTTCGCCTTCATTCGGGTGGATAGACGGCGACCAGCGCGGCGATTATGGCGATCACGGCGGGGAGGACACTGCCGCCTTCGGAGAGCACGACCGCCAGCGCGCAGCCGATCACGCCCGCGAGGGCAGGGCGGGTCGGCAGCCAACGAGATCGCTCGGCGAGCAGCCAGCGCAGGTAGCGCCCGCTCATGTATTCCTCGATCTGGTAGAAGCGCGCCTGCCGATAAATGCGCAGGCACGCTCCGGCGAGCCAGATCAGAGCGATGAGGAAGAGCAGGAGATCAGTCATGGTGATTAGCAGGTAGGGGCACGATATATCGTGCCCCTACGGACACCCAATCATTCGCTTTCGTGTGTGAAAAAATAATCGACCGTCTTGACCGTCTCGTTCAGGCGCTCCAGATAGCTGTAATGCCCCGCGCCTTCGTAGACGATCAGCCCCGCGTCGGGGATCAGCGCTTCCAGTTCGCGCCCCTGCCACAGCGGCGTATCCTCGTCCTTATCGCCCCAGAACAGCAGCGTTGACGCTTGCACGCGCCTGGCATAGGGGCGCAAATCCTCGTTGACGACCTTGACGAAGGTCTCGCGTATGACGCCGCTCGCCGCCTGAAAATCCGCCGAGCCGTAGCGCTGGTTGTAGCGCTGGCGCAGGTCGTCGGCGAGGTTTTTCGCGCCAACCTTGTACAGCCCGTCGCGGAGGGCTTTGTAGCCGCGCAGACGCACGTCTGCCGCCGACGATTTCTTCTCCGGCACGCCCGCCGCGTCCGCCAGCGCCATCTTGACGATGCGATCCGGGTAGTCCGCGCCGAGCACCAGCCCCAGACGCCCGCCGAACGAGTGCCCGATCAGGTTGACCTGCGCCAGTTGGTGCGCATCCAGGTAGGCGACGACGAATTTCGTGTAGTCAGACACACTCCAGGCGGCAGGCGGCGACTCGCTGTCACCGAAGCCGGGCATGTCGGGGATATAGACGCCGTAGCCCAGCGCCGCCAGCCGCTCGCCCAGCGGCTGCATCAGCTTAAGGCTGACGCCCCAGCCGTGCAGCAGCAGTACCGGGATCGGGTGCGCAACGTCCCTACCCTCTTCGGGGGGCAGAATCAGCTCTGCCGTCTTAATGCCATTGATGGTGGTGAAGGTGGGGGCTGCCTGCGTCATTCGACCGTGATTTTTGCGTTCAGCGCTTGCAGCTTGCCGAGTACGCCCGCGAAGGTATGCTCAATCGCCTGCGCGTTGTCGATGACCGACTCGCCCTGCGCCGCCAGCGCGGCGGTCAGCATCCCCAGCCCGGCGCGCACGTCCGGCGAGTCCATGTAGATGCCGTGCAGCGGCGTCGGTCCGACGACAATCGCGCGGTGCGGGTCGCACAGGACGATCTGCGCGCCCATCGCTTTGAGCTTGTCCACGAACAGCAGGCGGTTGTTGAACAGCTTCTCGTGGATCAGCGACGTGCCGCGCGCCTGCGTGGCGATCACGGTGGCGACGGCGACCAGGTCGGACGGGAAGCCGGGCCAGGGCGCGGTCTCGATGGACGAATCCACATCCTCCTCGCGGTTGGAGACGGTCAGCGTCTCGTGCCTGGGGATGAAGATCGCCTCCTCGTCAATGTCGAGCGTGATGCCGAGCCGCCAGTAAATCTTGGCGATCATGCGCATGTCCGCCATGCGAATCCCATCGATCTGCACGCGCCCGCCGCAGAGCGCGGCGACGCCCGCGATGCTCGCCGCTTCGATGTGGTCGGGTCCGACGGTCACGTCCGCGCCGCTCAATTCACTGACGCCGGTGATGCGCAGCACGTTCGAGCCGATGCCCTCGACCTGCGCGCCCATCGCGTTGAGCAAATGTCCGAGTTCCTGAATGTGCGGCTCGCAGGCGGCGTTGTGGATGACGGTCTTGTTGCCCAGCCGCGCCGCCAGCATCATCGCCAGCGCCGTCGCCGTGACGCTGGTCTGCGTCAGCACGATGTCCTTGCAATTCCACGACGCCGCCTTGAACTCGACCGCGTCGCTGGTGCTGACGATGTCGATGCCCAGGTCGCGCAGCGCTTCCAGATGGGTGCGGATGCGGCTGAGCGGAAAGTCAATCTCCAGCCGGACGTGCTGCCGCCGGATCAGCATCGGGGCGACGAACAGCAGCGCGCCGACGGTCGCGTCGGTATCCGCCTGCGAAAGCACGCGCCGCGTGATCTGCGCGCCGTGTACGTGCAGCGCATCGTCTTCCCACGTCAGCGCCGCGCCCAACTGCCCGGCGATCTCGATCATCGCCTGCGTGCTGAGCGTGCGCGGCATGTTGCGCAGCGTGACCGGCGCTTCGCTCATCAGCGCCGCCACCAGCAGCGCCTGCGCCGCGTTGGCGTTGCCGGACGGCTTGTAAACGCCGCTGAGCGGGCTGCCCCCTTCGACGTGGAGCGTCATCGGCATGTTGAACATCGCTTTCTTGTCATCCAGTCAAATTAGGGCGATTATAGCAGGTTTAGGGGCTGAACAGAAAGGACGACACCCGATGCACAACCTGTATCTGCGGCGGATGATCGACTATCACTACTGGGCGCAAAAGCGCGTGTGGGATTGTGTGCTGGCGCTCCCGGAAGATCATCTTTATCTCGACCCGAAGTATTCGGCTGGCTCGATCTACAGCCAGTGGATGCACATCTACACGGTCGAATGGATGTGGTATCACATCCTGCGCGACGATCTGCCAGCGGATCAGAAAGCGTTTCCGCAGATCGACAGGCTGGAGACCTGCGCCGCGCTGCGCGCCGCCGGGGATGCGCTGGAGTCGCAGGTACGCAGCTTCGTCGAGAACGCGACCGAGGAGCAGTTGAACCGTGTGGTCTACCAGACGGTCGCCGACCCGTCGCAGCCCTGCCGCGCCTGGGAAGCGATCCTCTACGTCGTCACGCACGCGGCGGATCACCGGGCGCAGATACTACAGTTGGTTCACAATCTCGGTCGCAAAACGGTGTCGCAGGATTTCATCACCTACGTCTGGGAGACCGGAGACGAAAAATGAATATGGATTATTTTCGCTCGCTCTACGACTATCATTACCAGGTCAACGACAAGCTCTGGGAGAGCGTCCGCCAGCTCAGCGACGAGCAGTTCGTGCAGGACGTGAATTATTCGATTGGCTCGGTGCGCAATCACGTCGTCCACGTCATGGGCGTCGATGATCGCTGGTTCAAGCGCATCAAGGAGGAGCCGCTGGGAGATCGGCTGGTCTACGCCGACTTTACGACACCCGCCGCCACTTACGAACTCTGGAAACAGATCGAGACGGGCGTCGTCGGTTACGTCAACAGCCTGGACGACGTCGGCGCTCGACCGGATGATCACCTACGACATGCCGCATCGCGGCGGCGTCCATCAAAACACCGTCTGGCAAATTCTCGCGCACGTCGTCAACCACGCGACCGATCACCGCGCACAGGTTCTTCGGGTGCTGCACGATCTGGGCGCGCCGACCTTCGAGCAGGATTTTATGCTCTATCTGTGGGATCACTGAGCGCGCGGGCGATCCTGGCGGCGGTGCGGGCGTTGTTGACCAGCAGCGCCGTGTTGGCGCTGCGCGACTCGCCTTCCGTCAGTTCGGCGACGCGCGCCAGCACGTAAGGCGTCAGCGCCTTGCCGTGAATCCCCTGCGCCTCGGCTTCGTCGGTCGCCTGCGCGATGGCGGCTTCGGCGTTCGCCTGCGGCAGCTCGTGCCCCTCCGGCACGGGTACGGTGAAGAGAATCCCGTGCGTCATGCCCAGCTTTTCGGCGGCGCGGATGATCTGCGCGGCTTGTTCCGGCGTGTCGACGCAGGCGTCAATTGGCAGCCCGCTGCTGCGCGTGTAGAAGGCGGGCAGCGCATCGACGCCAAAGCCGACGACCGGCACGCCCTGCGTCTCCAGCACTTCCAGCGTCAGCGGCAGGTCGAGGATCGACTTGGCGCCGGAGCAGACGACCGCGACCGGCGTGCGCCCCAGCTCGATCAGGTCGGCGGACACGTCGAAGGGATGCCCGCGATGCACGCCGCCGATGCCACCCGTCGCAAAGATGCGAATGCCCGCCATGTGCGCCACGATCATCGTCCCGGCGACGGTGGTCGCGCCGTCCTCGCCCAAGCCGACCGCCAGCGCCAGATCGCGGCGGCTGCACTTGCGCACCTGTTTGGCTTTCGCCAGCGTTTCGATCTGGTGCGCCGTCAGCCCGACGGTGATCTGCCCCTTAAGGATGGCAATCGTCGCCGGGGTCGCGCCCGCCTCGCGGATGGCGTCTTCCATCGCCAGCGCGGTCTCGACGTTGGCGGGGTAGGGCAGCCCGTGCGTGATCAGCGTGGATTCGAGCGCGACGAGCGCGCGCCCTTCAGCCAGCGCCGCCTCGACGGCGGGCGCCAGCGCAAGCATCGAATTCATAATCGTGTCCTGTTTTGTCATATAGGGTTATATTTTAGCGAATGTGCGCCGCTCTTGCCTGCCGCGCCGCGAACGAGTATAATGTTCTTTGTTACAAATCGCAAAAGGCGGCTCATGACGACAGACAGACAAGGCTCACAACGTAAACATCGCCGCGCCGTTCGCCGGGAGATTGTGCTGCCGTTCGGTCTTGGGATCGTGCTGGTCGTGGCGCTGGTCGTGATCGCCGCCATCGAAGGGCAGACGCCGACTTCGGGCGTCGCCAATACGATGCTGACCGTGCTGATCCTGTGCCCGATGGCGCTGTGCCTGCTGCCGATCTATCTGCTGCTGGTGATGGCGGTCGTCGGGATGAGCCATGCGCACGACGGCATCGCCCAGCCGCTGCGCCGCCTGGAAAACCTGACGCTGACGCTGCGCGAGCGCACGCTCAGCGCGAGCGACCGGCTGGCGCGCGAATCCATTAACCTGAATGCTCGTTTCGCTCCGTTGGACAGGCTGCTGTTCAGCCGCTTCGACCGCCCGGCGGGGCAAGAGGATGACCATGAGTGACATGATTCAGCAATCCAACAAGAACAACTGGAAAACCCAGACCTACATCATCGGCGCGGCGGCTGGACTGCTGTTCGGCTTGTTTTCCGCCTACATGTACAACCGCTCCGCGACCGATTACGGCTCGCTCCCCAGCGGCGAGAACCGCGTGAAGACTACTGAGGTGCTCGGCTTGGGGCTGGCGCTGCTGGGGATCATCCGGCAGGTGACCGAGATGGGGCGCGGACCCGAACCGAAAAAAGGTCGTCGCTAAAGAGAAGGCAAAACCCGATGTGTGGTCGATTTGTGCTGATCGCCGATCCGAACGTGATCCAGCAGTCGTTTAACCTCGATTCGACGGTGGATTTCGCGCCGCGCTACAACATCGCGCCGACGCAGTACGTGCCGATCATCACCAACGAGCATCCGCGCGCGCTCTCGCTGCTGCGCTGGGGCTTGATTCCGTCGTGGGCGAAAGAGGAGTCCATCGGCAACAAGCTGATCAACGCGCGGGCGGAGGGCATCGGCGACAAGCCGTCGTTCCGCAGCGCGATCAAGCGGCGGCGCTGCCTCGTGCCCGCCAGCGGCTTCTACGAGTGGCAGAAGGGCGACGGCAAGAGCAAGACGCCGATGTACATCCACCTGAAGGACGCCGACGTGTTCGCCTTCGCGGGCTTGTGGGAGGTGTGGCACAGCCTGGACGGCAGCGAACTGCGCACCTTCACGATCATCACCACCAACGCCAACGACTTCATGCAGCCGATCCACGACCGGATGCCGGTCATCCTGCACCCGTCGGATTACGATCAGTGGCTCGAACCGGGCGACGTGCCCGCATCGGTGCTGCAACCGCTGCTGCGCCCCTACGAGTTGGCGGCGATGACGGCGTATGCGGTCTCGCGGGCGGTCAACACGCCGTCGATTGACGACCCGCAGTTGATCGAGCCGGTGGCGTAAGTCTGCCAAGCGCTGCTGAGGGTTTAAACCCTCAGCTACAAAAACATAGCGACCCTCTGAAGGGGTCGCCAGAAATGACCAGATTTTGTCGTCCCTTTAGTGGACGACTAGGTTTTTACAGCCGCAGGTTTGAACCTGCGGCGTTCTATTCGCTCTCGCTGGGGTACGGCTGATCGCCGCCGTTCATCTTGCGGTCGATCAGGTCTTTGAAGGGGTCGCTGCCCGGCTTGATCAGCACGTCGCGGTTGCGCGCGCCCGGCTGCTGCGGTCCGACCACGCCCAGTTCTTCGAGCAGGTCGACGATGCGCGCCGCGCGCGGGTAGCCGAGGTTGAGCCGCCGCTGGATCAGCGAGGCGGAGGCTTCCTGCGTGGCGATCACCAGCTCAATCGCCTGCTCCAGCATCGGGTCGGTCTCGGAGAGGAATTCGCGCCGGGTCAAGCCGCGCTCCCAGGGGCTGCGCATTTGCTCCGGGTTGATGCCGTTCGTTTCCGCCCAGGTCTTCCAGTGATGCACGACCGTGCGTACTTCGTCGTCCGAGACGAAACAGCCCTGCACGCGGCGCGGCGCCATCGCGTCGGCGGGCTGGTAGAGCATGTCGCCCTTGCCGACCAGATTCTCCGCGCCGACCGTGTCGAGGATCACGCGCGAGTCGGTGCCGGAAGCGACGGCGAAGGCGATACGCGAGGGGAAGTTCGCCTTGATCAACCCGGTGATCACGTCCACGCTGGGGCGCTGCGTGGCGATCACCAGATGCATCCCGACGGCGCGCGCCATCTGCGCCAGCCGCGTGACCGTCTTCTCGGTCTCGTCGGGGTGCGAGAGCATCAGGTCGCCGATTTCGTCGACCATGATCACGATGTAAGGCAGGTACTGGTCGCGCCGCCGCCGCCCGATACGCGCGTTGTAGATTTCGATGTTGCGCGCGGCGTTCTCTTCCAGCAGCTTGTAGCGCCTGTCCATCTCGCGGGTACACCACTTGAGCACGCCGATGATGCGCTCCGCGTCGGTCTCGACGGGACCGAGCAGATGCGGCAAGCCGTTAAAGCGGCTCAGCTCGACCATCTTCGGATCGAGCATGATCATCTTGATGGCTTCCGGCGGGTTGTCCAGCACCAGCGCCGTCGCCATCGCCGCGATGCAGACCGACTTGCCCGATCCGGTCGTCCCGGCGATCAGCAGGTGCGGCATCTGCGTCAGGTCGATGCCGATGGGTTCGCCCGCCACGTCGCGCCCCAGCGGGATCATCAGCGGCGATTTGCGCTTCTGCGCCTGATCGTAATAGCCCTTGCTCTCGTAGACCGCGCGCAGCGAGACGGTGCTGGGGCTGCGGTTGGGCACTTCGATGCCGATGTAGCTGTGACCGGGGACGGGCGTTTCCAGACGCAGGCGCTTGGCGGAGAGCGCCAGCGCCAGATCGTTCGAGAGCGAGGCGATCTTGCTGATGCGCGTGCGGCTGAAGCTGACTTCGCCCGCGTCGTCGGTTTTCTCGCGGAAGGGCTGGACGGCGTACTGCGTCACCGTCGGTCCGACGCGCACGTCGACCACGTCTACGTCGATGTCGAACTCCAGCAGCGTGTTTTCGATCAGCATCACGTTGGTATTGATCTCGTGCTCGTCGGGCAGGGTCAGTTCCATATCGACCAGCAGGTTGAGCGGCGGCAGGATTTGGTCGCGCTTGGCGATCTGCTTCGGCTCTTTCATCCCGGCGACGGTGAAATAACGCTTGATGCGCCCGTCGGGGCGCTGTACCGTTTGCTGTGCGCCCTTGCGCCCGGCTTGCACCGTGCCGATCACGCTGTCCGCCCGCTTGAACAGCGGATGCTCGGAAGCGTCGATCAGGATGCCGTCTTCGTCGGGCATCGCATCAGGCGAAGCTGCGCCGGGGCGCATCGACGGCGGCAGGTTCTCGAAATCGGGGCGGATCAGCATGATCGAGTGCGCCTTGACGCGCTGGGCGTCGAGCGCGCTGATCTTCTGCACCGACGGCGCGCCGCTGGCGTCGATCACCACCTGTGTTTGCAGCTTCGGGTCGAGGATGATGCGCTCGCGCCTGGGGCGGGAGGCAGTCGGCTGATAGCGTTTGGCGTAGCCGTGCAGCAGGCTGCTCGCGCGGCTCAGCGCTTTGGAGACGTGCTGGCGGCGGACGCCGACCACGACGGCAAGGCAGATGATGAAGATGACGGCGAAGATCACCACCGCCGCAGTTGTGCCGAAGATGCCATTGAACAGCGAGCTGAGCGCCCAGCCGACCTGCCCGCCGCCGCGCCCCGCCCGCGCCAGATTGCGCAGCTCCGGGTCGCCGGAGAGCAGATGCAGCAGCGCCAGCAGCGACAGAAAGCCGATTTCCAGCGCCAGGATGCGCCGCGTCGGGAAGCGGATAACCACGCCGACTTTCGGCAGCAGGATGATCACACCCAGCCCAAAGATTCCGGCGCAGACGATGGCGCTGCCGTAGCCGAACAAGCCCGTCAGCGTGTTCGACCAGGCGGTCGAAATCGTCGCGTTGCCGGACACGTTGATCAGCGAGAGAAACGAGACCACGCCGAACACGATCAGGACAATCGCCACGATCTCGTCGCCCCAGGGGGGCAGGCTGTCGAGCAGCGCGTCCCAGAATTCCGGCTTCACCGTGTAGCGTTCGGTCGGCTTCGGTTCGGCTGGTTTTTTCGTCTCGGCAGATTTTCGCTGCGCCAAATAAACCTCGTCGCTGTGAGCATTGAGCGATCAGCAATTAGCTTGCCTGCGCCTGCTAATTGCTAACCGCCAGATGCTTCGACCCATGTAGGCAAATGATCAATCACGTAGGGGAGCGATGAACGGTCTCAGGTTGACGCCCGCAGGCTCAACCCCAACCGCCGCGCATGACCGTCGATGCTGAGGATGCGCGCGCTGACGTGCTGCCCCTCGGAGACGACATTGCGCGGATGCAGGAAGTGTCCTTCAGCCAGCTCGGAAACGTGGATCAGTCCTTCCAAGCCATCCTCGATGCGTGCGAACGCGCCGAAGTCGACCACGTTGGTGATCACGCCTTCGACAACCTCGCCGATCTGGTAGCGATCCTGAACGGTCTCCCAGGGATCAGGATGCAGGCGCTTGAGGCTGAGCGCGATCCGCCCGGCGCCCTTGTTGACATCCAGCACGTAGGCTTTGACTGTCTGACTGCGTTCCAGAATCTCCGCCGGGTGACCGACGCGCCCCCAGCTTAGCTCGCTGATGTGAATCAAGCCCTCCAGACCGCCGAGGTCGACGAAGGCGCCGAAATCGCACAGGTTGGTGACGATGCCCTCGACGTAATCGCCGGGGCGCAGGCGCGTCAGGATGTCGGCGCGCTCGCCGGGCAGGGCGCGGGCGGCGCGCTCGGAGAGTATCAAACGGTTCTGTTCCTCACTGAGTTCGATCACGCGCAGCGTCAGAGTCTCGCCGAGGCGCGCAGTCAGGATTTTCTTGCGGGTGAAATCGTTGGATGTCGACGGGAAGTCGATCAGTTGGCTTGCGGGGACGAACCCGCGCAGGCTGTGCCATTCCACCAGCAGCCCGCCCCGGTTGTAGCCGACCGTGTTCAACTCTACGACCTCGTCGCTCGCCATGATCCGGCGCATCTCGTCCCAGTCGCTCTGCTCGGTTGGCTCGTTCTGCTGCGGTAGAGACGCCTCCTGTGTCGTTTCTTCAACCGGCTCAGCGTTCTCCCCATCCAACGCCTGGTCTACCGCGACCGGCTCTGCGTATTCCCCCTCATTCAGCAGCGCTGCCCAGTAGCCTTCATCCATTGGCGGGGGGGTGGTGTAATCCCGCCGCTGCACGTTCGTAGTCATACCCATACCCTCTACGAATTACGATAAACAGATTAATTTGTACTAAATCCGCGTTTAGTATAGCACCACGCCGCAAAATACCACAACCGCGCGCGGGAACGGATGTTCGGGAGAGTGAAGCGCTGAGCAATGAGTGCCGAGCAGTGGGTAAAAGCTGCTCAGGTGCATAGGGATCGCGCAAAAAGCGGTTTTTGACTCAGCACTCGGCACTCATTGCTCAGCACTTCTTTATTCGGGGAGCGGCTGGCGCGTCTCGGCGCTGGTGCAGTCCTGCTCCATGCTGAGCAGGGTGTCGGCGACGGCGTCGATGGCGATGCGCTGTTTGCGGTAGAAGTCGGGTTCGCTCAGGGCGAGGCGCTGCGCGACTTCGCGCACCTTCGCCTTCTGGACGAAGCGCAGTTCGAGGATGTTGTAGAGCGTCCACTCCGGGCTGAGCATTTTGCGCTCGCCTTCGGGCATCTGCTTCTCGATGGCTTTGACCAGCACGGCGCGCAGCGCGCGGGTCGGGTTGTCGTCGTTGTCGGGCAGGGCGTCGCGGACGACGTGCAGTTCCAGCAGGCGGCTGTTGGTCAAGCCGGGACCGCCCCACAGATGCTTGAGCGCCGCGCGCACCTGCTCCTTGAACTGCTCGATGTCGACCTCGCTCCCCGCTGATGAGGGCGTGACCTCGCGGCGTGGGCGGTATTCGAGATCGGCGGCGCTGCCGCGCGTGATGTTGATCTGCGGCAGCAGCCCTTCGAGCGCCGCGAAGATTTCGCCTTGCAGGTTGATGTCGTCCAGCGCCTGCGCGGCGCGGTGGGTGAGCGTCTCCAGCATGTGCAGCTCGTCGGACGTGAGGTCGATTTCCCCGGCGCGCGCCTGAATCCCCATGAAGCCGATGGGTGCCGCGCCGCCGTCGTAATCGCTGTATCTGCCGTAGAGCGGCATGATCCAGTAGGTCTGCCACTGCTCGATGTGCAGGCTTTCGCCGTTGTCGTCGAGGCGCTGGAGCAGGGCGTCGCGCTCCTCCTGAAGCAGGGCGGCGGTCGGGCGAATCGAGCCGACCGAGCCGATCAACTCCGGCGTGTCTTCGTAGAGCGAGGTGACGAAGGCGCTGTTGACGCGCAGGTAGTCGCAGGTCGAGGCGAGGATAGCGTCGAGAAGCTGAAGCAGGTCGCCGCGCGTAAGCAGGCGCTCGCTCAGGTTGCCGAGCTTTTCCAGTTGGTCGGCTTCTTCGCCGGAGTAGACCAGGCGGCGCTCCAGATAGGGCAGGGTGAGGGCAATCGTCCACTGCCAGAGCAGAACGACGGCGACGACCGCGAAGGGCATGAACGTCTGCCCCGGCAAGCCCAGAATGCGCGAGGTCGGCGTGACGAAGATGATCGTCACCAGCGCCAGCAAGCCCGTCGCCGGACCGTGCAGGACGAAGCGCAGCAGCTCGGTCTTGACCACGCGGTCGGGGATGCGCGTCCCGAAGAAAGAGAGCGGATATGCCAGAAAGAGCAGCATGAAGACGACGACGACGTTGGTCAGGATGACGAGGAACAGCCCGATCAGCGAGTATTCCTGCCCCGGACCGAGCAGCACCGAGAACGGGAAGATGCCGACGGCGGGCGTGAGCATCGCCACCTGCAAGTAACCCATACGGCGGCGCGTGCTGCGCGTCAGGCAGCGGGCGCGGGCGCGCTGCACGTTGATGAAGGCGATGCCCGTCGCCATCAGGAAGAAGGCGACGTAGACCGGGAAGACCGGACCCGCTCGCAGGCTGGCGTAGACGCCGGTCGTGAAGTAGGCGGGGTTGACCTGCTCCGGCGCGATCAGCACGTTGGTGAAGGCTGCCGTGATCAGGAAGACCGCGCTGATCAGGTAGAGGATGCGGATCACGCGGCGGCGGCGCCCACGCGAGGGCAGCCCGGTCGTCGCCAGCAGCGCGTCGGAGAGGTGGAACATGGCGGCGGGCATGAAGGCGATGCCGACCCATTGCAGGCGCAGCACGGCGATGTACGTTCCCAAGCCGGGACCGAGCGAGAGGAATACGTCGCACAGGTAGGCGGCGGTGACGCAGCCCAGCACAATCGCCGAGGTGCGCGCCACGCGGTCGCGCAGGTTGCGCGTCAGGTTGTAGAGCAGGATCGACGCCGCGATCACGACGATTGCCGCCGTCAGCGTTTCGTTGACCAGGTCGAGGAACGATGCGATGACTGCATCCATAGCGGTTAGCGGATGGATTGGCTGAAGAAGACGGCAATGTCCCGGTTCGGGAAATAGCGATCATTGAAGCCGCAGAAGGCAAAACCGACGGCTTCGCAGAAACGGATACTGGGATAATTCTTGGTCTGCGTCTCGATCATCAGGCTGAGGAGCTGGCGCTCGTGCGCCCAGCGCCCGGCGATCTTGGTCAGACGGGTGGCGATCTGGTGGCGGCGGTAGGGACGCGAAACGACCATGTCCTGCACCAGACCGATGCCGTATTGACGGTCGGCGCGCATCGACAGATAGCCGATGATCTCCGGGTCGGCTTCGTGCGTGGTCGCCACCAGAAAACACTGATCGGGGGTCAGCCCGGCGCGCAGACGCTCTTCGTTGGGTTCGTAGAACACGTCGAGCGCGCGTGGGAGCCGCTCGGTCTTGAAGTCGATGCGCCAGCCGTCTTCGCCATTGATCTGCATCTGCCAGACGTATTCCGTCTCGTAGCTGTGATCGAGTTGGAGACAGTCCGGGATGTCGCGCGCCAGACCGTCGCGGATGACAAAATTCACCGTCGCGGACATATCACGCAAGATAAGCGTCGCCAAACGTGCCGCGAATGTCGATTTCGACCAGCGAGCGCAGCTCTTCGGCATCGCGGGCGAGATAGACCCCGTTTTCCTGCGCCTCGTAGCGGTTTTCGTCGGCGTGGACGCGGAACAACGCCGACCCACCCGTGCGCACCTGCACGCGCAGCCCCGGCGGCACGATCACGTGAATGTTGCCGAGCGTCGAGCGCACGTAGATCGGCTCGAACGTTTCATCCGGGCAGACGACGCGAACGTCGCCGAAGCCGGTGGCGATCACCGCGCGCTGGATGATCAAGCCGGAAAGGTCAAGCTGAGCCTGTCCCAGATGCGTCGTCACGAAGACGCTCCAGGGCAAGTCCGGCGCGAGCGCGGCGCTCCAGTCGGCGAAGGAGAGCCAGGGCGTCGCCGCGCGAGCCATCTTGAGGTTGGCGTGATTGTCCTGCACGTTGAGCGAGGGGCGCGAACCGGCGGCGAACTGCCCGGCGATCAAGCGTCCTTCGCGCTGCAAGGCGCGCACGTCCACGTCGATCTCGCCCGCGCTGACTTCCAGCGCTGCCGATTCGACGCTGCCGCGCGTGATGCCGAAGGTACGTGCTTCGCTGCTGGGGACGATGTCGCCGCGCAGCAGGATGACGCCGCCGATGATAACCAGCAAAAGCGGCCACAACGCGCCCGCGTTGAAGCCGCTTAGCAGGAGAAAATTATTGAGCAGCAGGACGATCCCCAGCGCCACCAGCGCCAGCGACCACAGCAGCAAACCGCGCGTCGCGCGCACAGACGTTACTCCTCGTATAGATAATCACGAAGGATAACGTTAGCGGACGATTGGCGCAAGCGGTTGAGTGCCTGCGCTTCCAACTGGCGCACGCGCTCGCGCGTGACACCAATCGCCTGACCGACCTCTTCGAGCGTGTAGACGCGCCCGTCTTCCAGCCCATAACGCAGGCGCAAAATCTGCGCTTCGCGCGGCGGCAGACGATCCAGCGCGCCGCCTAACTGCTCGTGAAGCAGGTTGGTCGCCACTTCCTCGGCGGGGGCGGGGCTGTTCACGTCCTCGACGAAATCGCCAAACGTGCTGTCGCCCTCGTCGTCAATCGGCGTCTCCAGGCTGACGGGACGGCGCGCGATTTCGAGCAGGTTTTCGACCTTGTCCGGGGTCGTCTCCATGCCGACGGCGAGTTCGTCCATCGTCGGCTCGCGCCCCAAATCCTGAGTCAGGCGCATCTGGACACGGCGCATCCGGTTGAGCTGGTCGCCCATGTGAACCGGCACGCGGATCGTGCGCCCCTGGTCGGCGACGGCACGGCTGACCGCCTGGCGAATCCACCAGGTGGCATAGGTGCTGAACTTGTGCCCGCGCCGGTATTCGAACTTGTTGGTCGCGCGGATCAAGCCGATGTTGCCTTCCTGAATCAGGTCGAGGAAGGGCACGCCGCGCCCGATGTACTTCTTCGCCACGCTGATCACCAGCCGGGCGTTGGCGCGGATCAAATGCTCCTGCGCCAGCTCGCCGTCGTAGATCATGTCGCGCAGGGTATACACGTCGTCGAGCGGCAGGCTGTCGCCCTGCTCGTTGAGCACACGGCGGGCGTTCTCCGCCGCTTCCATGCGCTTGGCGAGCGAGACTTCTTCGTCCGCCGTCAGCAGCGGGACGCGCCCGGCTTCCTTCAGGTACAGCCCGACCACATCGTCGCTGTCGAGCGCCTGCTGATACCCCGCGTCCTGAATCAGCTCGTCGTTGATCATCCACGAGATGTCGCTCTCGTCCTCGTCCATGTCGGCTTCGAGGTCGAGATCGCCACGCAGGGCGGAATCAAATATCGCGTCGCTGCGCGTTCCCTGCGACCCTACTTCGATGCCTGCTTCAAGCAGATCATCCATCAGGTCGTCGAGAAGCTCCACGTCGTGCTCGGCTTCAGGGAACACAGCCAGAATGTCATCATAGCTGAGCGCGCCCTGCTTCCGCGCCTTAGCAATCAGTTGATTGCGGATTTCATCCTTGTTCATCACTGCAAGCATACGCTACACACCATACCATTTTGCCGCCTATGCAGAAAAACATAGACGCAATTATCACAATATATCTTACGTCTTTCAATTATGACGTAGAATCGGCGGATTAGCAAATGAGGCTTTGGAGAGAATCAGAAGATTCTGTCCTGCACACGCAAACGTCCAGCATACTGCTAATGGAAAGAGTTGTCAAGCAACTGGCGGACTCTTCAAGCGAGAGATCAGAAAATCGACTGCCCCGCGATCCAGCAGATACAAATCGGGGCGGTCGTCGATCAAGCCATAGTAGCCCGTTGCGGTCGGGTTGCGGTAGCCGACGGCGACGGCGTGGCTTGCGCCGTCAGTCTGAATGATCTCGACCGAGAGAATCCCCTCCGGCGTGAAGCCGTAAGGCGCGAGGTCGTCGCCGGGGCTGACGGTCAGCGTGCGGCTGTAAGGCAGCAGCACCATCGTCCGGGCGATGTTGTCGGCTTCGGTCGTGTTGAGCGTCCCGCTGCTGTCCGGCGCTGTCCACGCGCCGTCGCCGCCGCGCGAGATCACGAAGGAGTCGCCCGTTTCCGGGCTGCGTAGGCGAATCGCCTGAATATCGTTGATTTGCAGGTCAGGAAAGATACGCTGCGACAGCACCTGCTGCGCCTGCGAAGTCGGCGGGGCGCTGCTCTGCTGAGCGTTCTGGGCTGCCAGAAACGCCGCCAGCGCCACGAAGACCATCAGCAGGATGATCACGATGCGGCTGTTCTTCATCGCTCGCTGTCCCTCATCGCCGCGCCCGCCGCAGCCAGACGGCGACGCCCGTGACCAGCACCGCGCCGGGCAGCAGGATGATCGTCAGGAAGGCGATCAGGTCGAGCGTTTGCGCGCTGACGAAGATCAGCGGGACGCCGACGCTGTAAAGCTGCGGCGCGAACTCGATTTTGCTGCCTAATCCGGTCAGCCATGCCATGCTGTCGGTGAAGAGCACGCCGTTGCCGCCGTTGAGCACCAGCCCGTTGCTGACGAAATCGCTGTCGCCGATCAGCACGATCTTGGCGTTGGTCTGCTGGTTGATCGCCCAGGCGACGGTCGTCAGTGGTCCCGGCAGGTCAACGCCCTGATCGTAGTGATAGGTGTTGGTCTCGCCGAGCGTCTTGAGGTCGGTTTCGCCGAAGCTCTGCTCGGAAGACATGATCACGCGCCCGTTGGCGATGTTGGGCGGCGCGTGGTCGAGGTTCACGTCAAGCGCGCGGGCGACGCGGAACAGCGTCGGGTTCTTGGTCGGGTCGAGCCGCTTGCCCAAATCGGACTGCGGGAAGACGTAGGCGCTGATCACGTCGAGCGCCGTCTGCCCGCTGACGGCGGGGTCGACCACCGCTGCGTCGAGCGCGCGCAGACCGAAGGTCGTCCAGAGATACTGGTTGAACGCGCCGTCCTGCTTAAGGAACGGATCGTCGTTAAAGAGCACGTCCGAGAGCAGCAGCAGCGACCCGCCTTTCTTCAGGTAGCGGTCGATGATGCCGATCTCCTCGTCGGTCAGGTCGCGGATCGGGCGGGCGAAGACGACGGTGGCGGCGTTGGCGGGGATGTCCTCGCCCTGCTTCGCCAGATCGGCGAGGCTGATCGGGTAGGTGATCAGCCCGCTTTCGCGCACGCCGTTGTTGATGCCGGAGATGCCCTCCTGGGAGTTGTCGAGCGGGTCGCGCTCGCCCAAGCCGGTGTCGAAGTAGACCGTCAGCGTCCCGGAGATCAGCAGGCGCGAGATGGCTTCGGTCATGTCGCGTTCCTGCGTGTCGCTGTGGGGCACGCGGGCGAGGCTGTTGAAGTCGGTCGTGCCGTCGGGGTTGACGTAGGAGATGAACAGCATTGGGTCTTCGGTGACTCCGTAGCGCTGCGCCATGGCGGGCTGCTCGTCCGGGTCGATGTACTGCCGGGTGATTTTGCCGTCCGTCGCCGCTTCGTAGAGCCGGAAGAATTCGTCGTCCACTTCGCGCGCCGGCAGCGACTTCGAGGTGTAGAAGCCGGTGATGCGGATCGGGTTGGTGACGTGGTGCAGGACGGCTTCTGTCTCCGGGCTGAGCGTGAAGCGCCCGGCGACGGTCATGTCGAGCGTGAGCGCGTCACGCTGGAGCAGGATGTAGACCAGCGCCGTGATGCCGATCAACAGCAGAGTCGTAAAGACCGCCGTCGTGCTGCGGCGTGCCTGCCGCCCGGTGACGAAGCCGACGAACTCGCGCGGCGTCATCACCGCCCACAGGGCGATGCTCAGGATGCCGACTGCCAGCGCCGCGCCGCCGTAGATCGTCACGCCGCCCTGCCAGATCAGGGCGATGACGCCGATCAGGAGCGCCGCGCCGCCGACGATACTGGCGATCTGAGCGACGTTGCCGCGCGTGATGATCAGGTGTTCGCGTCGCATCAGCGCCACCGATTTGATTCGACCACGCGGATGGTGATGAAGAGCGCCACCGCGATCACGCCCGCGAAGTAGGCGGCGTCTTCGGCGCGCAGCAGTCCGGTGGCGAAGGAGGTCGAGAAATGTCCTTGCAGCGAGAGCGCGCGCACGATGCGGGCGAGGTCGATGTTGGCGATTACGTCGCCCGCCTGATCGCCCAGCCAGAGCAGGATCAGCGCGACCATGCTCAGGAAGGCGGCGATGATCTGGTTCTCGGTGAAGGACGAGAACATCATGCCGACCGCCAGCGTCGCGCCGCCGTAGAGCCAGATGCCGATATAGGCGCTGACGGCGTGCCCCAGATCGGGCGAGGTGATCGCCATCAGGATGAACTGGTAGAGGAAGGTCAGCGCCAGCACCAGCGTGTAGTAGAACCACGCGCCCAGAAACTTGCCGAGGACGATGCTGCCGTCGGAGACGGGCGCGGTCAGCAGCAGTTCGAGCGTGCCCTCGCGCCGCTCCTCCGCGAACAGGCGCATCGTCAGCAGGGGCGCGAAGAAGACCATCGTGAACGACAGGACGACCGGCACCAGCGATGGGTCGGCGGGCTTGGTGCCGATGCTGACGTTGAGATCGCGGTTAAAAAGCACGCCCGTCAGCAGCAGCACGGCGGCGGCGATCAGGTAGGCGAAGGGCGAGGTCAGGTACTGACCCACTTCGCGGCGGAAGACGGTCAGCGCGGGCATGGGCATTTCCTGATTTCGGGGTAGGGGCAGGTTTCAAACCCGCCCCTACGGGTGAACGTATCCTGGGGCACTCACCCCTCCTTGCCGACGATGTCGAGGAAGATCGATTCGAGCGAGGAAGTCACGGCGCGCATCTCCAGCAGGGCATATCCGGCTTTGAGCACGCGCTCGGAGACCTGCGCGCGAACGTCGGCGTTGGGCTTGGCGTGGACGACGAAGCCTTTGCCGTCGGCGTCCACGCGCTCGACGCCGGGGATCGCCTTGAGCAGATCGCGGGCTTTCGCCGACGACGCGCCGCCGATCTCGACGTAGAGCGTCGCGCCCGGCTGGAGCTTCGCGCGCAGCTCGTTGGGTTTGCCCTGGGCGATGATGCGTCCCTTGTCCATGATCAGCACGCGGTCGCAGACCTGCTCGGCTTCCGTCAGGATGTGCGTGCTGAAGAGGACGGTATGGTCTTTGCCGAGCGCCCGCACGCTCTCGCGGACTTCGATCACCTGCTGCGGGTCGATGCCGATGGTCGGCTCGTCGAGGATGATCACGGGCGGGTTGTGGACGAGCGCCTGCGCCAAGCCGAGCCGCTGGCGCAAGCCTTTGGAGAGATGGCGGATCAGCACGTGCTGGCGGTCGGTCAATTGGACGCGCTCCAGCGCCGCGTCGACGCGCGTGTTGGCGTGGTCCACGCCGCGCAGCTTCGCCCAGAAGGTGACGTAGCCGCGCACGGTCATGTCGGGGTAAATAGGCACGCGCTCCGGCAGATAACCGACGCTGCGCCGCGCCTCCAGCGAATCATCGACCACGTCGTGCCCGGCGATGCTGGCGCTGCCCTCGCTCGGCGGCATGAATCCGGTCAACATGCGCATGGTGGTGGTCTTGCCCGCGCCGTTGGGTCCCAGCAGCCCGACGACTTCGCCGCGCTTCGCCTTGAAGCTGATGTGGTCGACGGCAAGGTGATTGCCGTAGCGCTTGGTCAGATTGGAGACTTCGATCATTCTGGTCAGGCTTACTCAGGGGAAATTCCCGTAGCTCTACCGAATTCACTTCTATTGTACACACGGATGCTACTGCCGTGCCGAAAGGGCGTCAAGCGAGCGTAAAAGTCTCTGCACAAATGCGTTGACATGTTTGGTGAAATCGTCTAAACTTAACCCGATTTCGATGAGGATTTTGAACCCATGTTGATCGATCTGGCGCTAGAGCCGAATTGCCCGCGTCGTCGTCGCAGCCGTCGCCCGCAGACCCCAGAGGTCATGCCGGGATTTTTGCGTTAGCGGCGATCTGAGCAGATCAACGGAATACGCGAACCCGACCCCTGACCTCCGCTTGTGAGGCAGGGGTTTTTGTTTGAAAGCCAGTACCGGGCGAAACGAAGTTTCGCACGTGATGAGTAACGAGTAGGGGCGAACCTGTGTGTTCGCCCAGGCAACCGAAGGTTGCACAGGAGCAGAAATGGAAGCAGATCAGCGAATCAAGGTGGGGGTCTACGGCGCGTCGGGCTATGCCGGGCAGGACGTGATCGAAATCCTGTCGAAGCACCCCTGCGCCGAAGTGGTCTTCGCCACATCGAGCACCTACGCCGGGCAGGACGTGCCGTTTTCGTCGCTCAAATACATCCCGCACGACACTGCGCCGCTTGATGCGGTGGATATGGTCTTTCTGGCGCTGCCGCACGGCGTCTCGGCGGGGGTGGCGAAGCAGGCGCTCGACGCGGGCGCGCGCGTGATCGACCTGTCGGCGGATTTCCGGCTCGACACGCCCGAAAGCTACCAGACATGGTACAGCCACCCGCATCCGTATCCTGAAATGCTTCCCGTGCCTTACGGCTTACCCGAAATCAACCGCGACAACCTGCACAACGTCAAGCTGATCGCCGCGCCGGGCTGCTACCCGACGACCACGATCCTCGGCTTGTATCCGCTGCTCAAGGCGGGCTGGATCGAGCCGGGACGCCCGATCATCGTCGATGCCAAGTCGGGCGTGAGCGGGGCGGGGCGCGACCCCAAGCCGAACCTGCACTTCGTCGAGGTCTACGGCAACCTGTCGCCTTACAGCGTCGGGCGCTCGCACCGGCACGTCGGCGAAATCGAGCAGGAAATCCAGAAGGTCGACCCGAACGTGGGCGCGCTGATCTTCACGCCGCACCTGCTGCCAGTGGATCGCGGGCTGATGGCGAGCATCTACGTCGAGCTGGCGGACGGACACACCAGCGGCGAAGCGCAGGCGCTCTACGAGCAGACCTACGCCGACGAGCCGCTGGTCAAGGTGCTGCCGAAAGGGCAACTGGCGACGCTCAAGCACGTGGTGCGCAACAACACCTGCGCCATCAGCGTCACCGCGCCGACCGAGCGCTACGTCCACATCACCAGCGTGACCGATAACCTGCGCAAAGGCGCGGCGGGGCAGGCGGTGCAGGATTTCAATCTCATGTTCGGCTTGCCGGAGACGATGGGGTTGGTTTGAGTAAACGAAGTTAAAAGTAGAAAGTTAAAAGGGAAGTGCGTCCTACAGCGTTTACTTTTAACTTGTCACTTTCAACCTTTAACTGAAGTGGAGCGAAGCGACCGATGACGACTGTTATCAAGATCAGCGGGCACGAGCTGGACAGCGCGGACTATCTCGCCGAATTCGCGCAGGTGATCCACGACCTGAGCGCGCCGACGATCATCATACACGGCGGCGGCAAGGAGATTTCGACGCTCCAGCAGCGACTGGCGATTGAGCCGCGCTTCATCGACGGCGTGCGCGTCACCGACGCCGAGTTGCTGGCGCTGGTCGAGATGGTGCTGTGCGGGACGGTCAACAAGCGGCTGGTGCGCGTGCTGGTCAACGCCGGTGTCAATGCGGTCGGCTTGAGCGGCGTCGACGGCGGCATGATCAGCGCGGCGAAGATGGCGCACGAGACGGTCGACATGGGCTTCACGGGTGAAGTCACCGCCGTGCGCGTCGACCTGCTGCTGAGCCTGCTGGACATGGGGATCACGCCGGTGGTCGCACCGATCTGTCTGGGCGCGGACAGCAACTTCAACGTCAATGGCGATCACGTCGCCGGGGCGGTGGCGGCAGCGGTCGAGGCGGAGCGGCTGGTCTTCCTGTCGAACGTCTCTGGCGTGCTGAAAGACGGCGTGGTGATCGAGACGCTGACGCCGGAACAGACCGACGCGCTGATCGCCGACGGCACGATCTTCGGCGGCATGATCCCGAAGGTGCGCACGGCGCTTCACGCGCTCGACGCCGACGTGGCGCAGGCGGTGATCACCGACTTGAAGGGGCTGCGCAGCGGCGGCGGCACGGTTTTCACGCGAGAATATTGAAAAGCATTTTACGTAAAGAGGCTAGGACGCAAAGGTGAACGAGGAACAGGGCAAAGTCGAGCAACTGTTCAGCCTGATCCGGGAGCTGTACCGGGAGAAGCAGGCGGAGGAGATCATTCACTCGTTCGAGAGCGTGTTCGCCGCGCACGAGCTGGCGGACGAGCGGCTCAACGTGATCGAGTACTGGCTCGACTTCTACCGCTTGCAGCGCTACCGGACACAGAAGAAGCGCCGCCGCCCGACCTACGAGGAGCGCATCACCGAATGCTCGGCGTGCGGCTACCCGACCTCGCACCGGCATCACCTGTGGGACATCGCCATGCACGGCGAAAACAAGGTCACGATCCAGTTGTGCGCGAACTGCCACGAGCTGCATCACCTGATGTACAACGCGCTGGTGCGCGAGACGGAGTACAGTCAAAAACTGGTTTTGCACGCGCTCGGCTCCGGCAAGATCGAGCGCGAAGTCGCCGCCAGGATTCTCGGCTGGTGTCTGGCGACCATCCGCTACGAGGCGGCGAACGGATGGATCGAGGGCGGCAAAGACACCCGCGAG
Source organism: uncultured Chloroflexia bacterium (assembly GCA_963760975.1). Taxonomy (GTDB): domain Bacteria; phylum Chloroflexota; class Anaerolineae; order Aggregatilineales; family Phototrophicaceae; genus Flexifilum. The sequence continues at coordinate 83,169 of CAVXEZ010000015.1, read as the reverse complement.
TGGGTCGAGCAGCAGCTTCATTGGTCGGAATTTTTGCATCCAGAAAGGCGGCAGCAGAGTGGTACTTGAAGATCAACGAAACCCGGTCATCCAGCTTGAGAGCGAGCATCTTGTCCAAACCTACAAGCGCCCGCCGTTCGTGCTGGCGCGCGGCGAAGGCGTGACGCTCTACGACACCGACGGCAAGGCGTATCTGGATTGGGTCGCGGGCATCGCCGTCAACGCGCTCGGCTATGGCGATCCCGGCTTGACGGCGGCGCTTCAGCAGGCGGCGACGGGCTTGATCCACACCAGCAACCTGTACTATACCGAGCCGCAGGCGGAACTGGCGGCGGCGCTGTGCGAGAAATCGTTCGCCGACCGCGTCTTCTTTGCCAACAGCGGCACGGAAGCCAACGAGGGCGCGATCAAGTTCGCGCGCAAGGTGGCGTTCGACAGCGGCAGCCCGGATAAAACCGAGATCGTCCACTTTACGCACGCCTTTCACGGGCGGACGATGGGGTCGCTGGCGCTGACGCCGAAGGAGAAGTATCAGAAGCCGTTCGGTCCGCTGATGCCGGGCGCGATCCTGGCGGAGTTCGAGGACATCGCTGGCGCCGAGCGCCTGATCACCGACAACACCGCCGCCGTCTTCATCGAGCCGATTCAGGGCGAGGGCGGGATTCATCCCGCCAGCCCGGAATTCCTGCGCGCGCTGCGCAGGCTGTGCGACCAGCACCACGCGGTGCTGATCTTCGACGAAATCCAGTGCGGCATGGGGCGCAGCGGGACGCTGTGGGCATACGAGCAGTCGGGCGTCACGCCGGACATCATGACGCTGGCGAAGCCGCTGGCGGGCGGGCTGCCCATCGGCGCGATCCTGACGACCGAAGCGGTCGCCGCGCACATCCACCCCGGCGATCACGGCACGACTTTCGGCGGCGGTCCGTTCGTGACCGGCGTCGCCAAGTACGTGCTGGATCGCGTCAGCCAGCCGGAATTTCTGGCGCACGTCAGCGAAGTCGGCGACTATCTCAAGGAGCGGCTGGAGGAACTCAACAGCCCGCTGATCAAGGACGTGCGCGGGCGCGGCTTGATGGTCGGCATCGAGATGACCATCGACGTCAGCTCCGCTTGTCGAGGCGGGCTACCAGCACGGGCTGCTGCTGGTCAACGCCGGAACGGACGTGATCCGCTTCGTGCCGCCGCTAATTGTCGAGAAGCAGCACGTCGACACGCTGATCGAGAAGCTCACCACTATTCTGGGTGAGATGAACGTGTAATTTGGATGTGTAGGGGCGTTCAATGCAGGTGTTTGAGAAGTCTCTTTGACCCCACCCCGGCTGAGCTTCGCTCAGCTTGCCCCTCCCCGATTTCACGGCGAAACAAAGTTTCGCACAGGGGGGCGAACCCGCTTGCGCCTTCCCCTGAATTCGGGGGAAGGAGGCGACCGCAGGTCGCGGGATGGGGGTCAATGAACTCGTATACAATAGGCGAATGTTTCCTAAACACGCTCATTGAACGCCCCGGATAATTCTGATGGGTGAATGGATGCCCGAACGCCAGGGAGAACGAGAACGCATGGAAGTACAGGCAACGATTGAGCAGGTGAAGGGCTTTCAGGTCGCGGGGGTACACTGCGGGCTGAAAGAAGATGGGGCGCTTGATTTCGCGCTGATCGTCAGCGACCGCCCCTGCACGGCGGCGGCGATTTTCACGACCAACAAGGTCAAAGCCGCGCCGGTGCTGGTCGACATGGAACTGCTCAAGCTGAACAACACGCACATCCGCGCGGTCGCGGTGAATACCAAGTGCGCGAACGCCTGCACGGGCGAGCAGGGCATCGCCAACGCGAACGCGACGGCGAAGCTGACCGCCGAGACGCTCGGCGTTGGCGCGGACGAGGTGATCGTCATGTCGACGGGCGTGATCGGCACGCAGCTTCCGATGGACAAGATCGCGCAGGGCATCCACGCCGCCTCGGATTCGCTGGGCGACGACTGGAACGCCGCCGCGCGCGCGATCATGACGACCGACACGCGCCCCAAGATGGCGTCGGTTACGGTCACGACGGCGGACGGGAAACAGTACCATATCGCCGGGATCGCCAAAGGCGCGGGCATGATCGCGCCGAACATGGCGACCATGCTCGGCTTCATCGTCACCGATGCCGTGCTCGATCCGCTCAAAGCAGGCGACGATCTGTTTGTCGCCGCCGACCAGACTTTCAACCGGATCGTGGTCGATGGCGATACCAGCACCAACGACTCGGTTTTCCTGCTGGCGAACGGCGCGAGCGGCGTGACGATCAGCGCGGATGACCGCGACCAGTTCGTCGATGCGCTGGCGGGCGTCGCGCGCAGGCTGGCGCAGAGCATCGTGCGCGACGGCGAAGGCGCGACCAAGTTCATCACGCTGCACGTCACGGGCGCGCCGAGCGACGAAGCGGCGCGGCGGATCGCCAACACGATTGGCACGTCGCCGCTGGTCAAGACGGCGTTTTACGGCGGCGACGCCAACTGGGGGCGGATCGTGGCGGCGGCGGGGCGCTCCGGCATCGAGCTTGATCCGCTGAAGCTGCGGTTGTGGTTCTCGGCGGACGATCAGTCGGACAAGCTGCTGCTGTTCGCGGAAGGAGTGCCGACCCATTACAGCGAAGCCGAGGCGACCGCGCTGGTCAAAGCGCCGGAGGTGGTGGTCACGCTCGACTGCGGCATGGGCGAGGGCGCGGCGACCATCTGGACGTGCGACCTGAGTCACGATTACGTATCGATCAACGGGCATTATCGGACATAAGCGATTATTTTGTAGGGGCGCACAGCCGTGCGCCCCTACGGTTATCTGGGGGAGATGTATATGCGGGGAATGCTGGCGCTGGAAGACGGACGGACGTTCGCCGGGATGGGCTTTGGCGCGGACGGCGTGCAGACGGGCGAGCTGGTCTTCAACACGTCGATGACGGGCTATCAGGAAATCCTGACCGATCCGTCCTATCACAGGCAGATCGTGACCATGACCGTGCCTCACGTCGGCAACACCGGGATCAACCCCGAAGACGTGGAGTCGGAGCGCGTGTGGGTGGCGGGCTTCGTCGTCCGCCAGCTATCGCCCATCGAAAGCAACTGGCGCAGCGAGCGCGACCTGGACGGCTATCTGCGCGAGCAGGGCGTGATCGGCTTGTCGAACGTGGCGACGCGCGCGCTGGTGCGTCACATCCGCGAAAAGGGCGTGATGCGCGCGGCGATTGCGCACGGCGAGGCGGCGGACGACCCGGCGGCGCTGGTCGAGATGGCGCGCCAGTCGCCCGACATGAGCGGCTGGAATCTGGTCGATGAAGTGACCTGCGCCGAGCCGTATCACTGGACGGAGCAGAGCGACCCCGAATGGTACAGTCAGCACCATTACGATCCCAACGGTCCGCTGATCGTCGCCTACGACACCGGCATCAAGCGCAACATCCTCAAGATGATGACGGATCGCGGTTTGCGGGTGACGGTTGTCCCGGCGCAGACCCCGGCGAGCGACGTGCTGGCGCTGAACCCGGCGGGCATCTTCCTGAGCAACGGTCCCGGCGACCCGGCTGCTGTGACCTATATGATCGACAACACCAAACAACTGCTCGGCAAAGTGCCGATCTTCGGCATCTGCCTGGGGCATCAAATTCTGGCGCTGGCGCTGGGCGGCAAGACCGAGAAGATGCGCTTCGGGCATCGCGGCGGCAACCAACCCGTCAAGAATCTGCTGACCGGCGTGATCGAGATCAGCTCGCACAATCACGGCTTCACGGTCGTCAACGACGACAAGCTGGCGGGGACGGAAGTCACGCACGTGAACCTGAACGACAATACCGTCGAGGGCTTGCGGAATACCGAACTGGGCGTGTTCAGCGTGCAGTATCACCCGGAAGCCTCGCCCGGTCCGCACGACTCGCTCTATCTGTTCGACGAGTTCGTCGGGCGGGTGAAAGAGGCGAGTAAAATAGAGATGAGTGAATAGATCGGGAGTGGGAAGATGGCAATTCCGGCGGTTACCAAACCGATCACGCTGAACGACCTTCAGGCTGTCGATGGACTTGGACGAATACAAAGGAATGGAAATTGTCGATGGCATGTGGACTCCGAAGCATGAGGAGGATGGCGTGAGCATCGGGCATGGGAAGTTCGGGGGCAATGTCTTCGGATTCCTCTGGAACTACGTTCGGCAGAATCCTGTCGGTGTCGTCTACATGGCGGAAACCATCTTTGTGCTGCACGTCGATGACGAAGGCGTCAAGATCGATGCGCAAACCAGATACTTCCTTTGTCGCTAACGAGCACGTGAAGCAGCCCGAGGATGGCTATTACTTTCAAGCGCCAGATATTGCGGTTGAGGTGATTTCCCCGTCCGACCTCCGCCCCGGCGTTCTGCACAAAAAACTGACCGATTATTTCACTTACGGCACACAGCAGGTCTGGCTGATCTATCACGATGAAAAGCGTGTCGTCGTCCAGAATGCTGACGGAACAGCCGCGACCTATGAACTCGGCGATGCGATCTCCGGCGGCGATCTGCTACCAGGCTTTTCGCTAAGCGTTTCAGCGATCTTTGAGGCATGAGTGAAATGCCCTGGCAAACTGATTTCCCCACAATCACCGTTGAGCAGGCTGACGTATTCCAGCGGGGATCATGACGACGCGCGCATTGAGCCTCCAGCCGTACCGCGCGGTCTTCGGCGCGCCGGTCGCCTCGTACAGGCAGTGGGCGGTGATCGTCGTGGTGGCGCTGCTGTTCGTCTTCATGCCGCAGCTCCCGGACAACGACTGGCAGCGCAACGCCGCCGACCTGCCGAACGGCTTGGCGCTCTACGACGACCCGGCATACGTTTATCCGCCCTGGGCGCTGATCCTGCTGTTCCCGTATTACCTGATGACGGCAGCCGGATCGCGCGTGGCGCTGGTGCTGGTCGTCGGGGCGCTGGCGCAGCGGCGCGGCTGGACGCTGGGGCAGTTTCTGGCGATTGTGCTGGCGCCGCTGTTCCTGTGGACGATGGTCCTGAGCAGCGCCGACGTGCTGATATTGATCATTCCGATCATGCTGTGGGAGATCGGCGGGCGCTGGCGTCCGGCGCTGCGTGGGCTGGCGCTGGCGATCCTGCTGCTCAAGCCGCAGGTGACGCTGCTGCTGATCGCCTACTGGCTGTGGACGCTGCGCCGCCAGCCGCGCCAGCTTTTGATGGCGCTGGCGGTCGCCGTCGCCATCACCCTGCCGATCAGCCTGATCGGGACGCCGCCGCTGCTGGTGCAGTGGTTCGACAACCTGACGCACCCGGTCGCCGCTAACCTCGATCACTGGGTCTACAACAACCTGTCGCTGAGCTATCGCTACGGGTTTGCCTTCGGGCTGGCGGTCGTGGCGCTGGCGTTCGGCGGCTTGTTGCTGTGGATGCGCGCCCGGCGCAAGCGCTGGACAGCCGACGCTTCGACCAGCGTGGCGCTGACCGCCTCGATGCTGCTCGCGCCTTACGCCAGCAACCAGAGCGCTATCGTGCCGATTGCGCTGCATCCGTCGTGGCGCGTCACGCTGCTTACAGTACGTGGGCGTGTTCGGCGCGGCGATCCTGAACGTCTACGCCATCGCCGACGATTGGCTGGTGCTGGTCTTCGTCGTGCTGTCTATCGCGCTGACGGCGCGGATTGTTGGTGCTGAGCAAACTGAAGGGACGACATAAATCTGTATGCCCAAACGAACTGATCTCCACACCATCATGATCATCGGCTCTGGTCCCATCGTCATCGGGCAGGGCTGCGAATTCGACTACAGCGGCGTGCAGGCGTGCAAAGTGCTGCGCAAGCAGGGTTACCGCGTCGTGCTGGTCAACTCCAACCCCGCCACCATCATGACCGACCCGGAATTCGCCGACGCGACCTACGTCGAGCCGCTCACGCCGGAGATGTGCGAGCGCATCATCGCGCAGGAGCAGCCGGACGCGGTGCTGCCGACCGTCGGCGGGCAGACGGCGCTCAACCTGGCGAAAGCGCTGGCGGAAAACGGCGCGCTCGACCGCCACCACGTCGAATTGATCGGCGCGAAGTTCGACAGCATCGAGATCGCCGAAGATCGCCAGTTGTTCAAAGAGGCGATGATCGAGATCGGCTTGCGCTGCCCGACCAGCGAGATCGTCGGCACGGTCGAGGACGCGCTGCGCGTCGCCGAGAAGCTGAATTACCCGGTGCTGGTGCGCCCGTCGTTCACGCTGGGCGGGTCGGGCGGCGGCGTCGCCTTCAGCCCCGACGACCTGCGGCGCATCGCCGAGAACGGACTGAAGCAAAGCCCGGTGCATGAAGTGCTGGTCGAGATGAGCGTGCTCGGCTGGAAAGAGTACGAACTGGAAGTCATGCGCGACGTGAGCGGCAACTTCGTCGTCGTCTGCACGATTGAGAACCTCGACCCGATGGGCGTCCACACCGGCGACAGCATCACCGTCGCGCCCGCGCAGACGCTGACCGACAAAGAGCTTCAGCGCCTGCGCGACATGGCGAAAGCGGTGCTGGATCGCGTCGGGCTGGCGACGGGCGGCGCGAACGTGCAGTTCGCCGTCAACCCGGCGGACGGGCAGGTCTACGTGATCGAGATGAACCCGCGCGTGTCGCGCTCGTCGGCGCTGGCGAGCAAGGCGACCGGCTTCCCGATTGCCAAGATCGCCGCGCTGCTGGCGGTCGGCTTCACGCTCGACGAAATCCCTAACGACATCACGCGGGTGACGCCTGCCTCGTTCGAGCCGTCGCTGGATTACGTGGTCGTCAAGCTCCCGCGCTGGGATTTCGACAAGTTCCCCGGTGCGGATTCGACGCTCGGTCCGCAGATGAAGGCGATTGGCGAGGTGATGGCGATTGGTCGCACCTTCCCGGAGGCGCTGCAAAAAGGTATCCGCTCGCTCGACATCGGCATCGACGGCTTCGGCAGCAAGCTGCTGGAGGCGCGTCCGGAAAGCCTGCGCGTGCCGACGGCGCAGCGCATCTTTCAGGTAGCGAACCTGCTGCGCGAAGGCGTCGCGCCCGAAGAAATCGTGCGCACGACCGGCTTTGATCCCTGGTTCGTGCGCCAGCTTGCCGACATCATGGCGATCCGCGCCACGATGGACGGCGTGACGCTCGATCAGGTCGACGCCGAGCACATGCTCACGCTCAAGCGCTACGGCTACGGCGACGCGCACCTGGCGCAAATCTTCAACACCGACGAGATGACCGTGCGCAGCTATCGCAAGTCGCTGGGGATTGTGCCGAGCTACTACCGCGTCGATACCTGCGCGGCGGAGTTCGAGGCGCACACGCCCTACCTGTATTCGACCTACGAGGAAGACGACGAAGCCGAGCCGACCGACGCCCAGAAGGTCGTGATCCTCGGCGGCGGACCGAACCGCATCGGGCAGGGCATCGAGTTCGACTACTGCTGCGTCCACGCCTGTTTCGCGCTCAAGGAAATGGGCTACGAGACGATCATGGTCAACTGCAACCCGGAGACGGTCAGCACCGACTACGATACCGCCGACCGCCTGTATTTCGAGCCGCTGACCGTCGAGGACGTGCTCAACATCATCGACGAGGAAAAGCCGGTCGGCGTGCTGGTGCAGTTCGGCGGGCAGACGCCGCTCAACATCGCCAAAGCGCTGGCGGACGCGGGCGCGCCGATCTGGGGCACGTCGGTCGATACGATTGACCTCGCCGAAGACCGCGAGCGCTTCAACGAGCTGATGCGCGAGCTGGACATCCCGCAGGCGGCGGGCGCGACCGCCCTCGACCGCCAGCAAGCACTTGCCGTAGCCCACCAGATCGGCTATCCGGTGCTGGTGCGTCCCAGCTACGTTCTGGGCGGGCGCGGCATGGCAATCGTCTTCGACGACGACATGCTCAGCGCGTGGCTGGATCGACACGTGCAGTGGAACGGGCATCCGGTATTGATCGACCAGTTTCTGGACGACGCCTTCGAGATCGACGTAGACGCCCTGTGCGACGGCGATCACGTCACCGTCGGCGGGATCATGCAGCACATCGAGGAGGCGGGAGTCCACAGCGGCGACTCGGCGTGCGTACTGCCGCCCTACAAGATCAGCTACTACCACATCGAGATTCTGCGTGAATTCACCGACCAGATCGGCAAGGCGCTGGGCGTGAAGGGGCTGTTCAACATCCAGTTCGCCATCAAGGACGAGGTGGTCTACGTGCTGGAGGTCAACCCGCGCGCCAGCCGCACCGTCCCGTTCGTCAGCAAGGCGACGGGGCAGCCGCTGGCGCGCTACGCGGCGCAGATCGCGGCGGGCAAGACGCTGGCAGAGCTTGGTTTCACCGCCGAGCCGCACGTCGACGGCTTCTTCGTCAAGGAGGCGGTGCTGCCGTTCCAGAAATTCCCCGGCGTCGACGCGCGGCTGGGTCCCGAAATGCGCTCGACGGGCGAAGTGATGGGACATGCGTCGAGCTTCGGGCACGCCTTCGCCAAAGCCGAGATCGCCGCCGGCACCAGTTTGCCGCTGGAGGGCACGGTCTTCATCAGCGTCAACGACTACGACAAGGGCGCGGTCATCAAGATCGCGCGCGAGCTGTACCAGATGGGCTTCCGGCTGGTGGCGACCGAGGGCACGGCGAAGCTGCTGGGGGATGTCAATATTCCGGCGGACGTGATCAACAAGGTCAGCGAAGGATCGCCGCACATCGTCGACGCGATCCGCGCGGGGCGAAATCAACCTGATCATCAACACGCCGCGCGGCGGGCAGGCGCATTACGACGGCAACCTGATTCGCGGGACGGCGGCGCTGTACGGCGTGCCGATTATCACGACGATGAGCGCGGCGACGGCGGCGGTGCAGGGCATCAAGGCGCTGCGCCAGAAGCCGCTCAAGGCGCGCAGCTTGCAGGTGCATCACCACGCGGTCTAGCGAACGGCTGGATGCTCCCAAAACGTGTAGGGGCAGGTTTCAAACCTGCCCCTACATCATTACGTTTGCTTGATCCTCTTTTTACCCTCAGCCGGCGGGCGTCTCGGTCATTTGCTCGGTGGCGGCGGGGAAATCGACGGCGGAAGCCGGTTCCAGTGTGCCAGATAGGGCGCCGTGGTCGTGTCGAGCGTGCCCTCGTTACATCCAGCCCAGGTATAGGTGAAGAACTTGCCGTTCACGTCGTAGCCCTGCAAGGCGAACAGATTGCTGCCAACGCGGAAGAAGGCGATTTCGCCCGTCGGCGTGACGGCGCGTGCCAGCAGCACAGGCGTTCGCCAGCGGCATCAGGCGTGGCGAGCACCATCCCGGGGGCTTCTTCGGTGGACATCATCGCCGCCGAGTTCATGGACATGGACTCGGTCGCTTCCGGCATCGTCTCCATCATCTGAGACTCGTAGGCGGACGGCTGCTGTGAGATTTCCTGGTTGCCGCGCAGATCGTTCACGGTCAGGTCGATGTACTTCTGGTCGCCGATACCCCAGACCGTCATCCCGCCGTTTTCATAGCTGTTGGTGGGATCGCTGTTCTGGTCGACGCAGTAAACCGCCAGCCCACCCAGATTGGCGTGACTGTTGATGCGACCGTCCGTGAAGGTCGGCGGTGGGACAGGGGTGACGGTTTCAGTCGCCGCCTGCGCCAGAATCGCGCTGCCGGAAACAGTCAGGAGGAGGAGCAGGACAGCAACTATACCGATGCGGTGATGTTTCATCATATGTCATTTCCTTACACTAAGGCGCATACAGCGCCAGCCGATAAACAGGGTCATTGGGGCGCGGGCGCGGCAACCCGAGATTGCCTGCGTGCCCGCGTCAACTGCTGAAATGTGCTTGCTGAGACGAGATTGCTTCCGACGATGGGCGTTACGGAGAGGTCGTAACTTCGACGGTCGGCACAATCACGGGCGCCTGGGTGGACACCGGGGTCGCCATTTCGGTGCTTTCCATCATGGGAGCGCTGGTCGGCATCTGCACGCCCGCGAAGGGCGTGGTGTTGGTGCTCAGGTTGCCCATTGAGCAGCCCGTCCAGGTGTAGGTGAAGAACTTGCCGGTGTTGTCGTTGCCTTGCAGCGCGAAAACGTTGTCGCCCACGCGGAACAGCCAGACTTCGCCGTTAACCGTGTTCGCCCGCGCCAGCAGCAGCGGCGACATGCCTTCTCCAATGATCTCGGTCGGCATGGCTTCGGCGGTCACTTCCGCCATCGCTTCCTCGGTCGCGCCGGGCATCATCGTGGGCGGCGGCTGCGGGATTTCTTCGTTGCCGCGAAGCTGATTAACCGTCAGCTCGATGTACTTCTGCCCGTCCGGTCCCCAGACCGTCATGCCGCCCTTGTCAAACGAAGTGGTATCTGTGCTGCCGTTTTCGTCTTCACAATAAATCGCTAAACCGCCCAGAAAGATGTCTCCGTTGATCCGATGGTCGCTGAAACTGCTGGGCATGGCGGTGGCTTCCGGGGTGCTGTCCTGTGCCATAAGGACAGCGACGGATAACAGCGACAGGACTGCGAGCACCGCGGTAATCAGAATTATCCGACTCGTTTTCACGTTACACCTCTCGAACTCGAATACGATACGACGGGTTTAAGATTACAACATTTATTTTCACATTTCAATCCCTGTGGCGCTGCCCGGCAGATGCGCGCACGGGAGCGAGAGTTAAGGAAACCATGAGAATGTTGACGATACGCCGGGAATTTGAGCGATGTATTGTGCTGAAGTGATAATAAAAAGCCCGTTGGGGTCATGACCCCAACGGGCTTGGGCTGCGTCGTGATCAGCAGCGCAGAATTAGCCGGCGCTCAGCGGCGCGAGCCAGTACATATTGTCGCCCCAGGCGCTGGTAAGCTGGCTTTCGGACGCCCAGCCGGACACCCCGCTGTCGTAGATGATCTGGTAGTAGCACAGATAGCCATCGCTGACGGGACCCGCCAGCACGGTGAACTGCGCCGGAGAATAGACCTTCATGATCGGCGTGCCGCCGGGGCTGTCGCGCAGGCTGCTGTAGGTACTCGCCACGTAGCCGCGACCCCCTACCGTCAGCAGGTTCGGCAGCCCGCCGGGGCAGAGCGCGTTGACCGGGGTCGGCGGAATCGGTGGAGGTACGACAGGTGTCGGCGGCGCGGCAACCGGTGTCAGCCAGTAGGAGTTGTCGTTCCAGCCGCTGTAAACCTGGCTCTCGACTGCCCAGCCAGTCGCACCGTTATCGTACTGAATCTGGTCGTAGCACAGCCAGCCGTCGCTGACGGGACCCGACAGGACGGTGAACTGCGCCGGAGCGTAGACGGTCTGAATTGGGTTGCCGCCGGGCGCGTCGCGCAGGGTGCTGAACGACTGGGCGATCTGCCCGCGCGCGCCGGTGAAAAGCTGCGGCGTCAGCGACCCCGGGCACAGCGACGATTGCGCCGCAGCCGGAAGCGCCGTTACCGCTGTGAGCGTGCCCAGGAGTGCCAGACAAGCGAGAATGACTGCCAGTTTCCGCATGAATCCACCTCCAAATGCTCCAATGCCATCGAAAACAAGACCCATCTATATACTACTTTGCTACCGATTCGGTTTTCCCGACGCCCTAGAAATGGGTGGTTCGCCGCCGAATCCCCTCCTATCCGAGGTCGGCGGGATGATAAGCCTCCAGAATCGAGCCGCCGACGAACTCGCGCAGCAGCGACGTATCGGGGATCAGGGCGCGCTGCGCGTCGGTGAAGGGCTGCACCCAGCGCAGGAACGAGAGCAGGCGGTTGGCTTCGATGTGCGGCGGCGTCCCTGTCTCGACCTGGAGCAGCAGCGGCTCGACCAGCGGGCGCAGCGCCGCCAGCTCGTAGAGCAGCGACGAGTTGAACATCACGTCGGCGTTTTCCTGATACGGGAAGATGTAGCGTTTCTCGCCCCGGCGCACGCTGGGCCAGCGCAGGATGGTATCGGTGGCGCTGTAGCCGCGCGTCGCGGCGTCGCGCGTGATGCGGCGCAGCAGGCGCAGGTCGGTCGTGGAGACGCGGTTGTGATAATCGACGTTCAGCCCGGTCAGCGCCGAGACGTAAATCCGGAAGATTTGCTCCGGCGGCAGGCGCGTGACCAGTCTGGGATTCAGCCCGTGAATCCCTTCGATGATCATGATCTGGTTCTCGCTCAACTGGGCGGTGCGACCGGGGACGCTCTTGCCCATCAGGAAGTCGAAGCGCGGCAGCGTGACCTCTTTGCCCGTGATCAACTCGATCAGGTTGTCGTTGAACAGTTCGCGGTCGATGGCTTCGAGCGCCTCGAAATCGTAATTGCCCTGGTCGTCGCGCGGCGTCCGCTCGCGGTCGATGAAGTAATTATCCAGTTCGAGCGTGAACGGACGCAGCCCGTGCGCCAGCAGTTGGATTGCCAGCCGCTTCGAGAAAGTGGTCTTGCCGGAGGACGACGGACCCGCGATCAGCGCGATCCGCAAGCCCTGGCGCTCGTGCCGCTCGGCGATCTCCCCGGCGATCTCGGCAAGGCGGCGCTCGTGCAGCGCCTCGGCAATCAGGATCAATTCCTGCACCTGATCGTTGCGGACGAGACGGTTGAGCCGCCCGATGTCTTCGATGTCCAGCTTGCGCAGCCAGTCTTCCGACTCGGCGAATACCTGACCGATCTTGCTGGAAGGCTGAATCCCGTTCAGGTTCGTCGGGTCGCCCGTGTGCGGATATTGCAGGATGAAACCGTTCTGCGCCTGAACCAGCCGGAAAGTCGGCAGGTAGCCCGTCGAGGGAACCATGTAGCCGTAGTAATAGTCGGAGCGCCCGCGCAGGGTGTAGAGCGTCAGGATGCTGCGCGTGCGCTGCTCCAGGAGGCGCACCTTGTCGTCGTCGCCGCGCGCCTCGAACAGCGCGACCGCGTCTTCGAGCGGCACGACCTTCTTCGAGATCGGGCTGTTCTCGGCGACGATCTGGTGCATGTGCGCTTCAAGCTGCTGTCAACTCGGCGTCGCTGAAGGCGGTGCGGCGCGGCAGGATGCAGTAGAAGCCGCCGCCCGGCACGGCGTAGCTGACGTTGACTTCCGCGTTCTCCCAAAGCTCGTTGATCGCCGTCGTCAGCAGCAGCACGAGCGAGCGCCGGTAGATGCGCCCGCCGTCGGTGCTGCTGTGCAGCACGGGTTCGAGCGTGCCGTCCTGATGGACGAGGTGGCTCAACTCGCGCAGTTTGGCATTGTAGATCGCGGCGATCAGCGGGGTGGGGAACAATTCCGGGCGCTCCGCGCGTGCCGCGTTCATGAAGGCTTCGATGGTGGTGCCGACGGGTCCTTCCAGCACCAGCCCATCGGAGAAGGTCACGCGGACGGTCTGGCGCGGCTTCGATACGGTGATCGCCTGGGTCTTGATGGTCATTGGATAATACTCACTACTGATACGGCTTGGGACGGCGGGAGGCGTTCATTTGAACGCCTCCGCTGTCGTTCCGCTTCACTTCTGTACTCTCATTTTACCACCGTCATATTGGGGATTTATAGAGAAATCGCTGCTATAATTCGCGGCGGAGGGCAAGGGATGAAACAGGCATACGAGAAGTATCTTCAAGAAATTCTGATCGACTCGGATACGTTGCAGGCGCGCATCGCCGAGCTGGGCGCGCAGATTTCCGCCGACTACGCCGACACCGATAAGCTGATGCTGATCTGCATCCTCAAGGGCGGCGTGATGTTCCTGACCGACCTGATGCGGCACATCACCGTGCCGCACGAGATCGACTTTCTGGCGGTGTCGAGCTATGGGCGCGGCGGGCGCACGGCGACCGGCAGCGTCCGCATCGACATGGACTTGAAAGAGGTCGTGACGGGCAAGAACCTGCTGATCGTCGAAGACATCATCGACAGCGGCTACACGCTGCGCTTCGTCATGGACATGCTGGAAGCGCGCCACCCTGCGAGCGTCCATCTCTGCACGCTGCTCGACAAGAAGAGCCGCCGCGTGGTCGACATCCGCGTCGACTACACGGGCTTCGTGATCGAGGACAAATTTGTCTTCGGCTACGGGCTGGATTTGGACGAGAAATACCGCAACCTGCCGTTCATCGGCGTGGTGCGCCCGGAAGCGCTCCTGAATGAGTGATCTGGTGCTGGCGTGGTCGGACGTGGTCTACGACCTGCAAGCGTTCGTTCAACAAGACCTGCTGCAAGGCGCGCCGGACGGCGTCTACATCGTCGGCGGGGCGGTGCGCGACGCGCTGATGCGCCAGCCGATCAAGGACATCGACATCGCCGTGCGCGCGGGCGAGGGCATCAGGCTGGCGCGGCGCATCGCCAACGGCATGGATGGCGCGTTCTTCCCGCTCGACCACGAGCGCGACGTGGGGCGGGCGCTGCTCGATACGCCGGACGGACGCCTGAGCATCGACGTGGCGGGCTTTCGCGGCGAGAGCCTCGACGCCGACCTGCGCGACCGCGACTTCACCGTCAACGCGCTGGCGGTCGACCTGCGCGGCGATCTCAATCAGGTGATCGACCCGACCGGCGGCGTGGCGGACGTGATCGGCAAAATTATCCGCCGCTGCAACCCCGACGCCCTGTCGCGCGATCCGATTCGGGCGCTGCGCGCCGTGCGCCAGAGCGTGCAGTTCGGCTTTCGCATCGAAGCCGAGACGCTCAAGGACATTCGCGCGCAGGCGCCGCGCCTGCTCGATACCTCCATCGAGCGCGTGCGCGACGAATTATTCAAGCTGCTGGCGCTGGGCAAGCCCGGCGCAGCCCTGCGCGTCGCGGATCGGCTGGGCTGCTGACGGTGATCATCCCCGAACTGGAGCCGCTGCACAATTTGCAGCAGCACCGGAAGCACGCTTACGACGCCTGGAATCACACGCTGGCGGTAGTCGGCAGCCTGAGCGCCATTCTGGCGGTGATCAGCCCGCGCCGCACCGACGAAACGGCGGCGCAGTTCAACCTGGGCATGATCGCCGTCGCGCTGGATCGCTTTCGTGCGCCGCTTCAGGCGCATTTCAGCCAGACGTGGGCAGATCAGCGCCAACACCGCGCGCTGCTGATGCTGGCGGCGCTGCTGCACGACATCGGCAAGGGCGTGGTTACACCCGTGCTGGACGAGGACGGGCAGCCGCGCTTTCGTGGACACGAGCGCGTCGGCGCGGAAATCGCCGTCGAGCGGCTCGAAGCGCTGCACCTGAGCAACGCCGAGATCGAGCGCGTGGTCACGCTGATTCGCTATCACGGCGAAACAGAGTTTCGCACGAGGTCAGCCATGTGGCTGGACGACCTGACGCCGGTGGACATTTACCGCTACTGGAAGCCGCTGGGCGAAGCGGGCATCGACCTGATTATGCTGATGCTGGCGGATTATCTCGGCGCGCTGGGGGCGGGCTACAATCAGGACGTGTGGCTGCGGCTGGTGGAACGTGCGCAGACGCTGCTGGACGCTTACTACAATCAGCGCGAGCGGCTGGTCGATCCGCCCACGCTGATCAATGGCAACGCGCTGATGAAAGCGCTCGGCTTGAAGCCGGGTCCCATCGTCGGCGACCTGCTGGAGCGCATCCGCGAGGCGCAGGTCAGCGGCGAGGTCGCCAGCGCCGAAGACGCCTTACGGCTCGCCCGCCTGCACGTCGATAACGGAAATCACCCCGCGTAAGTCGCCAGTTCCTGCAAGCGGAGCCTGGCTTCGTCCTCCGGCACTTCAAAATGCAGGCTGATCAACTCCGGCGTGCGCGACTCCTCGTTGATCTCCAGCACCAGGTCGCCGGGCATGACGATCACGCGCCCGAAGCGATGGATGAACCCGTCGTCCTCGTCGAGTCCGTCCAAGCCGCGCTGCTCGCCCCAGGTGCTTTTGGCGATGTGCCGCGCCAGGAAGCGCGCCAGCGACATGCGCGGTGAAAACGGCGTCGAGATATTCAGGAACGTCGAGGAGAAATCGTT
This sequence comes from uncultured Chloroflexia bacterium, assembly GCA_963760975.1. GTDB lineage: Bacteria > Chloroflexota > Anaerolineae > Aggregatilineales > Phototrophicaceae > Flexifilum. The sequence goes on along the minus strand of CAVXEZ010000015.1, from coordinate 67,345 downwards.
CATGTCCACGTCTTCCCACATATCGGGATGCGGATGCTGCAGCATCTGCTCGACGGGAATTGGCGGGGCGGTCACGCCGTAAAGCTGAACGAGTTCCCGAACCACCGACTCCATTTTTTGCATGTCATCCACGAGTTTGTTCCTCCCGCTTTCTGCGGAAAAACAAAAGGAGCGTGCTGCCGTAGCGCCGCTCGTCCTCACAAGTGAGGAAATTGAGAGTAGGAGGCGAATATTCCGCCGGGTCGATCTGCGCGATGACCGCGCCATCGGGGTGCAGCCAGCCCAGATTTTCCTCGACGGTTTGCAGCGCCGCCGCCCACAAGCCTTTGTACTGCGGCGGCGCGATGTAAATGAAATCGTAAGCGCGATCCGGCGTCTGCTTGAGCAGAGCGAACGCGTCGATCTTGCGGACGCTCGCCCGGTCGCTGAAGCCCGTCAGCCTGAGATTGTCCTTGATCGTCTGGATGGCGCGCGCGTCGGTGTCGGTCAGCAGCGCGTAACGCGCGCCCCGGCTGAGCGCCTCGATGCCGACGCTGCCCGTCCCGGCGAACAGGTCGAGAATGGCGGCGTCGAGGATCGCCCGCCCGATGATGTTGAACAGCGATTCCTTGACGCGATCCATGATCGGTCGCGTCACGTCACCCGGAACGAGTTTCAAGCGCCGCCCTTTGGCTGTCCCGGCGATCACGCGGATGCTCATGCGCCCGTCTCAACCGACTCCCGAACCGCGCGGAGGTTGGACAGCGGCGAGGTGATCATCGAGACGCAGCCGGTCGAGAGGATGAAGCGGCGTCCGTTGGTGTCGTGGATGGCGCTGCGGGCGGCGTCACGGATAGTCGTCGGCGCGCCCAGATGGACGTGTTCTTCCTGCGCCAGCCCCCCGCAGACCGCGCCGTCGAACAGGGTTTTGCCCTGCGCCAGCGTCGGCTCGGATTTCTGGTCGTGCCAGTTGATGACCTGCGCCTTCAATTCCGGCGCGAACTTGAACATCGGCTGGTCGCCGTGCAGATGGACGACGTTCAACCACCACTTGGTCGGCAGCGTATCCAGAATTTTGCGGTCGTAAGGCAAGCCGAACGTCCGGTACTCGTCCTCGGACAGCGTCATGTAATTGGCGTACTGGATGGCGTAGAAGATGCCCGCAATCGGCAGCCGCTTGAGTGATTCGATGAAACGCAGCGTGGTGTCGGTCAGGATGCTTAAGCCGCTGTGAACGCGGTCGGGCTGCGTGCGCATATGCCGGATCAGCGTGTCCCGTCCGGCGAGGTTCTTCGCCTGCGCCAGCGGGCTGAAGATCGTTTGAATGACCGGGACTTCTTCGCCCAGTTCGTCGCAGATCAGGCGCAGGCATTCCTGCTGGCGACCGAGACCGCCGCGCGTCGGGTCGAGCGTGCGAATGCCCGTCCAGTCGAGCGAGCGCTCGATCACGCGCTTGGTGTAGACGCGCGTGCCTTCGAGCGAGCCTTCCCACTGATCCTGGACGCCGTAATCGGTCAGGCAAAAGCTGCTGGCTGGCGTGACCTTGACGAAATCCCAGTCGTAGGCTTTTTGAAAATCAACGGTTGAACGTGCCAGATCGGCAGCGCGCTGGTCGTCGCCGGGCCAATGCCGCCACAGCGCGACCGGCACGCGATCCGTCGGCTCTCCCGCAATCGTCTTTTCCAGACGCTCGCGTTTTTCCATGATTGCTTAGCTCTGATTATCCTTCAATTCATCCAGACGCTGCTTGGTCATGCGTTGCAGCATCTGGTAACGGTCTTCGTGAGGATGCGCTTCGAGCGCTTCGTTGACCTGAGTCAGACAGCGCTCAAACGACGCCTGGGCGGCTTCAAGCTGCCCCACGCTGCGCTGCGCCAGCCCCATCCCGTAGAGGGCATCCATATTGTCCGTCACGGTCTGAAGCATTCCGCTGAAATCGCGGATGGCTGCGTCGTTCTGCCCCTGACGATGCTCCGCCCAGGCGCGTCCTAGCTGCTCGGCGTAATCCTGATTCCTCGCCATTCCGTCTCCTTCACGAACTTAAAGTGTGCGCGGGTTCCGATTCGATCCCCGGCGTATCAGTCTGCCAAGATTGTACTGTCGGGATGGGAAATTACAAGGTTACTCGACCGTTAGAATGATCGGCAGCACCAGCACCGATCCGTAAGTGCTGCCGCTGCGGTCGAAGAAGGTCAGGCGGCTGTCTTCTGTGGGGCAGCTATCGCCCGTGTCGCTGGCGCAGACTTCCAGCGCGGGGCTGTACGTGCCCGCAGGAAAGTCGGGCGGCAGCGTGAGTGTGTACGGATCGGTCACGTAGAGGCGCGGCAGCCAGCGCGTCGTCGGGTAGCCGCCGGGGTCGCGCAGCGGCGTAGGCAGCCGGTAATCGCCGGTGGTCAGGTCGAGCAGCGAGACGCTGACGCGGTAGCGGTCGGTCAGGAAGCGCAGCGTATGCCAGTAGAGCGTGAGCGGGATCGAGTCTCCGGGGCGATAATCCGCCGCGTCGGCGTGGTACGCCAGCACTTCCAGCCCGGCATCGGACTGGTTGTCGATGGTCGAACTGCTCGCCAGCGCCTCGTTGGTCTGCGAAGGGAGGCGCAGCGGCGCGAAGGGCACGGCGAACAGCGCCAGCACGACGGCGAAGCCGACCAGCACCGCGCCGAGCAGCCGCGTTTCGGCTTGCGGCAGCAGGTCGAGCAGCTCGTGGTAGTCGCCGCTGCTGCGCGAGCGGAGGAGCGTGATCGCGCCCAGCGCGAACAGCGCCAGCCAGCTCAGAATCCAGCCGAGCGTGCGCGGCGTGGTCGTGCCCAGCGTGATCGCCAGCTCGCCGCGCCCGGCGTTGGGCAGGGTCACGTCGATCAATCCGTGCGCGTCGGGGGTCAGCGTCAGCGGCGTCTCGTTGAAGCGCGCCGTCCAGCCGGGAAAGGAAGCGGTCAGAATGTGCAGGGTGAGCGGCGCGAATGCCTCGACTTGCAGTCGGTCGCCGTGCGTACCGTGTTCGAGCACGCCGACCTGCGCGTTGCCGTTCTGCGCGATCTTGTTGATCGCTCCGGCGCGGTAGCTGGCGATCAAGGCGCGGTCGGGCGACGTATCCGCCGTCAGCGTGGTTGGCAGCGGAGCGCCGTCGGGCAGGGTGGCGATGCCGAAGCCCTGACGTCTCGTAATCCACCTGCGCCAGCGGCGAGGTATCAATCGGCGCGTCTGCCCAGCGCGCGCTCAGCCAGATGGGCATGGCGGCGACCAGGATCACGATGCACAGGATCGGCAGGAAAAGGCGCGCGCGCCGCGCCAGCACGACCGCGCTGCCGCCTACCGACAGGCACAGGCTGATCACGCCGACCAGCCAGACTTCGGACGCGAAGACGGTCAGCGCCAGCAGGATTAGCGCGAACGCCAGCAGCAGAAACAGCGCGTGAAACCCGGCGCGGCGGCGGACGATCACCGGCAGGCTGACCAGCGCGAAGCCGGGGAGCGCCCAGCCGAGCGTGAACTGCGGCATCGGGATCAGCGCGCCCGCGTCTACGGGGCGGAGCGGCGTGAACAGGTCCGCCAGCGTCAGGACGTGCGGAATCGTCAGCGGGCGCTCGACCCAGCGCACGGCATCGATCTCGACGAGCGCGGGCACCCAGAAGCAGCCCGCCAGCCCAAGCCCCAGCACGCCCGCGCCCAGCGCGAGATACCAGCGGGGATAATCGGCGCTGTTCCACGCCAGCAGCGCGGCGGCGAGCGCCCAGCCGACGATAGCAGCGGGCACGTCGGTCAGCAGCAGCGCGGCGGTGATCAGCGCTACGGATGCCAGATCGAAGGGGCGGTTGGTGCGCAGCAGCCGTTCGATGCTCCACAACAGCGCCGGGATCAGCGCCAGACTGATCACGCCGGGCAGGTCGCCGAGCAGGTGCGGCGCGGTCAAGCCGACGTAAGGGCTGTAGACGTAAAGCAGCGCGGCGATCACGCCGACCGCTGCCCCGGACTGGCGCGTGACGAAGGTGTAGACCGCCGCCCCCGCCAGCAGCAGCGCGGCGGCGTAAATCAGCTTGACGGCGAGTGTCTCGTCGTTGGTCACGAACACGTCGAGCAGGGCGGGAAGATAGGCTGCGCCGGGCGGATAGTAGTTCGGGATGGGCGCGCCGTAACCGGCGAGGGCGTCGGGTGACCAGCGCGGGTAGAGCCGCCCCTCAGCGAAGGCATCGGCATAGTTGGCGGTGCGGTAGACGTAGTGCTCGCTGGCGTTGGTGCGCGGCAGCCCCGGCTGAAGCAGGAACGACCAGCTCGCCAGCAGGCTGAAGACGATCACGATCAGCACGCCCCAGTCGGTGCCGCGCATCGTCTTCTGCATCCAGAGCGGCAGGTCTTCACGCCTCAGTTCGGTCATCGCGCCGCGTTCCTCCTTCATGTGTCTATTATGGCGCACAATGCTTGATTTGCGGTGGGGGCAGTGCTATGCTTTGCGAACATGTTTAGCATACGCGCCGCGACCGCAATCGACCTTCCCGCCCTGGCTCATCTCTGGCACGAGAAAATGGTTCTGCAAGCCGACCATCGGACTGTTCCTGCGCCCAATGCCCGCGATGTATGGGCGGCGTCGGCGCAGACCTGGCTGGACGATGCCCGCTGCGGCATGTTCGTCGCCGAACGCGAAGGCGATCTGGTCGGCTACATCGTCGGCTGGCTCCAGCCGATGCCGGGCGTCGCGCCAGAGCAGATCGGCTTGATCACCGACCTCGCGCTCGACGCGCACGGCTATTACGGCGGCGTCGGGCGGGCGCTGGTGACCGCGCTGCGCGAGTGGTTCGCGGCGCAGGGCGCGAGCCGCGCAGCCGTCTGGACGGGGCATTACGATGCGGTGGCGCAGGCATTCTGGCGGTCGCTGGGCGCTACGGAGTGGGTGGACGTTCTGTGGATGAAATGACCATTCGACGGATGCGGCCGGAGGACGTGGACGCGGTCGCGCGGCTGTGGGAGGCGCTCGTCGCTTACCATCGCCAGCTCGATACCAGCCTGCCGCCTGCCGCGCCGCAGGGCGCGCGCCGCTATGCGCGCCGCCTGCTCGACCGGATCGACGACCCGATGTCGCGCGTGCTGGTCGCGGACGTGGACGGCACGGTCGTCGGCTACGTGCTCGGCGTGATCGTCGATCTCACGCCGGAGATGTTTATGCAGGACGCCAGCGGCTTCCTCGCCGACATCTACGTGGACGAGTCGTACCGCCGCAGCGGAGTCGGCAGGGCGCTGGTGACCGAACTGGTGGATTGGTTTCGACAGAAGGGCGTGCATTATTTCGAGTGGCACGTCGCCGCGCGCAACGAGGACAGCATCGCCTTCTGGCGCAGCCTGGGCGGGCGCGAAGTCATGCTGCGGATGCGCGCCGATTTGGATTGATACCTCACCCCCCAACCCCTCTCCATTGGAGAGGGGGGCTATGCGGAGCGAGGTCGAAGTGAGCGCAGCGCTCTTGAAGATAACGTTCAAGGATTTCCACAATGACCGATCTCCTCTATCAGACCGAAAGCTACCTGAAAGAATTCAACGCCGTCGTCACGGGGATTGACGAGGAAAAGCACGGCGTGCTGCTCGACCGCACCGCCTTCTATCCCGGCGGCGGCGGGCAGCCCAACGACATGGGCGAGCTGGACGTGGACGGCGTAGTCTACAAAGTCCCGAAAGTCGAGCGCGGCAATATCCACGTCATCGAAGGCGATGCGCTGCCTGCTGTTGGCACGACTGTGCGCGGCATCCTCGACTGGGAGCGGCGCTACAAGCTAATGAGGACGCACACGGCGATGCACATCCTGTGCGGCGTCGTCTGGCGCGACTACGGCGCGAGCGTGACGGGCGGCAACATGGAGCCGCTGAAAGGACGGATGGATTTCGAGTTCGAGCGGCTGCAAAAAGAGCTGGTCGCCGAAATCGAGGAGAAGATCAACGCCGAGATCGCGGCGGCGCGCGACGTGCGCGTGAAAATCCTGCCGCGCGCCGAAGCCTTCGCCATCCCTGACCTGATCCGCACCAAAGTCAACCTCGTGCCGGAAGGGATTCCCGAAATCCGCACCCTCGAGATCGTCGGGCTGGACTTGCAGGCGGACGGCGGCACGCACGTCGCCAACACGCGCGAAGTCGGGCGCATCCGCATCACCGATTACAAGAGCAAGGGCGGCATCAACAAGCGCATCTACGTGGAGATTGACGACGCATGAAGCAAATCATGCGCGCCTATGATCGGTTCGCGCTGTTTCTGGGTCCGGCGCGGCTGCGCGCGCTGTTTTTCGTCATCGCCATCACCGGCTTGGTGAGCCTGATCCTCAACGCCTTCGAGGGCGATTGGGTCACGCCTGTGCAAACGCTGCTGGTGCTGGTCGCGCTGGTCGGCGCGGCGGTGCTCATCGGCGGCAGGATGGATGCGGGCGAGCGCGGGCGCTGGTCGGGGATTCTGGCGCCTGCCGTCGGCGCGCTGCTGCTGGCGTTGACCGTGCTGCCGCAGTACTCGCTGCCGCTGATGGGCGCCGCGTTGGGCTGGGTCGTCGCGGGCGCGTTCTTCTTTCGCGCGCGCGCGCCGATGGAATACCAGCGGGCAGTCAAGCACCTGCGCAAGGGCGAATTCGCCGAAGCCGTCAAGTCGATGGACAGCCTGATCAAGCAGCAGCCGCGCGACCCGAATCACTACCGCTTTCGCGCCGAACTGCTGCGCCTGTGGGGCAAGCTCGACAAGGCGAAGAAGGATTACGTCCGCATGACCGAGCTTGATCCGCAGTCGGCGGTCGCCTACAACGGGCTGGCGGAAGTCTACTTGCAGGCGGGCGACTACGAACCCGCGCTCGAAGCCGGTCAGCGCGCCGCCGAACTCGCCCCGGACGAATGGGTTGCGCTCTATAATCTGGGCATGATCGAGGATCGGCTGGAGCATTCGCAGCAAGTGGTCGAACATCTGCAAAAGGCGCTGGCGCTCAAAGTGCCGGACGCGCGCCACCGCCTGCTGATCTATCTCTATCTGGCGCGTGCCTACGCGCGCCTCGGCGACACGGCAGCCGCGCAGGACGCCGTGATTCAGGTGCGCAAGCATAAGCATGGACTGGAAGAGTGGCAGAAAATCCTCCAGAACGGGCAGGCGGAGACGCTGCGCGCCGCGCTCGGCGAGGATGTCGAAGCCGCTGCCGAACTCGCGCAGGGGAAGATTGACGTGATGGCGCTCGCCCAAACCTAAGGATGACATGATGGAACGCCGCCGCCTGTGGGTCATCGCCATCTATATCACCGTCGTGCTGGCGGTCGTCGGCATTGTCGTCTTCATCGGCGCGCTGGTGGCGCAGTATTTCACCTCCGTGCCGAGCGGCTTCCCCGGCGTCTCGCCGTTCGTGGCGCTGGCGCTGGGCGGGCTGTGTCTGGCGGCGCTGATGTTCCTGCTCTGGTTCACGATTGTCGGCGTGATGCTGGCGCGCCAGACGCGGGCGCAGGGGTCGGGCTACGGCGACGCCTACCGCCTGATCGAAGCCTTCCGCTTCCGCGAAGCGATCCCGCTGCTGGAACGCTCGATCCGCGAGGGCAAAGAAACCTCCGAAGTCCTGATGCTGCTGACCAGCGCCTACGCTTACACCGGGCAGCTTGCCCGCGCGCAGGCGACCGCCGACCGCGCCGTGCAGCTTTACCCGGACGAACCCGGCGCATACGTCACGCTGGCGAATGGCTACCGCCTGCAAGCCGCCTACGACGAAGCCGCGCAGACCCTCCTGCAAGCGACCAGGCTCGATCCTGACCAGCCCGTGCTGTGGGCGGAACTCGGCTTCACGCGCCGTCTGGCGGGCGACCAGCAGGCGGCAATCGAGTCGTTCGAGCGGGCGGCGCAGCACGCTATGCCCGCGCCTTACGGCGTGCGCGTCTACTATCATCTGGCGAACGCCTACCAGGCGGCGGGCGAGACCAAGCAAGCCGTCCGTGCGGCGGCGAAGATGATGAGCGCCCGCGATGGCTTGGCGACCTGGAAAGCCGGGCTGAAGGCGCTCGAAGGCACGGCTTACGGGCAGGCGCTCAGCTATGAAATCACCGCCATCGAGCAGGCGATTGCCGACGCCGACGCGGGCAATCTGGGCTAACGCATGATCTGGCTGATCAGACGCCTGCGCCGCGACGTTCAGACGTGGGAGCGCTCGACGCGGATCGCCTTCGCCGTCGGTCTGGTGCTGCTGGTCGTCGCCGTCCTGATCGCGCTGGTCGCGCCGCCGGATGCGCGCGTCCCGGTGCTGGTTGGCGCGGGCGCGCTGCTGATCGTCCTCGAATTCACGGTGTTATGGGGCAACCGGGGCATGATCTCGGCATATACGCGGGCGCAGCGGCTGTATCTGGACGGCGAGCTGGAGGCGGCGCGCGACCTGCTCGAAGCGGCGCGAGAGAAAGCCGACGCGCGCACGCTGACGCTGCTGGGGAACACCTACCGCCAGCTTGGGCAGTTGAGCGAGAGTGAAGCGGTTTTGTCCGAAGCTATTAACAAAGCCCCGGAACGTTATTTCTCCTACTATGGATTCGGGCGTACACTGCTTTCAGAAGGACGTTACGCCGAAGCCGTTGACGCGATTCAGCGTGCGTTGGAAATCGGCGCGCCGACGGTCGTGCAGGTCGATCTGGCGGAAGCCTACTACCGCCTGAATCAGCCGGGAGCGGCGCTGGCTGCGCTGCGGGCTGCGGGCGCATCCGATGGTCGCCTGGAAGAGCCGCAGCGGGCGCTGATGGCGGAGTATCTGCTCTACCGCCTGGGCGCAGCGCCGCCGCCTTCGTCCGAACTGGTACGCGCCGGGCTGCTCTACTGGCAGGCAACCGCCGAGCGCTTTCGTGAGACACCTTACGGCGCGGCATTGACGAATGATGTCGACGAAATGTTGAGGACTGAGACGCATGGCTAACCGCAAGGGTGGGTTCTCGCTCATACGTGTAGGCATTATCGCCGGAATTGTCGGAATTCTGATCGTGGCGGGTGCCGCGATTACTTACGTGACTCAGCAGAACGCTGCGCGGTCGCCATTTGAAATTCAGCCGTATCCGAACGCCGCTTTCTGGGGCACGAAGGACGTGCTCCCCACCTCGCAAAAAGTCTTTTACCGCGTCGCCGACACGCCCGAAAACGTGGTCGCTTACTACCAGCAGAAGATGAACGAACATTACGGCAATACCGATCAAAACTGCGTGCGCCTGCCTGCCTCCGGCAACGCGCCGGGTTCGGAGACCAACCCCGACATCCCGGCGTATATCTTCCGCTGCGTGTTCGATAACTCCGGTCTCTTTACCTATCAGTTCACCCAGGTGGAGATTTATCCCGGCGAGCCAAATCCCGATCCATTTTACAATGCCGCCGGGCTGACAATTGTCAAATACGAGGAGCAATGGCAGAGGTAGAGAGAACGCCAGAAGGGACACCGCAGGAAAGCAGCGCCGCGTCGCGCCGCCCGCCGCTGCTGGCGCTGATTCTGCTGCTGGCGGTGGTCGCGGTGGCGGTGTACATCGGCACGAACGTGCTGACCGTGCTGTTCGCCGTGATCGCGCCGCCCGCCCCGCCGATGCCGTCGAATATGGTCGAGGCGACCCACGTCAGCGACGGCTACGGCGTCGACCGCTGGACGTATACCTCGACGGGCGATGCCTGCCAGTTGGTGCAGTACATCCTGGACAACGGCGGCGTCTGCCATGTCGCGCCGATGCAGTGCGGCGAGTACCGCGAGCTTCACGAGGACTTCACCATCGTCGATTCGGTCGTGGCGCGCTGCGACGGTCAAATCCCGTTCTCAATCTTCAACCAGCAGTGGTGGGCAATCGTCACGCGCCAGCCCCCGGACAAAATCCAGCTTGAAGTCAACCGCGAAATCTTCTGGATCGGCACCGGTCCACAGTAAGTCAGCCCTACCCTAAATGCCCATTTTCGGGGATAATAAGGCGTGTTTCCGTTCTGTTCGGCACACGCCAATATCCCATACAAGGAGGTGTTGTGGTGGTGAGGCTCAAGCTCACGCCACATTCGATTGCCCCCTCGGCACGCCGCTAACCAACACCATTTCATCAGCGACTGTAAGGAGAGGGCAGCGATGTTCAAGGCAGTCAATCCAAAAGTAGACATACCCAAGCTGGAGCAGGAGCAGCTTGATTTCTGGCGCATGAACCGCATCTTCCAGCGTTCGATGGAAGAGCGGGAGGGTGCGCCGCGTTACGTCACCTACGAAGGTCCCCCGACCGTCAACGGCACGCCCGGCGTGCATCACGTGCTGGCGCGCGCCTTCAAGGACATTTTCCCGCGCTACAAGACCATGCGCGGCTATTACGCCCTGCGCAAAGGCGGCTGGGACACGCACGGGCTTCCGGTCGAGCTGGCGATTGAGAAGGAACTCGGCTTCAAGCACAAGCACGACATCGAGGAATACGGCATCGCCGCCTTCAACGAGAAGTGCCGCCAGAGCGTGCTGCGCAACATCGGCGCATGGGAGCGCTTCACCGAGCGCATCGCCTACTGGACCGACCTCGACAATCCCTACGTCACCTTCACCAACGACTACGTCGAGAGCGTGTGGTGGATTCTCAAGCAGTTCTGGGACAAGAACCTGCTCTACAAAGGGCTGAAAGTCGTCCCGTACTGCGCGCGCTGCGGCACGCCCTTGAGCAGCCACGAGGTCGCGCTCGGCTACGACGAGGTGCAGGACCCCAGCGTGTTCGTGCGCTTCCCGCTGCGCGACAAGCCGGGCGTCTACTTCCTCGTCTGGACGACGACGCCCTGGACGCTCCCGGCGAACGTGGCGCTGGCGGTGGGCGCGAACGTCGACTACGTGCAGGTCGAAGGTCCCGTCCACGACTCGGAGGAGGGCGAAAGCACCGAGCAGTTGATCCTCGCCGCCGACCTGATGAAGACGGCGCTGATCCACCCGGACGAGTACAAGATCGTCAAGCGCTTCAAGGGTAGAGAACTGGTCGGCATGAGCTACAACCCGCTCTACACCTTCCTGCCGGTGGACGGCAAATACGCCTACGTCGTCTCGGCGGATTACGTCAGCACCGAGGACGGCACGGGCATCGTCCACATCGCTCCCGCGTTCGGCGTGGACGACATGAACGTCGCACAGGAGTACAAGCTGCCGATCCTGCAAACGGTCAACGCCGAAGGCGCCTTCATCGACGCCGTGACCGAGTGGCGCGGCATGTGGGTCAAGGATGCCGACCCGGAGATCACGCGCGACCTGCGCAAGCGCGGGCTGCTCTACAAATCCGAACGCTTCGAGCATACCTATCCGTTCTGCTGGCGCGACGGCACGCCGCTGATCTACCTCGCGCGCGATGCCTGGTTCATCCGTTCGACGGACTACCGCGACAAGATGATCGAGCTGAACCAGTCGATCAACTGGGTGCCGGAACACATCAAGGATGGGCGCTTCGGCAACTGGCTGACCGACCTGAAGGACTGGGCGCTCGGTCGTGAGCGCTACTGGGGGACGACCCTGCCGATCTGGGTGGACGACCAGACGGGCGACATGCTTTGCGTCGGCAGTGTGGCGGAACTGAGCCAGCTTGCCGGGCGCGACCTGACCGGACTCGATCTGCATCGCCCCTACGTGGACGACATCACCTTCCCGAACCCCAACGGGTCGGGCGGGACGATGCGGCGCGTGCCGGAAGTGATCGACGTGTGGTTCGACAGCGGATCGATGCCGCTGGCGCAGTGGGGCTACCCCGCCAACAATCAGGAAATGTTCGAGACGCAGTACCCGGCGGACTACATCTGCGAGGCGGTTGACCAGACGCGCGGCTGGTTCTACACGCTGCACGCCATCAGTTCGATGCTGTTCGAGCAGGTGTCGTTCCAGAACGTGATCTGCCTCGGCTTGATTCTCGACGGCGAGGGGCAGAAGATGTCCAAGAGCAAGGGGAACATGGTCGACCCCTGGGACGTGCTCAACACGCACGGCGCGGACGCTTTCCGCTGGTATCTGTTCACGTCGGGTCCGCCCGGCGAGCCGCGCCGCTTCTCGATGGATTTGGTCGGCGAAGTGGTCAGCAAGGTCTGGCTGACGCTGTGGAACACCTACAGCTTCTTCGTCACCTATGCCAACCTCGACGGCTGGACGCCGAACAGCGTGATCCCGCCTGTGAGCGAGCGCCCGGAGATGGATCGCTTCGTGATCGCCGAGCTGCACCAACTGGTCAAGGGCGTGACCGAAGCGTTCGACAGCTACGACGTGCCCGGCGCGACCCGTCCGATCCAGACGTTCATCGAGATGCTGAGCAACTGGTACGTGCGCCTGAGCCGCCGCCGCTTCTGGAAGAGCGAGAGCGACACCGACAAGCTGAGCGCCTACGCGACGCTTTACGAGTGCCTGACGACCGTGACCAGGCTGATCGCGCCGACCATGCCGTTCGTCGCCGACGCGCTCTACCGCAATCTGGTGGTCGAAGCCGACGACCACGCGCCGATGAGCGTGCATCTGGCGCTGTGGCCCGAATACGACCCGGCGCTGATCGACCGCAAGCTGATCGAGGAGATGCGGCTGGTGCAGCGGCTGGTCAGCCTGGGACGCGCCGCCCGCGAGACGGTCAAGCTGGGCGTGCGCCAACCGCTGGCGAGCGCGCACTTCGCCGTGCGCGAGGCGACGGAAGCGCTGACGGTCGAGCGCCTCGGCGACCTGATCGCCGGGGAACTCAACGTCAAGGAAGTCGGGCTGCTGGAAGGCGCGGGCAGTGTGGTCACTTACAAGCTGAACCCGCTGCCGAGCCTGCTGGGTAAGAAGTTCGGCAAGGACTTCCCGCGCGTGCAGAAGGTGCTGCGCGAAGGCAGTCCCGAAGACGTGCGCCGCTGGGCGGAAGCGCTGCTGCGCGGCGAGAGCCTGAGCATCACGCTCGGTGGGCAAACGTTCGTGACGACGCCCGCCGAAGTGCAGGTGCTGCGCGAAGCCGGGGAAGGCTACTCGATTGCCGAGGACAGCGGCTATCTGGTCGCGCTCGACACCAACCTGAGCGAAGACCTGGTGCGCGAGGGCATGGCGCGCGAGGTCGTGCGCCGCGTGCAGTCGCTGCGCCGCGACGCCGATTTCAACATCAGCGATCACATCGTCCTGAAGTACCAGGCGAGCGACAAGCTGGCGCAGGCGATCCAGCAGTTCGCCGACTACATCAGCGGCGAGACGCTGAGCGAGACGGTCGAAGCGGGCGAGCCGAACGACGGCTTCCACAGCGAGCAGTTCGAGATCGACGGCGAAACGCTGACGGTGGGCGTCAAGCGGGTGTGAAACAGCGTGCAGGGGCAGGTTTCAAACCTGCCCCTACAGAATCTTCAATCTAGCAAAGTTTAACAAACCGGGTGGATTCCAATCGAACCGCCCGGTTTTCTTTTACCGTGAAACGGCGTAAGATTGGTGCAATACGACAAAAACCTGAGCGGACTGTTGTGCGAAATGGCGATAATCGTTAGGCGCCTTTGGTGAATACAATCAAAAAACAACTTGGGCATAAGTTAACTAGCGACAACATGTCAGAAAATCACAGCGCTACGATACAGGCTCTCTTGCAGTTTGCGCTGCCGCTCGGAACGCAGCTTGTCGTTGGAGCGCCAGAAACGACGATCACCTGGGCGGTCATGGTTCAGGCGCAGCCGCCCGCTTTCCCCGATGTCTACGGCGGCGAGCTGGCGCTGGTGTCGATGGACGTGCTGCGCTCTTACGACAGTCGAATCACCCTCTCGGAAGTCGTGCGCGCTTTAGCGGGCGCGGGTGTGTGCGCGGTCGCTGCCACGCTCGATCATTCTCCGGCAGCGGTCGACGCGGCGGCGGAGTGCAGCGTCGCGCTGCTGGCGCTGCCCGACGACAGCAGTATGCCGCGCATCGAGCGCGCCGTGAACACGTTCATCGTCAACCAGAAGGCGCAGATGGCGCAGCGGGCGATGGAAATCCAGCGCCAGTTGACGCGCGTCGCCGCCGAAAACCGCGACCTCAACAGTCTCCTGCAAATTCTTGCGCGCGCCACCGCCAAGCCGATTGTCGTCCACGACGACGCCGGCGTGCTGATGGCGCAGGTCTATCCGAACGTGGCGCGCCGCCCGACCAGTGGGCGCTCGCTGATGCAAAGCCTGCCCTACGGCTCGTTCCAGAACTGGCTGGGACGGGAGGCGCCGAGCGCCGAAGGCGTGATCGTCCCCAGTCCGTTGGGGCATACGACGGTGCTGAAAGTGGAGAAGCGCGTCGCGGGCTATCTCTCGCTGGTGGACAGCCACGAGGGACTCGACGATTTCGACCGGATGGTGTTGAGCTACGGCGCGGACGTGTGCGCTATCGAGCTGGCGAAAAGCCGCGCGATTGCCTTCGCCGTCGAGCAGGCGCGCGGCGACTGGGTGCAGATGTGGCTGAGCGGCACGCCTGCCGACGACGATCTGATGTCGACGCGGGCGCAGCAGGCGGGCTTTGACCCGGAGACCGTCTACGTCGTCGTCGTCTTCCGGGCGACGACCGACGCCGGGGCGAGTCTGCCGCTGGAGTCGCTGATCCCGCTGGTGCGCGACGACATGGTACGGCGGCAGGTCGCCGGGGCGGTGGGGCAGTACGTCGACGTGATCGTCGCGCTCTATCCGCTCGATAACGCGGTGCAGACGGCGCGCGTCCGCCAGATGGTGGACGACGTGCGCGGGCAGCTAGCGACGCGCAGCCCCAGCGGACTGGTCGCGTCGGGCATCAGCCGCCCGGCGAGCGGGCTTTCGGCGCTGCGCGAAGCCTACCGCGAGGCGAAGGACGCGGTCAGCATCTCCAACGAGCTGGGCGACCGCGAGCAGACGACCTTCTACGGCGACCTCAAGCTGTTCCAACTGCTGCTGGCGCTCAAGGAGCGCAATCTGGAGCAGATGCGCCGCTTCTACGTCGAGACGCTTGGTCCGCTGGTCGAGCACGACGAGCGCAAGCAGGGCGACCTGATCCGCACGCTGAGCGGCTTCTTCGAGGCGAACGGCAACCTCGCCAAAGCCGCCACCGATCTCAACGTCCACCGCAACACGCTGGTTTATCGCCTGGAGCGCATCAGCGAACTCACCGGGCTGAACCTGGAAGACCCGGAAAACCGCCTAATTCTCCATTTGGCTCTCAAAATCCAACGAGTTTTGGCTACTTTGCCCATGTGAGGGTACGAATTCCGTGATTTCCCCTCACTTTCGCTTGTGCGCGTGAAGATTATTGTGTAGAATGACTCTTTGTATAGCGAAACATATATTGCTCGCTTATATACAAAGGGGTTTCACGATGAGCGTCGAATTTTATGATGTCAAAACCCGCCAGAAGGTCAAGATTGACGACAAGCAAGTCATGAAGACGACCTTCACCACCAAGAACGGTCAGACCCGTTACGGACTTCGGGGCAAGACATCCGATGGCCGTATGCTGACGAAGTTCGTCAGCAAGGCTGACTGGGACAAGATGAAATACTCCCTCGAAAAGAAGTAGGAACCTCTGATGCCCGCGCCGAACCCCGGCGCGGGTTCTTTTTTGCCTGGAGCCAGTCCTAGAGCCAGTCCTAGAGCCAGCGGTCGATAATCGACGTGAGCGTGCCGTCGTCGATGATGCTTTGCAGCGCGTCGTTGATGGCGACGCTGATCTCCGGGCGGCGGCTCTGCGTGGCGATGGCGTACAGGTTGTCAGTGACGGAGTTCACGGCGGCGTGCCAGTCCCGATGATCGCGCAGGTAGAGGCGCGCGCTGACGGCATCGACCAGCGCGGCGTCGGCGTCGCCCAGGCGGGCGGCGTCGAGGGCATCGCGGGGTAGTTCGTAGGGGCGCGTCTCGAAGGGCAGGATGCGCCGCAGCCACGTCCGCGCCTCGGTGTCCGCCTCCGAGCCGAATTCGTAGGCGAGGCTGTGCCCCGGTAAGTCCTCCATCCGTATCAATCCGTTATCGCTGACCAGCACCAGCCCGGCGTTGAAATAGGGCTGCGAATAATGCACGTCCTTGAGGCGCGTCAGGTCGATCAGCAGCCCGGCGACCAGCGCGTCGACCTGATCGGCTTTGAGCGCGTCGTACAGCCCGTCGAAGCCGAGCGGGACGAAGCGCACCGGCAGACCGAGCCGCGCGCCCAGCTCGCGCGCCAGGTCGATGTCCAGCCCGGCAAGCGAGTCGCCGTCGAAAGTCGCAAAAGGCGGATTGCCCGGATCGACGCCGACGCGCAGCTCGCCGCTGGGGAATAACTCGCGCGGCGGGGGCGGCGGCGCTTCGGTCACGCGGCGGATCAGCGCGAGCGCGAAGACCAGCGCGAAGACGCTCAGCAGCCGAATCAGCAGGATCAGGGGGCGGGCGCGGGCAGCCACAGCGACTCATCCTGCTTGAAGCCGCGCGCATACGCCTGCACGGCGTAATAGATCGGCTTGAGCTGAAATTTCGTGGTGATGAAGGTGTAGTTGTCGGGGTAGCTGAGCGTCGGCACGGGGTAGCGCAGCACCCAGAAGCACATTTTGTCGAGCCAGTCCCAGTGATCGTCGGCGTATTCGAGCGCGCCGATGGTGTCGGCGATGCGCTGCGAGGGCGTGACGGCTTTCGTCCAGCGCGGGTTGTCGTTCCAGCCTGTCTCGGTGATCAGGGCGGGCTTGGCGGAGTCGCCGTGCCTGACCATCACGTCGCGCAGCAGTTCGGCGCGGCGGAAGTTGAGCTTGTCGAAAGCGGGCGGGTCGTCCGGCGGCTCGGTGAAGCCGTAGGCGTGGATCGCCAGCGCGTCGAAATAGGGCTGCGCGCCCGCGTCGTACAATTCGTCCAGATAGGTGATGTCGTTCAGACCGTTGGGGCTGCCGGGCGGCTCCAGCGTCGGCGCAAGCCCGGCGGCGAGGATGACGACGTTCGGATTGGCGGCGTGCGCAGGCGCGTAGACCGCTTGCAGCAGGCGCGCGTAGCCCGCCGGATCGACCGTCTGGTAGCCCCACTCGAAGGCGATGTTCGGCTCGTTCCAGATGATCAGGTCGTCGATCACGCCCGCGTAGCGCGCGGCGAAATCGGCGACGAACCGGGCGAAATCCGGGTAGGCGGCTTCGGGCAGGGTGTTGAAGGTGCTGAACTCGGCGCTGTTGTCGCCTTTCTTGCGCGCCCATTCCGGCACGAAGCCCAGCCGCGCGATGATGTGGATGCCCTGATTGCGGGCGTGACGGACGATGCGGTCGGCGCTCGACCAGTCGTACTGGTTCTCCGTGCCCTCGATGTACGCCCAGGGGAAGAATTCGACAATCGTGCCCGCGCCCATCTCGCGGACGAGCACGAGCGAGCGCTGGATTTTCCACTCGTCCACTTCGTCGATCAGGCGCGTGTGCATACACAGGCGCGGCTCGTTGGTCTCGACGGTCTGGTCGGGACCGAGCGGCGCGCGAGGCTGCGCCGGGACGAGCGCGCCGAGCAGCACCCACGCGATCACGGCGCGAATCACCCAGGGGATGTAACGTTTGAGCCGGACGTAAAGCGTTCGCATAGGCGCACAATCATAGCGCAAAGCCGGGCGCGTGGAGCCTACGCTTGGGCGGTGCTGAGGACGCGCTGTATTCTTACCTCGACGCGCGGCAAATCCGCCGTTAGGATAATAAGGGACTGGCGCCCTGACAGACTGGCGCTCTGGCAGATGAGACCATGCGTATCTGGATACTGACCCAATTTTATCCACCGGAGTTCGGCGCGGCTGCCGTACGGCTGAGTCGGCTGGCGCGCCTGCTGGCTGCCGACGGTCACGCGGTGACGGTGCTGACCGGGATGCCCAATTACCCCGAAGGCGTGATTCGTCCGGCGTATCGCGGGCACGTCGTCCTGCGCGAAACACTTGACGGCGTGACGGTCGAGCGCGTGTGGGTTTACGCCTCGCCGAGCAAGCGCGCCCGCGCGCGGCTGCTCAACCAGTTCAGCTTCATGCTGATGGCAGCGCTGCGCGGCGTCGTTCTGCGCCGACCGGACGTGATCCTGGTCGAGTCGCATCCGCTGTTCGTCTGCCTGACGGGCGGCTGGCTGCGCTGGATCAAGCGCGCGCCGGTCGTGCTCAACGTCTCCGACCTGTGGCCCGAATCGGCGGTGGCGACGGGCGCGCTGCGCGCCGACAGCCTGATGGTCAAAGTCGCGGCGCGCGTCGAGCGCTGGGCGTATCACGACGCGGCGCACGTCGTCGGCATGACCGACGGCGTGGTCGAAGGCATCCTGACTCTGCTGCCCGATCCTCAGCGCGTGACGCTGATCAAGAACGCGGTCGATCTGGCGCTGTTTCACCCCGGTCAGGCGGATTTGCGCGCCGCCGTCCGCGCGCGTTACGGGCTGGGCGAGCGCTTCGTCGCCGTACACGTCGGCAACATGAGCCTGACTTACGACCTCGACATCCTGCTCGACGCGGCGGCGGCGCTGCCGGAAATGACGCTGCTGTTCGCGGGCGGCGGATCGCAGGCGGCGCGCATCGAAGCGCAGGCGCGCGAGCGCGGCTTGGATAACGTCCTGTTCGCCGGGGTTCTGCCTTATGACTGAGATGCCGGGCGTCTGGGCGGCAGCGGACGTTTGCTTAATTGCGCTGGGCGATCACTCGGTGGCGGGCGGGACGCGCCCCGCCAAGCTCTACGAAGCGCTGGCGACCGGGACGCCCGTCGTCGCGGCGATACGCGGGGAAGGCGCCGCGCTGGTTGAGGAAAGCGGGGCGGGTATCGTCGTGCCGATTGGCGACCGCGAGGCGATGGTCGCGGCGCTGCGCGCGCTGCAGGCAGACCCGGCGCGGCGTGCGGCGCTGTCGGCGGCGGGGCGCGCTTACGCCGAGGCGGCGCTCTCGCCGGAACCCGTCAAGCAGGCGTATGTGGAGATTTTCGAGCAGGTGGCGCGGCGGTGATGGCTCAGCCGGATACAGCCGCGCGCAGGGCTGCCAGCTTATCCGGTGCGTCGAGCAGGCGCAGCAAAATCGGGTCGTATTCGCTGTAGCCGACCTGCGGCAAAAACTGGCGCGGAATCGCCAGGCTCAAGTACTGGATGTAGTTGATGTTCGCTCCGAGTTCCCAGTCAGACCCGAAGGGCGTGCCGTCGATCACGGCGCGGGCGGCAGCGATCTCCTGATCGAAGCTCGCGTCATCGAGGAAGGCGGCGCCGAACGTCGTCCAGGCGCGCGAATTGTTGTCGGCAATGGCGCTTCTGGCGGACTGCCACTCCGATTCGGCGCGCGTTCGGTCGCCTTCGTTCAGCGCGAACAGCATGTTGACGACGTGATTGCTGCTGTAATCGGCGCTTCTGGCGTCCGACGCATCCCACGCCTGCCGCGCGGCATCGAGATCGCCGCGTTCGAGCAGCAGCAGGGTATGTTCGATGCTGGAAAACTTGCTCTCATCCACCGGAATCGCTGTGCGCAGCGGCGATTGATCCCAATCTGGCAGCAGCACGACTTGATGATAGGCGCTAATCGCCTGCTGGTAAGCCCCCTGCGCGCTGGCGCTGTCCCCGGCGGCTTCGGCGTACACCCCGAAGCGGTAGAGCAGCGACCAGCTATTCGGCGCGAGTTCGGCAGCCTTGCGCATGGCGTCTTCGGCGGAGCGTTGTTCTCGCCCAATCCCTCGTAGAGCGCGGCGAGGTTCGCCCAGCCGCTGGCGTAGTCGGGTTCGAGCGACAGATAGCGCCGGAAGGCGTCGACGCCCGCCTGCGCCGCCTGCGCGTCGCCCGCTGCGGCTGCCAAGCCGAACAACATGCCCTGCTGCTGCGGATAGACCGCCAGCCCAGGATCGGCGTCGATCAATGGCTGAAGGTGGTCGGCGGCGGCGTGGTAATCCCCGTTGACGGCGGCGTCGCTCAACGCTGTGACGTAAGCGTTGTAGTTGACGCCGTCCCACAGACCGCCCGCGACCAGAACGACCGCGCCTGCCGCCATCAGCAGCGGCTGCCAGCGGGCGCGGGCAAGCGCTTTTCCGGCGAGCGCTTTTCCGACGAGTGCTTCGCCTGCGGGCAGCGCCAGCGCCAGCGCAAACAGCGCCACCAGCGCAATCGCCGGCAGCATGGCGGGCAGATCGACGACCTGGTGCGCGGCGAAGCCCGCGAACGCCGCCGCAGCCATAATCGTGATCGGGTCAGTTGGACGTCGCAGGGCGCGGAGAGCGAGTACGCAGGTCAGGATTAGCGCCGAGACGCCGACGATGCCCGTCTCGGCGGCGACGTTCAGGACGATGTTGTGGGCGTGGCTGTGCGGTTCCATCGGCGGCAGCGAATTGAGCCGCGAAAGCCCCGCGCCGAAGGTGAACAAGCCGTGTCCGGTCAGTGGGCGCTCTGCGAAGAGCTGGATTGCCGTATCGTATATCCAGGTGCGCAGTTCGACCGTGCGCCCGGCGATGCCGAACGTCTCTCCGACCAGCAGCAGTACGGTGATCAGTGCTGCTGCGCCGCCGACGAGCAAGGTGCCGCGTAGAGCGCCCGACTGGGCAGCCCACCAGCGCCGGACGGGAAAGCGCAGGCTCACCCAGACGGCGACGGCGACCGCCGCGCCGAACCAGCCGCCGCGTGAATAGCTCAGGAAGATCAGCCCCAGCGCCATGACGCTGTAGAAGCCGAGCGCCACGCGCGCGAGCGGACTGCGCGTCCCGATGGTGCGCCCAAGCGCGAACGGGATCAGCATGACGAGGAAGGCTGCCAGCGCGTTGGCGTTGCCGAGCGTGCCGACCGGGCGAGGCAGCGGAAGCCCGCCGGTGAGCGCGACCTCCACCTGCGCATAGCCGACGAAGACGACCGGCACGCCCGCGATCAGCAGCGCGTCGACCAGCCACTCGCGGCGCAGGGCGCGGTTGGCAAAGGCATCCTGAAGCACGTACCACGCGCCGATGTAGACGCCCATGAACCAGATGCCGATCAGGATGCGCCGCCACGACTCCAGGTTGGTCAGCAGCGAGAGGGCGAAGGCGGCGCACCACAGCAGGATCGCCCAGTCGAGCGCCGTCCGATGCCACTGCCAGCGCCGTCGGCTCCACAGCCAGACGGCGACCACCACACCGACGAGCAGCACGTCCGCGACGCGGCGCGTCCCGTCGAGGATGCCGTCGTAGGTCGAGCCGACCAGCAGCACGTAGAGGATGAGCAGGGTGAACGCGGCGCGCTTGAGCATCACGATCCGCCCGCGCTCAGGCTGATCCAGTTCGGCACGCGCGTCCTGCTCGTCCGGCGCGCGGTCGAGGATGGCGCGGTAGACGGTGATCGCCTTATCTATTTCCCCGGTCGACTGATAGCTTTCGGCGAGGTCGTACCAGGGCTGCATGGCTTCCCGACCGGGACCGGGGGGACGCATCTCCGGCAGCAAGTCGAAGGAGGCGACGCGCCCGGCGAACAGCACGCCCTCGAAGTTCTGGTCGATCACGTGCGGCGGGACGGCGGTCGCCCATAACTGACGCTTCTCGTCCAGCGAGTCGGTGAGCTGCGCGCGGACGGCATTGGGCGATTCATAGAGCGCACCCAGCAGTTCGGCGATGTTGAGATCGTGCTGCGCCGCTGCCGGGTCGAGCGTCACCCGCGCGCGGGCGCGCGCCACGTAGTAGTCGCCCAGGTAGGCGTCGTAGCCATGACGGGCGACTGCCTGCGTGAACGCCGCTTCCGCCGCCCGCGCGTCGCCGTTCACGTTCAGGGCATATTCGCCCGTGACCCACCATTCCTGCGCGGTAACCGGATCGGTAGGGACGAGCGCCGCCAGCGCCGACGGATCGTGCGCCGCCAGCACGCGGTAGCGCAGGTCGAGCGGGAGCGTTGGCTGATAGGCTGCCAGCGCCTGCTGGCGCAGGTCGGTCTGCGTCCAGAAATCGGACAGCGGCAGATCGTCAATTACCCGTGACTTGAGGGCGCGGATATAAGTGTTGACGATGGTATCGGGCGGGGCGGCGTCCGCGCTTTCGGCGAGCCGCGCCCACAGCAGCAGCGCGCCATTCTGATTGTCGATGTCGATGGCGTGCTGGAGCGCGTCGAGCGCCTGCGGAATCTCATTCTGGCGCTGGTCAAGCGCGGCGAGGTTGATCCAGCCGGTCGCCCAGGTCGGCTCAAGCGCCAGCGCGCGCTGGTAGCCAGCCGCCGCTGTTGCCGGGTCGCCGTCGGTCAGGTAGGCGACTTGCAGATCGTACAGGTGCAGCGCCGGATCGAGCGCGGAAGCCTGCTGCGCCTCGTCGAGCGAACTGTCGCGGACGCTGGCGCTGAATGCCGCCTGCGCCTGATCCGAGCGGAACAGCCCCACGCCGAAGCCCAGCACCAGAATCAGGCTGACGAACGCCGCCGGGCGGCTGCCGCGCAGCGGCGGATCGATGCGCGTGCGCGCCGCCGTGACGCAGTACGCCGTTAAGCCGAGCGCCAGCAGCGCCAGCGGCGTCACGGTAAAGGTGTCGAAGCTGCTCTGCGCGCCGAAGCCGACCAGCGCCGCCAGCGCGCCCTCCAGATGCAGCTTGCGCGACGGCGCATCGGCGCTGCGCCAGAGCCGCCACCAGGCGCGCAGCAGGACAAAAGCCAGCGCCAGCCCGACCAGCGCGCCGACGATGCCGGTCTCTGCCAGCGAATTGAGGTAAAAGTTGTGCGCTGTCCCCAGACGGTTGTCGACGTATCCCGCGTTACGGTAGAGGCGGTACGCCTGCCCGAACAGCCCCGGTCCGACGCCGAAGAAGGGATGATCGCGGGCGATCTCGACCGCGCCGCGCCACAGGTCGAAGCGCAGCACGTCGCCGGACGAGTGACCCGGATCGGAGCCGATGGCGACGAGCGCCAGCACGCCCGCCGCGACGACGGCGACGACCGCGATGCCAATCGGCAGGGCGTAGCGCCGGACGACCTGCTGCAAGCGCGGACGGCGGGCAAGCTCCAGCAGCGCGAAGACGGCAGCGCCCGCGCCGACCGAAATCCAGCCGCCGCGCGAATTGGTCAGGAGCATGACGATCACGAGCAGCGCCGCCAGCATCCAGAAGCTGGCGCGCACGGCGCGGCGGCGCGCGGCGACTCCCCACGCCGCCGCCAGCAGCGCCAGCGGCGCGCTGTAGGCTGCCAGCCAGGTACTGACTCCGAGCGGCACGAACAGGCGCGGCGGCACGATTGGGAGGGGCATTTCCGGGCTGAGCACGCTCAGCCAGCCGATGCGCGACGTGGCGAAGCCCCAGCCGAACAGCCACGAGCCAAGCTGCGCGCCCGCCAGGATCACCACCAACGCCGCGAGCAAAAACTGCGTCTCGACCAGCAGCGCCTCGCGCCCGCTTTGCAGCAGGTCAACCATGACGAAGAACAGCAGCAGGTTGGTCAGCGGAAACCACAGGTTTTCGAGCGCCATGCGCGGGTCGAGGCTGAGCAGCGCCGAGGCGAACCAGACCAGCGCGCACAGGTAGAGCAGGGGATTGAGCGGCGTCGGCGGCAGCCCGCGCCGCCGGATGAGACGAAGAATCAGCCACAGGCTGAGGATGACGGTGATCAGGAGATGCTGGAAGACCCGCACCCCGAATATCTGAGTAGTAATAAGTGCCGCCCACGAGCACGATGTAGGCGGCAGCCAGGATGAAGCCGTAACGTCCGATTCGGGTGACGATGGTAAGCGCCTGTGGCTGCGTTCTGCCGTATGACTCAGTGTAAACCGTTCTCGGTGGCGCGGCAACTTAAGGGATTCTCCCTCACCAGGCGTTCATCACCTGCCGCAGAATCCCCAGCTCGCCGATGTGATAGGCGTTGTGATCGGCGACGAGCAGCGCTTCGCGCAGGATGGTATGCCCGCCGTACCCGTGCGGAATTGGCGCGATCAGATCGGTCTTCGGGTCGAGGACGATGGCGCGCATGGCGCTCATGTCGGCGCGGAACTGCTCGATGGTGCGCTTCCAGCCCGCCGCGTCGGTCTTGGCGATGCGGGCGGGCCAGTAGCCGACGGGCCACTCCGGCGAGGTGTAATCGGGATTGCGCACGTATTCGAGGATGTCCCACTGCGTGATGCGCAGGTGCTCGATCAAGTGCCAGGGGGTGTAAGGCACGTTGGGCGGGTTGGTGTTGATCAACTCCTGCGGAAAACTGGCGACGACATCGTCAAAGGTCATGTGCGCCTGCCCGCCGTCGAGCAGGGCGATCACGTGGTTGCGCAGCGCCTGGTCGGTATTCATGAGATCACCGTTCCCTTCATCTCGTAATCTGGCGCTGAGTGTAGCACGAGATCGCCATTCTTCGCCGCTGGCTCGTGCGGCTCGGTATAATTGTGGTATTGCGTCGAAAGCACCGCGAGGAACAGCTATGCCTCAGAAAGACCTGCACCAAGCCAACCGAATCTCCTGGAACGCCGCGACCGAAGCGCATAACAGTCACAAGCGCGATCAGGCGGCGTTTTTCCGAAGCGGCGGCAGCACCCTGTACCCGGAGGAAATTGAGCTTTTGGGCGACCTGCATGGGCGCTCGCTGCTGCATCTCCAATGTAATGCCGGGCAGGACACGCTCAGTCTGGCGCGGCTGGGCGCGACCGTAACTGGCGTCGACATCAGCGATACGGCGATTGATTTCGCCCGCCAGCTTGCTAAAGAAGCGGCGATCCCGGCGACGTTCGTGCGCGCCGACATCTACGACTGGCTGGAGACGGCGGAGACCACGTATGACATGGTGTTTTCGTCGTATGGCGCACTGATCTGGCTGTCCGACCTGCGGACGTGGGGGCAGGGCGTGGCGCGCGTCCTCAAGCCGGGCGGTCGCGTCGTGCTCATGGAGTTCCATCCGGTGTTGGTCGCCTTCGACGAAGGCTGGCGGCTGGCTTTCGACGCGATGGGCGGCAGACGGAACAGCTTCGGCGGCGTGGGCGATTACGTCGCGCTCTCCGGCGAAGTGCTTGCGCCGTCCGGCTATCAGGAAGGCGTGGTCAGTTTTGAGAACCCGCACCCGTCGCACGAATTTAGCTGGGGCGTCGCCGACATCGTCACAGCGCTGCTCGCCGCCGGGCTGCGGCTGACGACTCTGCGCGAATATCCCTACAGCAACGGCTTCAAGCCTTTCAGCGACCTGCGCGAACTGCCGGGCGGGCGATTCGCAATGCCCGAAGGGATGCCACAGATTCCGATGATGTTAGGGGTCGTTGCCGAGAAGCCGATGGAGTAAGGCGGAGCCGAGAGGCTGTGAACCGAGCGGAAAGCCGCGAACGGCTGTCCGGCGCTGCGAAAAGCAGACTCTATTTCGACTGTGCTGCGGGGAGATGCTGCTGAACTTCGTCGAGCAGGCGGCGGTGCATCTGCGACTTCGGGATGTGACCGTTGGCGCCCGCCTGGATGCTCTCGTTGATGAAGTCGTCACCGTCCACCGCAGACAGCATGATTACCGGGACGCTGGACGCGAGCGGGTGCTGGCGAATCTGCTCGCACAACTCAATGCCGTTCATGCCCGGCATCATGTAATCGAGCAGGCAGAGATCGGGGATCGTCGTCATTTAGGATGTCGAGCGCAGTATAAGGATTCTGTGCCTTTAGAACCTGATAACCCTGGCGACGGAGAAGGATTTCCACCAACAACAGGATTTGTTCGTCGTCGTCCACGATCAGGATGGTGGGGGGCATTCCGGTGTCCTCAATGACACAACTGGATAAAGGCGCATTACTCCCTTACCCAGTCATGGTGTGTACGATGATTCGATTTTATCATGTGTTTTTACGCCACGAGCGCGATTTCTTGGGCAAGTTCCTCAAGGGTCGATGCCGGAATGTTGAGCAGCCAGTCCTGGGTTTCGAGCGACAGTCCGAAGCTCGCCAGCAGCGACAGGTCGCGCTTGTTCACCAGGCGGTCGCACAGGCTTTCGTCAAGAAGCGCGCTGCCCATAAGACGGTCGATGCTGCGCTTCTCTTCCGTGCTGAGCAGGAAACCGCGCCAGATACCGCTGCGCTGGTATTGATGCTCACGCTGTTCGGTGCGTTTCAGTTCTCGCAAGACCATTTGAGTTCAATCCTATACTTGCAGATTCCAGTACGAAATTGGGTTACAATAAATCACAGGGTCACGGGCACGCGCCGCCCGAAGCCGGACCGGCAAACGCTGCGCCAGCGCCAGTGAGTGCCAGGGCAAGGGTCGCACCAACGAGGATCATCTTCGCGCGGCGGGGATCAGCGTTCAACCAAGCGGCAAAATTGATAAGTTGGAATTTCATGGTGGTCTCCTTAAGGGTTGCTCAACTTCATTTCGTTATATGCTGTAAGTTTACGTAGGGGCGTGCAACAAAGCGCTTACCAAAAATGGACTTTTTTCGGATTTGAATAGCGTAAATGAAAAATGCCTCCGTTCGGAGGCGTTTTTTAGTACTTGAGGGTTATTTCAGCAGGGATTTGACCAGCGCGGTGGTTTCGCGCGAGGGTTCGACGCCCAGTTCCCGCGCGAACAGCTCCTGAAGATCGCGGTAGTGGAGGAAAATCTTGCGGCGTTCGCCACGCACTGCGTAGGCGCTGATCAGGGCGCGGTGGATGTCTTCGCGGAACGGGTCGACCTTGAGCGCCTGCTTGTACATCTTGATCGCCTCGCCTAGATCGCCGCGCGCCCGCGCGCACTCCCCAAGCGCGACCAGCGCTTCCAGATAGTATTCGTTGAGCATTTCCCGGTAATCCCCGACCCACTCGCCTTCAAGCTGGGGCAGGAACTCGCCCTGATAGAGCGTGATGGCGTGATACCACAAATCTTCGGTGCGGGCGTCCCGGAAGGAAAGCGGACGCGCCTTCTTGACGAGCGTTTCGAACTCGTGCGCGTCGCACCAGATGTCGAGTTCGGGGTTCACGCAGTAGCTGTCTTCCTTGTAGACGATGATGTTCTCGCCCAACGCCTGACGCACGCGATAGAGCGTGGTGTGGAAGTTGGAGCGCACGCGCGCAGGGGTGCTGTCGGGCCAGAAGTCGAGGCTGATGCGCTCGCGGGTTTGCGAGCCGCCGAACAGCAGATAGAAGAACAATTCGCGGGCAGCCGCCGCGCGCCACTCGGTCGAGAGGACGAGCACGCCGTCGCGCTCGATGATCTCTTTGCCCAGCGTCTGGATGCGCAGGCTGTAGACCGAATTGGCTTCGACTTTGTCGCGCAGGGTGATGATGTTGGTCGGCTTGAGCTGCACCTTGCGCAGCCGCCCGACGCCGCTCAGGATGTCGGCATACTTGATCGCGTTGCGCGCGACGAAGGTTTCCAGCAGCGGCGTGTGCATGATTTCGGAGATCGCGCCCTGCATCCCCGCGCCAGCCTGAATTGCCTTGAGCGCTTCGCTCAGGCTGCGTTCGGCGCTGGTCTTGTCGAAGCGGAGCAGGGCGAGGTGCGCGCAGATCATGCGCGTCGTGGCGGCTTCCGTCTTGGCGTTGAGCCGGTTGAGCGCGACCAACGCTTCGTCGATCTCCTTCGACGCCGTGACGACTTCGCCCATGTGCGCGCGCGCCGCCCACAGCGCGACTTTGGAGTTCAGTTCTTCATAGACCAGATTGTGCGCGGTCGCCAGAATCACGGCTTCGTTGGCGAGCAGGGCGGCGTCGTAGTAGTTGCCCTGCCAGCGCCGCAGCACGGACAGGCTGATCAACACGTCAGCGCGCAGGCTCGGCTCGTTCGCGCCGATCAGTTCGAGCGACAGGTTGTAATTGCCGACCGCTTCTTCAAAGCCGCCGCGATCCCGCTGAAGATCGCCCAGGCTCCAGCGCAGGAAGCTTTCGGTACGGTTGCTCTGCGCGCGGGCGATGACGCTCAACCCTTCCTCGAAGGTAGCGAGCGCCTGCATGTAATCGCCGCACTGGTGGTAATGATAGCCGAGGTTGTTCAGCGCCAGCGCCAGCGCGTCGGTACTCTTGAGCGTGCGGCGGATGGCGATGACTTCTTGCAGGCAGGCGGCGGCATCATCCGTTCGCCCGGACTGCAAATAAGCGACTTCCAGGTCCATCAGCAGCTTGGACAGCGCCAGTTGATCGCCGTTGGCGCGGTGCAGCGGGACGGCTGCTTCGATGTAGTTGATCGCCTGCTCGACCTGACCGATCTTGAGATACGCCCAACCGACCACGCGCAGCGCGTTGCCGCGAAGCTGCTGGTACTCGGTGTCGAGCAGCGACGAGAGTTCGTCGATCACCTGATGATAAAGTCCGCGCTGAAGCGTGATGTGCGCGCCGAGCAGCCTGACCTGGGCGATGCCGAAGTCGTTCTTCTGCTCGATGAAATACTTCTCGGCGCGATTTAGTTCGGCTTCGGCAATGTCGTAGTTGTAGCGGTCGATATAGATCGCCCCGCAGACATAGGAGAGATTCGCGTTGGAGATGCCCAACTGCTTGAGCTGCTCGTTCCAGCGCAGCAGGATTTCCACGCGCCCCTGCACGAAGTAGGACTGCGCGACCTGATCGATCAGCGTGCTGGCGGGTTCGGTCAGCCCGGCTGTGATGTAATGCTCGAAGGCTTCGTCAAGCTGGAAGTTCTCTTCAAACCAGCGCGCCGCCTTGATGTGCAGGTTGACGAACAGCTCCAGGTTTTGCACCGCCAGCCGCCGCTGCAAGAAATCGCGGAAGAGGCGGTGATAGACCAGCCCGCCGGTGACGCGCGTCAGGAATAGATTGCGGTTGAGCGCTTCCGCCATCCACTCGGAGGCGTTGGCGATGTCCAGCACCGACGACGCCAGTTCGGGCGTCAGGCGCGTGAGCGTCGACGATGCCAGCAGGAAATCGCGCAAGCCGGGCGGCTGCGCGTTGAGCATCAGGTCGGCAAGCTCGTCGAACAGACCCTTCGGGACCGCCGCCGCCGCTGAGCATGAAAGTGGCGAGGTCGTGCGGGAGCGGCTGAAGCGCCAGCACGATCCCGGCTGCCCAGCCTTCCAGCTTGGCGACCAGTTCTTCGATCTGTTCCAGCGGCAGGTTGAACCCGAATACCTGCTGCGCCAGGTCGTTGACTTCTTCAGCGGTGAAGCGCAGCGAGTCCTGACTGATCGCCAGCACTTCGCGCCGGGCGATCAGTTCCGTCAGCGGGAGATCGGGCAGCGTCCGGCTGATCAGGATCAGGTGGCAGGTCGGCGGGAGGTGGCTGGCGAAGGTCCGCAGCCATAACTCCGCCGCCGCCGAGCCGGACAAAACCTGAACTTCGTCGATGACGTAGACGAAATCGCGCTTGGTAGTGCTGCGTAAGTGATTGGCGAGCGACGCTGCCAGCTCGGTCACGCTCATCGTCTTGGTGAATTCGACGCTTTGCGTGCCGGGGGCAACCTCTTTCAGGGAGGCGAGCGCTTTCGCGTGCAGGTTGGGCACGTCGCGCTCGTGGTCTTCTATCGTGTGCCAGGCGACAGGGCAGGCAAGACTCTGCGCGTACTGCGCTGCCAGTGTGGTTTTGCCGTAACCCGGCGGCGCGCAGAGCAGGGTGAGCTTATGTTGGAGGACGCCCTCAAGTTTCTGTAGCAGACGCCGCCGTTCCACAACCCCAGGGAGTTGCGGAATGTGCCCGTCTGTTACGAACTGGTCGACTGCCATGAAGAAGCTGCCCTGTTACAAATGCGTCAAGTCGTACTGGATTATGCTCCACTAGACCTTAATAAAACGTAACATCGACCGCACATGAGATCAAGTAATAATATCTGCACGACGATGTATCATTATTCTAACCAATTTTGTGCGATATGCAAGCATTCTTAAAGCAAACGTAATAGTTACGGGGAAGAGACCGGCAACAGCATAGCGGCGCGGGGTAATAAAAACCCGCCGTCAGGTATGGACGGCGGGCTGTTCCTAGCGAATAATGACGTTGTTATTTGACGACGGTTACAGAACTTGCCTGCTTCCCCTTTTTGCCCTCGGTAATTTCAAATTCGACGGTTTCACCCTCGTTGAGCGAGCGGAAGCCGGAACCCTGAATTTCCGAGTAGTGAACGAAGAGGTCAGAACCGCTTTCCGGGGTAATGAAACCATAACCCTTTTCAGCATTGAACCACTTCACCGTGCCACGAACGCGCTGTCCCATTGCTCATATTCTCCTGATTAACTTGGTTTTGCGACAGCCTTCTGTACTCGCATTCATCCGGGATATTGCAGGAGAGGACGCGGTACGGGTGAGAGGATGACAAAGCTGCTCGATGTGCCCAATGGCGGAAAAGATGTTTGAGGCAAACGCTTCTATACTCTCTCATTGGCTTGATCGGTGCTCAACCACAGCATCGAAGTGGGTAAGACTTGATTGTCTCTTTTTATCCACACTGCGCTTCTAATATACTATGACTTTTGAAAAAATCCAGTACTTTTTTGAAACGGGAGAGGGGGAAAACGAAGCGACCCGTCTATCGACCGGGTCGCCGTTAGTGCCCCCAACAGGAATCGAATCATCATTTGTACCTCCAAGACTGCGACCGAGTCCGTTCTTATGCAACTATATGTCGATGGGTCAAAACCAGAACAGATGCAGCGGCGCAACGAAGCTATTCGAAGCCTCCTTGCAGCAGGCGTGTCGAAGATGGAGATTGGGCGACGGTTCGGTTTGTCAGCGCGGCGGGTAGGGCAGATTGTGAATGATGAGGGGTAGGGCAACTGCTGGCTAGTTGCGTCCACTAGCCGAGAGTTCGCTCGTTGCTCATTCCTTCTGCGAGTCGGAGCACAGCGTGCAACAGAACGTTAGCAGCGTTCTCAATGTCACTGGGACGGGTGAACTCTCTCGGATTGTGGCTGATGCCATCGACCGACGGAACAAAAAACATGCCTGATGGAACGCGCTTTGCCATCGTCTGCGTATCGTGTCCGGCAAAGCTAAGCAGCGTGGTGTGAGATAGTCCCAAATCCACAGCCGCAGATTTAAGGGCACTCATGACGAGATCGCTCATTGCGGCTGGCGCAATTTGGTAGATTCTGCTGGTACTGAGATCAAGCTGATATTGTGTCGCCGAGACTTTAGCCAGTCGCAGCAAAGCAGCTTCCATCGCATCGAGTTGAGCAACTGTGCCATGCCGAAACTCCAGCGAAATAGTCACGTGTCCCGGTACAATATTCGATGCCGCACTGGGTATGTGAAGCTCCCCTACAGTCATGACTCCCGGCGCGAAGCGATCCATCACCAGCCGCCGTCCTTGCCGGATAAAATCCATTGCGCCCCACAGTGCGTCACGGCGCTTATCCATCGGCGTCGTTCCAGCGTGAGCCGCTTCACCCAGGAAATCCAGTTGGAATTTTCGTATCCCGACGATACTGGGCACAATACCAATTGCAAGATTTTGTTCTTCAAGACGGGATCCCTGTTCGATATGGACTTCCACGAAGGCACGGATATCGTCGCGCGCTGCACCAAGGATGCTCTGAGGTGTGATGTCGAGACGCTTCAAGCCAGCCTCAAACTGCGGCGGATTGGCTACGCCAGCCAGCTCCGTCGCGGTCAGCACGCCACAAAGCGCCCTGCTCCCCAACATATTGAACACACCACCTTCTTCATCGGTGAAAGATATCGCTTCGACGTTAAAAGCCAGGCGAAAACCTGTTTCTTTGAGGGTGCGCAGCACCTCAAGGGCACTGAGCACGCCCAGTGCGCCGTCAAAGCGCCCCCCGTTAGGCACCGTATCCAGGTGCGAACCGATCAGAATCGTCTCCTGCGCACCAACTGCCAATATCGCAGAGAGGTTTCCCGCACCGTCTGCATGAAATTCTAAATCGTCAGCCTCCACCTGCTGGCGGAACCACGCGCGACCGAGTACGTCGTTTTCGCTCATGGCTACGCGCGATACGCCGCCATCGGACGTGTGCCCAATTTTGGAAAGCGCATCAATGTCCTTCATCAAGCGCTCACTATTGATTCTCATGGATGCTCCGCTATCTCAATGCAGTGTAAGCAGGAAACGCCGCGAGTTTTTACACGGGAGGCGCTCCCAAACGTGCAATTCAGAGCAAACGCTATGCCAAAACGGTGCCTGGACATCACATTCAGGTCGATGTCAAGTTCTTGCAACTGAAAGATGAAGCGGGAAAGGCGGTCAAGCAATATACCGCCATCGATGATGCAACCCGCATTCGAGCTTTACAGGTCTTCTCGAAGCATAACCAGGCGTGCGCCATCCTGTTTATGGACTATGTGATCCAAAAGTTTCCCTTCCGGATCCACACGGTCAGAACCGACCGGGGGCATGAGTTTCAAGCACAGTTCCACTGGCATGTGGAAGACCTGGCATCCATCATGTTTACATCAAGCCGCGAACCCCGCAGCTCAACGAAAAAGTCGAGCGATCCCGCCGAACCGATGAAACCGAGTTTTATCAGCTATTGACCTACACGAATGATGTGGACCTCAATACAAAGCTCGCAGCCTGGGAGAACTTCTATAACTATGACCGACCGCATCTCTCCCTTCACGGAAAAACGCCTTACGAAGTGATGCGGTCTCTCTTATAATAGCTGGAAAATTGTCTTGCAGGGTATGACGTATCACAATGAGCACCTGCTCGCTGAAGACCGGCTGAGAGATCGCCGCGCCACCCGGAACTCGGCACGTTCGGCAGTATGGTGCTTTCGCCGGTGGGCTGGCAGATATGCTGTACCACAGGGCGCCATTCAAAGACGAGATGGTCGCAGCGAGACTCTACATAATTGCTGCCGTGATGCCGCTTGATTTCTCCCTCAGATGTGTTTTCCGCCCGACAGGTCTAGCCGGTCCCGCCGACTGCTTCGGTCGATGCCGGGCACAGCGGTTCGATCCTGTATTGTTGGCGCTCGCCGCAGGTCAGGTCGCGCACGTAGCGATTGGCATGGACCCATTCGACCAGATCATCGGCGGAAGAGAAGATTCGCCAGAGGCGTATGGTGGCATCACGCGAACCCGACAGCGCATCCTTTCCGTCCTGGCTGTAGGTAACACTCCTGACCATGCCGGTATGACCCACAAAGCGGTGAATCTCAGCCCCTGTCGCAGTATCCCACAGGATGAGTGTGTTGTCGCTGGAAGCAGATAATGCGGTGCGACCATCGGGACTGAACGCGACACTGTTAACCAGATCGGTGTGACCGACGAAGCGCAGAACTTCTTCGGACGTGTCAATATTCCACAGGCGCACCGTGCCATCTCCCAAACCAAGCAGTGCGTAGCTGCCGTCCGGACTGAATGCCAATCCCCAGGCCGGGTCTGATCCGACTGTGAAGGTTTTGAGGATTTGTCCGCTCTGGAGATCCCAGGTTTCGACATCATCATGATCGAAACCCACCACCGAAACGAGCGCCGTTTGACCGTCCGGGCTGAAGACGGCGTTGAGGACAGCGGCGTCGAGTTTTTGAATGATCTTGCCCGTGTCGATGTCCCACAAGAGCAGTTCGCCATCATTCCCCGACCCGGATAGATCAAGCGCGGCAGACAAAGCTGTTTTTCCATCGGGGCTAACGTCGACGCTGAGCACCGGATACTTGTGCCCGTCGAAACGGCGGATTTGTTCGCCCGTCGCAAGATTCCAGACGATCACGCTGCCATCCAAAGACGCCGATAAGCCTTCACGACCGTCCGGCGTGAAGGCGACCGAGCGCACAATATCCGTGTGCCCTTCAAGGCGCTGAACTTCTGCGCCAGTTGTCAGATCAGTCAGAACAACACTGCCGTCGCGCGCGCCGGAGAGCGCAAGCTGTCCGTCCGGGCTGATCGCCACGCTCTCGACGCCGTCGCTGCGCTGGATACGCTGAATCTCCGCTCCGCTGTTGACGTACCACAGGCGCAGGCTGCCATCCTGCGAGCCGGATAGAAAAGTGCGCCCATCCGGGCTGAATGCAATACTGCTGATCGGCGCTGCATGACCGACGTAGCGGCGAATCTCCGCGCCAGTACCGGCATCCCACAGGGTCAGCGTGCCGCTGCTGCCTGCTCCCAGACCTGAGAGCACCGTCTTGCCGTCTGGACTAAAGGCGACGGCGGACACGACGCCAGCGTCCATCGTGCGAATCTGCGCGCCCGTCGCCACGTTCCACAGCACGAGTCCGAGGTCAGTACCGCCGGAGAGCAGCGTTTGACCGTCGGCGCTGAACGCCAGACTGTTGACGGCGTCTTTATGCCCGACGAAGCGCCGGACTTCCGTCCCGCTGTTTGCATCCCACAGGATCAACTCGCCGTTGCGCGCGCCGGAGGCAACGTAGCGTCCATCCGGGCTGTAGGCAATGCTGTCAAGCTGGTCGGTGTGCCCGGTCATGCGGTGAATCAGTTCGCCTGTTGCTACATCCCAGATTTTCACGCTGTCGTCGAAGATGCCGCCTGCCGAAACGACCGTTTGACCGTCTGGCGAGAAAGCGACCAGCCTGACCAGTCCGCTGGGGTCTTGCAAGCGCTTGATCGCTTTACCCGTCGTCACATCCCACAGGATCAGCACGCCATCGTAGTCGCTAGAGATGGCGGTGCGCCCATCCGGCGCAAAGGCGACCCCGGTCACTTTGTTCTTGTGCCCTTCGAAGCGCTGCTGCGTTTTCCCTGTCGTCAAATCCCACAGGATCAGTTCACCTGTATGGGAGAGATCGGTTTCGTTGCCCGCGGACGTGAGCGCCAGCTTCCCGTCCGGGCTGATGGCAACATCCGTCACGGGGAGCGTGTGTCCCGTCAGCAGGAATCGTGTGCCGGGCGCGTAGGCTGCCGAGGTCAGGGCACGCTGGATTTCACTGGATGGCTGGTTCGCCATCTCATTCGCCTGAAGCGCCAGAACCAGCGCCAGATCAGTGTCGCCGCCACTCAGGACCAGCTGTGCATTGGCTGCCAGTGCGAGCGCCTGCGCCTGCTGCGCGTTACGGTCAGCGATGGCGGCTTGAGTTTGCGCCAGCGCGGACTGCTGTTCGGCTGCGCCCTGGGCATTGGTTGCGGTCGCGGCGTTATTCGCGGCGATCAGTGACTGCGTTTCCGCCTGTCGCTGTCGATCCAGCGCGAAGGCGGATAGTCCCAGCGCCACGATTAAGAAAACCGCCAGCACCGCGACCAGCCAGCGGAGCCGGGTGCGCGCCTGAAGCGCCAGCTTTCTTTCCAGTTCTTTGCGTGCTTCTTCCTGCGTGCGCTGTTTTTCCCGTTCCTCGATACTGCGCGCGAGGAACTGCGCCTCCTCCTCGTTCATGACAAGACGGGTTTCGGCAGCCCAGCCCTCAAACTGCGCCAGCCGCGCTCCGGTCGCCAGAAAACTGGGGTCGTACCCAGCATCCGACCATTCGCGCGCTGCATCAGACAGCTTGCGCTGCGTGCGCACGTCCTCGCGGCTGTCCTCGATCCATCCGCGAAGCCGTCCCCAGACGCGCAGCAGAGCCTCATGGGCAATTTCGACGGTCGGCATACGGGTGTCCGGGTCGCGGTCGAAGGTCAGCAGGCGTGCATGTCCGTATGCGTCGATCACCGAATTCAGATCGTCGGTGCCGCTCGACGAAACCAGTTCGGAACGGCGCACGCGGCGGCGTGTGTCCTCGCTGCCATCGCCGGGCGTGACCAGCCGCAGGAAAAGCTGCCGCGCTACTTCCTGGCTTTCGGCGTCGAGTGCTTGATAAAGTTCTTCGGCACGGCGTGCCAGCGCTCCAGTGATCCCGCCGATTTCCAGATAGGTTGCCAGCGTCAGCCGTCGCCCCTGCTGGCGCTCAAACAACTCTGTCAGGGCGTATTGAAGCAGGGGGAGTGAGCCAGGCTGATTGCCGACATCAGCGATGATCGCGCTCACCAGTTCCGGTTCCAGCAACACGCCGACCCGCTGCGCGGGCGCGACGATGCTCTGCCGCAGTTCGTTGGCGGACAGCGGCAGCACCGACTCCATCCGCTGGCGGGTCAGCTCGCCGAATTCCCGGTATTGCAGCGGGCGGTCATAAAAATCGGCGCGCAGGGTGACGATGATGCGCAGGCGGCTGGTCGAGTCGCTGACCGCCGTGTAGAGGCTCTTGAGGAAGTGGGCGCGTGTGTCCGCATCGTCACCCTGCGTAAAGACTTCCTCAAACTGGTCAATGACCAGCACCACCTCGTTTTGGTCGTCCGGCAGGATACGTCTGACCGCGCGCAGCAAGCCGCGCTCGTCCTGCTGCAACTGCTCCAGCAAACTCGCCGGGGGATTGACCGCGATGCGCAGCAGTGCAATTTCAAGCTCCTCCAGCGGGTGCTCACCCGGTATCATCTGTGTTATGAACCACTTGTCTGACCCCGGCAGCGCGCCCTGGCGCAGACGCGGGACGAGACCCGCTTTGACGGCGCTGGATTTACCGCTTCCGCTCGGTCCGACGACTGTCAGGAAGCGCGCGCCTTCAGTAGTCTCGCTCAGGCGCTCAAGCAGGCGGCTGATCAGCGCCTCTCGCCCGAAGAAGTCGGCGGCGTCCGCTTCCTGAAACGCATGCAGCCCCTTGTACGGGTTTGCCGGAGGCGGTCCCTCGACGGTCGTCGTCCGTAGATCGACGATCAGATCCGTGAGCGTTGTTTCCAGAGTGTCCGTTTCGGTCGAGGCTGAGCCGACAGGACCAGGGCGGGACCCCACCAGTGCCTGGTGAAACGCGGCGGCGAGTTGGAGCACATCCTCGTAGCGTTCATCCGGGTCTTTGGCTGTCGCGCGCTGAAGCACCTCATCGAGCGCGGCGGGCAATTCCGGTTGACGCTCCTGAACGGACGGCAGTGGTTCGTTGAGATGCTTGAACAGGATGTCGGACAGTGTGGCATCGGGGAAAAGACGGGTACCCGTCAGAATCTCGAACAGCATCACGCCCAGGCTGTACTGGTCGGTTTTCGGCGTGATTTTCTCGCTGCGAATCTGTTCCGGTGCGAAATACGCCGGAGAGCCGATCACCGCCCCTTGTGTAATTTCGGCGCTGCCCAGGTCTTTGGCGATGCCGAAGTCAGCGAGATAGGCGTTTTCATCCTCGTCGAGCAGAATATTGTCCGGCTTGATGTCCCGGTGCACCACCCCATGCCGATGCGCCACCATCAGCGCGGCGGTAATTTCATCCACCAGCCGGGAAATGCGCGGCGTATCCCACTGTCCCTCTTCGAGCGCATGGCGCAGACTGCCGCCGCCGAGCCAGCGCATCACCAGGTAAGCGCCATCAGGCTCGCGCCAGTAGTCGTACAGCGGAATGATGTGCGGGTGTTCGAGCCGGGCGACGAGTTCCGCCTCGACCTCGAAGCGCCGGATGAAATCAGGACGGTTGGCATGTTCGGGGAGGATTGCCTTGATGGCGACAGCGCGCTTGAGCAGAGGTTGAAAAGCGCGGTAGACGACTCCAAAGCCTCCCGCGCCAACCTGCTCGTGTAGCTCATAACTCTTGAGGAACTGACCGCTGGGTTTTTCCAGGCTCTGCTGCCTTTGAAAGGATCGCTAAACGAACGTTAGCTGAACAAATCTTTGGTGTAAGCTGGGAAGGGTAGCGACGAGCACCCACGCACCATCATAATCCCAATCGCCGTGACGTGGTAGGGGGCGGTGGTATGACGAGAAGTGGAGAAAATCGTCGTTAATGGAAAAGCGGGAACGCTTTACTACACGTTCTCGCGTAGGACACATGAGGTAGTCCCAAGGGGTTGCCGCTCGTATCCTAGATATTTGCAGATCGAGTTTCGCCTGCGCCGGCGTCGCAGAGTCTCTCTTCTTGATATTAGAAGTCCTGAAAAGACGCTCGTTTGTCAGCAGATCGGCGAACTGCGTAGCCAAGGCTACAGCTATCCAGCGATTGCTGAACAGTTGGGTATCAGCGTAAGTACTGCCTGGAATTATGCCGAGGCCCTGAGGCAGAGTTCACCCAAACCAAAACGAAAGCAACATGCCTAGTTCTTATCACAAACGAGGCATCATAACATATTGCTAGAATGTTCTCGGTAAGATTCTGTGTAACAACCGGCGCTCGGCTTGGCGCTAGTGACGCTTCTCCTCTGTCCCACGTTGGAACGCCCCGAACGAACCCGGTTATGGCGCGCCTTGCGTGATTCAAAACGAACGGCGCAGGCTGGAATCGTTGAACATCAGGATCAGACTTGATGCTTACAAGAAGCTCAGCTTGAAGCGAAACTGAGCATTTTCCTCAAACCACATCCGAAAGTTCGTGCCCCAGACGTTGTTGTACAGGTTGAAGTGAATGCCGCCGCGCATATCCGGCAAGCGATTGTGGAAATCGAGCAGCGCGGGGGCGCCGGGCGCGACCAGGGGTGCGTCGAGCGAACACACTTCAAACCGATCTGCTTCGTCGTCGTAGATGACGCGCTGGTCGATGGCGTGCAGCGTTCGCGCGCCTCTGCTGACGACATCGGCAGGATCGATGAGCCGTCCCATTTTCTCGAAGCGCCATCCGGTCTGCTGGTCTGCCAGCGGCTGGAAAGACAGCCAGAAGGCTTCCGGCAGGCGGCAGGCAGGTTTATCAAACCAGGCATAGGTGATGTGGAGTGCGTCATCCGTGACGGTGTAGCGCAGGAAAGACCGGCGTGGCGCGCCGAACGCCTGCGCTGCGGCGTCGTAAGCGAGGGCGAATACGATCTCAGTCGGGTCATCCTGGTAAGTATCGATTATAGTAGGCATCCAAGTCTGCTTTTCGACCGTCGGTATGCCCGGCTTGGTAAAATCCTCAATCGCCCACTCAGCAACCTGCACATCGTCCCGATTGCGGATGTATTGACGCCAGAAGCGTTCGTAATCCTGCTGCCCATACACGTCATAATGCAGCCGAGCCAGCGCGTGATCGGTATCTGCCCAGACACGACCCGAGTGACGATCCACCAGCCGGACTATCGCTCCCGTAGACGGGTCAAAGCGCAGCTCGAAGCGAGCGCTGCGTAAGTCTCTCTCGGATGTCCGCTGGCGGCGCGCAAATGTCTCGACACGCGGCGCAATATGATCGAGCGCCGTGAGCGCCTCCCGGTGGAGCGGCGAGTTGTCGAGACTGTCGAGCGCGGCGGTGAGATAGGCGCGTTGTTCTGCCCATGATGCCTCAAAACGCTGGCATTTTTCGGTTCGGCGCAGCTCAGCCAGTTCGTCCGCAAGATAGTGGCTGTGGTCGGCAAGATACGTCTTCTCGTCCATGCCCCAGGTGTGCTCCGGGACCATGAGGAGATGCTGGCTGAAACGGTCGATGCGCTGTCTGCTTTCGGCGTCAGGCTCGCGGGTGAGCCATTCCCGGCGCAGCCGTGAAAGCTCGCGGTACTGGCTGATTTTGGTTGGGTCGGAACCGGCACCGTGTATCCAGGTATCGCCAATCTCCGACGTGATCACCGGCAGCGAGTCGCGGATGGAGTCAAGTTTCCGGGCGAAGTCGTCGAGTGTCGACGCCACGAGGTGGGCATGGGGAATCTGCGCTTCGAGCGTTTCGTAGGCTTGGGCAATCGCCGCTTCTGAAGGTGGACCCTCGTTGTCGTTGGTGAGGACAAGGGCGAGCGCATCATCTAAGCCCTCCACACGAGTCAGCCCGCCGTAGGTCTGTTCGTAGATCACGATCACGTCGGACTTGCTGGGGTCGTCGCGCCAGACAAACACGTGGGGAACATCCGGTACGCTCGACGCCGGATTGACGCCGATGTGCAGGAGGCGAATCCCCGTCTCGGCGAGCAGCGGAACGAGCGCGCGCGTGTGACCGGGTACGTCGGTCATTTTGGCGGCGATAGTTTGCTTCCCAAAGCGGCGGTCGAGCGTCTTTCCGTAGCTCAGCCCAAAACGCCAGAGCGACTCGTCGATCAGCTCACTGTGCGTGGTGAAGGGCAGCGCGTGCCAGCGAATATCGCCTGCGACAATGGCGGCTTCCATCTGACGGCGTTCTTCCGGTGATGCCTGTTCCAGATAGGCATAGATCAGCCATGCGCCGGTCGTCCAGCGGAAGCGCTGCTCGCGGTCGCGCGTTCGTTCCGCCAGCGCAACCGCCTGCGGGATGAACTTATGAAAGTAAGTTTGCACGACATCCGCCGCATAGCCGGTGAAGCCGATGTCAAGATGCGTCTTGAAGACCAGATGCACTGTTGTCATGTGAAGGCACTTTACTGAATATAAATTGGGTTCGTCACGGCGCATACCTGCCCATTCTCATCTGCGAGCTGGGCACGCACATAAACGGAATCGGCGGCAGCCGGGAAATCCAAATGGAATTCGTCTTCAGGCACGCGCTGACGCTCGACGCATCCGGCAGCGGTGTGCAGTTCGAGCCAGCACCCGGCGCCAGCGTGAGCATTCACGCGCATCCGAAGCTGTCCTTCGTCCGCGCGCGGGACAACGTCTCCCATCATGGCATGAGCGGCAGTGAGTGTCAACCGGGGTCCGTTGATGCGGTTGGAGATCATGACGTGACCCGCGCGCATGGAGTTGAGCAGCTTCGCGGCGGACGGCGCACCGTCGCAGTGTACCCACAGCGTCGGCACCGCCAGTTGGGCGATATGCTGCTGCTTGAGAAAGTGGTTGTCGCTGCCTCCCATTGCGGTGAAGCGCCTGCCGCTGCGCAGCCGCGCTTCCCAGAATTCCAGCGCGATGTCGTTCATCAATTCCCAGGGACCGTTCCAGACTTCGATGCAGTCGAGGTCGTCCACGTTCGGGTACGCCCAGTCGGGACCGTAGGGGCGCGGGTGATTCAAAGAGACCAGGTAGCCGCGCCGTTTCGCCTCGGCAACCGCCTGCGCCATGTGCTGCTCGTCCTCGACGCGAAAGTCGATCCAGCCGCGACCACCCCACACGTTCCAGTGCCCTTTGTAGGTCGTGACTTCGAAGCCGGGGATCAGCATCAATGGTGTTTCGATGGTGTTGAGACGGGCGAGGTGCGAGATATTGTTGTGGTCGGTGATTGCCAGAAAGTCGAGACCGAGCGCTTCGGCGCGGCGCACGATGTCGAGCGGGTCGCTGTCGCCGTCGCTGTGGTAGCTGTGGTTGTGCATCTCGCCGCAGTACCAGCCGTCCGGCTTGATTCTGCCGGGTGTCGAGCGCAGCGGCAGCAGCGGCGCGAAGCTGCCCTCGGCGGAGCCGGGCGTCAGCGTGATGTCGACGCGGTAGTCACAGCCAGCGGGCGCAATCTTGTACAATCCGAGTGCGATGCTCCAGGTGCCGGGCTGGATCGGTCCCGCGAGATAGCCGGGTGTGGCGTCGTCGGTGGCGATGAAGAAGCTGTGACGGGCGCTGCCGCTCCAGCCGCGAAACCCCTCGCTCATGAAGTCGCTGCCGCGCGCGTCGAAGATGCCGATGTCGACGGTATTGCCGTCGGTCAGCATCGGATCGGAGCCAACCTCGTCGCTGTACTCATAGCGCACGTCGATGCGCCCAATCCCCTGGGGCACGTCAAACGGAATAGAGGTGTAGGTCTGGGTCTGCCCGGTTACGGCATGTCCGGTCAGCGACAGCGAGATGGGCGCGGTCATTGGATCAAGTCTCCCGCTTCGTCGTAGAAGAAGGCGCGCGAGTAATCCGGGACGAGCCAGAGATCGCGCGGCAGTTCGGGCACGTCGTCCCCGAACAGACGGATGGAGATCAGATATTCGCCCACATGGACGACGACCAGCGATTCGCTGCCCAGCGTTTGCACGACGTAGAGCGTGCCTGCAATGCCGCCGTCCCTCGGGCTGGTCTCGACGCGAATGTGCTCCGGGCGAATGCCCAGCGTCAGCCCACCGCTGAGTCCTTGAGGCAGGTTGAACGCCGCCGCGTTGATCGGATAGGTGTCCGCGATGACGACCTGGTTGGCGGTGGCATCGATGCGGCACGGCAGCAGATTCATTGGTGGGTTGCCAATGAACGACGCGACGAAGGTGTTGGAAGGGCGTCGGTAGATTTCGAGCGGCGTGCCGACCTGCATGATCTTCCCGGCGCTCATGATCACAATCCGGTCGGCGAGCGCCATCGCTTCCGACTGGTCATGGGTGACGTAGATGCCCGTCACGCCCACCTCCTGCTGCAGATGTTTCAGGAACGCGCGCGCTTCAAGGCGGAGCTTGGCATCGAGATTGCTCAACGGCTCGTCGAAAAGGAAGACCTGCGCCTGGTAGATGACGGCGCGTGCCAGCGCCGTGCGCTGCTGCTGCCCGCCGGAGAGCTGGGCAGGGCGACGCCGGAGCAGCCCGCCGATTTGCAGGTTCTCGGCGACTTCTTGCACGCGCTGCGTCCGTTCGTCGCGCCCGACGCCGCGCACCTTGAGCGGATAGCCGATGTTCTCGTCGATGGTCATGTGCGGGTAGAGCGCGTAATCCTGAAATACCATCGCCACGTCGCGGTCGCGGGGGGGCAGGCTGGTCACGTCGCGGTCGCCGATGTAAATCGTGCCGCCTGTGGGTATTTCCAGCCCGCTGATCATGCGGAGCGTCGTCGTCTTTCCGCAGCCTGAAGGTCCCAGCAGCGCCACGAACTCACCATCCGGTATGTCGAGGCTGATCCCGTCCACCGCGTGGACTGCGCCGAAGGATTTGCGTAAGTTGGAGAGTCTGACAGAAGCCATGCAGTTGCCTTATTGTTTGATGCCGCCGAAGAAGCGGAAGCCATAGCGCCAGTTGATCAGCAGGTAAAGGAGCAGGACCGGCAGCGTGTAGAGCACCGCATACGCCGCGACCAGCGTGATTTGAGGTGATCCCTCTTCGTCGTAGAACTGGTAGAAGGTGACGGCAGCGGGCAGGAGTTTCGGGTCGCGCAGGAGGATAAACGGCGTCAGGAACGACCCCCAGGCGTTGACCAGCACCCAGATACCTACGACCATCAAGCCGGGACGCAGCAGCGGGAAGCTCACGTCTCGAAAGATTTGCAGCGGCGAAGCGCCAGCGACCATTGCCGCTTCTTCATAAGAGCGTGGAATGCCGTCGACAAAATCCTGCATGATGAAAATGGCGGATGGCAGCAGCCCCCCCGTCATCGACAGAATCACGCCCGCGTGCGTATTGATCAGCCCCATGTTGTAGATCAGGCGGAAGATGGGCAACATGCTCGCCGTGCCGGTCACAACCGACGAGAACAAGATCAGAACGTAGGTTAACAACTGTCTGCCGGGGATGTTGCTGCGCGAAATGCCGTAGGCTGCCAGCGCGGCGGCGGCGGTCGTCGCCAGCATCGTGCCCAGCCCGATGATGGTGCTGTTTTGCAGTAAGCCGCGCATCGCCAGGTCGTTGTTCAGGACTTCCTGAAAGTTCGACAGCGAAAACGTTGCCGGAATGGTCACGGAGAGTGTGGCATGGTTGTTAAACGGGGCGAAGACGAACCAGAGCAGCGGCAGCACGAAGAACAGTCCGAGTACCGTGACGACGATAATCAGCAGCAGACGCGTTATCTGTTTCATGCTGTCCTCCGGCTGCGGCT
This sequence comes from uncultured Chloroflexia bacterium, assembly GCA_963760975.1. Taxonomy (GTDB): domain Bacteria; phylum Chloroflexota; class Anaerolineae; order Aggregatilineales; family Phototrophicaceae; genus Flexifilum. The sequence goes on along the minus strand of CAVXEZ010000015.1, from coordinate 24,293 downwards.
GAACATCAGGTAGACGCCGGCGAGCAGCAGGTTGATGATCATCACGACCACCGCGACCGCGCTGCCCTTGCCGAACTCGAAGAATTTGAGACCTGTGCGGTAGATGTAGATCGACACGACATCCGTTTTGTTGACCGGACCGCCGCCTGTCAGCAGGAACGGCGTGAACGTGTTGAACGTCCAGAGCGTGATCAGAAGCATATCGGTCAGGATGTAGCGCCCAAGCTGGGGCAGAAGGATGTCGCGGAATTTCTGCCAGGCGTTCGCCCCGATGACGCTCGCGGTTTCCAACTGCGACGGCGGAATCGAACCCAACGCTGACGAGAACAGGAGCATCGAGAACGCCGTGCCGCGCCACGTGTTAAAGAGAATGATGCTCAACATGGGATAGTTGAACAGCCAGTCGATGGAACGGATTCCGAGCGCGTTCAGGAGCATGTTGAGTGTGCCGTCGGGGTCAAGGTAGGCGAACCAGGCGAAGGCGACGACCACGTCCGGGATAATCCAGGCGGTAATCGCCAGCGTGAAGATCGTCTCCCGCAGGACGCCTTTGCGATTGTGGAAAACGGTCGCCAGCAGCAGCCCAAGCCCCGCCTGACCAATCAGCGCGGAGCTGATCACGAACTGCGCCGTCAGCAGCAGGCTGGCTCCGAATTCGCCGCGCCGCATCCAGTTAGCGACGTTGAATAGCTCAGTGTAGTTGTCCAATCCGACGTACTGCGGATTCGCCGCTGCGACGCCGACGAGCGTCTGATTGGTGAAGCTCATCTGGAAGATCGAGAAGAACGGATAGATCAGGAAGACGGCAACAAAAATGAATGCGGGTAGGAGAAAAAGAAGCCCAAGTGGACGAGAGATTAAAGTTCGCTGCATCTTCTTCGCTATCGGGAAGAACCAGCCCGGCAGTTGCACCGGGCTGGTTGCAAAAGGCTTGTTGTTATTCTAGCGGAATACGCTCAACGTTGTCTGCTCCGACGATACCTGTGACGGCATCATCGTACGCCTGCATCGCTTCCTCTGGCGTCATTTCGCCGGAGACGACGCGCTCGGTCATGAGCTGCGCCTGCTGCGAGACCTGATTGTAGTCGGCGAGCGGCGGACGAACCGTCGTCAGCGGCAGCACTTCGGAGGCGATGCGGCTCATGACGGGGTCGCCAGTAACCGCAACGTCGGTGCGCGCGCGGATACGCGGGGTGATGCTCTGAAGCTGATCCATACTATCCTTGCTGAACATGAAGGACAGCAGGTCCCACGCTTCCTGCGGGTGCGCCGTGTTCGGGTTGAGGATGTAGCCCGTGCCACCGGAGATGGTCACGAAATCCTGCCCACGATAGCCCTTGCCGGGTTCAATTGCCGGGAACTTGGCGAAGGAGACCACATCATCACGATTCGGCATCGCGAAATTGCCAGTTTCAGGCGCCAGCACACCGCGCCACAGATAATCGCCCTCGACGAGCATGGCGATCTTGCCCTGCGAGAAATCCTCGAACGACTGATCGCGCCCATCCTGTGTCAGTTGATAGCGCGGGTTGCCCAGAGCCTTCGTCAATGTAGATCGTCTTGTAAAGGTTGAGCGCGTCCAGGATGGCGGGGCTGCTGACGGGCCACTTGTTGGTGTCGAAATCGTAGACGTGGCTGCCTGCGCCGAGCAGTGCCATATAGTAGCCCTGCATCGTGGTGGCTTCACCCATCGCCGTACCAGCATTCAACTGAATGGGGGTAACGTCGGGCAGCTTTTCCTTGATGGTGCGGGCGGCGTCGAGCCATTCCTGCCAGCTGGTCGGCTGCCAGTCTTTCGGCAAACCTGCCTGCTCGAATAGGTCGGTGCGGAACCAGATTTCGCGGGCGTCCGTGCCGTAGGGGATACCGTAGATTTGACCATTGTAGCCGAGAATCTGCTGCAGACCTGCGGGGATGACGCTCCAGCCTTCCCAATCCATGACCTGCGGACCGACGATTTCGGTGAGCGGCTTGACCAGCCCGCCGTCGGCGAATTCGGGGATCCAGAAACCGTCGAAGGAAAGGACATCTGCACCCTGCCCGACGCCGAGGTCGAGGGCATACTGCTGACGCAGGTCTTCGCCGGTTCCGCTAAAGGGGATGACCGTGACGGTCACGTTTTTGCCCTCATCCGTCATTTTCTGCTCGAATGCGGGCACGACCATTTCGTTCAGCCACTTCAGTGCATCATCGCCTTGGACGCCGCTGATGCTCAATTCGATGGCGTTGTCCTGAGCGAACACGCCGCCTGCTGCCGAGAGGACGACGACAGCTAACAACAGGAAATAAAGAAATCGTTTTGACATGTTCCCTTGACTCCTTCTGTAATAGTTCGTTCGTGGCGAACGGATGCGCGCCATCTGCTCGCCAGGTAAATACGAGTTGCAACCCTCGCAAGAAATCTATCTGCCTATGATGGCGGCGCGGTAGACCCGCGAACCACCAGGCGGGTTGGCACTAACGTGATGATGTTGGCAGCCTGTTCTCCTTCGATAAGCGTAATCAGTCGGCGAGCCGCTTCCGCACCAATCGACTCCGCATTCTGGGCGACGGTGGTCAACGGCGGTGTTTGATACTGCGCAATGTCGAGGTCGTCAAAGCCAATGAGTGAAACATCCTCGGGCGTGCGCAGCCCGGCGAGCACGATGGCTCGTTGTGCTTTCATCGCCATCCAATCGTTGACCGCAAAGATCGCGGTCGGGCGATTGGCTGAACGAAGCAACTGAATGAGGGGTTGAATCTCCGTATCGTCCTGCTGGAGATAGGCTTCATAGGAGCTGATTTCAGTTCCGCCGCCGATGAGAAACGGTGGCTGTGGTTCGGCGCCAACGCGCCGCAGCGCGTCTTGATACGCCCGGTAACGTTCCGAGACGGAAAACAGGTCAAGATGGGGACGTGCCAGAAAGATGATCCGGCGGTGCCCCAGCTCGATGAGGTGTTCCGTCGCCTGACGCCCGCCCTCATAGTTGTTGCTGGTGACGCAGGGAAGAACAGCGCCGTTCAACGGACGATCCATTAACACAATCGGGAGGCGAAATTCGCCCGAAGTCAGCAGCCGCGCCGCTGTGCTGCCGCGCGAAAGCACGAGAATGCATCCGCTGGCGCCGTCGTGGATGAGCAGATGCAGGAGGCGGTTCTCTTCGTCGACGTTGCGGTCGGTGCTGGCAAACTGCACCCGAAGACCGGCTGAACGCAGCACCCGTTCGGCGCCGCCAAGCATCTGTACGGCGAAGGTGCCGCGATATTCCGGCAGGAAGAACCCGACGATTCCGCGCGCTGTCGTTTCGGCAGGCGGAGCGACAAACGTCCCCTTCCCCGGCACGCGATAGAGGAGGCGCTCCTCCTGCGCAGCCTGCCAGGCGCGCTGGATCGTTGCACGGCTGATATTCAGTTTTTCGACCAGTTCCCATTCACCGGGCAGGCGGTCATGCGGCTTGAGCAAGCCGTTCTTGACCCTGTGCCGGAGTTCGTCGAGAAGCTGCAAATGCAGCGGTAACGGGCTGTCATGAGAAACGTTGAAATCAGTCATGTCTCTACCTGTCCGTACAAGTTAGATTGTACCATCGGAATGTGTCGGATGTGCAACAACTTGGAGAAAATCACAAACGTCACGGCTGTTCGCGCTCACCCGGGGCATGTCGGTCTATTTCTCGACGGTGGCTGACTTGCTGGAACAGCTGGCGCGCGACGTCCGTGCCGACCGCCTCTCGCAGCGAATGCAGGCGCTCTGTCGTCCCCAACTGCTGATACTCGACGAGATGGGCTATTTCGCCCTCGATAGCGTGCCTGTGGGGTGGAAAAACCACATCTGAGGGAGGATTCAGGCGGCTTCGCGGTAGTAGTCGTGCAGAATGCCTCCAAGACCGTCCCGGCAATGGATGCTGCCGTGCTGCGGACTGGAGAACGGTATGGGAGCCTGTGGCCTAATGCCTTGATGCGGACGGGCGGTGTTGTAATGGAGAACATACTCGTTCAGGACATGGCGCAGGTGCGCTTCGTTCAAAATGATAATCTGATCGAGGCACTCCTGGCGCACAGTTCGCACCCAGCGCTCGGCAAAGGCATTGGCGTTCGGAGCATGAAACGGGGTGAGCAGGATGTCGACGCCTTCCGACCGAAAGACAGCGTCAAAAGCGCGGGAAAACTTGGTATCTCGATCATGAATGAGAAACCGGGGCTGGATTTCACTGTCGGAAAGTGACCAGAGCAGTTGTCGGGCTTGTTGGCTCACCCAGACAGACGTCGGATGAGCGGTGCAGCCCGCAACATACACGCGACGGGTACCGAGATGGATGAAGAACAACACGTAGACTGTGTGGAGCAGGGCAGTCTCAACGGTGAAGAAATCGCAGGCGATGATCTGCTCTCGGTAATGTTTCAACAGCTTGCGCCAGCTACCACCGTTCGCCCTCTGGGGAACTGGCGACACGCCGTGACGACGAAGGATCGCACGGATGGTGGTTGCTCCAATCTGAAAACCAAGCTTATATAGCTCGCCCTGAATACGGTCGACGCCCCAGCGTTTGTTCTCCTGCGCGAGACGCAGGACAAGGGCTTCGAGTTCAGGAGAAGTGGACGGACGACCTCGTTTGCGCGCCGCATGAAAGGTCCATTTGCGGCGGACTAGTTCTCGGTGCCACTTCATTACCGTCTCGGGCTGAAACAGTACGAGACTGCCCTCCAACCGATGTCTCTGGCGTTTCAACAAGGGTTTCCACTTGGCCAGGAGGACAGCCAATAGGACTTTCTCCGCTCGTGAGCAGACTGGTCGATGGTTCAACTGACGGTTCAGGAGGCGGAGTTGATGGCGCAGGACCAGGATTTCGAGATCTTTGTCGAGCGATGGTTTGGACGGCACCGTCAGCAAATCGATAAGGCAAGAGAAAACAAGCACAAGGGCAACGAAGAGCATGGCAGAGTCCGCAATGAAAAAGCAGCATTATACGCTGTGGTTAGCGATGATTGCCCTGCGGATGAAATTACCGCGCCATACGGCAGATCAGCGCCTCCCACCTTCTCTTTAGCAGGAGCGCGAACGTCCTACTGAAACTCAACCGATACTGACGATTTCATTGTTGCCTCAAGCGAGCATTTGACCGTGTAGCGCAGACTTAATTGTGAGAATGGCTGTCCATGTAAGTTCATGAAACTACTAACCATCAACAGCTGTCTGAAAACCGCAATTCAGTAGGAGAAAACCTCGGCGTAGGTTCTCTTCGACTAGACTGGTTTTAGGGTCTACAGATCAAGCCCCGCAATCTGATCCGGTTTGTAGCTCTTGTGCAGCAAGACGATCGCTATCGTTCGTTGCAGCACTTCAAGATAAAGCGAAGAATTGATAGCTTCCTCAATCTCCAGTTGTTGTTCGTCAGTCAGGGTGAAATCCACGCATCAGCTCATTCCCCAACTCTATCACGTTGGTGGATGACTTAAGAACCCGCTTTAGTATGGCGCCCGTAAATAATCCGATCGGATGATCACCACCACTCGCTTGGGTGATGTGCCGCGATGTGCGCCGGCTTAAGCTTATATGTGCAGTACCAGAGTCAGAAATAGCTGATCTCCCATTTTATCTAGCGCGGGAAATTAGGGAGGAAAGAGTCTATGGGTGACACTAAGTTCATTCAGGATCTAGTCACAAACACAGTGCTGACACGGCGGAGCTTCATAAAGTGGAGCGCATCGCTGGGTGGAACCGCGGCGATAGCTGCAAGCGGTCTCGAACTTGCGGCAGCAACGCGTGATCTTCCACCGACGCCAGATGAGATCGTCTGGAGCGCCTGCATGGTCAACTGCGGCAGCCGCTGTCCACTACGTTTGTACGTCAAGGACGGCGTTGTCGTCCGCGTCGATCCCGATACGACCGGCAACGACGTGTTCGGTACCGATCAGCAGGTACGGTCGTGCGTGCGCGGGCATTCAGTTCGCCAGCGCATCTACAACCCTGACCGCCTCAAGTACCCGATGAAACGCACGGGTAAGCGCGGTGACGGGCAGTTCGAGCAGATCTCGTGGGAAGAAGCCTTCGACACGATCGCCAACAAGATCAAGGACGTCGTCGATAAATATGGCAACGAGGCGATCTACATCAACTATGCGACTGGCGCGCTCGGCGGAACGGTCGCCAAGTCATGGCCGCCCGGCTCCAGCCCGATTGCTCGTTTGATGAACTGCTACGGCGGTTATCTCAATCACTATGGCACGTACAGCGCCGCGCAAATCGCCAAGGCGATGCCCTACACCTACGCGGGTATGTCCAACAACAGCGTCGAGGATGTCGTCAACAGCAAGCTCATCGTCTTCTTTGGCTACAATCCCTACCAGACGCGTATGAGTGGCGGCGGCATCACCTACAGCCTGCAGAAATTCAAGGCTCAAGGCAATACCAAGTTGATCATCATCGACCCGCGTTACTCGGATACATCGGTTGGTTCCGGCGACGAATGGATTCCGATCCATCCCGGCACGGACGCCGCGCTCGTGAGCGCCCTGGCTTACGTGATGATCACCGAGAACCTGCACGACCAAGAATTCTTGGACAAGTACACGGTCGGCTTCGACAAGGCGCACATGCCGGAGGGCTACACCGACCAAGACAGCTACAAAGACTACATTCTGGGCACCGGCAAAGATGGCACCGCCAAGACACCGGAATGGGCAGCGCCGATCACCGGCATTCCCGCAACGAAAATCATTCAACTGGCGCGCGAGATCGCCCTGGCGAAACCGTGCATGATCGCGCAGGGTTGGGGTCTCCAGCGCCAAGCCAACGGCGAGGAAAACTGCCGTTCGATCGCTATGCTGGCGATCCTGACCGGCAACGTCGGTCTTCAGGGCGGCGGCACCGGCGCATCGATTCTCGGTTCGTACAAAATCAGCACGGCGGCATTCCCCACCCTGACCAACCCGGTCACCACCTCGATCTCAGTCTTCACGTGGCCGGACGCGATCACGCGCGCCACCGAAATGACCGCGACGGCGGACGGTGTAGTCGGCAAAGACAAACTCGACGTGCCGATCAAGTTCATTTGGAACTACGCCGGCAACGCGCTGATCAACCAGCATTCTGAGGCGAACACGACCCGCAAAATCCTCGCCGACGACACGCTCTGCGAGATGATCGTCGTCATCGAAAACCACATGACACCCAGCGCCAAGTTCGCCGACATCCTGCTGCCGGATACGACCAACTTTGAGAAGAACGACATCACCACCAACGGCGACGCCGGGGATATGGGCTACGCCATCTTCACTACCCAAGCCATTCCGCCCATGTTCGAAACCATGCACGTCTACGACATGTGCACGGAAATCGCCAAGCGCCTCGGCGTTGAACAGCAATACACCGAGGGGCGTACCGTCGAGGATTGGCTGCATTACGTCGTCGATGAGACACGCAAGACCAACCCGGACTTCCCGGATTACGACGCCTTCCAGCAAATGGGAGTCTACAAGGTGCTCAATCCGGGTAAGCCGTCGGTCGCGCTGGACACCTTCCGCGCCGATCCGGAAGCGAACCCACTCAAGACGCCCTCCGGCAAGATCGAAATCTTTTCGGCGGCGCTCCACGACCTCAGCCAAACCTGGACTCTTCCTGAAGGAGATGTCATCAGCGGCTTGCCGATTTACGCCCCGTCATGGGAGGGTGTCGCCGATCCGCTGCGAGCCAAATACCCGCTGCAGATGATCGGGCATCACTACAAACAACGTACCCACTCGACCTATGGTAACGTGCCCTGGATGATTGAAGCCGCACCGCAGGAAGTCTGGATCAACCCCATCGACGCCGAAGCTCGCGGTATTCAGCACGGCGACGAGGTCTACGTCTTCAACGATCGCGGTCGCACAAAAGTCCCGGCTAAAGTGACCCGCCGCATTATGCCCGGTGTCGTCTCTCTACCCGAAGGCGCGTGGTACACCCCTGATGCGAACGGCGTGGATCAGAACGGTTGCGTCAACGTTCTCACCAAGTATCATCCATCGCCGCTTGCGAAGGGCAACCCGCAGCAAACGAATCTGGTCGAGATCGAGAAAGCGTAAGAAGGCGAACGATGACTACTCAATATGCATTTCACTTCAACTCGGATCTCTGTACCGGCTGCAAAGCCTGCCAAGTCGCCTGTAAAGACAAATGGGATCTGCAAACAGGCGTGACCTGGCGGCGCGTCGCCGAGTACAACGGGGGCGAATGGTCGGCTAACGCCGACGGTACTTACACGCAGAACGTCGTCGCCTACTACGTCTCGGTCGCCTGCAATCACTGTGCGAATGCGCCTTGTGTCGAGGTCTGCCCGACCGAAGCCATGCACAAGCGCGATGACGGCATCGTCATGATCGATTCCACCAAGTGCATCGGTTGCCGTTACTGCCAGTGGGTATGCCCCTATGATGCTCCCCAGTTCGACTCGGAGCAGGGCATCATGACCAAATGCAACTTCTGCTATGACGCCATCGACCAAGGCGGCGAGCCGACTTGCGTCGCTGCCTGCCCGTCGCGCGCGCTCGAATTTGGCGAGCGCTCGGAACTGGAAGCGAAGTACGGAACTGTCCACGAAGTCGCGCCGCTGCCCAGCGCCAGCATCACCGACCCGTCGTTGATCATCACGCCCCATCGAGATGCCGCGCCGGTCGGCGCTGGACCGGTCGCCAACCCTGAGGAGATCTAAGTCATGAATCCAAACGAATGGGCACTGGTTGTATTCACGGTCGTCATGCAGATGGCGGTCGGCGCCTTCGTCATCCTCGGTGGGGTGCACTTCTTCGCCGCCCGCCGCAATGGAATCGACGAGGCGGATAAGCTCAGCGACCGGGCGCTGCTGGCAATTGGACCGGTCGTCGTCCTCGGTCTGCTGGTCACGTTCCTGCACCTTGGCAACCCTATCAACGCGCCGCGCGCAATCGCGCACTTCGCAACGTCGTGGCTCAGCCGCGAGATCATTCTGTCGCTCACTTTCGGCATTCTCGGCGCAGCGTTCGCGTTCATGCAGTGGCGCAAGATTAGCAGCGCAACGGTTCGTAACGCCCTCGCTCTGATCGTCGCGGCGGTTGGGTTGGTGCTGGTCTTCACTATGTCGATGGTGTATCAGCTTGTCACCATCCCTGCCTGGAACACCGTTGCGACTACGGTCGCTTTCTTCATCACCACCTTCCTGCTCGGCAGCCTAGCGCTGGGCGCGGCGTTTGTCGCCAACTTCTGGTACGTCCGTCGCAAAAACATGGATCCCCAGAACGTGCAGTACTCTATGCTGGCGACATCCCTGCGCTGGATCGCCCTGATCTCGATTGCGCTGCTCGGTCTGCAGTTCGTGGTCATCCCGCTCTACCTTTCGCAGCTCGCAGCCGGGGGCAACCCGGCGGCGATTGCCAGTGTCGACGTGATCTCGCAGCAGAATGGCGTGGTTTTCGCCCTGCGGCTGATCCTGTTGTTCGTCGGCGCAGGCTTGTTCGCGGTCTTCGTCTATCAAAACGCCGCCAGCGAAAGCAAACTGCGTATCGTGAGCAGTCTCGCCATTCTGGCATTCACGCTGGTGCTGATCTCCGAAATACTGGGACGCTATCTGTTCTACATCTCGATGGTCGGGATCGGTCTCTAGCCAAACTCCGCAGCGAGCAATCGCTCATATCATGATCAAATACGGGAGGGGTTATCCTCCCGTATTTGTTTTACCGTAGATAACAAGTGCCGTTGACCTGCTTCCCGATAGTTGTGCCAATCCGAGTGTGACACCTCACAGAAGTAGAAGCTATTAACACTACGGGAATCCATTCGTTGCATGATCACATCTCTCGCTTGGCAACATTATGAAAATTGTAGGTGTATCTTCTAGCGTAGCTCGTTATACTCTGCGGCATGTCGATTGAGTGAGTAGGAAAGTCGAATGCTGGCAATCGTCAAAGCCTGCGCGGTCGTCGGTCTGGATGGGTGCGTGGTCGAAGTCCAGACGGACTTCAACCCGCGCGCCGGAATCCCCAATTTCACCATCGTTGGGCTGCCCGATAACGCCGTCAAGGAGAGCCGCGAGCGCGTGCGCGCCGCCATCAAGAAACAGTTCGCTGCAGTTCCCGAACAAAGCCTATGTCGTCAATCTGTCCCCGGCAGACCTGCCGAAGCACGGTCCGTCGTATGATCTCGCCATCGCGGTCGGCGTGCTGGCATCGACCGATCAAATTCCACTGGGCGCGCTGGATGACGCGCTGTTCATCGGCGAATTGTCGCTCGATGGCAGCGTGCGGCACATCAAGGGCATTATGCCGATGGTCTACACCGCGCGAGAGGAAGGGCTGCGCACCGTTTATATCGCGGAGGACGATGCGGCGCAGGCGGGCTTGGTTGACGGCATCGAGATCGTGCCGGTCAGGTCGCTGGGGCAGCTTGTCGAGCATCTGTACGGCTTAAATCCGATTCCCGCATTTGTTCAGAGACCAATTACACCAGATAAGGCAATGACCCTGCCGGACGGAATGACCGATTTTTCCGCGTTAAAGGGACAGCACCATGTAAAGAGGGCACTGGAAATCGCGGCGGGCGGTAACCACAACGTCCGGCTGGTTGGACCACCCGGAACGGGCAAGACGCTGCTGGCGCGGGCGCTTCCCGGTATCCTACCCGGCTTGACCTACGAAGAAGCCTTCGAGGTGACACGGATCTATTCGGTCGCTGATCTGCTTGAAAGCGAACACCCGCTGATGACCGTGCGCCCGTTTCGCGCGCCGCATCACACGATCAGCCAGGCGGGGTTGATCGGCGGCGGCACGATACCCCGCCCCGGCGAAGTTCACTCTGGCACATCGTGGCGTGCTCTTTTTGGACGAGGCGACGGAGCTATCAACGCATACACTGGAAGTACTGCGCCAGCCAATTGAAGACAAGCGCGTGACCATCAGCCGCGCCAAAGGCTCGCTGACCTTTCCGGCAAACTTTCTTCTCGTGCTGGCGATGAATCCGTGTCCGTGTGGTTATTTTGGCGATCCGGTCAAAGCCTGCACCTGCACGCCGTCGATGATTTCGCGCTACCAGAGCAAGCTGTCGGGTCCGCTGCTCGACCGCATCGACATGCACGTCGACGTGCCGCGCGTCGAATACGATAAGCTGATGAGCAGCGAGCGCGCCGAAAGCTCGGCGGCGGTTCGCGCACGGGTGGAGCAGGCGCGCACACGTCAAGTCGAACGCTTCAAGGACTATCCGGGGCTGTTCGCCAACAGCGACATGACCGTCGGGGAGATCGACCGCTTCTGCGTGCTGTCGCCGGAAGCGCGGCAGCTGGTCGAGCTGTCGGTGCGGCGGATGCAGTTGAGCGCTCGCTCCTATCACCGTGTTCTTAAGCTGAGCCGGACGATAGCTGACCTTGCCGACAGCGACCGCATCGAGGTGCAGCACGCCGCCGAAGCGATTCAGTATCGCTCCAAGCAGTTGGCGCTGTAAGGTTTTTACTGAAACTCGACCTCTACTACTATGTTCTGCTCTGCGGAGGAAAAGCTTCGTTTGAGCTTGTAGCACAGACTTAATTGTGAGAACGGCTGTCCATAGCTTTTGCCTCAGACACCTTCTCTTCCTCTGCTCGCTTACCTGTCACGATGTCAGTCGCTTATCACCGGGTTCAAGGTCGCTCGCCCGTACATCACTGATGATGTATCACAGTTTGGCTGATTTCAGCCTCATCGAGCGCACCGTCGTAGAAGCGCACGCCGTGCAGGGTGCCATAGAATGGATCGACCCGCTTGATCGCGCGCCGCGCTGCGCCCAGGATCGTGTGACCGCGCGACTCCCAGCCGGTCGTCAGCGGCGCTGTCCCCTGAAGCACACCATTGACGTACAGCGCTATCTGCTGCTTGACCAGATCGTTTACGCCGACCAGATGATACCAGACGCCAACCGACGGCGAGATCGATGACGAGACGCTGGTCGGATTATGTCCGAGTGGATCGAAAGCTGTAAACGCGAATTCCCCGTCGGCAAAGCCAAGGACGAAATTGCTCGAGATTCCGCCATCCTGGCTTAGGATCGCCATCGGCTGATCGACACGATCCAGCTTGACCCAGGTGGCAGCCGAAAAGCTGCCCAGCGTATTGATCAGGCTCTCACCCGTATCAACGAAATCACCGTTCAGGTGGATCAAATCGGAGAACGGGGAAGCAGGTGTTACCTCGCCGCAGGGTTCGCCCGCGGGGAGCGGCTGTTCCGGCGTCGGCTGCCCGAAATCCGGCGCGCCGTCCGCGTTCCAGGTAAACGCCTGCGCGAAAATGGCGCGGTCGTCCCAACCGTCGGTCGCCTTTGTCTTGGCGTGATAAATCAGCCAGCTTTCGCTGCCGTCCGGCGAGAGTACCGGCATCGAGTTATGCCCCGGTCCGAATACGTCACCATTCTGACTGAACGCCGGACCAGATTTTGTCCATGACGCCTGATCGAGTGGATCGCTGCCGATCAGATGCAGCACGCCAAGCTTGTACGCTGCCGACCAGCTAGCATCAGCGGAGTAGACAATCGACAGCGCGCCGTCGTGGATGAAGGCTTCGGGTCCCTCGTTGATCGCCGCGACCGACTGTTCCCAGGGCTGGTCCGGCGTGGAGATCAGGTGGCGCGGGCTGCTCAGGGTCAGCGGATCGCTCATAGTCGCCAGGTAGAGGTTCTGCGGGAAGTCGCCCGTGTCGCCCGCCCATCCCGACCAGACCATGTACAACTGGTCGTTGTACTCGAAAACCGATCCGTCAATCGCCCATTTGTCGGCTGATGGATCATAGATTCTGCCCATCATCGTCCAGCTGCCCTGTGGGTCCTGGCTGTCCGCTTTCAGGACGTACATCCGGTGGGTGGCGTTGTCTCCTGGCGCGCTGGTCGCCGCGAAGTAGATATACCAGTCGCCCCGCAGGTAGGCGATTTCCGGCGCCCACATGTCGTAGCTGTAAGGCTGACCGGTCGGCGGCGCGAAAACGGGGACGGGTTCTGCTCGCCCCAAGCCTGTGATCGTGCTCGACTTAGCGACGGTCAGGCGTCCGCCGGTGGACTGAACCAGATAGTAAGCGCCATCTTTGTAAACGACGGAGGGGTCTTGCCCCTGCATAAGCAGTGGATTGCGAAAGGCGCACGAAATCGCGCCCGCCGTGCTCGGCTTCGCCAGCACCAACAAGCTCACGATGCAAGCGAGGACGAAAATACGCATGGCTGCCTCCATTCCTATAACCTATGGCTCCAGCGTCAGCGCTGGCTGGCAGGCGTCCGATACGAGATGATCGACCAGGTCGTGCAGCATCGCCACCGCTGCCGGGTGATACCCAAGCCCATCGCTGAGACGGTAGGTTGTCAATATCACCCGACCGCGCCCGTAGCGAAACTGCACTGTGTGAATCGCCGGATGCCCGATCCAGCCTGTGATCTGACCAGCCAGGAAATCGCCGTGATAAGCGGGATTGGTCACTGGCAGATCGAGCAGGACGCTTTCTGGCATTATGCCGGCGAACGGCAGCGTGAGCGGGCTGCTCACCGGGAGCCGCCGATACACGCCGGGGCGCAGCCAGCTAAAGCTGGTCACCCAGTCGCCGTCATAGGCGCCGCCTCGTCCCTGCTGCCAGAAGAATGGGTTGCGCCCGGCGCTGTTCAGGTAGAGCAAATCGCCTCCCTGCGCGACCCAATCCAGCAGGTCCGCATCCACCGTGTCGGCGATGCACAGGCGCGCGTCAGCCTGTGGATAGACCGCGTAGCCGAGCCGGTTCAGGTCATCCGCCAGCGGCGACGTCATCTCGACGGCGGCGCTGTCCACGAAGTACACCGGCTTGGAGTACGCGGCGCTTCTAAACTCCGACGGCAGCACCAGAATCTGCGTATGGCTGTGCGCCAGCACGCGCCCGCTGCCATCAACGGCTTCGGCTTCCAGCACCTGTTGTTCGCTTTGGGCGGTATGGATGGGGTGTCCGATGAACTCTCCAACCAGACGCGCTTCGCCGCGCGCGAGCGCCGGGACTGGCAGCATCGTCTCGTCCGCGCCCAAGGCGGCATGAAGCTGCGCGCCATCCCAATTGTCGGCGCTGTAGTGCGAGACGTGCAGCGTAGCCGAGACGTTTTCGTCGTCCCAGTAGACGTAGCGCGGGAGCTGGGCGACGATCACGTCGGCGCTGTTCAGGTGGCGGAATTCCTCGAAGTAGGCTTTCGGGTTACGGTGGAAATCCAGCAGACCGTTGCTTTCCCAGTACGCATCCGCTAATTCGGTGACGACGTAGCCCGCGAGCGTAGGCGAGCAGCGCATCGTCTCGATCTCGAACTTGAGCGCCGCAAACTGATGCCACTGGGTCGCCTCGGCGAAGCGGTCGTAATCGCCCCAAATCTGATCCAGCCCATACTGCGCAAAACGTCCGCGGACGCCCTGCGGAAAACCTGGCTCGCCTTCCCAAGACGCCCACCAAGGACCAAGGCTGAACCAAGCGGGTTCTTTTCCGTCCGGAGCCAATTCGCTGAGCGTGGGCAGCCCCCAGTTACCAAATTCGGACAGGATCAGCGGCTCGTCGCCAGTGGGCAGCGCATCGCCTTGCAGCGAGAACATCCAGCGCGGACGCAGGCTGAACTGCGCGATGAATTCCGCGAACGCCTGCGCGCGCTCCGGGATGTTGGTGTAAAGGTGGAAGTCGTTGATGTCGGTCTTGACGTGTGTGCTCAATCCCCAGGGGGCAGGGCAGGGGGAGTTATCGACCGCTAGTCGGGTCGGGTCAAGCTGCTTGCACCAATCGACCATCTTCGCTGCCCAGTGGCGGTCAGCTTCGCTCAGCGGCAGGATTGTTCCCCAATCCTCGTTGACAATCGTCCAGATGATCAGCGAAGGGTGGTTGTAATCGCGCTCGACCAGCGCTTCGAGCGTGCGCTGCACACGCTCCGTCAGCGCATCGTCCAGCTTCGGTGGGTGAATTTGCGTCTTGGGCTGAAACGTGCGCCACGAAGGCACTTCCGCCCAGACCAGCAGTCCCATTTCGTCGGCGAGGTCGAGGTAAAGCGGATCGGGCGGCTTGATATGGCAGCGCAGGCAGTTGAAGCCGAGCGCTTTGGCTTTGCCGAACTCGTCGCGCAGATATTGCTCGGAGGGGATGGTGTAGATTGTCTCCGGGTAGAAATCCTGATCGAGCGCGGCGAGCAGCATCAGCGGCGCACCGTTGAGCAGCAGCCTGCCCTCCCGCGTGCTGATCTCGCGGAAACCAAAGCGCACGCGGACTTCATCTTCGCTGTCGATCCTGACGACAGCGGTGTACAGGTTTGGCGAGTTGGGTGCCCACAGGCGGACATCGGGCACGCGTACACTGAGATTGCACGCTTGCTGTCTCCCCCGCACCGTCACGGCACTTTGGTTTTCTTCGACGGTCACCGAAACTGTGCTGCCGTCCAATACGCCAGACAGCCCGATTCGGAAGCGTGCTTCGCCCGTATAAATGTCGGTCGTCGCCCGCACGTGCTCGATGTGCGCCGAGGGGATCGCCGTCAGCGTCACATCCTGCCAGATTCCGCTGGTGTCGATATACCAGGTCTGTTTGCCGTGCGGCATGTCTTCCGGCGCGACCGGCAGTGCAGAAGGTGCGGGCTGATCGCGCCAGCGCGGGATGACGACTGCGGATTGCACCGCATCGTATACACGCACGGTGAGCGTATTTTCGCCGCTGTGAACGTAAGAGCGGATCGCCAGGGCAAACGGCGTGTATCCACCTTCATGCTCACCTGCTAATTCCCCGTTGACGTAGACCTGACAGGCGTAATCGACAGCACCGAAATGCAGCAGCAACTCGCCTGCCAATTCTGCCTCACCAACGGCAAAGGTCCGCTGATACCAGGCGTAGCCGCTATAGCGCTGAAGCTCCGGGAATGCCGCTTGCCAGGGAAGCGGCACGCTGATCTGCCGATCAGGCTGAAGGCGATCAGGGCGCAGCGTACCTTCAGGGTCGAGTTGAAACTGCCACCGCCCTGCCAATGAGCGTTGCGAACGCATACTTTTCTCCTGTGTTGGGGTTCGGATGGCGACTTAGCGTCCGCCCATGCCCGTAAAAGTAATCCCCTTGATAATCCAGCGTTGAAAGATGACGTACACGACGAGCACTGGGGCGCTGGCAAAGATCGCTCCGGCGAAGTTCAACCCTCGATCCAGCACGCCGTAGTTGCCGTTGAGCACGGTCAATCCGACCGGGAGCGTGCGCATGTCGGTACTGGTTGTCACGATCAGGGGCCAGACAAAATCATTCCAGTATGCCAAAAAGACGAAAATCCCCAGGGCAACGAACGCCGAGGTCGAAAGCGGGATGATGATCCGTCGGAAGATGCCAAAGTAGCTGGCTCCGTCCAGACGTGCGGCTTCCTCAAGTTCCGTCGGGATACTCTGGAAGAACTGGCGTAACAAAAAGACGGCAAAGACGTTGGCGACGCCGGGAAAGATCAGCGCGTTATAGGTGTTGAGGAACTTGAAGTCGCGCATGAGCAGGAAGTTCGGGATCAGCGTGGTCTGATTGGGGATCATGATGGTCACCAGCAGCACGAAGAAGAGCACGTTGCGCCCCGGATAGTGCAGCCGCGCGAAAGAATACGCCGCCGGAGCGGCGACCGCCAGCACTAACGCGGTGCCGATGACCGACACGTAGAAGCTGTTGAACAGCCAGCGCGGCAGCATCAGGTCGTCGTGGATGAACAGGTGCTGATAATTGAGTGACGTGAGTGACTGCGGGATGATCACGGGTGGAATACGCGCGATTTCCTGCGAGTTCATGAAAGACTGCGCGAGCAGCACAAAAAGAGGAAAGCCGATGAAGAACGTCGCGACGATTAAAAAGAAATAGGTTGGTAAATGTGTCGATAGACGCAGTCTAGACATCAGCCTCTCTCCCTAAAAATCGGAACTGAATCAAGGTGAAGGCGATCATCACGACGGCGATGCACACGGCAACAGCGGAGCCGAAGCCCATGCGGAAGTAGCGCCATGCTGCCTGATACAAGTAGATAATCACGGTATAAGAAGCGGTTCCTGGTCCGCCGTTGGTCATGATATACGGCTGCCCGAAGACCTGAATGTGCGAAATAAATCCGGTCACAGTGACGAACAAGATTGTAGGGCGCAGCATCGGCAGCGTGATGAAGCGGAAAACCTGCCGACTGTTTGCGCCGTCGATCCGCGCCGCCTCGTAAAGAGTCTCCGGGATGTTCTGCAGCCCTGCCATGAAGATCAGCATCGGAAAGCCGAACGTCCACCAAATTGTGACCAGACTGAGCGAGAACAACACGACGTTGGCATCGCCGAGCCAGCTAATCTTCGGCAAGCCGATCATCTTCAGTCCGTAGTTGATCACACCAAAGTCGGTATCCATCAGCCAGCCCCAGACGATGGCGACCACGCTCACGGAGAGGATGCTGGGCGCATAAAACAGCGCGCGGAAGAACGTCCGACCGTGTACGCGCTGGATCAGCGCCAGCGCCGAGCCGAGCGCCAGGACGGTTGACCCGGCGACGGTGAACACGGCGAAGATCAACGTATTCTTCAACGCCTGCCACCACAAGCTGTCGCCAAGCACTTCCTGGTAATTTTGCAGCCCAATGAGCGGGTGGGTCTTCGCCAGGACGACCCAATTGAAGAAGCTCATGTAGACGCTGTAACCGATGGCGCGCGCCACAAAAATGATGAAGAGGGCAAAGAAAGGGACAAGAAATAAGTACCCGGCAACCGCTTCCTGGCGGCGCAGAGTCGACCATTTACGACGTTTCGCACGGGATTGCGCGCTTTTTGGGCTGGCGATGATAGACATGGCAGATTCCCCGGTGAGGGGGCGGCGGATTCCGCCGCCCCGAAGAACGAATTCTGATTACATGCCGCCGCGATCAAGAATCTGCTGAATGCGGGAGTTGGCATCGGTCAACGCCTGATCGACCGTCTTTTGACCGTTGAGCGCTGCAGAAAGCTCAGGGTCATAAGCATTTTGAATTTCGATGACGTTGGGGAGCGCCGGCTCAAACACGCCGCTGGTCTGGAAGCCCTTGCCGAAGATCACGTTCGAGCTGTAGGTCTTTGGATCGAGCACTTCCTGAGCGGAAATACGCGCAGGCACGTGACCGGATGGCGCCCACAGAGCGTTGTGATTCGACATCCACACCACGAAGTCCTCGGCAGCCTTGAGCTTGTCGCCTTCGAGCGTCGGGGAGATGAACAGGACGTGACCATCTTCCCAGGTCGCCGGGGTCGGGCCAACCTGGATCATCGGCCAGGCAACCCACGAAATTTCGGGGTGCTGGTCAACCAGTACGTCACGGAACCACGTGCCGGACGGCATCATGGCGACGATGCCCGCCTGGAAAGCGTTGTAGCCGTTGACCTTCGCCGGATCGGGGGCGATGTGGTACTTCTGAATCATGTCGACCATGAACTGAAGCGCCGAATGACCGGCGTCGCTGTTGATAGTCGCTGTCTTGCCATCTTCGCTGACCACGTTGCCGCCGAACTGATACAGCCACGATTCGAACTGGACGCGTACCCAGTCAATCGCCGTGCCCCACTGAACCACGTCATTGGGATCGAAACCGTCTTCATTCGGGTGCTTGCCATTGCTGTCAAGCGTGAGCTGCTGCGCCCACTGGATGAACTCGTCAGGGCTGGACGGCGGATTGCTGGCGTCCAGACCGGCTTTATCGAACAGACCCGAATTGACCCAGGTGCCGAAACCGTGATTGTCCCACAGGATGCCGTAGTGCTGCCCTTCCCAAAGCGTACCGTTGAGACCAGCGAAATCCTCCGCAGGAAGCGGACCGCCGTTGGTGTCGAGCAGGTCATCGCTGGGGCGCAGAATGCCCAGACTGGCGAACTGTGCAATGTTGGAAACGTGGACAATGAACACGTCTGGCGGATCGCCTGCGACGAAGGACGCCTGCAAACGCTGATACATCTGATCCCAGGGCAGCGCCTGGTTATTGATCGAGAAATCCGGATTGTCTTTGACGAAGGCGCTGATCACGTTGGCGAAGGCGTCGCCGTCGCCGCCGGTCAGACCATGCAGAATGGTGAGCTGCGTGCTGCCCGTGCCCTGCGTTTGTGCAGCCACCGTCGGGGTTGGTGCGGGAGTTGCATCTTGTGCGGTTGTCGGGATGGCGACGAGCGCCAGCAGAAGGGTGGTGACGAGGGCTAAATATAAGGAACTACGTTTGAACATGGTTAACTCCTAATAGATTAGGTACATATCGGCGATCTCCCTTTCAGTTTTTCTGTATAATCGAATTGTTGCTCCTTTCCGCATTAGGGGTAACGTTCAAGGTAAGCCTGGCACTGCTGCAACAGTGCCAGGTCTCTGGTTTTCAAGTGGAATCGCGCACAATCAGCTCCATGTTGCTCGCCATCACGCGCTGCGTGCTGGTGTGAACCTGCTCGATGCGCTCAAACAGCGCCTGCACCATCAGGTTTCCGATCTCAACAGGATGCTGGGCAATCGTCGTCAGTTTGGGACGTATCAGCGTGGTCGCCGGGATGTTGTCGAAACCTACAATGGCGATGTCTTCGGGAATGCGCAGGTTCATATCGAGCGCGCGGTTCAGCGCCCCAATCGCCATGTGATCGTTGCAGGCGAACAACGCAGTCGGCGGTATAGGCAACGCCATTAAGTTCTGGAGCGCCTGCTCGCCGCTTTCGACGCTCCAGTCGCCAAACTGGATGTATTCTGACAGGAAGATGAGTCCGGCGTCTTTCAAGGCGCGGTTATAGGCACGTTTGCGACGTTCACCTGGCTTGGTATCCGGCACGTGAATGAATCCGATGCGCCGGTGATGTTTCTCTTTGATCAACCAGCTCACTGCCTCGTAAGCGGCAAGCTCGTCGTCGGCATGGACAACGTCAACCCCGGGATGGTGGATGTGCTCGCCAAGCACCACAATATCTGCGCCAGTATACTCAAGCAGTTGGTTGATGTCGTCGTCGGTCAGATGATACGGCATCATGATGATGCCATCCACTGGACGGCGCATCATCGCGTCGCAAAAACGCCGTTCGTATTCATACATGTGATCGGTGTTGGCGATGATGACATCGTAGCTGTGTTGCCGGGCAACGTCCTGAATGGTACGCGTAATCGAGTGATAAAAAGGGTTCGAGATGTCGGCGATCATGACGGCGATCATGTGCGTGCGCTGCGTGCGCAGGCTGCGCGCCGTCATGTTGGGGTGGTACCCTAAGGCGTTAATTGCCTCGTAGACGCGCTTGAATGTCTGTTCGCTGATCGGGATGGTCGACGGACTCTGGCTGAGGACGCGCGAAACCGTGCTTTGCGAAACGCCTGCGAGTTTCGCCACGTCGCGCATGGTAACCGTTCGTTGATTGTTTTTTCGCATTGAATAAATATCTCAAAAAATCACTGCAATCGTATGCGGTTTATCGTATTTAAGCATACGCCTCCAGATTCTGTCAAAATCTTTCATTCAGTTTGCACAGTCAAAATATGCGATTAAGCGTGCAAATTATGCGCGCATCAGTTGCATACTTTTATTGCCTGAGGCGATCGACGCGATGTTCCAAAAGCTGGTGATATCCCGTACCGTGTAAGAACTCCATCACCTAAAACATGGGAAAGGGAATCTGACTTACAGTGGATACTTCGTCAACGAAGAGGTGTCCTATGGTCTGGTTTGCGCTCTGTCATGTGTTTTCTTGCCTGGTCGACCTGTTCACGGTACGTCGGCTAACCGACGCTCAAAAAGACATTCAGATTCTGCTGCTGCGCCAGCAACTTCGTGTGCTACAACGGAAAGCACGCCAGCCGAAGCGTTTCTCCCACTTGGAAAAGACTTTGCTGGCTGTGCTTGTTGCCAAACTAAGGCGGACAACGAGCGACTTCCACGCTCAGGTCCAACCTGTGTTGATCTTCAGACCAGATACTGTCCTTCGTTGGCATCGTGAATTGGTTCGGCGCAAAGGGACATTCCAACGAAAAGCTGCAGCAGGTCGTCCGAGGATCGCTCCTGAACTCGAAACCCTTGTGCTTCAGTTGGCTCGTGAGAACCCGCGCTGGGGCTATGACCGTATTGAAGGCGAATTGGTCAAACTTGGCTATTTTATCGACCGCTCGACCATCCGTAATCTCCTCAAACGTCACCACCTGCTCCCCGCACCGAAGCGGCGACCGAAAAGCACTTGGCGCACGTTCTTGCGCCATTACCAGCGCCAAATGTTGGCCTGTGATTTTTTCACGGTTGAAACGCTGAGGCTGAAACCAGTCTACGTGCTCTTCTTCATCGAATTGGGCACGCGCCGTGTCCACTTCGCCGGGTGTACTGAGCATCCGACATCCGCTTGGGTCACGCAGCAAGCGCGCCAACTATGCGGGACGATTGAAGACAGCTTACCTGCCTTTCGCTACTTACTCCATGATCGAGACGCCAAGTTCACCACAGTCTTTGACCAGGTTTTTGTCGCGCAGAACATCAAGGTGATTCATACGCCAATTCGTGCGCCAAATGCCAATGCTTATGCAGGACGCTGGGTTCGGACCGTCCGTCAGGAGTGTCTCGACCATCTCATCATCGTGAATGAACGGCATTTGAATTCCGTCCTGCGAGAATATGTCGATTACTACAACGCCAGACGACCCCATCAAGGGCTGGGGCAAGAGTGTCCTGAGGGTTCATTCAAAGCGACCAATAGAGGCGCGATTTATCGACATGGGGTGCTGGGCGGGCTGATTAACGATTACTATCATGAGGTCGCTTAGCAGGGCAAAATCTCCTCCTGAGGATGGATTTTTACACGGTACGAGAATTATTCGATGGCGAACGAGACCTTAAATCAGCAACTGGTGATGTGTATTGATGCGGTGAGCAAGATCGCGGACTTGTGGCAGAACAGTGATGACGACGCTCGAAATGGGCTGGCTCACAGCCTGTTTGAGGAGATTATCTACGCCCTAGACAAAGAGCAAATCGTAGATTTTCGGCTTAAGGCATGGGCAGAACAATTCCTCGTACTCAGAGGACAACAAAGTAGGTTACTGAAAGTTCTTGTGGAAAGTGAACCGTTCTGAGAAGGACGGTTCATTTTGTTGGGCCAAGACACGATTCACATTCTGACGTAAAGCAGCGATGGTTGTGAATAGCTTGTTTGCCCAGGCCGTTTGCTTCAGATGACGCCAAAATCGTTCAATCGCGTTGAGTTCTGGGCAATACTGAGGCAACCAGACAACCCGTACTCGGTGAGCAAACAAACTCAGCATCGCCCGTACTGCGGCACTGTAGTGATAAGACGCATTATCCAGCACTAAGATGACTGAATGGTTCGAATAGGTCTTGACCAACACTTCCTCGAGAAAAGCAACGAATCCCTCGGTGTTTTTCCGCTCAACCTGAAGACTGGTCACGTTGTCGGTGCGCCAGTTGTACGCGCCAATGACGTGTAGATATTCGCGCTTGCCGCTGAATGCAGGGATGGTTTTCTGTTGTCCGCGCTTCATCCAGCAGTTGCAGATGGGATAATTCAGGCTCAGGGTTGTTTCGTCCACAAAGAGAAGCTCGAAATTACCACATTCTGCCCCCTTTTTAGCTCCTCGAGTAACTCGGCAGCTTGTTGCTTGGCGGTTTGGTTTTGTTTGGCGCTCAAATCGCGTTTCGGTCGTCGGTAGACGTAACCTTCCCGTTCCAGCACCATGGCAAACCGGGTCTGGCTGAGACGAATGCCTGTCTTTTGCTCCAAATGTGTCCGTAACCGATCCATCGTCCACACGGTAAAACTGTAGCCGTAGCTGGCAGGGTCGCTGTTGAGCGTCTCCTCCAGTACGCGGCAGTACTCTGCTGTCGCTTTCCGCGGACGCCCGCTTCGAGGTTGATCTTGTAACCCGCCGATCCCATTTTCTCGCCAGCGCCGGTGCCACGTCCAGATAGTGTTGGCACGAATCGCCACCAACTCGGCGACCTGCTCCGGTTTATATCCCTTGTGCAGCAAACGAAGCGCGATAGCTCGCTGCCGCACTTCGGGATGCGGTGAATAGTTGATCGCTTGCTCCATCTCGGCAAGCTGCTCGTCTGTTAGCGTAAAATCCACTCGTCGGCTCATGCCTACGAGTTTACTGCGTTCGTGGATTTGTTTCGAGAACCTACTTTAGCAGGGCAGAATCTCCTCCTGAGGATGGATTTTTACACGGTGCGAGAATTATTCGACGGCGAACGAGACCTTAAATCAGCAACTGGTGATGTGTATTGATGCGGTGAGCAAGATCGCGGACTTATGGCAGAACAGTGATGACGACGCTCGAAATGGGCTGGCTCACAGCCTGTTCGAGGAGATTATCTACGACCTAGACAAAGAGCAAATCGTAGATTTTCGGCTTAAGGCATGGGCAGAACAATTCCTCGTACTCAGAGGACAACTGAACGAGGGAGGAAACGGGAGGTACAAATATGCCCCCAACAGGAATCGAACCTGCGCCTTTGCCTCCGGAGGGCAACACTCTATCCGCTGAGCTATGGGGGCGTACACATTTTATTTTAGCAGCAGCAGGGGGACAGCGCAAGGCTGCTCCACTCTGAGGAGTGGTGAAGATCAAGGGCACACAAACTCCATGACATGAGCGGGATAGGTCGGGAAGCGCTGATGATACAATTGGCGACGGTTCCAGGCGAAGACAAATAACTTGATCGCGCGCCGCAAAGCGTCGATGCAGCGCGAGAAGCAGCGTGAGCGGCGAGCCAAGCGTGCCAGATAGTGGCGCAGCTCGGCATTATCCCCTTCGACCCGATAGGTTTCACTTTTGTCTGGCATTGGGGTATAGCGTCCCGGTGCGTAGACCAATGAGCGATAGCCAGGATACAAATCACTGAAGTAGAAGGCGGCTTGCGGCGCGTGATCCACCAGCGCCTGAAGTGTCTGCTGGCTACGTTCTCCATCGACGACCCAGCCGAGAATGCAACTGCTACGCCGGTCGACCAGCGTCATCACGTAAACGACGTTTTTTTCTTGCCGACAAAGGTGAATAGTTCATCCAATTCTGCGTTGTTGATGTCGTGAGGGACAGGCGCATCGGGCAGTTGGTCGCTGTGGGCTTTGACCCAGAGCATCACGGTCTTGTGGTCGACGCCTAACTGCCGCCCAATACGACGATAGTTCATCCCATCGACATACAGGCGTACTGCTTGCTGACGCAAAGCATTGGGATAGCCCTGTTCTTTGGGTTCGGGCGTATATTTGCGTCCACAATACTGGCACCTCCAGCGTTGCGAGCCGGAGGGATTTGTCCCATTTTTGACCTGGCGGTCGGTGGCGTGGCAATGCGGGCATCTGTTCATCCCGCTACTTTACCTCGTGCCCATCCCTTTCACCACT